>JBFLZG010000061.1:0-17835 GCA_040756235.1 bacterium | reverse complement strand
CATGCGTCGCCCTTTCCCGAGGTAGAATCGTCTCTACTTGACGGTGATTCGGGTCCTGCCCAGAGCCTTCCTTCCTTGATCCAGGATGTAACGCACCTCATAGGTTCCCGGTTCTGAGGGAGCTTCGAGCTTGCCGGGCGATCCATCCCTTGTATAGAAATAGGAAGTGTACTCGCTATCGTCAGCGCCGGCGGGAACGATCGTCACATAATCGCCGTCGTAATTCGGTCCTTGCCATGCCACCAGGATCTCGGCTCCTGCGGCGACCTCGGCCGGCGCCGAAACCGTGGCGCTGACGGCCTGGATGGTGATGGGCGCTCTGGCCAGGATCTTGCGCCCCTGATCCAGAATATAGCGCACTTCGTACGGACCCGGATCGGACGGCGCCCGCAGCTTCAGAGGAGTCCCCTCTCGCGTGTAGGTGTAGCCTGCATAGTCGCTGCCCCCGCCGCCCGGCAGCGCAATGGAGATGTAGTCGCCCGAGTTGTCCGGTCCCTGCCAGCTGACCTCGAATTCGGCGCCCACATCCGCGGACTCGGGGGCCTGGACCTGCGCTGTGACGGCCTGGATGCTGATGGGCGCTCTGGCCAGGATCTTGCGCCCCTGATCCAGAATATAGCGCACCTCGTACGGACCCGGATCGGACGGCGCCCGCAGCTTCAGCGGGGTCCCCTCTCGCGTGTAGGTATAAGCCTTGTAGGCATTGCCTTCACTGCCAGGCAGCGCGATGGAGATGTAATCGCCGGGGTTGTTCGGCCCCTGCCAGCTGACCTCGAACTGGGCGGCCGCAGCGGCGGACTCGGGCGCCTGGACCTGCGCCGTGACCGCCTGGATGGTGATCGGCGCCTTGGCCAGGATTTTGTTCCCCTGATTCAGGACATAGCGCACCTCGTACGGACCCGGATCGGACGGCGCCCGCAGCTTCAGCGGGGTCCCTTGTTTCGTGTAGGTGTAGGCCTTATAGGCATTGCCATCACTGCCCGGCAGCGCAATGGAAATGTAATCACCGGGGTTGTTCGGCCCCTGCCAACGGACCTCGAACTGGGCGGCCGCAGCGGCGGACTCGGGCGGCTCGACGTACGCCACGACACCCAGAACGGTGATCGGCGTTCGGGCCAGGATCTTGCGCCCCTGATCCAGAATATAGCGCACCTCGTATTGGCCCGGATCGGACGGCGCCCGCAGCTTCAGCGGGGTCCCTTGTTTCGTGTAGGTGTAGGCCTTATAGGCATTGCCATCACCGCCCGGCAGCGCAATGGAAATGTAGTCGCCGGGGTTGTTCGGCCCCTGCCAACGGACCTCGAATTCGGCGGCCATATCGACGAACTCGGGGACCTCGACCTTCGCCCCGACCCCCTCGATGGCGACGAGCGCCCTGGCCAGCACTTTGGTGTCGGTTGCCATGATATAGCGGACCTCATACGTGCCCGCATCGGACGGCGCCCGCAGCCTGGCAGGATGACCGCCGCGGGTATAGCTGTAGTTTTGATAGGCGTCGTCAGGATCTTCCGGCCGGCAGATGGCGATATAATCCCCTTCGTAGTCCGGCCCTTCCCAGGCCACGTCGAACTCGCGGGCGACCTGCGCGGACGCAGGTGGTTTCAGGCTGGCCTCAACCGGCGTTACCTTGATGTCGGCCTTCCCGATGACCTTGCCCGTTTGGGCATGAACGTAGCGCAGCTCATGGTCTCCCGTGTCTCCGGGAGCCCTCAGGCAGGCCGGGTTGCCTTTTTCGGTATAAACGTAATGGCGGTACGCCCGGTCTTTGTGGTCTTTGCGCGCGATGGCGATGTAGTCGTTGCGGCTGTCCGGACCCTGCCACTGAACCTCGAATTCGGATCCTGCGGGGACCGAGGCCGGCGCCGTCAGCTTGGCCGTGCCCGGATCCTCGACCACCGGTTTCGGGGGCTCTTTGCTCTTGGCCACTGTCTGGGTCAGGGCATCGCGCAGGGATTGGGCGTTGCCGGCCGCCAGGAACAAGCCGCCAGTCTTGTCCGCCAGACAGCGCAGCTGGGCCTGTTCCTCCTTGGTTACATCAAACCCGACCACGTGCACCGTGAAATCCACGCCGCTCATGGCCAGCTCGGCCGCCAGCCCGCACGGATCGGCATGGCAGGTCTCCAGCCCGTCGCTCACCAGAATCACCGTGGCTTTCTCTTCGGTGTAGCGCAGCGCCTTGGCCGCCTGCTGCACGGCCGCGCTCAGCGGGGTCTTGCCCTTGGCGTTGAGGGCCGCGATCCTGGCCTTCAGGGCCTTGCGATCGAGGGGGCCCACCGGAACGAGCATCTCGATGTCCTGGCAGTCTCCTTTGGTGCGATGGCCGTAGGCAAAAAGCCCTACCTGCATCTCCTGAGGGAGACCGTCGATGAGATCGTTCAGGACCTTCTTGGCAATGACGATCTTGGCCGTGCCCTCGATCTGCCCCCACATGGAACCCGAGGCGTCCAGGACAAAAACCACCTTGGCAGGTTCTTCGGCGGCCGATGCCACCGTCATAAAAAGCACTGCGCACAGCGCCACCAGCCGCGCGGCGCTCATTCTCATTCCATTTGGACGGGACATGGCGCATCTCCTCAGATAAGGTCTCGACTCAAGGCCGCTTGCAGACGGGCGGACGATAGCAGGTGGCTCAATGGTGTGTCAAAAAGTACGCTTTGCCGAGACTTTGGAGAATGTTTCTTGCCGATAGGCGGGACGTGTGCGGGCGGGCGATCGCCGGCGATTGACCCGTCTCCCCCAGTCCGGTATGATTTCTTGAGCTAAAGTATGAAAACAGGAGATCGATATGAGCCGAGCCACCGTGGGAAAGAGATATCAGGTCGTGATTCCGCTGAAAGAACGTGCGCAGTTGGACATCAGACCGAACACGAAGGTGGAGGTCGTGGCCGAGGAGGGCCGGTTGGTCATCTATCCCCTCACGCCACCCAGGCTGAAAGGGATCGGCCGGGAGATCGCCGACGGTACGGACGCGACGGACTACGTGAGCAAGCTCCGGAAGGAATGGGAGAGAAGGCTCTGAACCGCCTCAAAGACCTGGCCGGAAGGCAGGGTGTCGTGATCGACACCATGATCTTCATTTATCTGTTCGAAGCACATCCGGTCTATGCCGACCGCAGCGAGGAGATCATCGGCAGGATGAGCGAAGGTTCCTTCTCCGGCGTGGTCACGCCCATTACGGCGGCCGAGCTCCTGGTGAAACCGTTGAAACAGAGACGGCCATCCGTCGCTGACCGGTACCGTAATGCCATCCGAAGCCTCCCGAACGTCACCCTGCCCGACATCGACACGGAAGTCGCGTTCCTGGCGGGCTCCCTGAAAGCCAAGTATGGGATGCCCTTGCCGGACATGTTTCAGGCGGCCATGGCTCTTTGTTTTCCCGCTCAGACCTTGATCACCAATGACCGTGCCATGAGGAAGGTCAAGGAAATCAGCGTCTTCCTGCTTGATGAGCGGATTCGGTAAACGGGACCGGCGCGTCTTCTCGCTCAGGGCCAGGTGCTCACAGCGGGGGGCAGAGTCCAAGAACCCACGCTATGATCTTCTCAATGCCCCGCATGGCGCAGTTCCGTCAGCGTGCAGGCGGCAGTTGGGATTGCTTCTTCTTCTGCTCCTGCCAAAGTCTGGCAATCTGTGAGAAGTCGAGCCCCTCGAGTCGTTTTTGCTGACAGAAACGCTGCCACCCGCTCAGCTCACCCCTATTTTCAAAGGAAGTATCAATCTTTTCCATGTCCTTTAAGATTGTTCGCAGCTCGATGACTTCGATAGCCGGCGGGCAGTCCTTCCAGTCATGTCTCCAGCACACAATGACATCCACACCGGCAGGGTCGTGGGCATGCGTCTGAAAGGCACGGCTGTTAAATTCAAATTCGATCCGCACCTCCTCCCACTTGTGTCTTCCAGCGCGGCGGCGGGCGACGCAGTCGGGGTAACCAGATTGAATCGATTCGATCTTGAAGCCGAAGCTCTTATGCAGAACCCCGAACAGATAGACCACGCCAAGCTCGTTGACCGGGGCGCACGAGAGCGACTCGAAATCGATCCTGTCTCCGAAGATTCTGCGCTTCCTATTCATCTGCTTTAGGGTATTTCGCCTTGTGCTGAGCATCGTTCCTGAGACTGTGGACGTGTTGAATATTGGCTTTGTCCGGAAGCGGAGGGAACCCTGATTTCGCCAATGCATCGTCGCATTGCTGCAGAAGCGCTTGGAAGCCGTCAGCCGGTGTCTTTGCAGGCTCGATGGCTGAAATGGTCGTCCGGATGCCGGTCTCGGCGGATAAATCGAAAGAGACGAGGGCCAGAATCCGGCTTGTTGTCCCGAAGTGCGACGACATGATGATCGCGTGCTGGAACAGCTGTTTGGTCAGCATCAGCTTCCGTCGGCTTATAGGATCAAGGATCAGAGCCATCAGATCTCATCTCGCGGAACCCAACGTACGGCTGAACTGCGAGGCCGTCCGGTGAGGCGCACGGCAGTTCCAACCGTTCGTTAGATGGCTGATCTATGCACGGCCGTCCTGCCGTGCGCCAGGATACCTGGACTTGATATATTTCTGGATTCTTGCCAAATCCTCCGAGAAGAGAAGCACCTGCGTGCACCAAATCGCGATATCTATATGTCGGTGCCCTGGCCATGGAGCACCGGTTCTGTCAGATGGGTACCTCGGGAATGCGGTCTGCGGCACACCCGAGTCCTTGCTAACCGCGCAATGGATGTCGCCGTGGAACTCGAACTGTTTGCCGGGATACTTCTTCCGGAACTCCGCGTACAGATGGGCGAGATCGTGACTGGGCTGAATCTGACCTCCCGCTTGTGCGATAGCACCCTTGAAGAACAACTCGAGGGCGTGCTCGAAGAGGAAGACAGCAGCCTTTGCCCGATGAAAGCTGCGGTCGAAGCGCTCTTCGGCCATCTGTTCGAAGAGGAACTTGCTGCAGTCGAGATAGCCCCTCGCATGAAGGAACCAATGCTCGGGCTCGGTGCAGTCCTCGTAGTCCCAAGAGAATAAAGGCATCCGTACATTCTTGAGGTCGTCAGGGTCGATAGCCATTCACTCTCCCTGGTCCCCGCACCCGTAGCCGACGCGCTGATTCAATGTCCGTCTAACGGTCGCTCTCACCAGCGAGAGCGGGGCTATCTCGGCATGCTGCGCTCGTCTGGTGCAGCGCGGTGTTAGCCTGCCGATCTCGGTGGTTTCAGTTCACCTGCCCCCAAGCGTTCGAAATATGACTGGCGCTCGTGAAAAGTCCTAGCGTCAAGAAAGCCCTTTCGATAAAGCGTGCGAAGCCACTCCTCCGCCGTTGAGGAGCCCTTGCGATTGTTGCATCCGCGACATGCAGCGACTACGTTGCGGTAGCCATTTCCTCCCAAGGGACGGGAGACTACGTGTTCGATTACATAGTTCTCGCGATTCAACTGGCGGAGGCAGTAGAAGCAGCGGTGCCCTTCTCGCACCACGATACGGGTGCGATTCTCCTCCACCTCGAAAAAGTCCTCCGTCTCCAGGTCTGGAAACACACGTTCTGCAGGCGCGACAACGACACCCGGAATCTCGGACGGAAGCGCGAGTCGGATCTTGCGCCCGTCGCGGTTGGTATCGAGGATAGTGATACAGCCCTTCTTTTGAAGAGACTGGAGCTTCTCGTAGGCTGTGTTTTCCGACATCGGTTTTCCCTTCTCACCGATGCCACAGGCCATGCGGCGCCTGGCCGACTTGAAGCCAACTACGGCCTCCTGAAGACCGATGAAACGAGTATGGCGAAACAAGTACAAGTAGATGGCCTGCTCATAGGTGTCGAGCCGAGGAGCGAGGTGATCTTGGAAGTCCTTGAAGAACTGCTGGAAATCCATCGCTAATCCTACCAGGCTAAGGCTAACAATCTATTCGATTGCGAGGAGACGACGAATCGGAAACACCAAAGTGAACCTGGGCAACTCATTTATCGAATGATAAACGCTGTGTCAAGCGGCTTTCTCCTTCTTCGGCAGGCATCTGAACCACGGAGGGAGGATGTAAGCCAGGGGTATCACGAATCAAAATAGGATCCGCAGAAGTTCGGTTTGGGGCTTCCTTAGATCCGCCGCAGGCGGCGTAGATTGTGCAGCGAAGAGAAGAAGCGGAGGCGGGTGGCGCCTCACAACTGGCGGAAAGGTGATGCAGGTGGATTCGTCCACCTTCCCCCTTTGAAAAGGGTGGAGGGGATTTTCGAACTCAGCTTCTCCATCCAAAATCTCCCCGGCCCCCCTTTGCGAAAGGGGGGGAAGAGAAAAAGGCGGGAAGAGAAAGGGAGGGAGAAGATGGGGGCGGGTGGCGTGGTTACGGCGCAGGCGGGTTCCCGGCTGTGCCCGCGGCCGCGGAGCATGGCAAGCGCACTGTGAAGGTGGAGCCTTTGCCGGGCTGGCTCTCCACGTCGATGCGGCCGTTGTAGAAGTCCACGATGCGCTTGACGATGCTCAGGCCCAGGCCGGTCCCGGTCACGTATTTCGTCTTGTCCGTCTTCTCCCGGAAGAACTCAGAGAACAGCCGCGCCAGGCCTTCCCGGCTGATCCCCACGCCGGTGTCGCGCACCGAGACCGCAACGTAGGCAACGTCGCGGCCCGCCGTGATCCGCACCTCGCCCGCCGCGCGGTTGTACTTGATCGCGTTGCTCACAAGGTTGGCGAACAGCCGGATCAGCTCCTCTCCGTCCGCATCGACCGGGGGCAGCCCAGCGGCGCATTCGAGCTCCAGCCGGATGCCGCCCTTGTCCGCCAGGGGGCGCATCAGCTCGGCGACTTCCTTCAGGATCGCGTCGATCTTGCGCGGCGCGATCTCGCGGCGCACCGTGCCGGTCTCCATGCGGGAGACGTCGAGGAGATCCCCGACCAGGTCCAGCAGGGCCCGGATGCGCTTGCGGGAGCGGGACAGGATCTCCTGCCGCTTTTCCGCATCCTGGACGTAGCCTTCCTCCATGGCCGCCATGTAACCGTCGACCGCCGCCAGCGGCGCGCGCAGCTCGTGGGCCACCATGTTCACGAACTGGGCCTTCAAGTGCTCCACCCGTTTGAGCTCGGTGATGTCGCGCAGGACCGAAACCGTGCCCAGGAACCGGCCCGATTCCGGCTCCAGGACCGGCTCCACGTTGGCGAGCACCCAGTAATCCTGCGGCGCTCTGCGGAGCCGGAGCTCGGTGGAGATGTGCTTGCGTTCATGGGAAGCATCGGCAATGAGGGGGAGAAGGCTACCGGGTCCGCCCGTCCCGTCGGGCCCGCCGGCCTCACCGGCCGCACCGGCTGCAAGCTCGGCCGCGCCCGACAGCGGAAGCGTCCCGAGCATGTTCATCGCCGCCGGGTTGAACAGGACGATGCGCTCGTCGGCGTTGCACACCAGCACGCCGTCGGCCATGCAGTCGATGACCGTGCGCAGCCGGCCTTTCTCGGCCGCCAGCTCCTCCATGCGCTGGCGGCGCTCGGCCTCGAGCCGGTTCCGCTCCCGGATCAGGCTCACCCGCTCCAGGGCGCGGTGGACCAGCCGCAGGAGATCGTCCGGCGTGAAAGGCTTGGCGATGAAGTCGTAGGCGCCCCGCTTGGTGGCCTCCACCGCGGACTCGATCGTCGCGTAGGCCGTGATCACGGCGAAGACCGTCTCCGGAGCGCCCTGCCGGGCCTGCTCGAGGAAATCGAAGCCGCTCATCCCGGGCATGCGCAGGTCGACCAGCACCAGGTCGATCGCCGGGTCGCGGCCCAGCATCGCCAGCCCCTGCTCGCCGTTCTCGGCCAGCAGCACCTGGTGCCCCTCGGCCCTCAGCACGCGATCGCAGCCCCGGCGGATCCCGACCTCGTCATCCACGACGAGGATCTTGTGGGTCAGAGTCTGCGCCGTCTGCTTCACCGCGTCTGCATCCATGTGCGAGCCCCTCGTGTCGTATTTCGTCATCCCGGCCCTGCAGCGGAGCGCGTGTGAGCCGGGATTTGAGGAGGGCGACCGCCGGTCGCTCCTACGAATGACGGGCTATTATGACACAGCCGGCCTGCGAGGTCCTGCTCCGTCATCCCGGTCCTCGCCCGACCTCCGGAGAGGCGGCCGGCCCGGGAGCGGCCGTTTCCAGGAGCGCGTCGGGCACGGGCAGCGTCAGAATGAAATCGATCCACTCGCCGTAGGAGCTCTCCGCGCGGATGTCCCCCCGGTGGCGCCTGGCGATCTCCCGGGTGATGAACAGGCCCAAGCCGGTCCCGCGCTCCTGCTGGGCCGGATCCTGGATGCGGAAGAACTTCTCGAACAGCCTTCCCATCTGATCGCCCGGGACCCCCGGCCCGTCGTTCCAGACGTGCAGCTCCGCGCTGCCGTCCGCACGCCGGCCGGAAACGCGCACCCGGCCGCCCGGCCGGCCGTACTTGGCCGCGTTGCTGATGAGGTTCTCGTAGACGATCTCGAGCAGCGAAGGATCGGCCTGGACGAACAGGTCCTCCTGCATGTCCACGTCGGCCCGCATGCCCCTGGCTTCGAGGCGGCCCTTCAGGTTGCTGAGCACGGGCCGCACCACGTCGGATTCCACGTGCACGGGACGGGCCCGCACCTGCAGCTCGCCGCGCTCGATGCGCGACAGGTTCAGGTAATTGAGGATCATCTCCTCGGCCCGATGAATGGCCTGGTTGACGTCGTCCAGGGCCTCCTTCTGCTCCGGGCTGACCGGACCCACGTAGCCGTCCCGCACGGCGAGCAGGTTGATCTTCATGGCGGCGATCTGGTTTTTCAGCTCGTGGGTGATGAACTCCAGGGCTTCCAGGTAGTTCTGGACCCACTGCTTGAGCTCGTTGGCGGTCCGCTCGAGATCGTCGCGGCTGCGGCCGAGCTCGCTGTCGCGCTCCTTCAGCGCGGCCACCATCTGGTTGAAGGCGCGGGTCAGACGGTTGATCTCGTCCCGCTCTGTCCGGGGCGGGGTGCGGAGCTGATAGCTCAGGTTCCCCCGCGCCACTTCGGCGGCGCCGGCCGTCAGCCGCACCAGCGGCCGGACGAGCCGCGACGACAGCCAGAAGGAGAGAAACACGGCACCGACCACCCCCAGCAGCGACACCAGCAGGAAGATCTCCATGGCCTGGTTGCGCATGTCGTCGTAGCGTTTCTGCAGGACTCCGACGTAGATCATGCCCAGCACCCTGCCTTCCAGGTCGGTGAGGGGCTTGTACGCCGAGAGGTACCAGCTGTCCACCACGAAGGCGGGCCCCCTCCAGGTCTGCCCTTCGCGCAGCACCCGGTCGTAGACCTCGGCCGAGACGCGCGTGCCCACGGCCCGCTCTCCGCCCGGGCCGATCACGTTGGTCGTGATCCGCACGTCGCCCTGGAAGATCGTGACCGTGCCCAGGTTCTTGCCGTCGTAGGTGGCGGCCGTGAAGATGTTCTCCCTCACGAAATCCACGAAATCGGAGTTGCGGTTGAGCACCGTCCCCACCCGGACCACGCCGATCAACTCTCCGCCGGGCCCCAACCGGGGCGCCGCCGCTTCGAGCACCATGGCCTCGGTGAGGACCTCGGGTCCGCCCGGCCGGGCATGGGGGGTGGGCAGCACGCGGATCTCGGTGTGCCGGACGAGCTCCTCGCTCTCTCCGCTCAGGCTCTCGAGCGGCAGGAGGGCGAGCTCGGCAGCCGGCACCCGCTCCCTGAGGACCCGCCGGATCACGGGGCTTTGCGCGGTCGGCCGCGCCCGGCCGGAGCCTGGATCGCTGTCTCCGGCGCCGTCCGAACGAGGTCCGAGGACGCGTCCCTCGGCGTCCAGGATCTGCAGGAAATCGAACCCCAGCCGGGTCCGGAGGTCCGCCAGGCGGGCGGGTTCCGAGGCGGCGCGCGAGAAGAGGTCGTCGCTGCCCTGCCCCGCCGCGATCACCTCGCTCACCTTGAGCGCCTCTTCCAGGCGGCGCTCCAGCATGGCGTGAGCGGTCTTCAGGGCGAGATCGACCCGGCGCTGGGCCTCGCCGATGACCATGCGGTTGATGAGGAAGCTGCCGGCCACGATCATGAGGGCGCCGCACAGGAGCACGACCCCGACCAGGGCCCACAACAGGCGTCTGCGCAGCGGCACGTCCATGAGCGTTCCTTTGATCGGCTGCTACCTTGCCGTCATGCCCGCGAAGACGGCTGCGTCACAAGGCGGTCCGGGCCGGTTCCGGGTCATTCCGGAGGAGCCTGCGAAGCGGGCGACATTCCTGAATCCAGTCCCTGCTCTTTTCCGTCATTCCGGCGCAGGCCGGAATCCAGTCCCTGTTCCCCGAGATTCCAGGAGATCCGAGAGGCAAGCCTCCGGGGATCCGGGCGCAGGCTTCCGGATCCCGGCTCCCGCGCGCTCCGCACATGGGCCGGGAGGACGAAAGCTCGCGGCCGATCCCGGCCCTCCGGCGGGAAATCCCCTCTCCCCCGGCCCGGGGGAGAGGGTCAGGGTGAGGGGGAAACAGGAGCAGATCGACCCCTCATCCTGGCCTTCTCCCCTCGGCGAGGGGAGAAGGGAGAAGATCGGCTTGGCCGGCGACGACGAACTGACAGGCCCCGGCGGCCGGTTATTCGGTCCCTGCTTCCCGCACCGAGGGCGACCGCCGGTCGCCCCTACAAGAGGCGGTCAGCGTGCAGCCAGAAACGGCGCCCCTGCTCGCCGCCGAGCGCCATCTTCAGCTCGGCAACGGTCAGGGCCGCAAGTCGGAATTGAGTGCGGTTCGTCATCTCGTCCAGACGATGAGCATCCCCGGACTGCACCATCCCCAGGCCTGCGAGGGAGGGAAAGCGCCGCACGGCCTCCGCGGCCGAGATGTTGGGCGAAATCTCGACGCCCGCGAGTCGGACCCCCAGCGGGATCATGCCCAGGTTGGCGAACAGGCTGAAGCGGGCCCGGTCCACATGGGCGGGCAGGGCCAGCCCGCCCTGCTGTTGGACCCGCTCCAGGACCGTCTCGAAGCTCAGGTCGGTCGAGGTCTGCAGCAGCCGCTCGTTGGTCCGCACGTATTCACCCGTGGCGTCGACGACGTACTGCGGCCCGAAGAACTCGTCGCGGTTGGGCAGATCCGGCAGGTGGCTCCAGATCGTCTCCTGCCAGCCCAGGGCCTGGCCGAGCTCGTCGAACAGGCAGACCACGTGCACTTCCTCGCGGGTCTGTACTTCCATGCCCGGCAGGACCCGGATCCCGTACGGCTCCGCAGCCTCCTGGACGGCCCCCGCGTTCTCGACGCTGTGGTGGTCCGTCACCGCGAGCAGCCCCACGCCCAGCTCCCGGGCGCGCCGCACCACCAGGGGCGGGATCATCTCCACCTCGGCGCAGGCCGAGACCACGGTGTGGACGTGGAGGTCCGCCAGAACGAGCTGGAAGGGGGTCATGCCTCAGGCCTGTCGGACGCCCCTCGGATGCCCATGGCCGCCAGCTTTGCGACGGTGCTGAAGGTGTCCGCGGGGGCGGCCAGCACGGGGACCCCGTTCTCTTCGGCCCGCTGCAGAGTCACCGGGTCCACGGGCGATCCCTCCGTGATCACCACGGCGGCCAGGCTGAGCAGGGAGGCAACGGCGGCGACGTTGGGATGGCCCTGCATGGTCACCCAGACGTTGCCCGGCCTGGCTCCGGCCATCACCAGGCTGAGCATGTCCGATGCGTAACCGCCCGTGACCTCCCGCTCCAGGACGCCTGCTCCCGCCAGGACCTTCAGGGAGAGCGCATCAACGATCTCTCGCACTTTCACGATCGCCTCCTTCACGCCGGTACGGCCGGCGCGTCCTTGCGGTCCCTTTGCTCATCCTCGCCGTCGCCCCCGTGCAGGAAGATGACGAGCTGCAGGCGGGTCCCCACGCCCGGGGTGGACCCGAGCTTCATCTCGTCCGAGCACTTGCTGATGTTGTGAAGCCCCATGCCCGCACCGAAGCCGAGCTCGCGGATCCACTCGGGCGCCGTGGAATAGCCGGGCTCCAGGGCTCTGCGCACGTCCTCGATCCCGGGCCCCTGGTCCGTGGCGAGGATCTGGACCCGGTGCGGCTGGATCTCGACCTGGATCTCGCCGCCGTGGGTGGTGTGGATGATGATGTTCATCTCCGCCTCGTAGGTAGCGATCCCCACGCGCCGGATCACCTGCGGATTGGCGCCCAGCCTCTTCAGGGCGCGCCGGATCTTGCTCGAGGCCTCGCCCCCGCGATCGAAGTCGCACGGCTTGATCTTGTAGCGCAGGATGAGGCTCGTATCCTGAGACTCGATGTCCTCGAAGATGTGGCTGGCGCGGTAGCGGCGGATCTCGTCCTCGTGGTAGTCCAGGCCGATGGCGTTGAGCAGCCCCCGGGTGATGTCGCTCCCGGTCAGGATCCCGGTGAGGCGGCCGTGTGCGTCCACCACGGGCAGCCGGCCGACTCCGTGCTCGGCGAACCGTTTGACGGCTTCGACGACGCTCTCTTCCTCCTGGACCGTGATGATCGATTCGGTCATCCGCTCGCCCACCGGGAGGTCGGGCCTGCCGTCCAGCAGAGACTTGATCAGGTCCTCGATGCTCACGATGCCGACGAGCTTGCCTTCGACCAGGACCGGCGCCCCGGAAATGCGGCGCGTCCGCAGCAGCTCTTTGAGCTGCGTCATGCGCGTCTCGGGGGTCACGGTCAGCACCGGCGAGGTCATGACCTGCTTGATCTTGAGCTCGTAGATCAGCTCCTGCACCCGCGTGATGCCGGCCGGCGTCGTGGAGGTCGCAGCCGCCTCCTCGCTTTGGTCCACGGTCTGATCCTTCATGGCGTCCCCCGCCTTTCACGGATTCGCCAGCCAGGAACCGGTCCGACCCCCGGCTCCCGGGGGCTGTTCAGAAATGTCCAGATGCAAAGCGCGCGACAATTCCGCAGGACAGCGGAATTGGACGCATCATCCGTCAGGATGATGCGCCCGGAGGGCGAGCGCCATGGACGGCGCGAGTCAAATCCCGAGGAATGAGGCGTACAAAGAAGTACGCCGCAATGACCCCGGCCTTCGCCGGGGCAGGCTCCCCCGCCTCCGTGCCACGCCATGAGTGCAACGCCGCAGATGGGCATTTATGGACAGCCTCCTACAGGTCGCAGCTGGCCATCCCGGCCTCATACAATCGGCCGCACATCTCGAACATGGTGTAGGGGGCTGCGATCAAGGGAATCCGCTTTTCTCTGGCCATGGCGATCGTCTCGGGCGGAGGCTTCTTGCCGCGCACGAACACGATGGCGGCGATATCCGCAACCTCGGCGGTGCGCACCACCTGAGGGTTGGTCAGCCCGGTCAGGAGCAGGGCGCCGCGCCGGGTGTGCGTCAGGACGTCGCTCATGAGGTCGGCCCCGCAGGCGCAGCGGATCTCCGTGTCGAGGTCCGCCTTGTCGGTGATGAGCGTACCTTCCAGCACCCTGATGATGTCACCCAACTTCATGGGCCGACCTCCTTCCCGAAGAGCCTCAGCAGATCCGGGGCAGTTGCGCTCCGCTCAGCATGTCCAGCACGCGGCGGCTCCCGTAGGCGGACTCGAGCGCCACCCGCCCGGGGTGCGCCGCCGTGACCCGGCCGATGACGGCGGCTTCCCGGCCGAGCGGGTGTCGCCGCATCACCTCGACCACCGGCTGCCCGGCTTCGGGATCGACGATCGCCACGAGCTTGCCCTCGTTGGCCGCATAGAGGGGATCGAGGCCGAGCAGCTCGCAGGCCGCCCGCACCCCCTCGGAAACCGGGATCGCGGCCTCCCGCACTTCGATCCCCGCGCCGCTCTGGTCGGCGATCTCGTTCAGCGTGGTCGCCAGCCCCCCCCGGGTAGGGTCCCGCAGACAGCGTACCCGGCCGCCGGCGCGAAGGATCTCCCTCACCAAGCCGTTCAGGGCCGCGCAGTCGCTCTCCAGAGGGAACGAGAACTCGAGCCCTTCACGCAGGCTCATGACCGCAAGGCCGTGCTCGCCGATCGGTCCGCTCAGGATCACGACGTCGCCGGGCCGCGCGTTCGCGCCCGAAAGGTCCACTCCGGCCGGGACCCGCCCGACTCCGGCGGTGTTGATGAAGAGCCGGTCCGCCTTGCCCCGGTCCACGACCTTGGTGTCTCCGGCGACGATCTCAACGCCAGCCGTCCTGGCCGCCGCGGCCATCGAGGCGACCACCCGCTCCAGGTCCGACAGCGCAAGCCCCTCCTCGATGATGAAGCCTGCGGTCAGGTACAAGGGCTCGGCGCCCATCATGGCCAGATCGTTCACCGTGCCGCACACCGCGAGCTTGCCGATGTCGCCGCCCGGAAAGAAGATGGGGCTCACGACGTAGCTGTCGGTCGTCAGCGCCAGCCTCCACGGCCCGGGAGCCTCGAGGGACCAGACCGCGGCGTCATCCCGGGCGCGCAGAAGCGCGTTGTCCAGGTGGCGGACGAAAAGGTCGCGCACGAGCTCGTGGGTCATTCTGCCGCCGCTGCCGTGGGCCAGCAGCACGGTCTTGCCGCTCATGTGGCTCTCCAGTCTGCGAACTGCAGGTAGGCGCCGCAGGCGCCTTCCCCGGAGACCATGCAGGGCCCGACCGGGGTCTCGGGCGTGCACGCCTTGCCGAAGAGCGGGCATCCGGGAGGCTCGAGGACCCCTCTCAGGACCTCGCCGCAACGGCATCCCTTCGGGCCGGCGGTCGGCTCGACCGGGATCGCGAAGCGCGCCGCCGCATCGAAGGCCGCCAGCTCCTTCCGCAGCCGCAGCCCGCTCGCCGGCACGCTGCCGAGCCCCCTCCACTGCGCCTCCCCCACCCGGAACACTTCCCCCATCTTGCGCAGGGCCGTTTCGTTTCCCCCGGGCCGGACGCTCCTGGAATAGGTGTTGCAGACCGCGGGGTCGCCGCTCTCGATCCGGTCCACGAGCGCGTAGACGGCTCGGAGGATGTCCAGGGGCTCGAAGCCGGCCACCGCACAGGAAATGCGGTATCGGCCCGGCAGGAACTCCCAGGCCCTGGCACCGATCACGGTCGTGACGTGTCCGGGCCCGATGATGCCGGAAAGCTCGACCTCGCCCGCCTCCAGGATCGCCTGCATGGCGGGCGGGGTCAGCTTGTGGAGACACAGCACGGAGAAATTCGCCAGCTGCTCGGCCCTGGCCGCGAGAACGGCTGCGGCCACCGTGGGCGCCGTGGTCTCGAAGCCCACGGCCAGGAAGACGACTTGCCGGCCCGGGTTGGCCCGGGCCAGGGCGAGCGCGTCCAGGGTCGAGTAGACGATGCGCACGTCCGCCCCCCGGGCCCTCGCTTCCTGCAGCGTGCCGCGGCTGCCCGGCACGCGCACCATGTCCCCGAAGGTCGTCAGGATGACTCCGTCTTGGCGCGCCAGCGCGATGGCCCGGTCCAGATCGGACTGAGCGGTCACGCACACCGGACATCCGGGTCCGCTGAGAAGCTGGACCGTAGGCGGCAGGAGCTGGCGCAGCCCGAACTTGAGGATCGCATGGGTGTGGCCGCCGCAAAACTCCATCAGGCGCGCCCGCGTGCGGGAGCGGCTCGCGATCTGCGCCAGGAGGCGGCGGACCGGCTCGGGCCGGCGGAATTCATCTACGTACTGCATTTGACTTCATCCAATTTCTCGAACAGCTCCAGGCTCTCCCGGGCATCCTGCTCGTCGAGCACGCTGATCGCGAAGCCTGCATGGATGAGCACGTAGTCCCCCACGCGGGCTTCGGGTGTGAAGGCGATGCTCACGCGGCGCCGCACGCCGCCGATCTCGGCTTCCGCCTCCTCACCTTCGATGCGTATGATCTTCGTGGGCACTGCCAGGCACATGATCTCTTATCCGTCCGTCATGTTTGCAGGTGCGTGGTCCATGTCCGAATCCCCCTTTGCCAGAGGCTGTCACACCTTCTCCCCTCCGCAAGGGGAGAACGTCGGGATGAGGGGTGCATCTGCGCCCGTTTCCCCCTCACCCTCCCCCTCTCCCCGTACGCGGGGGAGAGGGAACATTCCTCAGTACCCCTCTGAGAAAAAGGGGTCGAGGGAATTCTTCTTTGATCGCCTACCCCTTTCGGTTCATCTCTTGCGCAGCCACCGCCGCCTGGCCGAGGCTGAGCCCGCCGTCGTTGCACGGCACCTGCCGGTGCGTGAGCACCTCGAAGCCCATGGGCTCGAGGGCCTCGACCGTCAGGCGCAGCAGCAGGCGGTTCTGAAAGCACCCTCCCGAAAGGGCCACGGCAGCGAGCCCGGTCTCCGCGCGCATCCGCCCGCACATCTCCGCAACCATGCAGGCCACCGTAACATGGAAACGGTAGCTGATCTCGCCGACGGATGCACCCGCCCTGATCTGGTCCGCCAGCGCCTCGAACAGGCCGCCCAGCCGGACGAGCACGGTCCCGCCGGTGTGCAGGTCCAGAGAAAAAGGATACGGCTCCGTCCTTCCGGACACCAGCGGCCCGGCCGCCGCGCTCTCCAGCTCCATGGCGGCCTGTCCCTCGAAGCTCGCCTCAAGGCAGACTCCGGCGAGCGCGCTCACCGCGTCGAAGAGCCTCCCGCAAGAGGAGGTGAGCGGGGTGTTGACGCCCTTGGCGATCATTCGCTCCACGATCACCGTCTCGTTCCGGGGCAGGCGGGCCAGGACCGCCAGATCGGGGATGCGGCCCAGCAGCGCCAGGCAGTACGCCAGGGCCATCCGGTACGGCTTCCGGACGGCCGCATCCCCGCCGGGAAGGGGCACATACTCGAGGTGCCCGAAGCGCCGGTAACCCTCGTAGCCGGCGACCAGAAACTCGCCCCCCCAGATCGCCCCGTCCGGCCCGTATCCGGTTCCGTCGAGGGCCACGCCGAGAACGGCACCCTTCGACGGAAGCCGGTCGTTGTCGGCCAGACAACTTGCCACGTGCGCGTGGTGGTGCTGGACCGTGACCAGCGGCAGGTTCTCCCTCCGTGACCGCTCCCGGCCGTACCGGCTCGCGAGGTAGTTGGGATGCAGGTCGCAGGCGATCGCCTCGGGCCGCGACCGGAACAGGCGCTCGTACATCTCGACCGTGGACTCGAAATGCTCGAGCGTCTCCACGTTCTCCATGTCACCGATGTGCTGGCTCACGAAGGCATAGCGCTCGCGACCGAGGCAGAAGGTGTTCTTGAGCTCGGCGCCGCAGCCCAGGATACGGCCCAGCGACCAGCTCAGCCGCACCGGATAGGGCGCGTACCCGCGGGCCCGGCGCACCGGCTGGGCCCTGCCGGCCAGCGGCACGAACCAGACGCTGTCGTCGTAGCGGGCGTAAATGCCCCGGTCGTGGAGGAGAAACGCGTCCGCCAGGGGAGCCAGCCGCTCCAGGGCCTCGTCGTTGTCCTTGGCGATGGGCTCCTCGGAGAAGTTGCCGCTCGTCATGACCAGGGGCCTGCCCGCTTCCCGCACCAGCAGGTGGTGCAGCGGCGTGTAAGGGAGCATGACGCCCAGAAAGCGCTGTGCGGGCGCCACCCCCGGCACGACGGAAGACCCGGGAATCCAGGGAAGGAGCACAATCGGCGCGGAGGTCGAGCGGAGCAAGGCCTCCGTCTCGGCATCCGTGCGGCAGTGCCGGCGCACCTCCTCCATGTCGGCCAGCATCACGGCGAACGGCTTGTGAGCACGGCGCTTGCGAGCCCGCAACCGTTCCACAGCCCCCGCGTCCGCGGCGTCGCAGGCGAGCTGGAAGCCGCCCAGGCCCTTGAGGGCAACGATCCCGCCGTTGCGGATGAGCCGCGCCGCGGCCTCAATGATGTCCAGATCGCTACGTTGGCGCGCGCGGATCCCGATCCCTTGGCCCTTCGCCCCCTCACCCTGACCCTCTCCCCCGATGTGCGGGGGAGAGGGGATTCTCGTCTCGACGCCGCCGCGCAGCGGGAAGGAAGCGATCTCCTCCTTATCCACCCCCTCGAGATGGGGGTGCCCGCACTCTT
>JBFLZG010000060.1:0-12675 GCA_040756235.1 bacterium | reverse complement strand
TGCACCCCTCATCCTGACCTTCTCCCCTCGGCGAGGGGAGAAGGGAAAGAGCTCACAGAGTAGGGAAATCAACGCCACGAAGATTGAGTCCCGCACACGCCTCAAGGGCGAGGTCAGTCGATCCGGAGCTCCACCCGCTCCACTCTGGAGCGATCGCGAACGTAGTGGCGGGCCGCGCCGTAGAAGAAGAGGCCGCCCAGGATCCCGAGGATCGGCAGAAGCATGAGCGCCTGGGAGAGGCCGAAGCGGTCGCTCGCCGCTCCCACGAGCCAGGGCGACCAGACGTCCCCGCACAGGTGCTGGATGATCACGCACATGCCGTAGCTCACGGCGCGCAGGCCCGGGTGCGAGAGGTCCTGAGTGACCGACGTGCCGGGCGCGACGAAGAAGGCGGCGCAGATCCCGTAAAAGCCCAGGACTCCGAGCTGCGCCTTCGACCCCTCCAGGAGGAGGGCGGCCAGAAGGACGACGGCGGCCGCAACGGAGCTCCCCGCCGCAAAGAGCGGCCTCGCTTCCTTGCGTCGGCGATGCCACGCGTCCGAGAGGAAGCCCCCCAGCGGCGCGCCCACCAGGATGAGGGCGAAGATCGGCATCGTGTACATTCCGCCTTCCCCGGGCGGGACGACGCCTGTCCGCTCGAAGTACGAGGGCAGCCAGGTCATGAGGGCCGTGCTGGTGGCCACGTTCATGGCAAAGCCGAGATAGGTGAAGAGGAGACCCCGGACGCGCAGGATGCCGGCCGCCTGGGACAGGAAGCCCGAGAGGCTCCCGGCGCCTGCCCCCGAGACCTCGACGCGGACCGTCCGGTAGTCGGGGAGAAACCATGCGGCCAGGGCCAGCAGGAACCCGGGAAGCGCTACCAGCACGAAGGCGGCCTGCCACCCCCAGGCCTTTGCGATCTGCCCTCCGGCCATGAGCCCGATCCCGACGCCCAGCGGGATGGAGACGTTCCAGAGTCCCAGCACCCGCGCGCGCTTCTCCTCCGGATAGGCCGCGGCCAGCAGGGCGATGCCGCCCGGCGCATACCCGGCCTCGCCGACGCCGAGAAAGGCCCGGGCGACCAGGAGCTGCGTATAGCTCTTCGTGCAGGCGCAGCTCAGACAGGCGAGGCTCCACAGGAAGGCCATGATGCCGATCATCTTGCGCCGGCTCCAACGGTCGATCAGGATCGAAGCCGGAATGGTGAAGATCGTGATGAACAGGAGCACGATGCTGATGAGCGACCCTGCCTGCGCATCCGTGATGCTCCAGTCGTTCTTGAGGAACTCGATCATGCCCGAAGGAACGTACCGGACGACGTAATCCGACATGTACAGGAGGAACAGCACAGACAGGACCGCGTGCGAGCGGATGCCGCCCGCGGGATGAGGCGGATTCCGGGTCGGCTTCGCGGCGTGCTTCTCGAGGGGCATCGCTCCTCACAGGGGATCGAGGATCTAATCGGGACGCAACATAGCCCAACCGGAGAGGGCCTGTCCAGGGGCCGCCAGCAGCGGCCCGCGCTGCGGAGGGCGTTGCAGAGGCGCTGCTCGCCAAGCCCGCTCATCGAAGTTTATCGTACTAAAATTATAATATCTATGAAAGTTTCAGGGGCCCTTCCAGGCAAAGAATTTTATAGTACCCGTGCAAATTTCTTGCAAGAGAGGACCCTCCAAATTTTCCCTTGACATTTCTATCCTTATTTATTATACTAATAGTACGATAACCTGGAGCGGAGAGATGACCGATATGAGCCTGCGCCTGAGGGGAGAACAAGGAAGAAGGGAGAGATGGCAGCAGATCGTGGACGCCGCGCGCAAGGTATTTTTCGAAAAAGGATTCGAGCGGACGACGATCGACGACATCGAAAAAGCCAGCGGACTCACCCGGGGCGCGATCTACTACCACTTCAAAGGCAAAGAAGAGATCTACATCTCGGTCCTCACATGCGGCCTCAGGCTGTTGCGGGACGAGCTCAGGTGGACCTTGCGCGACAGGAATGCGAGCCCCGAAGAGCTCGTCGGCCGTTTCTTCGACAAGTATTCCGAGTTTTCCAGGACCCACAGAGAGTACATGAACATCCTGGACCATTTTCACTCCGGATGGGAAACACAACACGAACTGCCGCAGAATCTGGTCGAAGAGGTCAATCGGCTGTTCTTCGAGTGCATCAACGAGGCTGTCTCCGTCGTTGAGCTGGGCATGAAGCAAGGCGTGTTCAAGGTCAGGGACCCGTTCCTCGAAACGATCATGCTGTGGAGTATGGCGTCCAGCGCTCTCAGAAAGACCACGGCAAACCCCAGAACCGCATTCCTCGGGGTGGATTGGCAAACCATGAAGAAGGCGCTGAAAAAGAGGATCCTCAGCTCTCTTGCATGCGAAAGGATTTGAACCATGGCGGAGCTCCAAGATCAGGCAGCCGTCATCACGGGGGCGGCATCGGGCATCGACCTGGAAATAGCGCGCCTTTTCCATCGAGAGGGCGCACGGGTGCTTCTGGTTGACCGTAACGCAGACGCTTTGCAGCAAGCCGAAGCAGAGTTTCAGGACTCCGGGGACCGCGTGCACGCATACGTCGCAGACGTGACCAAGAGCGTCGTGGTTGACGCTTGCGTGGAAGAAGCCGTCCGCAGATTCGGTCGGCTGGACATTCTCGTGAACGGCGCGGGCCTTCAGCGTCGCAGCTCGATCGTGAACTTCACCGACGAGGGCTGGCACGAGCTGTTGGCTGTGTTGCTGCATAGCGTCTTCTACGGGATCCGGGCCGCGGCGCGCCAAATGGCCAAGCAGCAGACCGGCGGAAAGATCATCACGCTCTCCTCGGCGGCGTCGGTCGTTCCCTGTGGGACCACAGCGCCCTACTGTACGGCCAAGGCGGCCGTAAACATGCTCACGAAGGTGGCCGCCGTGGAGCTCGGGAAAGACAAGATCCGCGTCAACGCAATCGCTCCGGGCGAAGTGGAAACGCCCTTTATCCAACACTGGCTGGACCGGCCGATGTGGAAGGAATCCGTGGTTCGCGAGACCCCTCTCAGGCGAATGGGGAAAACGTCGGACATCGCCGAGGCGGCTCTGTTCCTGGCAAGTGACCGCTCCGATTGGGTAACCGGCCATGTCTTGTTCGTTGACGGCGGCCAGGGGCTTCGAGGGGTCGACTACGAGGCGTTCGGAATATAAGCCACGCCGGGGCCGGGGGCCACCATTTGATGCAGCGGAAGTCCCGTACCTCTCTGTATCTTGTGATGGCGGTCGGCGCAATCGGTCTTGCATTTGTGCTGGGGGCGCTGCGGAACAGCACGGGCGTATTTGACGCCATGGACACGCGCACCTCCGAGATCGCCGATTCGCTTCGCTCCATCTATCTCACGCCGGTGATGCGGGGCATCAGCTGGCTCGGTTACGAGGCAGGGCTGATGGTTGTGATCTGCGTCCTCTACTGGCTCGGTTATACCGCCGAGGCAGTCACCTTTGCGCTCATGGTTCTGTTCGGCCTGGCGCTCAATTCCATGATGAAAGATTTGTTCGAGCTTCCAAGACCGCCGGAAAGCCTGATCAGCAGACTCGATGATCCGGGCGGTTATGGCTATCCCAGCGGGCACGGCCAGTGGGGAGTGCTGTACGCATGGCTGGCAATCTCGCTTGTCAGGGGATTCTTGCCGGGCGGTCGCGGGTCGTTTTCCAGCAAGTCGGCTGATCCTGAGTGTGAACCTCAAACCCAAGGCTCAAGACCCTTGTGGCTTTGTCTGCTGCCTGTCCCGCTGCTGATCGCAAGCCGCTTGTATCTTGGCGTACACTATCTCACCGATACGATCGGCGGGCTCATCTGCGGGCTCGGGCTCGTGCTCGGAGTATCGGGTATCCTCGCGTACCTGCGTGACTCGAGCTTGCGCGAGCCCTTCCGCCGCTCGCTGGCGCTCAAGCTCTTGCTCTCGCTGGCGCTCTCAGCAGGTTATTTCGGGCTTGCGTGCACGACGCCCGAAGCATTCAGGTATGCCGCGCTTGGCGGCTTCCTCCTCGGCTTTGTCTTCATCTACTCGGCGCTCCCCATGCGCTGGCATGCACGAAACCTGCCGCTCGCCGTGGCCGTGGTCGTGATCGGGCTTTCCTCGATGATGGGCCTGCGGCGCGGTCTCGCTGCAGTCCTGCCCGAGAGCAACCTGGGCGCCTGCTGCCGATATCTTGTCATCGGGGCGTGTCTGGCGGTCTCACCGCTCCTGTTCACGCGCATGCGGCTCCTCGAGGCAAGGAACCGGACGGACGCGGGCGACCTGCGTCCCGCCACGCCATGAACCGTCGCGGTGACAAGAGGGTATTGTACGGCTGGCGGATCGTGGCTGCTGCTTTTGTAATCGTCTTCTTCGCTCATGGCATCGCATTCTATTCATTCAGCGTCTTTGTAAAGCCGCTCGAGGGACATTTCGGCTGGAGCCGAACCACGATCTCCCTCGGGGTGGTCTTATGGGCTCTCCTGTACGGCTTGTCGGGACCTCTCGTCGGTGTCTGCATGGACAAGTGCGGAGCCCGCATCGTCATCGCCTGCTCCGCTCTGCTTGTCGGAGCCTGTTTCTTCCTGCTTGGCTCACTCAACCGTCTGCCGATGCTTTACGTCTTGATGGTCCTCTCCGGGATCGGGTCGGCAGGCATGACGACCATACCGATCCAAGCCGTGATCTCCAACTGGTTCGACGAGGATCGCGGCAAGGCCATGGGAATCATGATGGCAGGCGTCGGTCTGGGCGGACTTGCCATGCCTCCGCTCTCCAACGCCGTAATCACAGAGCTCGGCTGGAGAACGTCCTTTCGGATGGAGGGTCTCCTGCTGCTCTTCATCGTAGTCCCGCTTGCCGCGTGGGTGGTTCGCACCCGACCTTCCGAAGTCGGCTTGCAGCCCGACGGCATGTGCCCTCCGGAAGGCCGACAGAAGACTCACGGTGCCCGGAAAGAAGAGAAGGTGGCGGGTCTGTCCGTCAGACGCGCGCTGGCCACTGCCTCTTTCTGGCTGCTCTTCGTTGCCTATGTGCTGCAAATCTTCGGCGCATCGGGTCTTACTGTCCATTTCGTTGCGTTCGTTGACGATGCCGGCGTGTCGTCCCAAGCAGCCGCAACGTTCTGGGGATTGGCCATAGGGTGCAGCGTATTCGGCCGGGTCCTGTTCGGGCTCCTCGCCGATCGCCGGAATCCCACAAACCTGATGGCTTTCACGAATATGTGTCACGGTCTGGCGGTGGCGATTCTGCTGATCTTCTTCTTGCATCTGGGCATACATTCTGCCGCCAGCCTCCTGCCGTTCGCGGTTTTGTATGGGTTGTCGATGGGGGGCACCTCGGTCTTGCTGCCGGTCCTCGCCGGCCGCTGCTTCGGCCTGCTGAACTTCAGCAAACTACTCGGTCTTCTCATGAGCGGATTTGCGCTTGGCGTAGTCGGGGGACCACTCGTCGCGGGCCGGGTCTTTGACACCGGGGGGAGTTACGGCCCGGCTTTGCTTCTTTTTGCAGTTGCCTTCACAGCGTCCGGGCTCGCGGTCCTGTTCGTACGGCAGGAAATCGGTCAGCGCGGAGAGCCGGCGTGCTCCTTCAGGCGGTAGACGAAGGCGTAGATCTCGGCGATCACCCTGTAGAGCGGCTCGGGGATCTCCCGATCGAGGTCGAGGGCGACTCGCCTCGTCCGGGATCGCCCGCTTGCAGGGACGGCCCCCCTTCTGATAACCATAGCGCTGACTTCACAACAACCGAGGGGTCTCCCATGGGATTCGTGAAGACCGGCCAGGAGCTGGCGCGATATTACGGCCTCGGCGTGAGGACTTTCACCGGCGCCCGCATGATCGGGGTCATGTTCTCGAGCGAGCCGGCCGTCGTCGCCCGGCTCCTGCCGCCTCCCCTGGAGCAGCCGGACCTGCCTGGCGGACTGATCTTCATCGCCGACTACCCGAAGACGAACCTCGGGCCCGGCTACCGCGAAGGGGCGCTCTTCCTGCGCTGCAAGTACAAGGCGGAGGCAGGCAGCTACTGCCTCTCCATGCCGATCACGAGCGAGCCCAGGATGCACAACGGCCGCGACGTCTTCGGGTTCCCCAAGAAGCTCGCGAACATCCACCTGGAAAGGGAGGGGAATCGGGTCAGCGGCTGGGTCGAGCGGTACGGCATCCGGTTCGTCGAGATCGCCATCGCCCTGTCCGGTTCGATACCGGAGCTGCCGCCGATGGGTCCCACCTTCCTCTTCAAGGCCATGCCGAAGATCGACCTGACCCCCGGGTTCGATGGGCCGGTCCTGCTCGCCAGGCAGCAGACCGAGATCCGGCCCCGGCGCATCGAGATCGGGACCGCGGAGCTCACGCTGCGGCCGTCCGAGCACGATCCCTGGTCTGAGATCGGGAAACCTGAGGTCCTGGCCGCCTTCAGCCTGGAGAGCGACAACACGATGCTGCCGGGGACGATCCTCGGAGAAGTCGACCCCCAAGGATACCTTCCCCACTACTACAAGGTGACGGATTTCACCGCGGGCGAATGAGGGGGGCGTCATCATGATCGACTTCGCACCGACCGAGACGCAGCGGCAGCTCGTCGACACGGCCCGGGAGTTCGGCAGGGAAGTGCTCGGGCCGGCCGAGATCGCCCTGGACAAGGTCGCCGAACCGGAGGAGGTCTTCCGGGGCGGCCTGTTCCGGGAGGTTCTGGCAAAGGCCTTCCGGCTCGGGTTCCACAAGATGGGCCTTGCCGAGCCGTTCGGAGGTCTCGGTCTGGATCCGAGCACGACCGGGATGATCTGGGAGGAGCTCGCCCGCCGCGGCGCCGGCTTCACCGCCTCGCTTCTGGCCGGCACCGTCGTGCCCCAGCTCATCGCCCTGCTCGCCCCTCACAACCGCGAGCTCGTGGACCGTTACGTGCTCCCCTATGCCGCGGACGAGACCGGCAGGACCATCAGCGCCTGGGGCAGCAGCGAGCCCGACCTGGGCTCGGACGGGAGCAACTACTACGACCCCAACGTCCGCCACCGGACCCGGGCCGTCCGCAAAGGAGGCTCCTTCGTCCTGAACGGCACCAAGTCCAACTTCGTCTCGAACTCGGGGATCGCCGACGTCTTCGTCGTCTTTGCCTGCGTGGACCCGTCCAGGGGCCTGCGCGGCTCGGCCGCCTTCGTGGTGCCCGGAGACGCACCGGGCCTGAGACGGGGCAGCGCGATCGACAAGATCGGGTTGAGGACGCTCAACCAGGCCCCGGTCTTCTTCGAGGACGTGGAGATCCCGGAGTCCTGGATGATCTTCCCGCCCGACGAGTCTTATCCCGCGCTGCACAACGCCATCATCACGGTCGGGAACCTCGGCGTCGGATACCTGGCCCTCGGCCTCATGCGCGCCGCCTTCGAAGACGCCCTCGCCTACGCCAAGGTACGGGTCCAGTGGGGCAAGCCGATCGCCGAGCACCAGCTGGTGGCCAGGAAGCTGTTCGATGTCTTTGCCGCCATCGAATCCGCCCGCGCCCTCCTGTGGAAGGCGAGCTGGCTCTGCAAGACCGGCTTTCCGGGCGACCTGAAGACGAGCCTGGCCGCCAAGATCTACGCCACCGAGCAGGCGGTCCGCCACACCGCTGAGATGGTCCAGGTCCTCGGGGGCTACGGCATCTCGAAGGAATACACCGTCGAGAAATACGCCCGCGACGCCAAGCTCCTCCCCATCATGGACGGCACGAACGAAACGCTGCTCATCAAGGCCGCCGCGCTGCTGTAAAGAACGAAGCTCTTCTCTGCGGAGCCTGGCGGCGGCCCCCGACCCCTCTCCGCCTCCGAGCCCCATGAAAAGGCCTGAAGCGCACGAGTCTCGGCGCGGATCGGGCAGGGGCCCCTCGAGCAAGAACGGCCCCCCGGTGCCGGTCCACGCACAAGAATAACCGCTCAGCATTCGGCGCATTTCTGCGGCTGCATAAATTCGCTGAAGATCCCCTCAGGCGGAGAGCTGAACGAGCGGAAAAAATGTAGGCATAAACAGTGTTTAGCTATGGTTAAAGTTTTGCGAGAGGCAACCGAATATGAGGGCAGTAAAACAACACCTAGGAGGTTGCTACAAAAATGTTATAGCTGTCGATCACACCTGCACGCAGGAGGAACGTCCATGCTCAAGGGTGCCAAGCTCGGGACGCGGATTCTTTTGCTGGGCGTGTCGCTGATCATCGCTTTCTCCCTGACTCTGGCTTGGGTCGTCCAGAGGATCGGCAGCAAGATGTACGAGGCCAAGCGCCTGAAGACGACTCAGGTGGTCGAGACGGCCTGGAGCGTTCTCGACCACTACGCGAAGCTTGCCAGCGAACAGGGCTCTCCGGAGTCGGTTGCCCAGCAGACGGCTTTGGAAGTCGTCAAGAGCCTGCGCTACGACAAGGAAGAGTATTTCTGGGTCAACGATATGGCGCCCAAGATGGTGATGCACCCGCTGAAACCCGAGCTCGACGGGACCGACCTGACCGATTACAAGGATCCCGAGGGCAAGAGGCTGTTCGTGGAAATGGCCGAGGTCTGCAAGCAGAAGGGCGAGGGGTTCGTGGATTACCTGTGGCCCAAGCCCGGAGAGTCCGCGCCCGTTCCGAAGATCTCCTATGTCAAGAGGCTCCCGGAGTGGGATTGGGTGGTCGGTTCCGGAATCTACATGGATGACGTCCGAAGCGAGATGGCCAGGCTGCTCTACGTCGTCATCGGGGTCATCTCAGCGGTGACTCTGGGCGGGCTCGCCCTTTCTTATCTGCTTGCCCGCTCGATCTCCCGCCCGATCTCGCACACGGTCGAGGGGCTTACAGCCGGTGCCGAGCAGGTGACCGCGGCCTCGGGACAGGTCTCGTCGGCGAGCCAGAGCCTGGCACAAGGGACTACCGAGCAGGCAGCCGGATTGGAGGAGACTTCCTCTTCGGTCGAGGAAATGGCGGCCATGACCCGAAAGAACGCGGAAAACGCCCAGCAAGCCGACCAGCTGATGCGCGATACCGCCCAGGTGGTCCGGGAGGCCAATCTCGCCATGGCGGCCCTGACGGGATCCGTCCAGGAAATCTCCGTCGCCAGCGAGCAGACCGGCAAGATCATCAAGACCATCGACGCCATCGCCTTCCAGACCAACCTGCTGGCGCTGAACGCGGCCGTCGAGGCGGCACGGGCCGGAGAGGCGGGAGCGGGCTTTGCGGTGGTCGCGGGCGAGGTGCGGAATCTGGCGGTGCGGGCGGCGGATGCGGCCAAGAACACGGCGAGCCTGATCGAGGACACGGTGCGCAAGATCCAGAACGGCTCCGACATCCTTTCCAGGACCAACGAGTCTTTCACGAGGGTGGCGAACGGGGCCGAAAAGATCGGCGCCCTGGTCGGGGAGATCGCGGCGGCCTCCAGCGAGCAGGCGCACGGCATCGAGCAGATCACCCGGGCCATCAGCGAGATGGACAAGGTCGTCCAGAAGAACGCTGCGACCGCCGAGGAGTCGGCCTCTGCCGCGCAGGAGCTCGATGCCCAGGCCATGCACATGATGAAGCTTGCCCGGGACCTGAACGGGCTCGTGGGCGGGGCAGAGTCCGGGCGGAATCGGGACCCCGGGGGAAAGAGCCTGCACAAGACCGACGTCAGCGCCGCTCCGACAGGACCTGTCCTCGAACTTTAGGAGCCCGTTGAAAAAGTCAGCAATGTCCAGGCCGTTCAAAAAGGTCCAGATGCAAGGCGCGCGAAGTTTGCGGAACGAGGCTTCCCGCAACGGTGGAAGGGCGGGGAGCCTGTCCCGGCGAAGGCCGGGAACGATAAACGAGCGCAACGCAGCAGATGGGCCTTTTTCAACGGCCTGCTAGCTAGGGCCTGTAGCACCGCCCGCTGTGCAGCACAAGCCCAAAGCCCCCGGCGCCGTGCGAGGGACCGGCAGGCAGGACGGCGAAGCTCGCGGGGCCGGGGGCCGCGCGGAAACGCCCGGTCGCTGCGGCCGAGCCAGGCAAGAGTGTCTTCGGCGACGGCCCCCCTGGTTCGCAGCCTTGTCCCTGCAGAAGTGGTCCATCCCGTCTGCCGGCCCCGCACCACCTCCTTCCGCAGCCGCTCCCCCAGCTTCGAATTGCATCCACAGCGGAGCTTTGCCTCCGGCATGGCCCGGGGCTATGATGCACGGCGTTCTTCAACAGGGATTCCGCAATGGCCAAGACCCTCATGGTGCAGGGGACCGGCTCCGGCGTAGGCAAGAGCGTCCTGGTGGCGGCCCTTTGCCGCATCCTCTGGAAGGACGGCCGCCGGGTGGCCCCGTTCAAGTCTCAGAACATGGCCCTGAACAGCTTCGTCACGGCCGAAGGGCTGGAGATGGGACGGGCGCAGGTCATGCAGGCCGAGGCGTGCGGGCTGGCTCCAACCGTGAAGATGAACCCGGTGCTCCTCAAACCGAGCGGGGACACGAGGTCCCAGGTGGTCGTCATGGGCCGTCCCGTGGGAGAGCGCGAGGCCGGCAAGTATTACGCGGACCGGCCCGAGCTGTTCCGACAGATGTCGGAAGCCTTCCGGGCCCTCGCTTCGGAATACGAGATCATCGTGCTCGAGGGCGCCGGAAGCCCGGCCGAGATCAACCTGCGCCACGCGGACATGGTGAACATGGCCATGGCCAGGGAGGCCCGGGCGCCCGTGCTGATCGTAGGGGACATCGACCGGGGCGGGGTGTTCGCGTGGATGAAGGGCACTTACGATCTGCTCGACCCGGAGGAGCGCCGCCACGTCAAGGGATTCTTGATCAACAAGTTCCGGGGGGATCTCTCGCTGCTGGAAAGCGGTGTGCGCATGTTCGAGGAGATGGTGGGCCTGCCCGTGCTGGGCGTGATCCCTTTCTTCCGCGACATCCACCTGGATGAAGAGGACGCGGTTCCCGTAGAGACGCTTCGCCCGCCTTGTCCGGAGGGGGGGATCGACATCGCCGTCATCTATTTCCCCCACATCTCCAACTTCACGGACTTCCTCGCCCTCGCGCGCGAGCCCGACGTCTCGGTCCGCTACGTCCGCAGCGCAGACCGTCTGGGAAGACCCGACCTGATCGTCCTGCCGGGCACCAAGAACACGATCGAGGACCTGCTGCGGATCCGCTCGGTCGGGCTCGAGGACGCCGTTCTGAGGCGCGTGCAGTCCGGGACCCCGGTTGCGGGCATCTGCGGCGGCTTTCAGATGCTGGGGAGGGTGATCGAGGACCCGGAGAGGGTCGAGAGCCGGGAGGGCCGGGTGCGAGGCATGGATCTCGTGCCCATGCGCACCGTCATGACATCCGAAAAGCAGACCATTCAGGTATCGCTCAGCACGGCCCCGAACGCCTTCACTCCCGGCGGCATAACGGTCTGCGGGTACGAGATCCACATGGGCCGAACCATCGTGGAGTCGGAGCTCTCACCCCTGTTCGAGCCCGGGGCTGCGCGTTCCGCCTCGGTGGTGGCAGGGGATCGGATCCTGGGCACCTACGTGCACGGACTGTTCGACTCGGACGCTTTCCGTCTCCATTTTCTGAACGGCCTTCGTTCCCGCAAGGGTCTCGAAGCCAGGCCATTCTCGTTCGACTATCGAGCTTTCAAGCAGGAGCAGCTCGACCGGCTCGAGGCCGTGGTCCGAGGCCATCTGGACATGGAGGCGGTCCTGCGCATCCTGGAGCGCGGCCTCTGACTGGCTGTTCCCAAATGCTCATCGAGTCTTCGCGCGAAATGAGCTTTGCCTGCCGCAAGCGACTCCCTGCTTTCGGGCGATGGCAAGGAAGGTCGACTTCCAGAGCAGCCGGTCCGAGAGGTTGCGCGTGAAGAACCGCTGCAGGCGGGACTGGCCGGGCCGGACCCGGTGGCCGCTACGCATGTGGAGGATCTCGAAGCCGAGCCTTGCGAGCAGAAACCGCAGACTGCGAGGGGAGTAATACCAGAGATGGTCCTCTGTCCCGTAATAGGCCCCCACTCTCCTTCGCCTGGCGCCGACCTTCTCGAGAGCGAGCTTGACGAGGTTGGCCCGCGCGTGGACGTTCGGCACGACGACCAAGAGGATTCCACCGTCTTTCAGGAGGGTCCGGACGACCGACAGGCAGGAGATCGGGGACTTCAGGTGCTCCAACACCTGATGCATCGCAACCAGATCAAAGGTTTCGGTTCCCCAGTCGATCTTCTGGATCTCCCCGCAGAGCGTGCGGACCCCGGTTCTCACGGCGGCCAGCCGGGCGGAGGCGTCGCTGATCTCGAGCCCGACCGGATCCCACCCTCTCTCTCTGGCCGCAAGCAGCAGGTGCCCTTTGCCGCACCCGACGTCCAGCAGCCTGCCCTTGGCCGGAGAGAACTTCTCGACCAGAGACAGGTAGAAGTGGTGGCCATAGGAAAGTGGCTCGTCCCAATCCGGTTCTTCCCTGGCGTACCCCGAATAGTACCGCGCCAGATGGCGGTCGCTGTACGCAGGGTTCATGAACTGGACCGTGCAGTCGGGGCAGCGGAAGATCCGGTTGCCGCGGAAGTCGCTGTGGTGAAGCGCGATCCGCCGGGAGCCGCAGATCCCGCAATCGGTTCGGGGCGGATCGTACTCCGCCGTTTCGGTTCCCCCTGTCATGCCTGCCGTCACCTTGCGTCCTAAGCTAGAGCCTGTCCCAACAGGCTCGATTTCAGAGGCTGTTCAAAAATGCCCAGATGCAAGGCGCACGAAATCCTGAGGAACGAGGCGTACATAGAAGTACGCCGCAGTGACGAAGGATGAGTGCAACGC
>JBFLZG010000059.1:0-16535 GCA_040756235.1 bacterium | reverse complement strand
CGATCCCCCGAAACAGGGGGGTTGCCACGTCGCAAAGCCTCCTCGCAAAATCGGGCATTGGCAGCATCATCGCCAGCTCGCTCCCGCACACAAATACGTTAGCGTATTTACGCAGACATGTACTAAGTAGCGTGGAGGGACGGGCGGCGAGCGTGGGCTCGACGCGTCCCCGACTGGCTCGGCCGCCCTGAACATGGAGGCCGAGCCGCGCGCGCCGAGCCGCGCGCGCCGAGCGCTCATGCGGGCGCTTTCCAGGTCGCCCGGATCGTGGTCCCGCGCCCCTTGGCCGAACGGATCTGGAGCTTCCCGCCCGAAAGGGCCGCCCGCTCTCTCATGCCGGCCAGGCCCATCCCGCGGCCTGCGGTTTCATTCATTTCCGCCTTCTCCAGGTCGAAGCCGGCGCCGTTGTCCCGCAGGGTGAGCTCGATCTGCGATCCCTTTCGACAGAGGGAAAACGCCACCCGACTGGCGTCGCTGTGCTTCGCGACGTTGTTCAACCCCTCCTGGGTGATCCTGTACAAGACGGCCGCCAGGAACTCGGGGATGTCGCCGATCTCGGGCTCCACTTTTTCCTTGATCGCGATGCGCGGATAGGTGCTCTGGTAGCGCCGCAGAAAGGATTTGAGCGCTGCGGCAATTCCCAGGTCATCCAGCGCCGAGGGGCGCAGGTCCGCCTGCAACCTGCGGGTTTCCTGGACCGCCTGCTGGCAGATCGGGACGATGCCCTCCAGCCGTTCCCTACTCTGAGGGCCGACCTCGCGCTGCAGCACGTCCTCCACCCTGTACTTGATCGCGCTCAGGGCCTGGCCGATGCTGTCGTGGATCTCACGGGCGATCCGCTTGCGCTCGTTTTCCTGAACCGTGATGAGATGGGAGGAAAGCACCCGGAACCGGGTCTCCGACGCCCGCAGCTCCTCTTCCAGGTTGAACCGGTTGACCGCCTCGCCGATCAGAGGTGCGACGGTTTCGATGAAATCGGTCACCCTGGGAGGCACCGATCCTTCCTTCTCGTCGGCGATTTGAATGGCGCCGAGCACGCGCTCCTTATGCCGGATGGGAATCACGGCGAAAGACCGAAAGTCGCTCCGGGCACAGGGGGCCCGCAGGAATCTGGCCTTCTCCTCCTGCGGCAGGCTTGCGAGGAAGAAGGGCAGGTCGTTGCAGACGAACGAGCCGGAGCGCGTCATCATGTCCTTCTCCAGCGGCTCCGGCCGACCGCCCACGACCCGCAGGCACGCGCACGAACCGTCTCCGACCGAGAGGCGGCTCTCCGATCGTATGAACCTCTTGCCGAAGCCTGCGCACGACAAGTACGGGACTTTTCCGGCTCGATCGAGGACCCGGATGCCCACGCACCGGCATCCGGACCAGCGCCGGATGAGCTCCAGGACGCCGTCCAGGTATTCCTTGCGATCCGACTCCTTGGAGAAGAGGTGCAGAAGCTCCTGGATCACCTCCGAGCGCCTGTGGCCCTCCTTCTCCCCGGTGATGTCGGTGACCGAGCCGATCCAGCCGATCCTGCGCCCCTGCGCGTCCCGCAGGGGAGATTGCAGGACGCGCGCATCGAACCGCTCTCCGTCGCGGCGGCGCAGGCGCACCTCGATCGGCCCGGGACTCTCCTCGTTGCGCATGGCACGCATGATCTGGCGGACCGCGGTCGCCTCCTGGGGCGGCACGTACAGGTACGGCGGCGTCCCTCCGAGCAGCTCTCCCTGGCTCCACCCCACCATGCTGCAGAAGGCGGGGTTCACGTACGTCTGGCGGCCTTGCATGTCCACGGCCGCAATGCCGCAGACCATGGAGTCCTCGATCGATTTCCGCAGCGCATGCTCCTGCCGGGCCGCCTCCTGGGCGCGCACGCGCTCCGTGACATTCTGCATGCCCAGCACCAGCCCGGTCACCTGTCCATCGTCTCTCTTCACGGGCTGGAGCTTGTAATCCCAGAAGGTCCGCTGCAGCTCCGTATACCCCGGATACAGGAACGGCTGCTCGAACGAAGTGTGCGGCTCCCCGGTCTCGATCACCCTGCGGAAGGCCCGTTCATGCTCCGCATCGGGGAACAGATCGAAATGGTTCCGTCCGGCCAGAAACTCGGCGGGCAGGTCGACCGCGTGCGCGTACGCACGATTGACCACGATGAAACGGAACTGCCTGTCCATGTAGGCGATCAAAACGTCGAGGCTGGAGAAGACCGCGCTTTCGAAGCGCAGGCGGTCGACCATCTCCCCGAGCCGGGCTGCGACCGCGTCGATCAGGGTCCGCTCCTCCCTCCGGAAGGGCCCCTCATCGCACGGAGGTCTTTCCTCCAGGTAGTGGACTTCCACGGTGCCCACGACCTCCCCGCGAATCCGCACCCGGCTCTTCTGGTTCCAGCTCGTCTCCCGGAAATTGCCCGTCCTGCACTCGACCCCTTCCAGCCGGATCCGCGCACCGGCCGCTTCCGGATAGCGCCACCCCGAGGGGAGGATATTCACCATGCTGCGGAGCTTCTCTTTCAGGCGGATGCCGTTCTTTTCCGCGGTCGACGATATCGCGTAGAGGCAGTTGACTTCCCGGACCCGTTCGTCAAGGGCGCGCGTGGTCTCGCGCAGCGCCTCCTCGGTGCGTGCCCGCTCCTCGATTTCGGTCTGCAGGGACGCATTGGCCGCTTCCAGCTCCGCCGTTCGTTCCCGCACTCGGGTTTCCAGCGCGTCCCGGGCGTTGCGCAGGGCCTCCAGCAGGCGCGCACGGTCCATGGCGACCGCGACCTGGTCGGAAACCCGCCGCATCATGGAGACGTCTTCTTCATCGAAGCGGATGCGAGCCCGGGAGGCGAACGCGAGGGTGCCGATCACGCCCCCTCCCGAGAACAACGGATGGCAGGCGTACGAGCGGATCCCCAGAGAGCGCAGGCGCTCCCCGCGCGGATCCGAATACAGCGAGGCGTCCTCGGCGATGATTGGTACGCCTTCCAGAGCTACGGAGCCGCACAGCCCGATGCCATAGTCGATCCAGTCAATGTCGCGGGCGACCTCCGCGGGGATCCCGGCGCAGGCCGCCAGACGCAGGCGCTTGGTTGCGGTGTCCGCCAGGTAATGGATGAAGACGTCGCAGTGGAGATGCGCCATCACCTTGCGGCACAGCTCGTTGATGATCTCTTGCGGGTCGTGCGTCTCGAGCAGTCGGATAGCTGTTTCGGAAAGGAGCTCAAGGGCTTCCCTGCCTCTTTCCATGGTTCGTCTGTCCTGCGTGTCAAGGGAGGACCGCCGGAAGGTAGAAACAGAATCACGCCCGGGCGGCTGCTCCGTAGTCTACTTGTTTGCTGTGATTTAATCCAGACGGGACGATCGCCCGGATAAGAAAGGGGGCCGGGCAAGCGAGCGCATCCGCGCACTCTTCCGATGCCCCGCCAGGACAGGATTGCCCGTCAGCGGCCCCTCGCTCCACAGGTCCTGCGGAGAACCCTGCATGGTCTCGGAGCATCGAAGATCTTGTTCTCGCGAACAGAGATCCTGCCGGGCGAGGCAAGATGAAGGTTCTCGTCGTCGTTTACTCTTTGTACCGGATTGCGGGGGCCCTAGGTCGCCGGGCAGCCGAAACCGCCCGCAAGCTTCGGGCATGAGGATTCGGCGGCCGTCGACCCTGGACGGCGTACTTGAGCCCGACCCTGGCTTGCCTCGCCCGAGCTGCGAGGCAATGAAAGGAAAGGAGGGACCTTCTGATGGCAAACTGCGGACTCTGCGGTATGGAAGTCAAACAGCAGCCTCGAATCGGCGAGGACGGCCACTGCACCGAGTGCGGCATGGAGCTGGCTTTGGCAAGCGAGGAGGAGCTCGGTGAAAGTGAGCTCGATGAAGCCGAAGAGGACGAGGAAACACGCGAACCATGATCCGAAAGGGGTGCGGCCCCCTGGCCGGAGGGCCGCCGCCCCGCCCGGATCGAGCCGCGCCGCTCCTCGACGAAGCCACGAGACCCCGGGCGTCCACGACCCCGCCTCCGGCGACCACGGGGATGCCGACCGCCTCTGCCGCCTGGGGGACCAGGCAGAAGGTCGTCATCTGGTCGAAGCCGCTGTGCCCGCCTCCTTCGGTGCCGGAGACGATTACCGCATCCGCGCCCGCCTCTTCCGCCTTCCTCACGTGCCGCACCGTCGAGCAGACGTGGATCACCTTCATGCCGGCTTTCTTCAGGCGCTCCGTGTAGACCAGCGGGTTTCCCTGGGACACGACCGCGACCGGCACCGGTTTCCTTCCCACCGCTCCGCCTCAGGGCTTTCGGGCCGCGATCCTGGTCAGCGACCCCGGGACGAACGGATGGACCCGTACGTCGACGAAGCCGGCCCGCTCCAGGTACCCGATCACTTCTCCCTCGGAATGGGCCCGCCCCTCGCTGCCGAAGAGTGCCTCGTGCAGGCCCCAGAGGGCCGGACCAAGGGGGCCGCGCTTGCCCTCGCCGAGCGTCTCGCCGATCAGGTGGTACTCGCCGCCCGGGGCGAGCGCCTCGCGGGCTTTCCGCAGGACCCTTCCCAGGACCTCCTCGTTGTACTGGGGGAGGTTGCTCGCCATGATCATGACGTCGGCGCCGGCCGGGAGCGGGTCGCGCGTGAAGTCACCCGGATGCGTGGAGATCCGGTCGGAGAGGCCCCACTGGGCGATGAACTCCTGCGCGACCCTGCACACGGGCTCGAAGTCGAGCACGGTCGCCTTGAGGTGAGGGTAGCGCTGCAGGGCGGCGATGCAGTACGCGCCGGAGCCCCCGCCCAAGTCGAGCAGGAGAGAGCGCCGGCCCAGGTCCACGTCCCGGGCGAAGAGCATGCCCGCCCCCAGACCGACCGCGTAGGTGGCCTCGTGGTAGATGCGGGCCATCTCGTCGTTCATTTCCTCGTAGAGTCCGAGCACCTTCGGGCGGCCGCCGGACCTCATATCGGCCGCCAGGTTCTTCCACCGCTCGAAGTCGAAACCGTTGAAGAGCACCCAGGGGCCGATGTAGGTCGCCTTGCCCTTCACGAGGAACCGCTCGACGTCCGGGGCGTTCCGGCAGCCTTCCCCCTCTCTCTCCAGGAGTCCGAGGGCGGTCAGGGCCACGACGAGCCTCTCGGCGTTGAGCGCGCTGATGCCCGCGGCCCGGGCGATCTCGGGGATGCGGAAAGCGCCCTGGGAGATGCGGGTGAACAGCTCCAGCTCGACCGCGGCCCGGAGCGCGCCCGACTGCTTGTGGCCGTAGCTCAGGTTCTGAATCCGCACGGTGTCCGGCTTCTTGCTGGCACTTTCCACGTGAACCTCCGAAGGGCCGCGCCCGCGCGGCAGCTTTGCAGGCGCGGATCCTTGGACCGGCGCCGGGGCGCCCCGGAGCGGAGCGACTCCGGATCCGTCCCGGCCCGGGGCCTGCTTTACCCCACCGCCGTGTTCTCCAGGTACTCGTCGATCCCCAGGCCCTGTTCGCCGGTCTGGGCAAGGGCATAATCCGCGAAGTTCTCGTAGACCACGACTTGCCGGCCCTTCTCGCTCAGGGGCAGCACGAGGCCGGAGAACCTGCGCGAGGTCAGCGTCCAGGGGCGCCCCTTCTCGTCCACGGCCTCGAAGGTGGAGCTGACGGGCACGCCGTCCTCACCGCGCTCCGTGGAAACGATCCTCACCTGCCGGATCCCCGTGTTCCCGCCCCGCTCCGAGACGAACCCGCGGCTCATGGGGCTCATCCCCGGGACGCACACCCGGGAGACATTGATCGTCCTGTCGGGAAACTGCACCGCGATCCAGTTCCACCCCGCGATGTTGGACTCGTCCCGATACCCCCAGGAGTGGTCCCGGTGGCCGAAGCACGCGATCGGCCTCGAGACGCCGCCCTTGGTGAGCGTCCCGCTCACGGTCAGGGCCTGTTCGTAATGGCGGATCGAGATGGCCTTCTTGTCGCCCTCGAGCGTCTTTTCGCCCGGCGCAGCGTAATCGAACACCTCGAAGCGCGCGAGGCAGGTCAGATCGACCGAGTGGTTCGGGCCTGCGAAGCTCAGGCGGAACTGCCGGTGGGGCTCGACGAGCTCGACCCGGAGCTTGCCGTCCGTGAGGTCCGAGAAGTCCTCGCCGACGGGGACGTGGTTCAGGTACACGAGGATCTCGCCGTCGACCACGTGGAACGCGCTGAAGCGGCCGCTCTGCTTGTGCCGTTCCAGAGAGATGTGGTTGATGCCCCAGGCGTTGTGCTGCCGGTCGATGAAGTTGAAGTACCAGTTCTCCTTCCAGGCCTTGTCTGCGCTGCGCGGGTAGTCCCGGTGGACGAGCTCGTCCTGTGGCGATACGGCGGCCATGGGCGCTATTCCTCCTGAACCCGTTGTGAAATCTTGTCGAAGCGCTGGCGTCGAAACAGCATCAGGTCGCGCAGGGCTCCCTGCTGGAGCAGGGCCAGGACCGCCCGCTCCGCCCCGGCGGCGGCGTCCGCGATCTCCGCCCTGTGGGCGTTCAGGAGGTCGAGGGCGGCGCTGACCGCCGCCTCCAGCCGCGTTCTCCCCTCCCACAACTGTTCGCCGCTCGCCCCGGTCAGGTCCGGCGCGGCCGCGGCCGCGGCGGCCGAGATCTCCTCGGGCATTTCGAGCCCGGCGCCGCGCAACGCTTCGGTGAGCGTCGCCAGCATCTGCCTGCCCGCCCCTATGTCCTGGACCAGGAAATCGTGCCGGTACTCGAACCTCCCCGGGAGCTGGTTCAGGAGCTCGACCGCCGCAAAGAGCTGGCCGCGCACCATGGGAGAGCTCAGCTCCGGGGCCACGACGTTTTCCAGGGTGTGGCTGATCCGTTCGACAAAGGTCTTGAGAGGCGTTTCCATCAGGCCTTCAGTCTTTCCCAGAGGTGTTGCGCCAGCAGGGCCACGCTCAGGTCGAGCAGCGTCCCGAAGACCCCGGGACGCAAGTCGGGGCTCCTGTAAGAGGCGAAAGAGTGCGCTGCCGTGGTGATGATGCCGATCGCCTTCAGGTCCAGAAGGACCGCGTAGTAGGCCAGCTTGCGCTTCTCCACCCGGACGCCGGACAAGGCCTCGTACCTCTCCAGGAACTCTTTCTCCGGAAGGAGGTGGCAGACCCAGTTGGTCGGCTGGGGTGAGCGCCAGAGCATGCCCATGACGTAGACCAGGTCCTCGTGAGGATCGCCGAGGTGGGTCATCTCCCAATCCAGGATCGCGCGGATGCGTTTGTCCCGGTAAATGAAATTGCCGGTGCGGTAATCGCCGTGGACGATCCGCACCGTATCGTTCTCCGGCGCGTTGTTCTTGAGCCAGTTCACGGCCAGCGTGACGAGCGGCTTGTTCCGGTATCCGGCCCTCTCGATCACCCGCTCCCAATACTCGATCTGGCGCAGGGCAGACCCTCTGCCCGGCCCCGGGTCGCCCAGGAAATCCAGCCCCAGGGAGCGCCAGTCGGCCTTGTGGATGCCGACCAGGTTGGCGATGAAGTCCTCGGCCAGTCTGGCGCGCTCGCCGTCGTCCGGGATCAGCCGGTAGTCGGGGTCCGTGTGCTGGATCAGGAAGTGGACCCGGCCGTCCACCTTTTCCATGACGTAGAAGGGCCTCTCGAAGACCGCGGGGTCGGTCTCGCACCAGTAGGTTCTGGGGATCGCGACCCCCGCGCCCTGGAGCGCGGACAGGATCCGGTACTCGGTGGTGGCGTCATACGGCTCGAGCAGCCCGCTCACCGGCTGGCGCCGCAGGATGATCTCCTCCTCGGTCCGGGAGCCGTCCTTCGCATAGTCCAGGGCGAGGCTGAAGGTCTCCATGGACCAGCCTTCGGTGTTCTGCCATTCGCCTCGGATCCGCAGATCCGCTGCCCCGAGCTTCCGCGCCAGGTACGAGGCCAGTCCGGGGTGGTCCGCAATCGCCATGGCCGCTCTCCGGCCCATCACGTGAAGAAAGATGGCGCGAGTATCGTGGGAAACGCAAATTCGTGTCAAGGCGAAAACGGCGGTGCCGTCGGGCATCCGGGGTCCCCTGAAATCCGACTGCTCCGCCTCGGAGCGCAGGGCCCCGAGGCGATCGCGGGGGGAGCTGCGCCTGCCGGGGCCGGCACCCCGGGGTGCTCTTGCCTCATCCAAGGGGTGAGCCCGGAGGACCCGGCCATCGCCTCCGCGGTCAAGCATCCCCGGCGCTACGCTTTTCGGCCTTTGCGCCCGCGCCTTGCTGCGCCAGCACGTGCTGCACCAGCCTCTTCCCGAGCCCGAGGATCGTGATGACCGTGGGCCGGTCCAGGGCTTCCGGAAACACGCTCGCGTCACAGACATACAGGTTCGGGATCGCGGTTTCCAGGTCGCGGGAAAGCACGTGCCCGACGCGGCACGTACCGCTCGGGTGCGCACCCTTGGTCCCGCCGACCACGATCCGTTTCTTCGGGCACCCCAGCGAGCCCAGGATGTCGCGGGCGACCTCGACGCCTTTCTTCAGGCGCGCGCGGTCGTTCTCGTTGAGCTGCTTGGAAACGCTGCCGTCCGCGAGGACGCGGCCGGACAGGTCATCCTTCACTTTCACGAGAATGCCCACGAGATTTCTGTACCGGAGACCCATTCCGATCCGGCTCGGCGACACCCGGAGCAGGTTCATCGCGAGCAGGAGCCGCGGCTCCATGATGGTGCCGATCCGAATTCCGTCGCTGTCGTAGAACTCCCAGGTGACGACCGAGACAGGCGGATCGATCCAGGTCCCTTCGAACGGGGCTTCCCCGTAGACCACCACGGTGGGATCCATAAAGCATCCCTCACCCGCTTCCGGGATGCCGGCCCGCTTCAGGAGCAGCGGGGTGAACAGGCCGCCGGCCGACAGGATGACCCGCTCCGCGCGATACGGGCGGAGCTGCCTGTCTTTTCCCTTCGCCCGGACCCCGACGGCAGCGCCGTTTTCCAGAAGCACCTCCTCGCATTCGGTCTCGGTCAGCAGCTCGGCACCCAGGCCGACCGCCTCGTCGAGATACTCCCTGGCGGTCCACTTGGCGCCGCAGGTGCATCCGAGGTGCTCGTTGGCGCCGCAGCAGCGGCCATTGACGAAGCAGCCGGGGTCGAGGAACTTCGCCATGGGCTCCCAGCGGTAGCCGAGACGGTTCGCCTCTCCATCACGCGCACGGAGGCCCGGCCCAGGAGATTCTCCGGCAGCACGTTCACCCGGGTCTCCCTCTTGATCTCGTCGAGAAACGGGGAGAGGTCGATACCGTGCCGGGACGCGAGCCACTCCGGGGGGTCGGCAGCGCTCGCGCTGTAAAAGACGGAAGCCCCGCCCGTGGTGCTCGCGCGCAGCATGGAGAGCCCCTCCTTGGACCGCCCCATGTCGAGCACCCGAAGGGCGGTCACGTAACTGCCCAGCCTGCGGTCATCCCTTCCTTTCTCGAGGATCAGGACCCGCTTGCCCGCACGCGCAAGCTCCAGGGCTGCCGCAGCGCCGCCCGGTCCGGACCCCACGACCACTGCGTAATAGTCTCGCGGCCGTTCTTGGCTCATCTTCTCCCTCCTTTCCGCTCCGTTTTGATCCTACCGGCAACCCGGGGAAAAACGTCCGCACGCGAGAGCGATGAAATCGCAGCAGTGAGATCTCTTGCCTCCTCGGCAACCACCCCTCACTCTAGCAAGCTCCCATTTTACAGCAAAAGCATTTCCTCATTGCGTGATTTCGCCACCCCCCATGCCCAACGCGGTGTCAGGGATTTCTCGAATCCGGCACCCAAAATATTTGCAGGCCTGTGCTCCCTTCCCGTGTCTTGCTCACATCTAACACGGGGGGCGAGCCGGCCTTCTCCCAAAAGCGTTCCCTCAGACTGCGTTCGCTAGAATCAGGAATTGATGAAGCCAGAGTAGGGCGAAAGACCGTTCCAACAACGTCGAGCCAGGTCCGGCAGCAGGCGATGGGGTCCCTGAAACGCCGGACCCGGCGACGCAGGGAGGACACCGAGATGCAAGGAGCAACCCTTATGGTCGATCGGGATCGGTACGCGCAGTGCATAGAAGTGTCCAAGAGGGTCCGCTGGGACATCGACAAGGACGTGATCCGCGGGAGGCTGTTCGACTTCTCCAAGAAGTTCCTGCCGGACGGCATCTCCAAGCTCAACGAGCTGGAATTGCTGAATGAGGACGATATCCGCGTGCTGAGTCAGATCCAGGGACGCACCTACTCGAACATGTTCGGGTTTGTCGAGCGGTTCATCACCGCCAAGATTCTGGAGCTCAGCCGGAACCACTGGCTGGGGGACCAGGTGGCCCTGGAAGCGCTCGTGCGTTTCTGTGACGAGGAGCTGAAGCACCAGGAGCTCTTTCGGCGCCTCGAACAGATGATTGCCGAAGGGATGCCCGACGGTTACCTGTTCCCGCACGACCCCAACGTCGTTGCGGCCGACGTTCTGTCCCACCCGACCTGGTCCGTCTTGGGGCTCATCTATGAAATCGAGCTGTTCACGCAGGAGCACTACCGGAAGAGCATCGAGCCCGACCCGGAGCTCTCTCCCCTCTACAAGGACGTCTTCCTGTTCCACGCTCGGGAGGAGTCGACACACGCCATCATGGACTCGCTCGAGTGGCCCCTGGAAGACAAGAAGTTGGCGGATGCGGAACGGGACCGGGCCGTGGACGAGCTGATCGGAATGGTCGGCGCGGTGGACGGCCTCTTGCAGGCGCAGGCCCAGAACGACGCCGATTACTTTCTTTCCATCCGCCAGCGGAGCTTCAAGAACGAGGAGATCAAGCGCATCCAGCAGGGCCTCCTGAAGGCCTACCGCTGGCAGTACATCTTCTCCGGGGTGGAAGATCGCAGGTTTCAGCGTCTGCTCGGCAGCATGATCAACGAGGGCCAGGGCCAGCGCCTCCAGAAGGCACTGGGCGGCCTCCAGTAGCACCGCTGTACGATTCTTTCGGGTTCCCGTCGCCGCCTTGTCATGGTCTCAAGGCGCAGAACGCCTATCCCTCGTCCCGGTACTCCCACGGGTTTCACCTGCCGGCGTTGTGAATGCCGGAGGCCACCTCGGGGACGATCCCCTTTTCCACGTAGATCGGGCGTATCATCCTGCGAATGCGAGGCAGGCTCCGGGCGAAAAGGAGAGCGCCTGCGATGATGACGGCGCCGTCGACGAGGAGAGTCAGCGGGGCGCCGATGGCGGCGGCAGCGGCTCCTGCCAGCAGGCTGCCGAAGGGGGTCATGCCGAGGAAGGCCATGGTGTAGAAGCTCATCACGCGGCCCCTTTTGTCATCGTCGACGATGGTCTGCAGGATGGTGTTGCACGAAGCCGCTTGCACCATCATGCCGAAGCCCGTGACGAACAGCAGTGGCAGGGAAATCGCCGCCAGGCGGGATTGGGAGAAGAGGATCAACCCGGAGCCGAACAGCACGGCCGCGAGCGGGATGATCCTCCCCAGGCCGCGCACCGTCCTGCGGGAAGCCAGGTACACGGCGCCCCCCAGGGCTCCCACGCCCACCGACGTCATGAGGAAACCGAAGGTGTGGGCGTCTCCGTGCAGGACGTCCCGCGCGAAGATCGGCATGAGGACGCTGTACGGCATGCCGACCAGGCCGGTCAGGCCGGCGAGCAGCAGGATCGCCCGGATGGGAGGGAATCCGAATGAGACCCGGAAGCCGTCGGCCAGCTCGTGCAGGACGGGACGCGGCTGACCTGTTGCCCGGCGTGAGACCGTTTTCATCGCCAGGAGCGAACCTATGACCGCCAGGTAGCTCACACCGTCCAGGAGGAAGCACATCCCTTCCCCGACCGAGGCGATGAGCGCGCCGGCCACGGACGGCCCCACCAGGCGGGCGCCGTTGAACATGAACGAGTTCAGGGCGATCGCGTTGCCCAGGTCCTCCCGGCCCTCCACCATCTCGACCACAAAGGATTGCCGGCCCGGCATGTCAAAGGCGTCGATGAAGCCCTGGAAGAGACTGAGCGCCAGGACCTCCCACACCGTGATGAGCTGGGTGAGGGCGAGCCCCGCCAGAGCGAAGGACTGGAGCGCGGACAAGGCCTGGGTGACGACCAGCAGCCGGCGGCGGTCCCAACGGTCCACCCAGACCCCGGCGAAGGGAGCGACCAGAAAGGCCGGGATCTGTCCGACGAAGCCGACCACGCCCAGGAGCGTGGCGGAACCGGTCAGCCGATAGACCAGCCAGGCGGTGGCCGTCCGGGTCAGCCAGGTGCCGATGAGCGAGACGCCCTGCCCCGCAAAGAAGAGCCGGTAGTTTCGGTGTCGCAGGGCCCTCAGGGCGAAGCGCAAACCCGACGCCCGGCGCGGAGTCGAAGAGTCGTTCTTCATGTTGAGCTGAGTACACCGGTTCACAAATTCGGCAACGCACATGTAGGGGCGAGTGATCATTCGCCCTTGCATGCCGCACGGCCGCTGCACGGCCTTTGACCGGGAGGCGACATCCGGAGTCCCGCCCCTGCAGCCGCAATTTGCAGGGGCGACCGCCCGGTCGCCCTCACGATGCTTCCGGATCCCGGCTGCCACGCGCTCCGCACATGGGCCGGGATGACGAAATAGGACTCAGCCGCACAGGCGGGAGTCCCTCTGCACCCCGGAATCCGGCTGCGGCCGCCTCGGAGCGGAACCCGCCGCCCGCGGGGCCTCACATCGCTGCTTCGGTCTGAGAGGAGAGCTCCTCCCCCTCCCAGCCGCCGCCCAGGGCCTTGTAGAGCGCGATGAGGCTGGTTGCCAGGCTGCGGGTGCTCTGAGCGAGCGCGTCTTCGGAGAGGTAGAGGGAGCGCTGGGCCGTGAGCACGTTCAGGAAGTCCGTGCGTCCCGCGACGTAGAGCTTCATGGAGAGGTCCACGGCCTTGCGGTTGCTCTCGACGGCCCGCGCAAGCGCGCTGCGGTGCTCCTGCTCCCTGGCGTAAGCGATCAGCGCGGTCTCCACGTCCTGGAGGGCCGTGAGCACCGTCTTCCGGTAGGCTGCCAGGGCTTGCTCCTCCAGGGCGTTCTGCACTTCTACGTTCGCAACGATCCGGCCGCCGGCGAAGATGGGCCAGCGCACGGACGGCCCGACTCCCCAGGAACGGTTGGCCCAATCCGCGAGGGAGCCGAGCTGGTCGCCGGAGAAGCCCAGGTTTCCGGTGAGCGAGAACTTGGGGAAGAGGTCGCTCACCGCGACGCCGATGCGCGCGGTTGCGGCGTGCAGCTGCGCTTCGGCCCGGCGAATGTCCGGCCGCCGGCGGAGCAGGTCCGACGGCAGGCCGGCGGGCACCTCGGGCGGGACGGGGGGGATCGGTCCCTCCGCAGCGAGCTCCGAAGCCAGAGCGCCCGGCTCGAGACCGATGAGCACGCTCAGGCTGTAGAGGGTGCCCCATGCCGACGACTCCAGCACCGGGATCTGGGACTCGGTCGTCGCCGCCTGGGCGTCTGCGTTGGCCACGTCCAGTGCGCCCACGAAGCCGACTGCGAAGCGCTTGCGGGTGATCTCGGCGGTGTGCTGCTGGGCCGCCAGGTTGCGCCGGGCGATCGCGATCTGCTGCTGGATTCCTCGAAGATCCACGTAGTTCGTCGCGACCTCTGCCGCCACGCTCACCAGCACGTCCCGGAGGTCTTCGAAGGAGGCCGCCAAATCGGCTTCCGCGGCTTCGACGTTCCTGCGCACGCCGCCAAAGAGGTCCAGCTCCCAGGCCGCGTCCAGGCCGGCTTGAAACAAGTCGATCTCGCGCCCGCCCGTCCGGGGAACGAGGGTCGTGGTCCCGCCTGGTGAAACGATCGTTGCGGACTGGCCGGAGGAGCCGGGCCCGACGCCCCTGCGCTCATAGGACGCCGAGGCGTCCAACGCCGGCCAGAGCCCGGCCGCCACCACCCGGCGGGCGGCCCTGGCTTCTCGCACGCGGCCCCGGGCCTGGGTCAGGTCGAGGTTGGAGGCGATCGCCCTCTCCACCAGTGAGGCGAGGGCCGGGTCCTCGAAGCTCCTCCACCAGTAGACGAGCTCGGCGGGCTTCGCGGTTTGGATGCTCTGCTGGGCGGCCGGCGTCTGCAGGTCCAGGCCCTTCCAACCTTCCGGGACAGGCGTCTCAGGCTGACGATAGCTCGGCCCCACGGCGCAACCCGCCAGCAGGATCAGGCAAACCGCCAGGGTGCCGGCGGTCGTGCACCGATTCAGGCAGCGATTTCCGCAGCATTCGGTCCGAGCTTCTGCGGTCGGCATTTCCCAGGTCTCCTTCATTCCCGGCGCCGAGAAGGCGGGCGATGCCTACTCGTAGCGGAGCGCGACGATCGGGTCCAGGCGGGAAGCCTTCCAGGCGGGGTAGTAGCCGAATCCGATCCCCACCGACGCCGAAACCACAAAGGCCGCCAGTACCGCCTCCAGGGTGGGCTCGGTCGGCCATCGGAGCAGCATGGTGACCAGATAGGAGACGCCCCGGCCGACCAGGATGCCCACCACGCCCCCGCAGAAACAGAGCACCACCGATTCCGTGAGGAACTGCTGCAGGATGGCGCGGCCCCGGGCGCCCACGGCCATGCGCAGGCCGATCTCCCGGGTCCGCTCCGTGACCGAAACCAGCATAATGTTCATGATCCCGACGCCGCCCACGACGAGCGAAATCAGGGCAACCACCAGCAGGAGCTTGGTCATCAGGGTGGCCGTGGACGTCAGGGCCTTGGACACCTCGGTCATGTCGCGGATGTTGAAATCTTCCGGCTCTTCCGGCCGGATCAGGTGCCGCTCGCGCAGCAGCTGGGTGATCTGGTTCATGGCGGGTTGCACCTGGCTGGCGGAACGTGCCGAGACCAGGATCGAATCGACGTTGGTGAAGCGCACGGGCTGCGGGTTGTTGGCCGCCTGGCTGGCCGACTGCTCCGGGTAGAGAGCCTGGCTGCCCGGATAGATCTGGCTGAGGGTGTTGACCTGCTCCGAAGCGGAGGTGGACGAGGACGCTGCGCTCTGGTTCACGTTTGCGAGAGAGGAGCCGGTCACGCGGTACTTGATGGTGGTCCACGGCGCCACCAGGATGTCGTCCTGATCCATGCCCATCATGTTGGCGCCCTTTGAGGCCAGGACGCCCACGACCCTGAAAGGCACGTTCTTCACCCGCACCTCCTGGCCGATCGGGGAACGGCCCTGGAACAGCTCGCGCACGAGCCGCTGGCCCACCAGGCAGACCTTGTTCGCGTTGCGCACGTCGCGATCGGTGAAGGGGGCGCCTTCCGCGATCTTCCAGTCGCGCACTTCCAGGAACTCGGGAGTCGTCCCGTTGATGCTGCTGGGGACCCAGTTGCGGTTTCCGTAGACCACCTGGGTGCGGGCACGAACGATGGGCGCCGCGGCGCGGATGGCCGGGCACTCCTTCTTGATCGCCTCCGCGTCCCCGGGGCTCAAGGTCATGGCGCTCCCTGCGCCGAAGCTGACCCCGCCGCTGGCGGCCGTGCCCGGCAGGACCAGAAGGACGTTGGCGCCCATGCTGGAGATGGTGGTCTGAATGGCGCTCGAGGAGCCGCGGCCGATCTCCATCATGGCAATCACCGAAGCGACCCCGATGACGATGCCGAGCGCGGTGAGGGCGGCGCGCATGACGTTGCGCCGCAGGCCGCTCAGCGCGGTGCGCAGCATGCGGCGCAGCCGCAGCAGCGACCCGCCGGAAAGCCAGGCCCGATCGGCTGTTCCCGGGTCGGACCGTTCGGCCGGCCGGGGCGAGTCGGCCGGCTCGGCGCCGCCCGGGTCCGCCCGGTCCGGGTCGGAGGCGGCCGCGGGCTGAAGTCGCGGTCTTCCTCCATCGACTTCCCCGTCGCGGATGTGAACGATGCGCCGGGCCGAGCGGGCGACGTGCTCATCATGCGTGACCAGCAGGATGGTGACCCCCTCCTGCTCGTTGAGGCGCTTGAAGAGCTCGAGCACTTCCTCGCTCGTCCTCGAGTCGAGATTGCCCGTGGGCTCGTCGGCAAAGAGCAGCGAGGGCTGGTTGATGAGGGCGCGGGCAACGGCCACGCGCTGCTGCTGCCCTCCGGAAAGCTGCGAAGGCTCGTGCCGGAGTCGATCGCCCAATCCCACCTTCTCGAGCAGCGCCCTGGCGCGCTCTCTGATTTCGCGATCCGAGAGATGATCCGCGCCGTAGGCGGACGGCATGATCACGTTGTCGAGAGCGCTCGTGCGAGGAAGGAGGTTGAAGGTCTGAAAGACGAACCCGATCTTCTCGTTTCGCAGCCGCGCCAGCCGATCGCTCGGCAATGCCGCCACGTCTTCACCGTCGAGCCAGTAGTGGCCCGAGCTCGGACGATCGAGGCACCCCAGGATGTTCATGAGCGTCGTCTTGCCCGAGCCCGAGGCTCCCATGAGGGCCACGAACTCGCCCTTCGAGATGGTGAGCGAGACATCCCGCAAGACCGGCACCTCCACTTCACCGATCCGGTAGGTCTTGGAAACGCTGCGTAAATCGATCAGACCCATGGCACGACGACTCTCATGCGAACGCACTCTCTGACGAGAGAAACCTCCACTCCGTCACCTTGATCCCTCTTTACGCGAGGGTGTCGATCTTCTCACCTTCTCCCCTCGACGAGGGGAGAAGGTCGGGATGAGGGGTGAACCTGCTCCGGGGGGGGGCGCGCCCCCCCCCCCCCCCCCCCCCCCGCCGGGGGGGGGGGGGG
>JBFLZG010000058.1:0-16787 GCA_040756235.1 bacterium | reverse complement strand
CAGCCCGAGGAAGGCACCCTTGGCGCCGCTCGTGAGGACGGCGAACCCCATGAGGAGCAGAGGCAGCAGCGCTGCGGCCCTGGCCGCGGTACCGATCCGCTCCGCCCAGAGCGCGACCCCTCCGGCCAGGCACGCCGCCAGCACCATGTACTCCCCGTAGGTAAGGTGCAGGCTGAAGAATCCGCTCGCCTTCCCGGTGCCGGGCTGAAAGTGCCCCAGGAAGTCCCAGTCGGTGTATGACTGGACGATCCCGTAAACGGCGGCGATCCCGGCCGAGCCGAGGAAGCCGAAGACCAGGACCCTGCGCCGGGCCGCCTGCGGGGCCTCCCATGCGAAGAGATAGCAGATGACGATGAGCCCGAGCGACCGGGACTCCAGGAGGCTTTCGCGCCAGGCCGCGGAAACGAACAGGCTCAGCAAGCTGGCGAGCAGCAGGAGGCCGAAAGCGGGGTCGAGCTCCGTGCGGCGGATCGGGAATCTGCGGCCGGGGCTTCGCAGCCGCGCCTCGTACAGCCACAGGAGGACGGCCGCCACCCACGCCATGTTGGTCGCGGCGATCGACAGAGGAGAGACCAGCGCGAACACGACGAGCGCCCGGAACACCCGGCTTTTGGCACCGGTCTCATCGGGGGCCCCCGACTCCTGCACAGGCCGGTCAAAAAGGCCCGGATGCAAGGCATGCGAAGTCCTGAAGAATGAGGCGTACTTACTCGTGCGCCGCGCCGGCTCGGCCGGGGGATTGCCGCGCTTCGCTCGCAACAGGCTCCGCAGATGGGCTTTCTTCAACAGCTTGTCAGAACCTGACGGACAGAGAGCCGAACCCGCCGAACCCGTCGTAGCTGGGGTTGCGGTCGGCTCCTTCCATGTTCAAGTTGGACATGTGCATGTACTTGGCGGACGCGACGAAATACATGTCCTCGGAGAGGCGGAACCTGGCGCCGAGGTTCCCGTGTTCGGTGAAGTTGAAGTGCGTGCCGTCCGGCGCCGGCACCCGGCGCACGAAGTTCGCAATGCCGAGCCCGCCGGCGATGAAGAAAGTGACATGCCGGGTCCGGTAGAAGTCCGCATTGGCCAGCAGGTTGAATCCCCAGCCCTTGGTCGTGCCGCCGGGGTCCTGGTCCACGTTGTAGAAGACCAGCTCCGCTACGCCCGATAGCATTCTCGTGAAGTAGTACTCGACCCCGCCGCCGCCGTAGTCGAGCCGGACGTCATCCTTGTGCTCGATCATGGAGCCGCCCGTGAGGCGCAGGTGCCAGCTCCCGGCCTGCAGGGAATCGGGACCTCGGGGGTCGGCAGCCGCCGGGTTCGCCAGTTCCTCTGCACCGATAGAACCGGCCCCGAGGAACAGGAGAACGAAAACCAGGGCGCAGAGGGTGCTCAACGGGCGCGCGTGCTTCATCTTCGGGACCTGCGTGCGGTGTGGAAGGTCGGAGGAGCAACTGCGGCAACCGGGCTCCCAGGCCGTTGGCGGGCGCCATGATAGTGAGTCTGGCGGGGTATTGCAAATGTGTCATAAGGGACCGTCATTCCCGCGAAAGCGGCTGTGTCATAACCCCTCATCGCTGGCCAAGGACGCATCGGGCGGGCGGAGCGAGGACATGAAATGTTGCGGACATTGCGAGGGAGCCACGGGCGACCGAAGCAACCCCCAGAGCCAAGGAGGTTGCTTCGCTACGCTCGCAATCTCCGACTCAGAGCCATGTGATGCGCGCGCGCTGAGGGGCCACGCAAGAATGACTTCCCATTTCGCATCCCATCTTCGGGCCATCTTCGACCGCTCCTCAATCGCAAGATCCTCGACATAGCCGGGCTATGCCTGCGGTCTCGCTCAATCGTCGCGGCCGAATCTGACCCAAATCTGGGCGCGAAACCTACCCCCTCCATAATGTTACAGTTGGCCCTGCCCCTGCGAAGTAATTCTTGCGTGGCCCCTCAGCGCTGCACCGCGATCTTCAGCGCGTTCAGAGTCTGGTCCTGGTAGGCGATGAAGGTTTCGCCGCGAGGCGTGATCTCGAGGGAGGTGAACAGGCCCGTGTTGCCGGAGGTTTCCACGTTCTCCACGACCCAGCCCGCGTCGGTCCTGCGGGCGATGCGCAGATCTCCTCCGCCCTGGCAATCCTGGTCCGTGGTGCGGCCGCAGTAGTAGTAGCTGATGACCGGCTGCCCGTCCGGCCCGAAAGCCAGGGAGCAATACTTTCCCACCTGGTTGTGGGCCTCGACCGTCTCCAGGTGCCAGACGCCGCCGAAGAAGTCGGCATACTTCAGGTCCTGGGTGCGGTCGTCATAGTAGGCGATCCCGAATCGGTCCGCGAGCCTCGAGCGGAGAGAGAGGCTCGCTTCGGCGCACTTTCCCACGGCATCGATGGTGTAGAGCTCCCAGCCGGTGTCTCCCCTGCGGGCGAACTTCACAGGCTGGGACTCCCCGTCTAGATTGCCGCAGTAAGCGACGGCCGGCTGGCCGTCCGAGTCGAAGACGAGCTGGGAATAGTATCCTCCCCCGTCCGGCTCCAGAGTCTCGACGTCCCAGCCGTCCGGAGTGTGCTGCGCGAATTTCAAATCCCTCCAGTGGAAATCCGTGTAGTCGATGCCGTTGCCCAGATCCTGATAGCTGATCCCGGGCCTGCCGAAGCGGTCGAAGGCGACCGATGCCCAGAGTCCCACCACCCCCGTCTCATCCACCGTCTCCCATTGCCAGGCTCCGCCGTCGGAGGAAGCCAACAGCAGATCGGACTGGAACGGCCAGTAGTACAGGGGCTGCCGCCCTCCGCCCACAAAGGCGATGGCAGGTCTGCCGGAGCCGTCCAGCGCCACGCTGCAGCCGGTGTTCGTGTCGGTCTCGTAGACCGTCTCGATCTCCCATGACCAGCCGTCGAAGGCGGCCTGCCGGATCCAGTACGCGGGGCTGCCTCCGGCAAAGTAGGACACGAACATCCTGCCCTGAGAGTCGATCCGCAGCGTGTTCTGCTGGCCGGCGTTGGCGTTCGTGTCGACCACCTGGATCGTCCAGTTGCCGGAGCTCGACCCTCCCGGGGAGCCGCCTCCTCCGCCTCCGTCCGCAGCTCTCATCTCGGCCTCGCCGCTCAAGCCGCCGGTGCCGCACGCGGCAACGATCGCCAGGAGGGCCAGCATCAGCACGCCCAACGCAGCCCTTTCTTGACCGCCTCGTCTGTTCAAGGTCATGCCCCTCTCTGCTGGTTGGGCGATCGCTCCTTGTCCTTGTACCATTCCCATCCGTGGTAATTGGCGGACATTGCGAGGACCGAAGGTCCGCGGCAACCTCCCCTGCCGGATGTCTCCACCTCGCAGCTATGGTTGGTGGACACGCCTTCGGCTTTGTCCACCCTACCGACTCTGCCGGATGTCGCCTCGCTCGCAGCTATGGTTGGTGGACACGCCCCCGGCCTTCGCCGGGGCAGACTTCGGCTTTGTCCACCCCACCGGCCGCATCCGATCTCCCTCGACCGTCATGGTTGCCGGGCCACGGCGTTCAGTCGGGCGGTCACGGCAGAGAAGTCCGGGTGCACGGCCTGGCTGTCCAGGGCAGCCGGAGCCTGCCGCCGCTCGAGCTTGTCGAGCGTTGCCCTGGCCTCCCGCCGGTTCCCGTATCCCGCGTAGAGCACGACCAGGTTGGCGCCCGCCTCGGCCAGGTCCGGGCTGATCTCCAGGGCCCTGCGGAAGCTCGCATAGGCTTCGGCGTCCTTGTCCTGGAGCAGGCGGACCAGTCCGAGCAGGTTGTGGCCCCTGGCATCGTTCGGCGTCTTTTCCAGCAGCCGGTGCAACACCAGGGCGGCCAGCTCGAGCTTCCCCTCGGCTGCATAGGAGGCGCCCAGGGAAGCCAGGAGCGTCGGGTTGCCGGGATCGGCGTAGAGACTTTCGAGGATCGCCTTCGTGGACGGACCGTCCGGCGCGCGGCGCTGCTGCCGGCCCCGGGAGATCGCAGCGGGAGAGGCTCCTCCGTTCAGCGCGGCATAACAGGAGAGCACTTCCGGACAGAAGATCCCGACCTCGTACGCCTTGTCCAGGGCCGCCTGCCGGACCTGCCGCGCCTTGTCCCGGTACGGCTGCACCTTGTCCTCGAGGAGCTTCACGTACTGCTGCTTCTGCTCCAGGTTGAGATCCCCGGGCAGAGGCGCCCGCAGAAAGAAGTCGACGATCGACTCGTTGGCGCGGGCCGCCAGCTCCAGGGAGGCGATGGTCCATCGGGGGCTGGCGCACTGGGCGACCTCCAGGCTGGCGGCCTCCACCGACTGGAGCGCGGCCATCTTCTTTTGAACGATGCCCGCATCGATCGCGTCTCCCGGAAGGCTGACCTGGCGGAAGGCCTCCATCTCCCGCTCGGCCCTCCGGAACCTGGCCTCGGCGGCTGCCGACTTTTCCTCGGGAGAGAGCGCGGCGGGCGACGAGGCTTTCCTGCCGTAGAGAGCGATCGCCCGGTCGAAGGCCTCCACGGCTTCTGCGTTCCTACCCTGCCTGCGGAGCGCGTCCCCCTGGCGGCAGCCCCACCGAACCTCTCCGGGCTCGTCGGCCGCCAGGGTCGCGGCGAGGGCGGCAGCGGCAGGCCAATCGTTCATCTGCTGGAGCTCGCTCAGCAGGTCCTTTTGCGCTTCGAGCCGTTTTTGCGGCCCGAGCAGGGGGAGGGCCTTGCGGTAGGCGTTCACGGCAGCGACCGGGTCCCCCATCCAGCCGTCGAGCCTGGCGGCCCGGAGCCAGTGCTCGCCCTGCTCCTCGCCTTTCGCGCCCTCGGCCGCCTTCTCGGACCACGCGGCCGCATTCGGAAAGTCCGCCGCCTCGAAGCAGTAGTGGGCCAGCGTCGAGGCCACGTCGCCTCGGTGCTCGGATTGCGGGAAGGCCGCCAGGAGCTGGCCTCCGATCTCCACGACCTTCGGGATCTTCTTGGCCTCCTTGTTCACGACGAAGAGATTGTAGAGGGCCGTCTCCCGGAGCCCGCTGTCCTTGGCGCCTCGGCCCAGCTCCACCAGGGCCTGGTCCGATCCTTCCCGGCCGTCCTTGACCTGAATGGTGAGCTCCTCGAGCTTCCTGCGCTCCGAGGCCATCAGGATGCCTTCCACTTCCTTCCGGAAGCCGGGGTCGGCCAGCCGGCGGTCCTCGAGCAGCGTCCTGGCGTCGGCGACGAGCCCGTCCAGGTCGTCCAGGCTCTTGCGGATGTCGAGCACGAGGTGGCCCGCGGCCCTGGCCTCCTTGGACTGCGGATACTTCCGGATGAACGCCTTGAATCCGTCGAGGGCCGCTCCGTAATCGCCCTGCTCGTAAGCCACCCAGGCCACGTTGAAGGCCACCTCGGACGCCTCGTCGCCGCCCGGATACGCTTCCAGGTAGGCGGCTCCGGTCTGTCGAAGCGCCTGCCGGGCCTCCATCTTCTTGAGATCCTTCAGCTCCTTCTCTTCCTTGAGGGCGCGGTGATAGGCGACCACTGCGCCGTACAGAAAGTCTTTCCGGGGAGCCCCGCCCGCGGAGGAATCGACCGAGGCGAGCTTCTCATAGGCTTGAGCGGCTTCGAAGTAGCGCCCCGCCTGAAACAGCGCTTCCGCCTGGTTGTGCAGCATGTCCCGGGACACCTCGCCTTCCTTGAAGAAAGCGAGGTAGTGCTTGTAGGCGTCAGCTGCCTGAGAGGCCAGGGCCTTGTCCTTCTTCTCCTTGGCCTGAAGCTGGAGCCGCGTCGCCATGTCACGGGCGTACAGCTCGAGCTGCTTCCTCCACCTCTCCTTCTCTTCGTCGGAAATGCGCCACGAGGCCTCCACGTCGGCAAGGGTCCGGACGATGACCCGGACGTTTTCGGCGGGCTCCTCCAGCTTCCCGGCCTTCTGGGCGCTGGCGAACAGCTTTTCAGCGTAGCCCGGGGTCTTGCCCGTGTCGCGGGTGAGGGACAGGATCCTGGCGTACACCCTGGCTGCCGAGGACCAGTCCTCCTTGAGGAAGTAACGCTGCCCCAGCTTTTCAAGGACCGCGATGTAGACGGACTTGGAGTCGGAGAGCCGGGCGAAGTAGTCGAGCGCCTCCTCGGGCTTGCGCACCTCGGTGTAGCAGTAGGCCAGGTCCATGAGGGCCTCCCTGCGGAGGTTGAGCTTCTTGTAGGCGTCGATGTCGGTCTTCAGGTCGTCGTAGCGCGGGTCGGCGACCAGCGTCTCGAGCAGCTCGACCGCTTCCGGATAGCGGTTCCGGTTGATGTGGCACCAGGCCATCTTGTACCGGGCCATGCCGTGGACGTGGCTCTCGGGGGCGGCCAGGATGGTCCGGTAGCACTCCTCGGCCTTGTCGAGGTCCATCGCGTCGAAGTTGTGGTCGCCGATCATCAGATAGCCCTCGAGCCGGTAGGGGCTCTGGGGGTAGCGCTTCGTGAGATCGGTGTAGCACGCCAGCATCTTGTCGAACTGGCCGAGCTCCCGGTATTCGTGGGCCATGAAGAAGAGCGCCTTGTCCGGGTGGGCGTACTGTGGAAACTCCTCGAGGACCTTCGCATAGAGGTCCACGGCCTTGGTCTTGAGCAGGTTGGCCTCGAGCACCACGACGGCCTTGGAGGCCTGAGGGTCCTCGACCCGCTTCTTGTGGTAGAGGATCCGGGACCTGGCGATGTACAGCTCGGCGAGCCGCATGTACAGGTCCGGGAGATAGGGGCGGTGCATGGATTGCTCGATGAGCTTCTTCGTGCCGTCGATGGCCTGATCCACCGACGCCAGGTCTTGCTCGAGCTGCTCCAGGAGCCGCCCGCTGTCCTTTGCCGTGGCGCCGCCGGCCGGGGCAGCCGTCTTCTCGGGCACCGGCTCGGCGGCCTGCTCCGCGGCCCAGGCCAGGCCCGCTGCTGCCGAGCACCAGACGAGAAGCCCGAGCATCAGGGCCTTGCGCACTCTTTCAAGCTTTCTCATTGCGGTGCGGTCTCCTCATCAGGCTTGCTGCTTTTCCGGGCCTCGGTCTTTGTGTTCCGTGCGCTGGGTATCCCGGCTGGATTTGCCGGGGCTCAAAACGCTCCGGCCTCTTCTCCTCCCATGGGTCGGAGACCAGCGCCCTTCGGGCAGGTCCCCGTTTTCGTCCCTCGTCCCGGGCCGGGTGTATCGGGGCACACAAGCCTGGCGGGCTCGGTAATCGAGAAACAACGCTGCGTTCCACCGGCCTTCGGGACTCCGGGACGGGCCTCTGCGACTCGCCCCGCAAATCGCCGGAACACCCGACGCGCCCATAACAACGGATCGCCGGAGTACCCTCCTCACGGAACAACCCATTCCTGCGCCACATGCCTGGCATGCTCTCCATGGGAGAGAGTGCTGAGGACCCCTCATGGCTCGGTCTCCCACTCCCCGGGCGACTTGCAGTAGTCCTCGATGAAGAAGGTGTAATCGTCCAGCTCGTCGGTCCAGAATTCGCCGCGGAAGCGGTAGTACGCGTTGCTGGAAAGGGGAGGCACCTTGCCCCGAGGGGCCGCCCCATCGGCCGATTCCTCCTGGTAGTACAGCTTCCGGACCTTCTCATAGCGGTTCATCCCGGCCTCGAACTGCACGAGATTCATCTGTTCCTCGGCGTCGAACAGGACCTCCTTCACGCTCTCCACTTCTCGTTCCCACTCCCGCTCGCGCCGCCGCTCGGCCCTCTCTTTGTCGAGGGCGTACATCCGTGCGAGCCCCTGCTTGAGCGGCTCGGAAAGGGGCAGCTTTTCGAGCGTGGCCGCCTCGGCATCGAGACTCTTCAGGTAGGCGTCCATCCTGGCGATCGCGGGCGTGCTCTTCAGGACCCGGGCGGACTCGGGGTCTGCGGCAAGGTCTTCGCGGCTTCGAATGCGGCGCAGCGTCTCTCCGTAGCGGCCGCGGAATCCCTCCAGGGTCGACCGGGCCGCGCCGTAATGGCAGTACTGCATGTAGATGAGCGCTTTGAGGAGGTACTGCTCGGGCTTGAACAGATTGCGGAAAGAAGGCGCCGAGAAGGCCACGAGCAGGCCCATGGACTTGCGATAGTCCTCCTCCCGGAACTTGGCCCAGGCCTCCTCCAGGATGACGTCCGCCAGCAGGGTCTCGGGCGCCTCGATCTCACGATAGATCCGGTAGGCCCCGGCGAAGTCCTCCTGCTCGTAGAGCACGCGAGCCAGAGCCTTTCTGGCCTCGTTGCCCGTCGCTCGATCCAGCCCGGGCGACTGCAGCACCCCCTCGAGGAGGCTGCGGCAGCGGTTTGCGTCGCCCTGCTTCAGGGCCCAGAGAGCGCTCAGGATCTTGCCACGGCTGAAGTAGTCGTCCTCGCCCTCCATCTTGTCCAGGTGGTGCTCGGCCCAGCGGGGATGACCGTTCCGGTAATCCATCCGGGCCTGATGGTAATGGACGAAGTTGTTGAGGGAGGCGGGCAGGGCGCTGAAGTCCTTCTCGTAGAGGAGCTCCTCCACGATGGTCTCTTCGTCGAAGACCTCCTCGCGGGTGAATCTTTCGAGAACCTCCAGAGCGCGGACCGAGAGGTCCATGTCCATCGAGTCCCGGACCAGGTCCGCGCAGTACTCCGTGGCCGCCTGCCTGAGTCCCAGGGCGAGGCAGGCCCGGGCCATGCCGAGCTCTGCGGGCGCCGCCCCTTCCTCGTAGGCCGCCTTGTCCTTGCGGAACTGCCAGAACCCCTCCAGGGCGCTCGACCAGCGGCCTTCCCTGAGGTCCCGGAAAGCCGGGGCGAGCGGCTCGGGAGAAGCGGCTTGCTCCTGCTCGGCCGGGGCGGCTTCCTTCTTGGACCAGAGCCATGCGCCGGCGTTCGGGGCAGGCCAGAAGAAACTCAGCAGAAGCACGAGGGCAGGAAGAACGAGCACACCGGACTTTTTGGAAACGTGGGCCGGGACGCTGGGCTTCCATCCCTTCTCCCCTCGCCGAGGGGAGAAGGTCAGGATGAGGGGTGCATCCGTCCACCCGTTTCTCCCCCTCACCCCGTCCCTCTCCCCCGTGCAGCGGGGGAGAGGGGATAGCTTCCGTCGACAACCTGCCCGGGAGGCGTGCGGACACGTCCGGTTTGACCACCTGCCCTTGTCCATCTTGCCGGCCTCTCCTTCAAGGTTCTCCGGAGCTTACGGCTCCGCGTCCTCTTCCTGGTCCGCGAACCGGGGCAGCCGGAAATTCCAGCCCAGCCCCAGGCCGAAGTAGGCCACGTTGTCCACGCCGTCCACGAAGTTCATGTAGTCCCGCATGTCGAGCCGCAGCGAGAAGCGCTGGTTCATGAACACGCGCAGCCCCATGCCGAAATTCGCCGAGAGCTTGTACTGCGTGTCCTCGCTGAAGCCGGACGCTCCTTCGCGCTCGAACTCGGTGTAGCGGGCGACCCCGCCTCCTGCGGTCACGGAGACCTCCATGCGGATCACTTTCCGGTTGAGCCACGTGACCTTTCCGTAGAGGGGGGTGAAGACCACGTTCGTGTTCGCCAGGAGGTCCACTTCCCGGAAGGAGCTGGCCTCCACCGCGAACTGGTCCTCGAGGTCCTTCTTGAGGCCCGTGTCCACGTTCTGGGAGTAAAGGATCTGGAACACCTCCCAGGCGAAATGATGGGTGAAGTGGTAGGTGTACCCGCCTCCCAGGGTCACGCCCTTGTAGAAGGCGTCCATGGGCAGCGTCCCGACCGCCGCGTGGAGCTCGTGCTTCAGGCGGTAAGGCTTCTTCTGGATCGCGTACACCTGGCCCTCTTCTCCCCAGCCTCCTTCCTGGGCGGCGAGCGGTGCGGGTCGGAGCCAGGCCAGCGCCAGGGTCAGAGCCAGGCAGCACACGGCGGCATGCAATCGCGTCGTCCTCATCGTCTCCTCTCCATGGTCCAGGGTCAGGTCAGAACCCCGCGTTCTCGAACAGGAACGGGAAGGTCACCACGACCTCCTGGCTGTCCGTCGGCCGGGGGAACTGCCAGGCCGCGACCTGCGCCTGCACGCACAGGTGGAGATCGGAAGAATGGCCGATGTTCGTGAAGGTGACCTTCGCATAGCTCACGGATCCGTCCGGCCGGATGAGCCACTCCATGAGGATCTTTCCCGTGAGGCCGGGGTTGTGCAGCAGCTCCCTTTCATAGCAGTCCCGGATCTCGTCGATGTGCCGGTTGACCACGCCCAGGACGGCCTCGCGGCTCATCCCCCCGCGGATCGTGATCGCGGCCTTGGGCGGCTCGCGCACCACGGCCTTGACCTGTCCGGAGCCGGTCCCCTTGGAGGCGAGGGCCCCCACCATGCCGTTCGAGCTCTTGATCAGCTCCTGAGCCCCCACCGTGCGGATCGCGTCGCCGGTCGGGATCTGAATCTCCGAGGTGCCCAGCTTGCCGGCGATGCCGGCCAGGTTGAAGGTCGTCGAATCCGACGGCACGTTGACTGCGTCGAGATTGGTCACCGCCGCCAGAAGGATCTGGCCCTGCCCTTTGGGGTTGGCCGTTCCCGGGCCGGCCGGCCCGGCCGTGTCGAGCGCGGCAAGCAGGCCGGTCTTGGCCACGTCCACCTTCTTCTCCGGCGACGGCTGGGTCTGTGCCGGTGTCTCGGGCGCCGGCTGCCGCCGGATCTCGACGACTTTCGGAATCTCTTTCGGCTTCGCCGCCAACTGCTTCTGCTTGGGCGGAGGAGCCTGCTTGGGCTCCGGGCGGGCGAGGGGCTTCTCGATGGGTTTGGCCGGCTTGGGAGGCTCGGGACGCTTCAGGTTCTTGAGAATGTTCGGGTCCACCTTCGCGAACTGGTCCTTGGGCACGTAACCTTCCAGCCCGCCCCTGGGGATGGTCAGGCCGATCAGGAGAAGGAGGAGGACATGCGAAACCAGGGACGCCGAGGCCAGCTTCAGGTGGGACTTGGTGACCCGCGGACCCATCGGCTCCATGAGCGGTCGCGGCTTCCGGGGCACGTAACGCACCAGGTAGCGGAACGGCTCCACGCGCAGCACGGCCCAGGTGTCCGCGGGCATCCGGATGAGAGAAGGCTTGCGGGGTCTTCGCGCCGCCGCGGCCCCGGCATGCTTCGGTAGCAGATCGAGGATGTCCCGGGACCCGGCGTGCGAGTAGAGCCTTCCGCGGACTCCTTCCCGCAGGCGCAGCTCCGCGGGCCCTCCCTTGCGGAGCTGCACCATCCGGAAGCCCGGGGGAGGACCGCCTTCCTCTTTCCACAGCTTGCGGGACCAGCCCTTGCGGATGGCATACGAGCCGTCCTCGAGGTACGCGACCTCGTGTACGTCTCCGCCCTTGAAGCGCACGATCTCCAGGGCCCTCGCAGCCGGGTCGGCCGCTCGGGAGGTCTGCTTGAGGTTCCTGAAGATCGTCTTCACGAGCGAGAAGTAGGGGCCTTGCCCGCCGTCCTCCTCTTCCTCATCGCCTCCTGCCCGCGAGTCGGCCTCTTCTTCAGCCTCGAGTGATTCTTCTGGTGTCTCTGGCAGACGGTCCTCGACTGCAGGCTCGGAACCTTCTCCCCCCCTTTGAAGAAGGGTGTCGATTCTTTCATCCCTTTTCCCCTCGTCGAGGGGAGAAGGCCAGGATGAGGGGTGAATCTGCTCCTGTTCCCCCCTCACCCCGTCCCTCTCCCCCGTGCACGGGGGAGAGGGATTCGTCTCTCGACACTCCTGAGTTACCTCGACCGATGTTCTCGCCGCTCCGGCGGCGGGCGCCTGCGCTTCCGCGTCCGCCACCCGCGCAGCTTCTTCTCCCCCACTTCGAAGGACGGTGGCCAGGGGTGCCGATTCTTCTCCCCCCCTTTGAAAAAGGGGGGCCAGGGGGGATTTGAGCAGCTGGGTCTGCTCCACCGAAAGCTCCCCCGCTTCCGTCGTCGCAAGGGGAGAGCCGACTGCGGCAGCGCCGGGATCGTGCGGCGCATTGCCATCGCGCTCTGCCTTCGTTTCTTCATCCGGCTGCATGAACCCGGAAGGGGACAGGACCTTGACCTGAAAGCGGTACTCCCCTATGGGGAACACGTCCAGGGGCTCGACCGCGCGCCTCTGAGGTTTGCTCTTTTCCTGGCCTTCTTTTTCGGGACGGCCGAGCCAGGCCACCAGGGTCGTTCCGCCCGCCAGCTCGAGGTTCCAGGTGCCTTCTTCCGGAGAGCAGGACGGCAGGTAGAGGTCGGCGCCCGGGCTGCCGCCGATGGTCACCCGTTCCTGGAGGAAGCACTGGTACCCCACGAACTGGCCCCGGAAGAACACGAAGACCTGGAAGATCCGTTCCCCCAAGCGCGCCGGCTCTCGAGCTCGACAGGTTTCGTTCACGTCGTTTCCGCTCACGCCCTTGTCCCTTCACCCTCTCGCAATGCGTATTCCAGCCACCTTCTCCACAGAGCAGCTCCGGTGCCGCTTCTGGCCGCCGCACGGCGGCGGGCTCTGCGCTAAGGGGGCGGCTCGATCGGCTCCAGCAGCTCTTTGCGGTAGTCCTTGCGGATCCGGATCATGCTGCGGATCTCGCTGTCCTTGCGCTCGAACAGGTAGATGGCGCCGGCCTTGAGGGACTGGCCCATGATGAGCCGCTCGTCGAAATCGATGCGGCCCGCCCGTTTGAGCCCGTGACCCGGCTGCGGCGGCGATGCCGGATCGAGCCCCTGCTCGGCCCGGACCGCTCCGGCCGTGAACAGGCAGCCCGCCAGGAGGCCCCCCGCGATCCATCTGCCCGCAGCCGGCGATTTCCTTCCTCGCGCAAGAACGCCAGATTTCATCCGCCGATCTCCTGCTCCTTCTCCGTTTCCGTTTTTCGAGTGTGCTCGCCCCGGCATGAGACCCTCGGCTGTAAGTCGTCCGTCTTTTCAGTTCCTGACACCTGACACCTGAAACCCGACACCTGGCCTCAACGTTTCAGCACGGCGAAGCGAAAGTTCGGGTAGCCGGCCATGGCCGCGGTCTTCATGACCGCGTTGATGGTCTCGAAGCGATGCTGCTTGTCGGCGTGGAAGATGACGACCGGCTCGGTCGCGTCCCGCTCCACCTGCCGATACTTCTCCACGTCCTTGAGGTTGACCAGACGATCGTAGAGGGGCGCGATCTTCTCCGGATCGTTTCCCACGCCGATGAACCGGCCTTCCTTGATCGGGCAGACGAAATCGTCCTCGACGAGGAGCCGGTTCTTTGCGAGGGTCACGTTGATCGCCCACTTGAACGGCTTCTCCGAGCTCGATTTGGGAAGCTCGACCCCCTTTTCCAGCCGGATGTTCTGGTCCTGGCTGGAGAAGTGGTACAGGAGGAAGATCAGGATGATCGTCATGGCGTCCATCAGCGAGGTGATGTTCACGCCGGCGACCTGGCTGTCTCGGCCGTTGCGGCGCCTGCCCCAGGCTCTCCACATGTTGGTGTCCCTTTCAGCCCGGTATGGTGGTCGTCACAGCATCCCGGCGACCACGACGTTCGGAAACAGCTCGTAGCGGACTTGCCGGCCTTCCTGCTCGGAATCCCAGTGCCGTGCCGCGTCCATGGTCTGAACGACCTCCTGGTAGAGGACGGCAGCGTCGGAGACCAGGATGACGGTGTCGCTTTTCGGGTAGCGCTGCTTGCACTCTAACAAGTGACGGGAGAAGGCTGCGAAATCCGGGTCCTTGCCCAGCCGCGGGATCTCCCTGCGGAGCGCTTCCAGCGCGGGCCCGGACAGGGCCTCGCTGGTCGCCGTGACCCTGTAGCCGCTGGTCAGGACTTGTACCATGAGGGTCACGGTGTCCACGGAACAGGCCACGTCGCTCCGGTCTTTCTGCAGGGCGGGCACGGAAGCGTTGATCACGCTGATGTTGAAGAAGGCCGCGCTCAGCAGCAGGAAGGGAATGAGCGAGGTGAACAGGTTCATGATCGGCACGAGGTTCAGCGGTTCCTCGCCCGAGATGTCGGCGTCGCCCCGCGAGAAGAATCTGCGCTTTTCCGCCAGCACGCTAGCTCCTCCTTCCGCCTTCCACGGCCTTGACCCGCGCCCGGGGCTCCTTCCTCTCCAGGTCCCGGTGGAGGGAGCAGATCTTGTTGTAGACGGTGAACGCCCGCTCTTCGATCGCCTCGATCATGTGGCCGGACTTGTTCTGAAGGAAGGAGTGTACGAGCAGACAGGGAATGGCCACGATCAGCCCGAAAAAGGTCGTCAGCATGGCCACGGAAATACCCTTGGCCAGGATCTCCTGCTTGGCCGCCGGATCGGCCATGCCGACACCTTCGAAGGCCTGGATCAGGCCCTGGATGGTGCCGAGCAGCCCCAGCAGGGTGGCGACGTTGGCAAAGGTGGCCAGGTAGTTGATCCGGCTCCTCAGGACCGGCGTGGCCCGCAGCATCTCCTCTTCCATGGCCATCTCGATTTCCTTGTCGCTGCGATGCACCTTGAGGAGGCCTGCCCGGATCACCCGGTTGAGCGGCTGGTCGGCCGCATGGCTGCACGCGTCCAGCGCGCCCGGATAGTCCTCCTTCTCGATCCGGTTGAGAACGGCCTTGAGGAGGCCCTGGCCGTCCTGGCGGTAGCGCATCCAGAGGACGTAGACCCTCTCCAGGGCAAGCGCCAGGGCCGCGATCGAAACCAGGAGAATCGGCCACATGAAGAAGCCGCCCTTGGTCAGGAAATCCATTGTTCTGCCTCCTTCGGTTGTGTTGGATCCGGTGTTCGCAAGGGACCTGAGAGTTCCGCCTTCACTGCACGGGCGACGCATGCGTCGCCCCTGCATTCAAGGAACGTGCGGGAGCAGCGTCACGCGGAAGCGATACCGCACGGCCGTGTCCCAGTCGTTTCGGTTGAAGTCGCTCACCTTGAAGACGTAAATCCCGGGGTGCTCGGCGTCCACCCAGAAGGTCTCGTCGTCGCCGGTCACGATGTGGACGAGATTGGCGTCGCTCTCGGTGTCGTCTCCGTCGCTGGCGTACACCTGGGTCGAGTCGGGCGGATACATGAACCAGATCAGCTCGACCGGCGAGGCCACCTCGTTCCAGATCTCGACGATCAGGTCCTGGTCGCCCAGGATGAGGATCCCGTACCAGTCCCGGTCGGCCTCGAACTCGACGTAGCCGTCGGCGATCTGGCCGCTCAGCAGCATCCGGAGCTGCGAGCGGTCTTCGTCCGGCTCGTGCGTGCCGGGCGGCAGGGGCACCGCGGTGGCCCGGAGCTCGTAGCCGACCGCAAGATCGGTCTCATTGTTCCCCAGGTCCTGGAGGACGAGATAATAGGTGCCTGCCTCGAACAGGTAGAGCTGGGCCTCGATGTGGCTCGGGCCGTCTTCTCCCTGACCGTCTTCTTCCTGGCGCACCAGGATCAGGCTCTCTCCGTCGGGCTTGTAGAGCGTCAGGGTGAGGTCGACCGCCGAGGCGGACGCGTTGTCGAGGACCAGGTTGTAGACTCCCGGATGCTCGACAAAGAGCTGGAACCAGTCCTGGTCCGCGTTCGAACCGATGTAGCCCGCGGCCGTCGCGTCGAGGGGCAGGAAGGTGGCGTGGTTCAGGTTCTCCTGTCTGGTTGCGTAATTGCCGTTGGGCTCGTTGGCGTCCGGGTCGGGCTCGAATGCCGCAGCGAGGGAGTAGGGGTGATCGAGGTCCGCGCCGTCATCGCCGGCGTCCCGCACCCGCACGTAGTGGATGCCGGAGTCGAGGGCGAAGCGGGCCGCGAAATCCGCTGCTTCCTCGCCTGCGGTCACCTGGAACTCCGCCTTCACGGCACGGCCGTCGGCCCCGAGCACGGTGAACACCAGCTCGAGAGGGGCCGCGCCGGCATCGATCGCCACCGCAACGTGCAGCAGCCCCCTCTCGGGCATGCTCACGCGGAACCAGTCTTCGTCGCCCTGCCAGGCGATCCAGCCCAGGGCCGGCGCCCCGAGCGCGAGCGGCGTGGCGTGCGTCCGATTCTGGTCCACGGTTGCGTAGTTCCCGTTCGGCTCGTTGGCGTCCGGGTCCGTCCGGCAGTCCGCCTGGAGCGTGTAGAGGAGGGCCGCGCTCGCATCGTCGTCGAGCGTGTCCCTCACCGACAGGAAGTAAGCTCCGGGCTGCGCGAGCAGCACGTTCCGAGACAGCGCGGTCGGGCCGTCCGTACCGTCGTTGTCCGCGAGCGAGGCGAGAGCCGTGGTGCCTTGCGAGTCGTACAGCGTCAGGGTGAGGTCCGGGGTGCCGGCCGGCATGCCCAACGAGAGCACCAGCACGTCCGAGCCCGCGGGCACGTCGATCCGGAACCAGTCCACGTCGCCGCGGGTCTGGATCGCTTCCTGGACAGGCTCGCCGCAGGCGATCGGGCCCGCCGAGTCGGGGCTGTTGTTGCCGTCGCCCGGGCCCGAGGAGAGCGTGGCCTTGAGGAAGTAGAGGTTCACAGGATCCGCGTCGTCGCCCAGGTGATCGCGTACGGCGATGAAGCAGAAACGGATGCCGTTCAGCGTGAGCTCCTGGGTGAGCTGGGTCAGCCCGTCCGCGCCGTTCGGGTCGTAGCGGCCGCCGAGGATCGTCAGCCCGTCCTCGCCGTACACGGTGAAGGACAGATCCACCGGGCTCTCCAGGGCGAGGTTGCTGAGCTCCACCCGGAGCGTGTCCACGGCCGCCGGGATCTCCAGGCGGAACCAGTCCACGTCGCCCACGTACTCGATGAAGCTCTGCTGGGCGGTCCCGGCCACCAGGGTCCGGGCGCTGTCCGGGTCGGTGTCTCCCTGGGGCTCGCTCGACTCTGAGGAGGACTCGCCGTTGAGCCCGCCGGTCCCGCAGGCGCCCGCGATGCCGAGAAGAAGGAAACAGACGAGCGCCAGGTCCCTGCTCGAGGGTGCGAATCGGTGCATGGAGGTTCCTCCATCCGGATCCCTGTTTTTCCCTTCTCCCCTCGCCGAGGGGAGGAGGTCGGGATGAGGGGTGCATTCGCCACGGTCTCCCCCTCACCCTGACCCTCTCCCCCGTGCCGCGGGGGAG
>JBFLZG010000057.1:0-27103 GCA_040756235.1 bacterium | reverse complement strand
CGCCCCTCACGCCATGACTGCCAGTTGCGGCACCGCCCGCACGGCCCTCATGGTACGACTGCTATCGGGCAGATGGGTTGTCATCCCCGGCCAAGGCCGCGTAGCGGCCGCGAGCCGGGATCCCGGGGTACAGGGGGATTCCCGTGTCCGCGGGAATGACGGCCCTTTGCGACGGCTCCGCAGATGGGCGTTTTGCGCCGTCCTCTATCCGCCGAAGCGGCGCTGGCGCTTCTGGTAGGTGCGCAAAGCTCTGAGGAAGTCGAGCTTGCGGAAGGCGGGCCAGAACACGTCCAGGAAGCAGAGCTCACTGTACGCGCCCTGCCAGGTGAGGAAGTTGCTCAGGCGGATCTCCCCGGAAGTGCGGATGATCAGGTCAGGGCTGCAGTTCGGCAGGTGGGCCGTGTAGAGATAGTTCTCGATGATGTTCTCACTGATTCCTTCCAGTGACAGCTTGTCCTTCTTCACGTCTTCCGCCAGCCTTCGGACCGCGTCCACGATCTCGGTCCTGCCGCCGTAAGCGATCGCAAAGTTGAAGAAGTGCTTCTTGTAATGTCGCGTCTTTTCTTCCAGTTGCCCGATCAGGTCCTGCAGCTCCTGGGGCAAGAGGTGGATTCTGCCCAGCATCTTGATGCGGATTTCGTTCTTGTGGACCCGCTCGTCCTTCATCAGGCTGGTGAGGTACTCCTTCAGGAGGCGAAAGATCTCGGCCACTTCTCTTTCGGACCGCTTGAAGTTCTCCGTTGAGAAGGTGTACAGCGTGACCGAGCGGATCTCCTCCATGTCGCTGCACCAGTTGAGAAAATCCTCGATTTTGCGGGCGCCTTGTTCGTGCCCCTTCCATGGATCCAGGCCCTTTTCCTGCGCCCAGCGCCGGTTGCCGTCCAGGATGACGCCGATGTGTCCCGGGATCGGGCCTTCTTTGATCTGGTTGAGGAGCATGTTCTCGTAGATCTTCTGGACGAACGGGAGCTCGGTCGTCGCCCGCAGCCCCCGGTCCGCCACGGACGAAACGGTCTTTCTCAGACGCCATCGGCCCTTCCGGGCACGCTGGTTGGATTTCAAGGCAAGTTCCATCTTGGCAGACTCCATGGTGTTCTCGCACAGGGGGTGAAGCAAGGGGAAAGCCATGGGCACTCGAATCAGCCTTCTTATGCGGTTATCGTCATCGGCAGGGAGAATCTTTACGGTGGCCGCCTGCGGTCGGAAGACTCTCCTCCGCGACCCTTGTCTCGCGGCTCGTAGCGGCTCCGGCGCTTGCCTGCGCGAAGTAGTCCGCCAGGCTGTAAACTCTGATTTTGTCTGCCGTATTCTCGCTCCCCTCCGCGACAAAGGCAAGGGATTTTCGGAAGTTCAGATTGATCTCGAAGATGTTGAGCGGCGAGCTGCAGAATTCGCACGGTGCCTCGAATACCGGGCTCAGGGCCTCGTCCACCTTCTGCATGACGGTGCGCGAGGCAGAGAGCGACCGGAGTCGCGGCAGGCGCTGCTCCAGCTCCGGGGCCTCGAACCGCCGGACGTAATAGTCCATGAAGTCGACGATCACGACGGTGCGGAATCCCTGCTCGCAGAGCTGCCGCAGCTCTTCCTCGGATCCGGGAGGAACGGCGACGTGCGCCGCACCGAGGTAAAGCCGGAAAGGATGCGGGTAGACCGACACCGTGTTCGGGCTTCCGCTCGCTCGCAGGTATTCGGCGGTCGAGCGATAGGCGGCGCTCAAGCGATCGTGAGCCCCGACTCGGCGCCAGGCGATGCCGCCCTGAAAGCACAGGACGAGTGCGACGAGCAGCCAGGCGGCGCGCCTTCCCCGGAGTCCCTTCCGCCCCGACCAAGCCAGGCCCCTGTCCATGAGGACGGCGCAGGCCAGGGCGGCGAAAGGGACAGAGGCGCACATGAACCGGGCCTCGGCGTTCTGGAGGCTGTAGAACGCGAGCGGGCCCAGGAAGAGCAGAGCCACCATCCCTTCCTGCCACCTGCGCCTGAGAGCGAGTACGGCGATCCCGCCTGCCAGGAGCACGCAAAAGAGGGGCCCTTCGAAGAACCGGAAAAGATAGGGATAGGTGAGCCAGTTGTCCCAGGTGAAGAAGTGTGCGTACGGGATGAGGTTGTTGACCCGGATGTATCCCAGGATCATGAGGAGCTGGGAGAAATAGGTGGGACAGGGCAAGGGTCTCCCCAGAGCCTGGAGCGCGATGAATGCCAGGTGGTAGACCGATTCCAGGGCGAGAAGGGGCAAGGTGAAGAACACGCTCGAGGCAAGCAGGGGGGCGAGGCGACGCGCCCTCGACCCTGCGCGTGGGCCGCTCCGGACGAGACGGGCGATTTCGAAGAGCCAGAGTGCGCCCAGGAACAAGATGAAGCGGTGATGTACGAGGAAGCCCAGCCCGGCGGTAAACCCCGTTGCGGCGAACAGAGAGAGGCTGCGGCGGCTCGCGCTCAACACATAGAGATAGAACGTCAGAACCACGAAGAAAGTGGTATCCGCCTCGGCGAAGCCTGTCCGGCTGTACCAGACGTGGCAGGCCGAGAGCGCCAGCAGCAGGGCTGCCAGGAGGGCCGTGCGGGCGCCATACAGACGGCCGGCGAGCAGGAAGAGGACAGGGACGGTCAACAGCCCGAATAGGGCGCTGACCCGGGCGCCGGCCAGCATCGGGTCCCCGCGCCCCTGCATGGACAAGGCGATGAGCAGCACGTGGCCCGGTCTGCCCAGGTAAGGAGGGTGGCCGGCCAGGGCGTCGCGGATGGCCTGTAGCTGTTCTTCCTTCTTCCAGAGATCCCTGCCGCTCGCGCGCTCCTCGCGATAGAGGGACAGGCTGTCCAGAAGAGCGTGGGTCAGAGAAGAGACCCACTGAGCTTCCATGAGGTAGTCCGCTTCGTCCGAGATGCGGGGCTCGCGCGTTCGCAGGTCGTGGAACCGTAGGAATCCGGCCAGTGCCAGGATGCCGGCCAGCAGGATCCAGACCGCAGCGGCGGGGGGCCTGCGGCCGTCTTTGGCGGCTTCAAGAAAGGTCCGGTCGGAGATCACGGGCTGCATGGGATGCGATTCAGGGTTTGGAAAGACTCCGCGTGAGGGACCCCAGGAGGAGGCCGCTCCCCAGGTATAGGGCGATTGCCAGGAAGTAGACCTTCACGAACCCGAACGTAATTCCCAGCACCACGCTCAGGAACGAACCCACCACCGAGGCATACCCGTTTGCCGCCCATCCCCAGGGGACCATGAGCGGAGAGCTGCGGTCGGCCAACCGTACGGCGATGGGGAAGGGGAACCCCAGGAAGAAGCTGGGCGGCGCGAGCAGCCCCACGGACAGGAGCACCCTGACCCAGATGTCGTACTTCAGCGCAGCCGCGAACACCGGGCCGGTCAGCAGGTAGGCTGCCACCAGGGTTCCCGCCAGGAGGCCGAAGACCAGCCGCAGGGCCTTTTCCGAGGCGAGCGGAAGCCTGCGGGTGGCATAACTGCCCAGGCCGGCAAAGATCAGGAGGCTGAACAGGACCAGGGCGAGCGAGTAGATCGGCTGCCCCAGGAAAAGGGTGAAGCGCTGCATCAGCAGGATCTCGACGAACATGAAGGCGAGCCCGAGGCCGAGGAAGTACAGGAGGAACCGGTATTGGCCGGCAATCCGCCGACCCTGCACGCGATAGACGAGCAGAGGCAGGAAGATGAAGACGGCCGCGAGCAGGAGCATCAGGAACAGGCCGTAGAACAGGATCGTCTGGCCCACCCAGTAGAGCCAGTAGAGCTTTTCCTTGGGCGGCTTCAGGATGGACCCGAGCTTGGTGTAGTTGAAGAAAAAGGGATCGTCATCGGTCACCGGATAGACGCGGTAGGGGTACCGCTCGTAAAAGTCCGCCCAGTCCCCGGACGCGAGGAACTCATAAAATTTGTTTTCCCCGTCCCGATAGGGGTTGTAGATGAACCGGAAGTCCTTGTCCCGGACGACTTCCTCGATCCTCGCCACCTCTTCCGGGGTGAAGGGGCTCTTCTTGATCATGATGTTGGCGAAGATGAGAACATTGGAATGGACCACGACGATGTGTTGGCCCACGTCGCGGACGCCCTGCCTGCGCAGGGCCTCCGCCGCCGTCGTGAATAGCCGGAGCATCTCCCGCGGCTCCTTGAAAGCGAACCGCAGGAAGGTCACGATTCCGTCCGGCTCGAGGTGCCCGAGGTACTCCTCGAACGCCTCCAGCGTGTACAGATAGCTTTCCGAGAAGCTGTAGGAGCTCGCCTGGGCTCCGGAGAGGGTGTCTACGCCGGAGAGCTGGATCAGGTCGTAGGTCTCGGTGTCCTTGTTGATGCAGTGCCGGCCTTCCCCCACGATGATGTCCACCTCGGGGCGGTCGTAGATGTGGCCCGCGTATCCTGCAAAGCGCGTCTTGACCGCCTCCACGATCGTGGGGTTGATTTCCACTGCCCGGATCTGCCGCGCCCGGTAATGAAGGGCTGAAAGCACGTCGATGCCTCCGCCCGCGCCCATGATCAGCACCTTGGGGCTCGTCTTCACCTGGTACGCCAGGTTCGTCGGCAGATAGTCGTAAATGTCCAGGTCCAGCGTGTCCGGCTCGACCTTGTTGATCGAGGTGATCGCCCAGGAGTCGATGATCACCTTGATCGGGTCCGGCATCGCTCCCCTGTACCTGCGGCTCAGCCCCCAGAGCCCTTCGTAATACGCGCTCGCCTGCTCTCCGTCGTAGGAGATCTCGGAATCCTTCTCGGGCCGGTAAAAGTCGACGCAGGAGAAAGAGTTCCACTTTCTGTAGATCCGGTTCTCGTCGGTCACGTCCCTGCGGGTGAACAGGGAGCGCGCGAACAGCGTCTGGTCGTTCGCCAGAAGCAGCGGGAGGAGGACGGAGGCGACGAGGACGCCGTTCCCCGCGTACAGCCAGGCGGAACAGCGGCGGGCGCCGCGGCCGATGAAGCAGACGGAGGCGACCGAGGCCAACAGGACCACGACCAGGAGCGCCTTGAACGCTCCGTGCCGCGAGAGGAGGAAGATGATCAGCAGGCACCCGATCCCCGAGCCGGCCAGGTTGGCGAAGTAGACCCTGGAGACCTCCGCCGCCCGCCTGGAGATGGCCGTCGAGATGGTGAGACCGGAGAGCACGAAGGCGCTGATGAACAGGACCAGCATCCCCATGAAGTAGAGGACCGAGGCGTTGTTGGGGCCAAGGGAGAGAACGCTCTGGAAGAACCGTATGAGCGGGTCCTGGCCGAGGATGTAGAGCGTACCCAGGGCGACGAGCGCGGCGAAGAGAAACGCAAAGGCGGGCAGGGCGCTCCTTCCCTCCTGCCGGAGGATCGAGGGGAAGAAGAGGAGGAGGATGCCGCCCAGACTGAACCCGAGCATGGCGATGCTGATCGCCAGGAAAGACAGATGATACCAGATCATGGTGGAAAAGATGCGGGTGATGCCGATCTCGAGCGCGATCAGGCTGAGTGAAGTAAGGAGGACTCCGAGAAGATATCCCATGGGGCCCCTTCATGTACGGAGGCGATTCGTTGTTCAAGTTGACGGCGTCGACTGCGCGGAGTCCTGCGCGTGCCCGCCCGCTGCGGAACGGTTCGGCGGCTTGCGGTAGCGGACCACCCGCGCCGGATTTCCGGCCACGATGGCGAAGGGCGGGAAGGATCGTGTAACGACCGATCCGGCCCCGATGACCGAGCCCTCTCCGATGGTCACGCCCCGGAGGATCCGCACGCCCGCGGCGATCCAGACGTTGTGGTGGATGGTCACCCTGCCTTTGATCTTCGGCTGGCGCCAGATCGGGGTTTCGAGGTCCTCCAGGGTGTGGTCCTCGGACAGAATGGCGGTCCCGTAACCGATCCGCACGTCGTCACCGATGTCCACTTCGCCGTAGCCGTTGATGAACACGTTGTCGTTGATGGACACGTGCTTTCCGATCGAGATCCCCTCGGGATGGAAAAAAAGGGTCCCGGCCCGGACCCAGATCGATTCGATCTTCTTGCAGAAGCACTTGAGCACGCCGTACCTCAGGAACTCGCCGATCGGCGTGGGCACGAACCGGACCAGGTCGTAGAGGAACAGGAAGAGGAAGGTGCGCGCCACGTAGCGGATCGAGTACTGGCGATTCCGGCGCTGGCGCCACAACGTCTGGATCTCTTCTAACACCATCGAAACGACAACCTCTTTGACCTGAGGACCTGGAAGACGTCGGCGAGCCCGCCTCCGAAGCTGTCTTGCCTTTTAGCAGGTGCCGGGGAAAAAGGGAAGGCTCGAGGGGGGGCAAGTTCCAGGTGTCAGGTATCAGGTTTCAGCGCCCCACCCCGGCTCGCCCGAGGAAAGGCTGGTCGATGGTGTTCACCAGGGCTGGAGCGAGGGGCAGGGCTGGCGCCTGACACCCGACACCTGACTCCCGAAACCCGGGTCAACCGGGCGGACGCGCCCTGCCGGTCGCACGCTGGCGCAGCAGGTGGTCGGCGAGCACGATCGCCATCATCGCCTCCGCGACCGGCACGACCCGGGGGCAGATGCAGGGATCGTGGCGGCGGGCCGACTCGGAATCGCCCGGTGAAAAGGGCACCGTCTTTCCGTTGCGGTCGATGGTCTGCTGGGCAAGGGCAATCGTCGAGGGGGGCTTGACCGCGATCCGGACGACCAGATCTCCTCCGGTCGTGATGCCTCCCAGGATGCCGCCGCAGTGGTTCGTCAGGGTGCGGATCCGCCCGCCCTCAAAGATCCAGGGGTCGTTGTTCTCCGACCCCTTCCTCTCGGCGGCCCCGAATCCGGTCCCGATCTCGACGCCCTTGACGGCATTGATGCTCATCATGGCCTTGGCCAGGTCCGCGTCCATCTTGTCGTAAACCGGCTCTCCCAGCCCGGCCGGCACGCCGGCCGCAACGACTTCCACGACCCCCCCGATCGAATCCCCCTGTTCCCGGACGCGGACGATCAGGGCTTCCATTGCGCGCGCCCGGAGGGGATCCGGGCAGCGTACCGGATTGCGCTCGATCTCCGAGCGGTCGATCCGGTCCGCCTCGATGGAGCCCACCTTGCGCGTGTACCCGTAGACTTCGATTTCCTCGCCGGCCAGGATCCGCTTGGCCACTGCGCCGGCCGCCACCCGGGCGGCGGTTTCCCTGGCCGATGCCCGGCCTCCCCCCCGATGGTCGTAGAGGCCGTATTTCATCCAGTAGGTCGCTTCCGCGTGGCCGGGCCGAAAGACTTCGCGCAGAGCGTCGTACCGATGCGAATGTTGTCCCTGGTTGGGGATGAGCAGGCAGATGGGGGTGCCCAGCGTCTTGCCTTCGAACACGCCGGAGAGGATCTGGACTTCGTCTGCTTCGACCCGGGCGGTCGTGATCGGACTCTGCCCCGGTCTGCGCCGATCGAGCTCTTTCTGGATCCACTCCTTCTCCAGGGGGATGCCCGGTGGGCAGCCGTCCACGACCACGCCGATCGACGGGCCGTGGGACTCTCCCCACGTGGTGATGCGGAAGGCGACCCCCAGGGTGTTGCCAGCCATGATTGCCCTTCTCAGAAGCTTTCGATAAACGCCCATCTGCGGCGTTGCGCTCACGGGAATGGAGGCTGGGGGGAGCCTGCCTCGGCGAAGGCCGGGGTCCACCGTGCCTCCCGGTTACGCCTCATTCCTCAGGATCTCGCGCGCCTTGCATCTGGGCATTTCTCACCAGCCTCTCAAGAGGGTGTTTTTCGACACCCTCTCAGGTGGGAGCGAGGTCCGAAAGGGCGGGCTGAACCCGCGCCAGGACCTCCTCGGACAGTGCGCGATAGTTCCGGGCGCCGGTGGAGCCCGGAGCGAACTCGAAGATCGACTTCCCCGCGAGCTGAGCCTTGTTCAGGTCGGTGTTCACGGTGATGTGGGTGCGGAAGACCTTTTCTCCGAAGAACTCCCGCAGCCGGTCGAAGGCCGCTTCGTTCATCGTGACGTTCCTGAGGTCCACGCGGGTCGGCAGGATGCCCAGGATCTGTACGGGGTGGTTGAGCCGGTACTGCACGGTATCGATCGCATCCAGGAGGCCCTCCATCCCCTCGAGGGCCAAAGCCGAAAGCTCGCAAGGGATGAGGATGTGGTCGGCGGCCACGAAGGCGTTCACCGTGAGATTGCCCAGGCCGGGAGGGCAGTCGATCAGGATGAAATCATAGTAGGTCTTCGCCCGGCCGAGTGCCCGCTCCAGGACGAACTCCCTGCCGATCCTGGCGGCAAGCTGACCCTCGGTCTCGATGAGAGCGGGGTCTGAAAGGGTGATGTCCAGGTTTTCCAGGCCGGTCGGTGCGATGGCGTCCATGAGGGAGCCGTCGCGGGCGGACAACACGTTGCTCAAACCGGCCTCCCGCTCGGCGAACGGTCTCTGCAGACTGATGCTGACGTGGCCCTGCGCGTCGAGGTCGATGATGAGGACCCTCTTCTCGTGGAACCGCGCCAGACCGGCGCCCAGGTTCACCGTGGTGGTGGTCTTCCCCACGCCGCCTTTCTGGTTGGAGACGGCGATCACGTAAGCCTTCTTCCCTCCGGAAGGCAGCTTCTGCTCGGGAGCCAGGATCTTGCGGATTCTCGAGGCCAGCCCTTCTCCCACCATGGGCGCGTCCTCTCGTGGCCGTATGCCGTTCCCCTCGAGTCAGAAGCATACCCGGGCCGGTCCGAGTTCGTCAATTGGCGCCCCCCGCCGGGTTCTGCACCACCGGCGGCGTGCGGCGCCGGGCCCGCGACGCCGCACGCCGCCTCCTTCTTGATCTCGGCCGGCCCTTTTCATTAGTATGAATGGGCATTTCCACGGGCGCGAGGTTCAGCGGATGTATTGCTCTTTCTACGGTATTCAGGAAAAGCCTTTCTCGATCACGCCGGACCCCAAGTTCCTCTATCTCGGGGCCACGCACAAGGAGGCCTTTGCCCACCTGGTGTACGGCATCCGCGAGCGGGGCGGGTTCATCGCGATCACGGGGGAGATCGGCACCGGCAAGACCACGCTCTGCAGGGCGCTGCTCGCCCATCTGGATCCGGATACCCTCGTGGCCTTCATCTTCAACCCGACCCTTTTGGCCATCGAGCTCCTCAAGAGCATCAACGAGGATTTCGGGATCTCCTCCCAGGGCGGCACGAGAAAAGACCTGATCGATGAGCTCAACCGGTTCCTGCTGCAAAAGCGCCAGGAAGGCAAGAACACGGTCCTGATCATCGACGAGTGCCAGAACCTCGATCTGGAGGTGCTCGAGCACATCCGCTTGCTTTCGAACCTCGAGACCGACACCGAGAAGCTCCTGCAGATCATCCTCATCGGGCAGCCGGAGTTCCGCACGATCCTGGCCCAGCCGCGGCTCCATCAGCTCAATCAACGCGTCACGGTCAGATACCACCTGCAGCCCTTGTCCAGGGAGGAGACGTCCGCCTACGTCCGGCACCGCCTCTCGGTCGTCGGAGCCGAAGACAAGATCGCTTTCACCCCTCAGGCTCTGAACAAGATCTACCGTTACACCGGCGGCATCCCCCGCCTCATCAACGTCTTGTGCGACCGCTGTCTGCTTGCCGGCTACACCCTGGGCAAGAGAGAAATCGATGTGGCCATCGTGGACCGGGCCAACCGGGAAGTGTCGCTCAGCCTGACCTCGGGCCGTGCGCATCCGTTCGCGCGTTTTCTGAGGCGCGGACTGCTCCCCGGCGCGCTGCTGGCAGCGTTCCTCCTGTTGGTCGGCTACGGAGTCCACCTGTTCACCTCCGGCACGGCCTTGCGGGGCTCACTGCCGCTGTCTCTCGAACCCGGGCTCGAGCTGGGAGCCGCAGTAGAAGATCTTGCGGTCACCCCGGAGCCGACCGTCATCTCGGACCCGCCGCCTGCCGCCGATGCAGCGAGCTTCCCTCCGGACGGAGAGGAGGAGGGGAAGGCCGACGCCATGGTCGCGCCCGTATTACAGGAAGCGCTGGAGAGCGCCGGGACAGGCGGGACGCCGGCGGCCTCGGGCTCGGTGGCGTTGCCGGCCGAGGCGCCCGGGCCGGAGGCTGACGGGCAGTTGGAGGAATCGTGGATACGATCGCTGAGGGAGAAGGACGTTCTGGCCAGCCGGAGGGAGGCGCTGGCCGCGATCCTGGCCCGGTGGAATCTGCTGCCGGACTCCGTGTCGGCAGGGCAGAAGGTCCTCGCGCTGGATATCTATGAGGCTGCCAGGACCGTGGGGCTCCACTGCGCCCGGTTCCAGGGTAATCTGAGCCGCATCCGCGCGCTCAACGTGCCGATGATCCTGGAGATAAGAGTGGGGGGATCTCCGGGGAGACGCTTCTTGGCCCTGCTCGGTCTCGCGGAATCCACGGCACGGATCGCTCCGGCCCTGGAAGACGGCTCCGACCAGATCCCGGCCGGGCTGCTGGAGAAGCACTGGTTCGGAAACGCCTACGTCTTCTGGAAAGACGAAGTGAGCGGCGAGATGTACCTCATGGAGGGGATGGAAGGCCATTCCGTGGCCTGGCTGCAGGCCTGCCTGAAGAGACTCGGGTACCTGGACGCAAAGCCCACCGGTGTCTTCGACCTCGCGACCGCTCACGCCCTGCGTGCTTTTCAGGCGGAACACGATCTCGAGGAGGATGGCATACTCGGTCCGCAGACGAGAATTCTGCTCATTCAATCATTGAAAGATGCGAATATGCCGGCTCTGTCCGGCACTTCCTGAAAGGGCGAGCCCTGCCCCGGGAGACCCACTGCAGATGAGCACGATTCTGGACGCCCTCAGAAAGCTCGAAGAGGACAAGAGGAGAGCCCGGCAGGGCAGAGACCCGCTCCAGATGACTCTGGAGCCTGTTTCGGCGGATCAAGGAAAAGGGCCGCTCCGGCGGCGGCGCGCGGCCTGGCTGGGAACAGCGGCTCTGGTCCTGGCGCTGCTGGCATTGGGCGGGACGGCTTATTGGCGGAGCGTGCGCCAGGAGCCCTCGGCCCGCGTAGAGGAGCCGGGCGAGAAGGCGGTCAGGACCGAGGAGCCGGCCCGGGCGCAGGCCGCCGCAGACGATGAGGGCGAGGGCCTGCCGGTGCTATCGCCGGAGACGGCCCCGCCTCCCTCCGCGCTGCCTGAGGGCCCACAAATGCGCGCCGCTGCAGGCCCGGCGGAAACCCCCTATCGGCAAATCCCCGCTCTGCCGCCCACCGCCACGTCGCCCGGAGACCAAGCACGAGAGGAAGAGCCTGCCGGCGGACCTCTGGCTTCTCTCTCGCCCGTAGACCATCCGCCGGAAGCATGGCCGGGGGCGGAGGAAGAACCGCCTCCTCCCGACGAACCGGAAGGGGCCGAGGAGGAGCCGGAAGCCTACGAGCCGGCGGCACCCGTCGAGGAGACGGTTCCGGGGGAAACCGAAGAGGACCTCGCGGTGGAGGGCGAGCCGAGGAGGGCGACGGCGATAGAGGAAAGGGGAATCCGAATCAGCGCAGTGGTCTGGAGCGTGGAGCCCGCCAACCGGTTTGCCGTTATCAACCTCAGGACCCTGCACGAGGGGGACCAGATCGATGGCAAGCTGGTAGACGAGATCCAGGAGGACGGGGTGGTGTTCCAGCAGGGGGGGGAGCGCTACAAGATCCGGTTAGGTAGGCGCTAGGGCTGGTGCGCAACTCGTAGGGGCGAAAGATTCTTCGCCCCAGGGCGAATGATTATTCGCCCCTACTTCGCTTCCTGGTTCTCCGTCTCCAGCACGACCAGGGCGTCGACGGCGATCGGCTTGCCGTCCTGGACCTTGAGCGGATTGACGTCGATTTCCTTGATGGCAGGGTTCTGGAGCCCGATCTGCCCCAGGGCGATCAGCGACCGTGCCAGGCTCTCCCTGTCCACGGGCGGCTCGCCGCGGAAGGCGTCCAGGATCTTCTTCGCCCTCATTTCTTCCATCATCTCGAGGGCGTCATATTTCTCCAGAGGCGCCACGCGGAAGGTCACGTCGTTGAGCACTTCCGTGAAGATGCCGCCGAATCCGAACATCACGCAGGGACCGAACTGGGCGTCCCGGATGAGACCCATGACCAGCTCGCGGTGCCCGCGAATCATTTCTTGCAGGAGAAACCCTTCCAGGCCCTCTATCTGCCTTCCCTGAAGATCCCGCACGGCCTCCTTCAGCTCGTCCGCGCTCCGGATCCCGAGGCGGATCAGGTTGCCCTCGGTCTTGTGAGTGAGAGCCGCGCCGCAGGCTTTCAGCGCCACCGGAAAGCCCAGCGACTTGGCCTTTTCGATCGCCTCCTGTTCCGTCCTTACCAGGAACTCCCTGCAGACCGGTATGCCCTGAGACGCCAGGAACTGCTTCGACGCGTACTCGGAGAGCGTCTTCTGACCTCTTGCGATCGCTTCTTCTAGAACCGTCATTTTGTCCTCACGTTCCCTGTCCGTGTGCCGCCCGCGCTCGCCCCGATCGTCCCTGTCCGCTCTTGCTTCCCTTTCGGTCGGCCGCGCGCTCAGGCCTTGCACGCATGACGATCTCGCTGCTCAAAGCCATGCCGCTGAAGCCGAAAACCCGCCTGAGGCCCTTTCCGCAGTACCCGCGGACTATAACCAGGGCATGGTGCATTGTCAACAAACGGACCGGCAACGGGCAGGCTCCAGGGGTTGTCGGCGGGTACGCGCAAGACGCCGCCCCCGGAGGTGGAGAATTCGTGCCGGAGGAATCTGCTGGACGGGGAGGCCGTCTCGAACCTTCCGGCCGTGCTGACCGCCGTAGACGGTCTGGCGTCCTGGCGCCGTCACGGCTTCTTGTCGTTTCCCGACGTGAGGTCGTAGGCAGCCCGGCCGATCGCCTTGGTCACCTTGACGGCGCAGGCCAGTTCCTCGTTCGTGAGCCCGCCCGACAGATCCTGGTAGACCTGGTCGATGATCTTGAAGATGCGCTCGTTCAGGCGCCGGGCCTTGGGTGTGAGATAGATGCGCAGAGCCCGACGGTCGGTCTCATCGGTGCGCCGCTCGACCAGACCGTCGGCCTCCACCTTGTCGATCACCCCCGTCATGGTGGATTTCTCGAGAAAGAGCTTCTGCCCCAACTTCGACATGATGAGGCCGTCTTCGTCCGCCAGTGCCAGGAGAATGCCGAGCCGGGTCGGATTCATGTTCTCGATCTCGCGTTCGGCGAAAGCCCGCTTCAGATGACGGTAGATACTGAAGTACGCCTTGAAAAGGTGGAGGCCGAGGTTCTCGTCGAAGGGAATCATGTGGGTCCCGTGGAATTCGAAGGTGGAGGAGAATAATAGTACACCGGAGAAACAATACGTTAATGAACCAATAGCGCCATGTCAAGCCGTGCCGAGCACGGGATCCGGGTCTTCGCAATCGCAGTCGGGGCGTTGATCACCCGCCCAGGGGATCCGTATAATAAGGCATTCTAGCCCGCAGCTGCACCGGGCGGCAGCGTGGCTGAGGTCCAGGGCCGCCGGTGAGCCGCTCACTCGGCGAGAAGAGGTGCGCGAGAGCGTCCTGGTTTCCCAAGCCTTGGTTGAGTTTTGAGGCTGCGGGCTTTGGAAAGATGAACCAGCAGGCGCTCCGCCCTAACATCCGCCTCCAAGCGGGCCGGCAGAAGCTTTGCAGGACCATTCCGGTGAGACTGGCCCTGGGCCGGCCGTTTGGGCGGACCGATGAATGCGAAGGACCAACGGTTCGGAGAAGGGCACGCGACGTGCCTCTTGGTTCCGCCGGAGAAGAGGGATGAAAGAAAAAGGATCTTCCTGCCGCCTCACGGAGCGGGTCCGGGCAGCGGGCTGAGCGGCCAAGCTCAGTCCAGGGGACCTGGACAAGTTGCTCCGAGGGCTGCCTCTGGAGCGGGACCCCCGCGTCCTGGTGGGTCTCGATGAAGCGGACGATGCCGGCGTGTTCGAGATCGCCCCGGATCTGGCATTGATCCAGACCGTGGACATGATCACGCCGATCGTGGACGACCCCCGCTCGTTCGGGCAGATCGCGGCTGCCAACGCCCTGAGCGACGTGTATGCCATGGGGGGACGGCCCCTGACCGTCCTGAGCCTGCTCTGTGCGCCTTCCGGAGAGGAGGAGCAGGCGATTCTGCGGGAGATCCTGCTGGGCGCGCTCGAGAAGATACGGGAGGCCGGGGCGTTCCTCGTGGGCGGTCACAGCATCGAGGACCAGGAGTGGAAGATCGGCTTCAGCGTCACCGGATGCGCCGCTCCCGGGCGGATCTGGACCAAGGCGGGAGCCTGCCCGGGCGATGCCCTGGTTCTGACCAAGGGGCTGGGGACCGGTACCATTTCCACCGCCCTCAAAGGGGGGGCGGCCCGGCCCGAGGACGTGGAAGGCATGGTGCGATCCATGGTACTGTTGAACCGCGCCGCCGTGGACGTCCTGCAAGGCTTCCGGGTCCATGCGGCCACGGACGTCACGGGGTTCGGACTCGGGGGCCACGCCCTGGAGGTGGCCCGCCGATCGTCGATCGGGCTGGACCTCCGCCTGGGCGACCTTCCTTTTCTGGCGGGGGCCCGCGAATATGTCTCCCAAGGGTTCGTTCCCGGCGGGACCCGTCGCAACAGATCGCACTACCGGGATCGGGTGGAGTCTCCGTCGCCGCTGAGCTCCGAAATGATGGACCTCCTGTTCGATCCTCAGACGTCGGGCGGACTGCTGCTGGCCATGGAAGAGGCGGAGGCGGCCGCTGCCGTGAAGGCGCTCGTCGAGGCCGGCTACCCGGCGGCCCGTCGAATCGGGCAGGTGGTCGAGCGTGCGACACGGAACCTGACGGTGCTCACCTGAGGGCTTGGGCAAGAAGCTGCGGCCGAGAGAAAGGGTCTGGATGAAAGGCGACGACGCGCTCTGGAAGAAGACTCCCCGGAACATCCTGTGCATCGGCGCCGGGTACGTCGGCGGCCCGACCATGGCGGTCCTGGCCGACCGCTGTCCCGATATCAAAGTGACGGTCGTCGATTCGAACGAGGCCAAGATCCGGTCCTGGAACTCCGCGGCTCTGCCTATTTACGAGCCCGGTCTCGACGAGATCGTCGCCAGGACGCGGGGCCGGAACCTGTTCTTCTCGCCCGATGTGGCCGGATCCATCCAGGACGCGGACATGATCTTCGTCTGCGTGAACACCCCCACCAAGGAGTTCGGCTCCGGCTCCGGCTACGCCGCAGACATGCAGTACATGGAACAGACGGCACGCACCATTCTGCGTCACTCCAAGAACCACACCATCGTGGTCGAGAAGAGCACGGTGCCGGTGCGCACGGCCAAGGCGATCGCCCGGATTCTGTATTCGAATGCGGACCACGGCGTTCAGTTCGAGGTGCTCTCCAACCCGGAGTTCATGGCGGAAGGGAGTGCGGTCCGGGATCTCGAGGAGCCGGACCGCGTCCTGATCGGCTCCAGGGAGAACGAGACCGGCAAGGCGGCCCGCAGGGTGCTGGCCGACTTGTACGCCCGGTGGATCCCCAGAGAGCGGATCCTGGAGACGAACGTCTGGAGCAGCGAGCTGTCCAAGCTGATGGCCAACGCTTTTCTCGCACAGCGGATTTCATCCATCAACAGCATCTCGGCGCTGTGCGAGAAGACCGGTGCCGACGTGGAAGAAGTGTCCCGGGCCATCGGCATGGATTCCCGGGTCGGCTCGAAATTCCTGCGCGCCGGAGTCGGGTTCGGGGGATCGTGCTTCCGCAAGGACATCCTCAACCTCGTGTACCTGTGCCGGGGCTACGGGCTGCACGAGGTGGCCGACTACTGGGAGTCGGTCGTGCGCATCAACGACTACCAGAAGCGGCGCTTCGTGGAGACCATCATCGACAGCATGTTCCACACGGTCACGGGGAAGAAGATCACCATCCTCGGCTTTGCCTTCAAACCGGACACGGGGGATACCCGGGATGCTCCGGCCATCTACGTGTGCAAGAAGCTGCTCGAGGAAAAGGCCAGGCTCAGCATCGTGGACCCGCAGGCCCTGGAGAACGCCCGCAAGGACCTGCGGGGGATCGATGCAGAAGTGCAATACGAGGACGATGTGTACAAGGCCGTGGCCGGAAGCCACGCGCTCGTGCTGGCGACGGAGTGGAGGCAGTTCCGGGATCTGGATTACGAGAGGATCTACGCGCTCATGGAAAAGCCGGCCTTCATCTTCGACGGCCGCAACCTGCTGGCTGCGGAAATGCTGGCCAAGATCGGCTTCCACGTGTTTCCGGTGGGCAAGGTCAAGCTCAGCAGCTTTTAGGAGGGATATTAGGTATCAGGTTCAGCACCTGCCCCCAGGCCCGCAAGAGGCAGAAGAATTCCCTGGGCCGGGTCAACGGGGGCCTACTACCTGACACCTAACCCCCAGCACCTTTCTCCTTCGAGCAGCTCCAGCACGCGCGCGGCGACCGCTTCCGGTTGCAGCGCGCCGGTCTCCACCGTCAGGTGGGCCGCCGCTGCGTAAAGCGGGGTGCGCTCCGCGAGCACTTCCTCTACCTCCTCCAGGAAAGTCTTTCCCTCCTTCAATGCGGGGCGCTCCGTGCCGTCCCGGATGCGGCCGCAGAGCACGGCTGGAGCGGCCGTGAGCCAGACCAGGACGCCGCGGCGCCGCAGCCGGCGGACGTTTTCGCCCCTCAGCACGACGCCGCCGCCGGCATCGATGATCCAGCCGTCCTTGTCCGCGTAACAGGCCGTGATCTCCGATTCCAGGGTGCGGAAGGCCTCCCATCCCGATTCGGCCACGATCTCGGGGATCCGCTTGCCGGCCCTTTTCACGATCTCCTCGTCCAGGGAAACGACCGGCATCCCGAGCCGCATGCCGAGCAGACGAGCAACGGTGGACTTGCCGCAGCCGCGATAGCCGATGAGCACGACGTTCACGCCAGAGACTCCAGGACCACCTCGCGCATGACGTCGAGCGGGGCCTTGCGCCCGGTCCAGCACTCGAACTGGAAGACCGCCTGGCGAAGAAACATCTCCAGCCCCGGGATGATCCGGCACCCGGCCGCTTCGGCCTCCCGCAGGAGGCGGGTCTTCAGAGGGGTGTAAACGATGTCGAACACGAACTGTTCGGGCCTGAACAGGCGACCGTCGATCAGACTGGCGTCCGGATGAGGGCTCATGCCGACCGGCGTGCAGTGGATGATGCCGTCTGCGCGACCCACGGCGCGGACCAGATTCTCCGGGGTATGCTCGTGCCATCGCACCGGGAAGGGCACGACCCGCTGCAGGTCTTCGGCGAGCCGGCGGCACGGGTCCTTCTCGATCCCGATGAGCTCCATCTCGCGCAAAGGCGCGGCCTTGCCGACCGAGAAGGCGATCGCGCGGGCGGCTCCGCCCGAGCCGAGCACCAGGATCCGCCTGTCCGCCAACGGAACCTGGGCGTCCTGCAGTGCCCGGACGGCTCCCATCCCGTCGCTGTTGAAGCCGATGAGCTTGCCGTCTCTATTCAAGACCGTGTTGACGGATCCGATCTGTCTGGCCGTCTCATCCACCTCGTCCAGGTACTGAAGGATCTCGATCTTGTGGGGTATGGTGACGCTGAGCCCGAGGAGGTTCAGGGCCCTGGCTCCGGCCATGGCAGCGGCCAGGTCCTCCACGCGAAAAGCCACGTAGCAGATGGCCAGGCCTTCGTTCTCGAACGCGGTGTTGTGGAGGACCGGCGAAAGCGAGTGTTCGACCGGGTTTCCAATGACGGCGCAGACGCGCGTGGTGGCATCGATTCTCAAGCGGGGTCCTCCTCGAGAATGGCTCCGAGCCGAGCGCGCCTGGCTGCGGGTGTGCGGTTGCGGGCCGGCCGTGACCGAGTCTACCGCCCGCACTCGAGACGGTCAATGAGCCGATGCGGCGCCCACGGGAGCCGACGACAGGGAGCCGACGAGGCAATGGACTCCGGGAGCCGGCTCGACTAATATGAGTCTTCGGCATCAGACGTTGGTCGTTCCCCAGTGTGGGCATTCACGAGAACGCCACGCCGGATATGCAGAGTACCAAGTGAAAGGGTTCTGGACGATGAAGGGATTCTGTCTCAGGAGCGCCTCGAGGTACTTGCGGAGCCTCTTCGGCCTTCTCCTTCTCGTGATCGCGATCGCTGGTTTCCTGGACGGGTGCAAGGAGTCGCCGCCTCCGGACTCCTCGACTGCGGCAAAACGGAAGACTTCCCAGCCGGACTGGAACGTGCTTTTTGCCGATGACCCGGGAGCCTACAAGGAATTCCAGCAGGTCCAAGCCGAGCTGCGGGCTTCCAACTACCCGGCCGTCGTTTCCGGGCTCGAGCGGCTTCTCGCCCGGTCTCCCGATGCACCTTGGGCGGAGCCGTTGGAGCTCATGCTCATCCAGGCCTGGCGCGTGGTGCCCGACTACCCGAAAGCCTTGAAGCAGGTGAACGCCTTCCTCGAGCATCGCCCCAGGAGCGACAGTGTACCGCGCGCTCTGCTGTACAAAGGCGAGATCCTTCTGGAGCTGGCAAAGAAGAATGGGCCGGAGGCCGGCGCGGATCCGGCGGCGCGCGCCTTCGTGAGCCAGGCCCTGCTCACCTTGCAGGACCTGCTGAAGAAATACCCCGAGGACCGCCTGGTCCAGGCCCAGGCCTGGTTTCTGCTGGGCGGCGCCTATTCTGCGGCCGGAGACCCCCTTCAGGCCAAGTCCGCCTACCGCAAAGTGGCCGACGCGTATACGGGCACCGACTACGCGCCCAAGGCTCTGTACCGGCTGTCGGGGTTGATCCTGAGCGAGGGGGACGTGGAAGGCGCCGGCAGGGTGTTGCGGGAGATTACCGAGCGTTTCTCCAATTCCAAAGAGTCGGGGAAAGCGCGCGAGAAGCTGCAAGGGATCGAGATGGTCGGATCCCCGGCGCCGGAGTTGCACCTCAAGGAATGGATCGGATGCGACCCTCTGGCGCTGGAGGATTTCCGGGGCCGGATCCTGCTGCTGGACTTCTGGGCGATCTGGTGCCCCCACTGCCGGGCTAACATTCCGAAGATGGATCGGCTGGTCGAGCAGTACGGGTCCAAAGGCTTGGCCGTGCTCGGCGTCAGCCGGGAGCGTTCCGGGTTCGAGGCGGAGAAGATCCGCAGCTTCGTCGATTCCCATCCCATGCGCTATCCGACCGGAGTGGATGACGAGGCCCTGACCTCGAAGGCTTATTGCGTCGAAAACATCCCCTGTATCGTCGCGGTGGATCGGGACGGCACGGTGCGCTGGCACGGTCACCCCGACCATCTCACGGATCGGGTGATCGAGGGGCTTCTCGGGCCGATTTCCTGAAGCCGCTCGGCCTGCGTGTTCCGGGCCCTGTCCACGGGCTGCATGCCTCCTGACCCGAGGATCTGCAGCTGCGCGGAGCGGATGGATCGTCGGCGGGCATTCCGGCGGGCGGAGGGACAGGACCATGGCAGCCTCTGAAGAGGAAAGCATCACCCGCCTGGAGCGGCTGGAGCTTGCCGGCGCCGTCTACCGAATGCCCGTACCCACCTTCACGCTGCCGCCTCATCGCAGCACGAACAGCTTTCTGGTCGGACGCGGGGACGTCTTCATGGTGGATGCAGGGGACCTGGACGAGCAGGCCCTGGGGGCGTTGGAGGATTTTCTGGCGAGGGACGGCGGCAGAAGACTGCGGCGCCTGTTTCTCACCCACTGGCATCCGGATCATCACGTGGGCGTAGAGGAGGTGCGGGAGAGGACCGGTTGTGAGCTGGGCATCCACGCCGGCGAAGCCGAGAGAATGGCTCCCCTCCGGATCGATTTCACGTTTCACGACGGAGACTCCTTTCCCGTGGATGAAAGCCGTCTCGAGGTCATCCACACCCCCGGCCACTCGGCCGGTCATTGTTGTTTCCTGCTCCGGCCTGAGGGGGTCCTGTTCACGGGCGACCACATTCTGGGCACGGGCACCTCGATCGTCGCTCCGCCCGAGGGGGACATGTCCTGTTACGTTTCTTCCCTTGCCCGTTTGCTGGATTACCCGATCCGGGTGATCTGCCCCGGGCACGGTCCGGTGGTCGCGGAAGCCCGGCACAAGGTCCGGGAGTACATCGAGCATCGCCGGGTGAGGGAGGAGGCGGTCCTGAAAGGCGTCCGGGCCGGGTTGCGTCTGCCCGAGGAGTTGGTGGCCAGGATCTACACGGACGTGCCGGAATTCCTGCATGGGCTGGCTCGATATACCGTGCAGGCCCATCTGCAGAAGCTGGAAAAGGAAGGCAAGGTCCGGGAAGCACCGGAAGGGGAAGGCTACGAGCCGGTCTGAATCCGCCGGGCGCTGTCAGGAGGCGCCGCGTTTCCTGACGTACCAGATGGGTCTTTTCGGACACTGGTAGGGGCGCCCGGCCGACCGCCCCGCTACCGATTCCGGTGAGAGACGATACAGTGGCCTTCGATCGTCCAGGGCAGGAACCCCATCCTTTCCCAGAAGGCCGCGGCTTCCCGGTTGCTCACCTGGTAGTGGATGCGCACTTCATCGATTCCCTGCAGCACGAACCAGTCCATGAGCATGTTGCACAGCCGGGCCCCGATCCCCTTGTTTCTCCAGGGCGGCTTCACGTAGGCATTGTCGACCAGCCCGTCCCGGTGAGGAAGGATGACGGGCGGTCGCTGGACGATGCTGCCGGTGATGAATCCGATCGCCTCCTGGTTCACCACGGCCAGGTAGGTGACCGCGTACCGTTTCGTGTACAGGTCGGTCAGATGGGCCCGCAGGACGTCCTCTGCGCCTGGCGCCGTCCTCCAGACCGGGTCGATGGACTCGATGTACAGATAGAGTTCCTTGGCAAGCCGGGCCAGAGCCGGAATGTCCCCGCGGGTCCACGCTCGAAACACCACTTCTTTGGGAGGCTCTCGTTGCGCCTTGGCCATCTTGGCTCCGATCACGATCGCTTCTGTTGCAGGATGTCGTAGAGGGCGTCGAGCAGCTTGTCGATCTCGTCCACCGTATTGAAATACCCTACCGAGACGCGGACGGTCCCTGAGGGAAAAGTGCCGAGCGCACGGTGCGTGCCGGGGGAGCAATGGAGCCCGCTCCGCGTCCGGATGGCGTAGAGGCGGTCCAGCAGATAGCTCACTTCTGAAGGCTCCCAGCCCCGCAGGTTGAGGGAGACCGTGCCGGTGCGGACCGAATCGAGCGACGGGCCGTAGAGGCGGAATCCTGCGCGGCCCGCAAGCCCGCGTTCCAGCCGCTTCAGCAGATCCCTTTCGTGGCGGCGGATGGCATCGATGCCGGTCTTGCGCAGGAATCGGAGACTCCCCTTGAGTCCGGCAATCCCCAGCATATTGAGGGTGCCGCTCTCGTAACGGTCCGGCAGGAAGGCGGGCTGGTCCGGCTCTTCGGAAAGACTGCCGGTTCCGCCCGTCTTCAAGGGGGAGAGGTCCTGGTCCGGGCGAATGTACAGACCCCCGACGCCGGTCGGGCCGTAGAGAGACTTGTGCCCCGTGAAGGCCAGCAGCGCGACGTTGGACTTCTCCACGTCCAGCGGAACCAACCCCGCCGTCTGCGTTGCATCGACGAGCAGAGGAAGCGATCCCGACAGCGACCCGATCGCCTCCAGCGGCGCGATCGCGCCCGTCACATTCGAGGCGTGGTTCACCACGATGAGTCGCGTCTTCCGGCGAATCGACTTGCGCACGTCCGACGGGTCCAGCTCGCCCTCAGGGCTCAGCGGCACGTAAGAAATGAGCACGTTCCGGGTCCGGGCCAGGTAGGTCAGAGGGCGGACAACCGAGTTGTGCTCTTGAGAGGTCGTGACGACGTGGTCCCCGTGCCGGAGCAGACCGAGCAGCGCCAGGTTGAGGGACTCGGTGGCGTTGGCGGTGAAAACGATGCGCTCCGGTTCTGTCACACGGAAGAGAGCCGCCAACTCTTTGCGCGTCTCATAGACCCATTCGGATGCCTGATCGGCGGCCCGGTGCGCTCCTCTGCCCGGGGATCCGCCGATGCTTGTCTGGTAGGTGGTCAGCTCCTCCCAGAATTCCGGGGGTTTCGGAAAGCTCGTTGCAGCATGATCGAAATAGATGGAGTCCGAATGCATGGAGTCCGAAGCACCCGGCGAGAAACGATCCGAACCCTTCCGCCGGCCGGGAAGAGCAGAAAAAGCATACCAGACCCCGCGCGGACAACTCAAAGGGCTTGGTCACTTTCCCTTTGTCCGTGCGTGTGTTAATGCTTTCTTGAACACAACCAGAAAGGGACCGACATGTTCGTGCGCCGCCAGCAAGACGTGCCGCCGGTAGACCTCAGCCTGGAGCAGGGGGTCAAGGGAGCGGAACTGCGCCCCCTGATCACCCGCGAGGACGGGGCCGGTCACTTCGCCATGCGCCTGTTCCGGTTGGAGCCGGGCGGACACACGCCTTTTCATGTGCATCCCTGGGAACACGAGGTCTTCATCGTGCGGGGATCCGGCGAGCTCCTCGGTGAAGGGGCTGCGATCGCGCTCGCAGAAGGCATGGCCGCGTATGTCCCGCCGGATGAGAGACATCGATTCCGGGCAGGCGATCGAGGCATGACGTTCATCTGCTGCATCCCCCATGCCCCTGCACCCTGATGAAGTCTGCGGCGCGCGACCTGGCGATCGAGGAGCCGTGAACCCGCGGACGGAGGCAAGCGTTGAGAGCCCTGATCTACGAAGGTGGGCTTTCGTTCCGTACGGATGTTCCGGTGCCGGAGCGCCCTGCCGGCGAAGCCCGCATCCGGGTCCGGATGGCCGGGATCTGCAACACGGACCTGGAGGTCCTGCGCGGGTACATGGGGTTCAGCGGGATCCTGGGACACGAGTTCGTGGGCGACGTGGTCGAAGCCGACGATCCGCTCTGGATCGGCAAGCGGGTGGCAGGCGAGATCAACTGCCCTTGCCGCCGCTGCGCTCTCTGCCGCAAGGGCCTGGAACGTCATTGCCCTCAGCGGACCGTGCTCGGCATTGTGAACCGCGGCGGGGCGTTTGCGGAATTCCTGACCCTTCCGGAAGCGAACCTGCACGTGATTCCGGATGCGGTTTCCGACGAGCAAGGCGTGTTCGTCGAACCCCTGGCGGCCGCCTTCGAAATCCTGGAACAAGTCAAGGTGAGCCCCTCGGAGCGCGTGGCCGTGCTGGGTTGCGGCAAGCTCGGGCTGCTCGCGGCGCAGGTGCTGGCCCTTGCGGGTTGCGACCTTCTGGTCGTGTGCCGCCACGAACAGGGACTGTCCCGCTGCCGCGCCGTCGGCCTCCGCACGGCCCTCCTCGAGGAGATGGAAAAGGGCAGCATGGACGTCGTGATCGAAGCGACGGGCAACCCCGACGGGTTCGAAGCCGCCAGGACGATGCTCAGACCCCGGGGAACGCTCGTGCTCAAGAGCACGGTGGCGGAGAAGAGTTGCCTGCACTTGGCCGGGCTGGTGGTCGATGAGATCACCGTCGTGGGCTCCCGCTGCGGTCCCTTTCCTCCCGCCCTGAGAGCCCTCGAGGCCGGGCGGGTTCGGCTGCAGGGCCTCATCGAACAGATCGTGCCCTTCGGCCGAGCCCTCCAGGCTTTCGAACGGGCCGGCAGGCCGGGGGCGCTCAAGGTCCTCCTCGACATGCGCGGCGGTCACTGACGGCTCGGAGACGGACCATGGCGGGCATCCCTGCCGGAAAGATCCCTGCGGAGCTCCTCGGAAAGCTCCTGGACCGGCTTCGTCGGAGCGATCCCAGCGTTGCCGTGGGTCCCCACGTGGGTGAAGACGCGGCCGTCATCGACCTCGGGGACCGCTTCCTCGTGGCCAAGACCGATCCGATCACCTTCGCGACGGACCGTATCGGGTGGTATCTGGTGCACGTAAACGCCAACGACATCGCCTGTCTGGGCGCCACGTCCAGGTGGCTCCTGGTCACCTGCCTGCTTCCGGATGGCCGCACCGATCCGGCGAGCGTCGAAGCCCTGTTCGAGGATATCGGCGCGGCCTGCGCTCAGCTCGGGATTACCGTGTGCGGGGGGCACACGGAGGTCACCGTGGGGCTGGACCGCCCCATTCTGGTAGGTCAGCTCTTGGGCGAAACGGCCGGCCACTATTTCGTCGACAAGCGCACCATGCGGCCGGGCGACCTCCTCCTGCTGACCAAAGGGATCGCGATCGAAGGCACTTCGGTGATCGCACGGGAACGGGGACATCTGCTCCGCACCGGGCTCGCGAGCGATCTGCTGGAGAGGGCGAAGAGACTGCTGACGGAACCGGGCATCAGCGTGGTCGAGGAAGCCGGGATCGCGCTCCGGGCAGGGGCGGGCCGGGTCCACGGCATGCACGACCCGACCGAGGGAGGGCTGGCGCAGGCCTTGTGGGAGCTGGCCGCGCGCGGCGCGGTCGGCATGCGGCTCGAAGAGGAACGCATCCCGGTTCTTCCCGAGACCGCTGCAGTTTGCGAACGGCTGGGGCTCGATCCCATGGGGCTGCTCGCCTCCGGCGCTCTCCTGATCGCCGTCGACCCGGCGGGGGCCTGTGCGGTCGAGAAGGCCCTGTCTCTGGCCGGTATTCGATCGAGCCGGATCGGCGAGATCCGCGAAGCGCAGGAAGGTGTGCAGCGGGTCGGGCCGGACGGAGTCCGCCCCCTGCCGCGCTTCGAGCGCGACGAGCTGGTCAAGGTGTTCGAAAATAAAGAAAGACTGCCCAAGTGACGATAGGAACGGAAGACACCAAAACCAGAGCCGGCATGACCCTTCGGGGTCGGACGGGCTGCCGATGCGCGAGCGCCTTTACACGACCGTGGACCTCGCCAAGGTCTGCAATGTTTCGCTCCGGACGATCATTCGTTGGGTGGACGAGGGCCGGCTGGCTTCCTTCCGCACTCCGGGCGGGCACCGCAGGGTGCGCGAGGAAGACCTGCGCGATTTTCTCGATCGCTACCGCATCCCCTTTTCGAGCGACCTCCGGGCACAGCCTCAGAAGATCCTCATCGCCGGGCCCAGGGGCGACCTGCCGAAGGACGAGCTCGACGCCCTGGAAAGGATCTTTCGTCAGGTCCTGCGCAGAGCTTCCGATGCTTATCAGGTTTGCGTGACCGAGGGGCTGTTCGAGGCCTCTGTCCGGGCCGGCCTGGTTCAGCCGGACATCGTGATCCTGTTCTGCCGCAAATACGGGACCTCGGTGCGGGAGTTCTGCCGTGCCCTGCGCAACGTCTCGGAAACCCGCAACGTGCGCATCCTGCTCCTGGACGGCGGCGCGGCGGCGAGCAAGCCGCACAGCGCTCCGCAAGGCGGGGTCGCCGTCATCGAGCGGCCGCCGACCGTCGACAAGCTGCGCCGGCACCTGCTTCCGCTGCTCTGAAGCCGCGGTGTCGGGTGCGGCCCGACAGCCTCATCCGCTTGTCCGTGTGCCGTTTCCCGGCGTCTGGATTCAGACTCCGTACCCGGTCCCGTCGCGCCGCCGGAAGCTGCCGGCCGGAGAGGAAAACTCGCAGTTGGCCGCTCTCGAAAGGGCTCCGGCCGCAGGAAGCCGAGCGGCGAGGCGCCTCAGGAGGGCCTCGAGGGTGGAAGGGTCCAACGCGCAGACCGGCACGCCATCGTACCGCCGGCACAGGTTGGCCGTCTCCGCGGGGTCGGTCAGATCGGACTTGTTGAATACGTTCAGACGAGGCAGGTGATCGAGATCGAGCTCCTGCAGCATCGACTCCACGACCGCCATCTGCTTTTCGCACACACGGGAAGCCCCGTCGATGACGTGCACGAGCACGTGCGCCTGCCGCAGCTCCTCGAGGGTGGCCCGGAAAGCTGCGACCAGATCCGCGGGCAGATCCCTGATGAACCCGACCGTATCCGTGAGAAGGATCTCGCCGACACCTTGCAGCCAGAGCTTGCGCGTGGCCGGGTCCAGGGTCGCGAACATGCGGCTGGCCGTGTAGACGTTGCTCTGGGTGAGGGTGTTCAGGAGGGTGGACTTGCCCGCGTTCGTGTATCCGACGAGACAGACGAGCGGCAGGCCGCGGCGGGTCCGCTGAGCGCGCTGAACGCCTCTCTCCTTCCGGATCGTTTCGATTTCTTTCTCGAGACGGTGGATTCTCTCGCGGACTCTCCGACGGTCGATCTCGAGCTTGGTCTCCCCGGGCCCCATGCCGCCGATGCCTCCGGCCAGCCTGGACAAGCCCGTGTTCCGGTGGACCAGACGGGGGAGCCGGTAGCGGAGCTGCGCGAGCTCGACCTGGATCTTGCCGTCCCGTGTCTTCGCGCGTTGCGCAAAGAGCTCGAGGATGAGCTGGGTCCGATCGAGGATCTTCAAGTCCGTTACGTTGGAGACCGAGCGCACCTGAGCGGCCGTCAGGTTCTGATCGAAGATGATCATCCCCGCACCGGTCTGCATGGCCTGAATGGAAAGGTCCTTGATCTTGCCGAGCCCGACCACGAACTGAGGATGGACGCAAGGCCTCCTCTGCAGAATCGAATCCACCACGACCACGTTGGAAGACTCGGCCAGGTCCTTGAGCTCCTTCAGCGACTCCTCGGCTTCGGCGGAGCCGGCCGTCGCCACCCCCACGAGCAGGACCCTTTCCCTGCCCGAGTCGCTCGGCCTTCGCGCCGCGGCCGGGCCGGGGCGGGCAAACTCCTTCTCCAGGTTGCGGACCAGCTCGGGGAAGCTCCAGGAAGACAGGGCCGAGAGCTGAAGGGGCTCGGACACTTCCCACGGCCGTTCCGAGCTGTCGCCGGGAATGAGGTTCGCCGCGTGAACGCTCCGAGCAAGGCCCTGAGAGTCCACCTGGATGGCAAGGATGCAGTCGAACCGCAGAAGGGCGAGGTCGGTCAGATCCTCCCGGCCCAGGGGCTCGCCGTCCAAATGGGTGTGGATGTAACGCAGTCCGGAAAGGCGTTCCGCGGCGGACCTACGGCGCTTGATCTCGGGCAGGAAGATCTGCTTGGCCTCACCGATCACGACCTGCTGGATGTATCCCCTGCGGTCGACGAGGATCCCGATCTGCCTGTTGACTTCCCAGGAGATTTGAGCGAGGTAGCGGGCCAATTCCGGCGTCACGATCTGCTCGAGGGGCAGACGCCGCCGGTAGATCCGCTCGATGCTCTTCAACTGGCTGGGCTTCAGACCCAGTGTGTTGCCGAAAACCTTCTGAATCTAGGGACTCTCCTGTGTTCCGGTGAACCGTTCAGCCGCTGTCGGACGCCTTCTATTCTAGAGCCTGTCCCAAAACGCCCATCTGCGGCGTTGCGCTCGTCCCTCGTCACTGCGGCGTACTGAAATGTACGCCTCATTCCTCGGGATTTCGCGCGCCTTGCATCTGGGCATTTTTGAACAGGCT
>JBFLZG010000056.1:0-6043 GCA_040756235.1 bacterium | reverse complement strand
GAGAGCCTGTTCAAAAATGCCCAGATGCAAGGCGCGCGAAATCCCGAGGAATGAGGCGTACATTTCAGTACGCCGCAGTGACGAGGGACGAGCGCAACGCCGCAGATGAGCGTTTTGGGACAGGCTCTAGCTAGCGCTGCGCGATGGTGCACGGGAACCCCTTGAGATCGAGGTCGCCTTTCTGTGCGATCGTTCCGCGCCGCGAGAAGCAGGCGCCCACCAGTACGCGGAAGAGCTTGCGGTCGTCGGAGATAGGATACGTCTCCAGGTAAGGGAAGAACCCCTGGCCGGAGAGCGCGGCCACGAGCCGATCGGCTTCCGCCGCGTCGAGAAAACGACCGCACTCGAGGGCATAAGTGAACTTCACGATTTCGGGCTGCAGGGGGCTCATCGGATCCATGAGGACACGGAGCGTTTCTCTCGCCTGCTCCCTGGAGGCGTAGTGGCCGACGAGCACCTGGTACCAGAGTCCGTCCTGTGTCACGCCATAGAGGGACTGGGCGAGGCTGCCCTGGATCTGCACCGGGACGATGTAGGCGGGCAGAGAGCGGCTCAACTGCTCCCGCAGGCTGGTCTCCGCGTCCCGGAGCTCTCGGTAGGCCCCCGTGGAGATCGAGTAGGGGCATGGGGGCAGCGCCAGGGCGGCCAGGTCCGTGGTGCGGGCATCGAACGGAATCTGAAGCGGGGCGAACTGATCACTCCGCCCTTGCTCCGGCAGAGAGCCCGTTTCGGAGGAGGCAGGCGCCTCCCTGTCCGCTGCAGTGGGTTCGCGCGAGGCGCCGACGACGGCCGGGACCTGTCCGCTGGCATCCTGCTCGGTCTCTCCGGCGCCCGGGAAAGGCCCCGAGAGAACAAGGATGGAGACCAGGGCCAAGGTCCGTGCCGCTTGCCCGCAGGGGCGGCCGGAGGCGCGAGGGAAGCCGCAAAGGAAGCGGCGTCCCGGGCCATCGGCTTCGATCGGGCTGACGCGGGGCATCCTGGATTGCAGAGGGCGCTCCTCGCTTGCGAGTCGACGAACAGAGGGTCCTCGAGGGCGGCAAACGCGTCAGGGATTATAGGAAGGCGGCCGTCGTGCTGTCAATCGGATCCTCTTGGTTCGGCTCGGGCGAGCTCCCGGAGCGGGACCTTTCGGAGCCTACCTGCGGCCTTGCCGATGTGCTATGATTTGGGGGCATGGGAGACCCGTGGCAGGAGGAAGAACACAGTATGGATGAGATCGCACGAAGAAGACCTACTCGGCCTGGACGGACGACTACGCGCGATCGGGCGAGTCAGTTCGACCAGTTCGAGGCCTCGAGCCTTTTTTGTCCCCGCTGCAAGCGGGCGGTCCCGGTCAGGAAGAGGCTGCTCCTCGTGCTGCCCGACGGCGAGCGGTACGAGTATCTCTGCGCCTTTTGTTCCAGCTCGATCGGAAGGAAGGTGGAGGAGGTGAAGACGAAGATTCAGCTCATCACCACGCCTTGAAGGCGGTGTGACATGCCAGCCAATCTCCCCCCGCAGTACTATGACGAGGAGAGGAAGCTCAAGGCCGCGCGCAGTCCGGAAGAAAAGGCGGCCATCCTGGAGCTGCTCCTCAGCATGATCCCCAAGCACAAAGGAACGGAAAAACTACAGGCCGATCTGAAGAGCCGCCTCTCCAAAGCCAGGGCGCAGCAGCAGCAGCGACGTGCGGGCGGGGGGGCCGCCAAAAAAGCGGACGAGCACCACGTGGAGAAGGAGGGGGCCGGACAGGTCGCGCTCGCAGGCCTGCCGAACGCGGGCAAATCCCAGCTCCTGGCGGCGATCACCAACGCCGTGCCCCTGGTCGCCGAGTACCCGTACTCGACGCTGAAGCCGCTCCCGGGGATGGCGCGGTTCGAGAACGTCTGGGTCCAGTTCGTCGACCTCCCGCCTCTCATGTGGGAACCGACGGACCGCTGGGTCGCCAACGTGCTGCGCCAGGCGGATGCTCTGTGCCTTGTGGTGGACCTGACGGACGATCCGCTCGGACAGGTCGAGATCTTGCTGGAAGAGATCGAGGGCATGAAGGTCCGGCCGCTCGCGCGGCAGGAGGACCGGGTCGAGGTGCCGGCCGGGGTTGTGGCCAAGCGCCCGTTTCTTGCGGGCAACAAACTGGACGTCCCGGGGGCCGAGGAGGCGCTTGCGCAGTTGTCCCGGACCTATGGGGATTCCTACCCGGTGGTCGGTGTCTCGGCCAAGCAGGGCCGCGGCCTGGAAGTCTTGGTGGCCCAGGGCTTTCACTGCCTGGGCAAGATCCGGGTCTACACCAAGGCCCCGAGCAAGAGCCCGGACCGAGAGCATCCGTTCGTGGTGCCGGCGGGAACGACCGTCATCGAGATGGCCGCCGAGATCCACAAGGATTTCGTCGCCCGCTTTCGGGCGGCAAGGCTCTACTGCGCGGACAAGTACAACGGGCAGCGGGTCGGAAAGGATTTCGTGCTGCGCGATGGCGACGTGATCGAGTTTCTGGTGTAACGTCGCGCGCGCCGCGGCGGGGTCGGCGCGTCAGCCGAACCGCTTCAGGGCTGCAGCGAAGCCCGGCAGGGCGTTGCGGAGGACGGCCGCGCCCACGCAGAAGGCGATCCGGAAGTACCCCGGAGCTCCGAACCCGGATCCGGGGACGACCAGGACTCCTTGCTCCATGAGGGCCTGGACGAAGGGAATCTCGTCCGCCACGGGGGACTGCGGGAAAAGATAGAAGGCGCCGTCGGGCAACTGGAACTTGTAGCCGATCTCGCGCAGGCCCTGGCAGAGAAGATCTCTCCTCCGCTGGTACTCCGCAGCTTGCACGTAGGTCCCGAGAGCCCGGGAAACGGCATTCTGAGCCGTGGCCGGCGCGTTGACGAAGCCGAGGATGCGGTTGCAGAAGGTCAGGCCGTTGACCAGAACGTCGGCCCCTTCCAGGGCCGGATTCACGGCCACGTAGCCGAGGCGCTCCCCGGGAATGGAAAGGCTCTTGGAGAAAGAGCTGACGATGATCGTATCGCGGTAGCAGCCGAAAAGATCGGGAAGTCGCCTCGAGTCGAAGAGGATCTCCGCATAGGGCTCGTCGGAAACCAGAAAGACCTGACGGCCCGTCTTCTCCCTGCACTTGTCGAGAATCCCGCCCAGGCTCCGGAGGCTCGCCAGATCGTACATCCGGCCGGTGGGGTTGTTGGGAGAATTGACCAGGATCGCCCGCGTGCGGTCCGTGAGCGCGCTCTCGATCGCGCCGAGATCGAGAGCGAAATCGTTCCGGGTCGGAACGATGCGCGGCCGCCCGCCATGGTTGTCCACGTAGAAGAGGTACTCGGGGAAGAAGGGAGACAGGATGAGCACCTCGTCTCCCGGGTCGAGAACGGTCTTGAGAACGATGTTGAGGCCGCCGGCGGCGCCGCAGGTCATGACCACGTGCCGGCCCTCGATCGCGACGCGGCGCTTGGAGCGGATCTCGGCGGCAATCGCCTCGCGAGTCTTGTGGTGTCCCGCATTGGGCATGTAGCCGTACTTGCCCTGGCGCGGCTCCCGCAGGCACTGCTCGAGCGCCTCGAGATAGCGGGCAGGAGGCTCCACGCAGGGATTGCCGAGGGAAAAATCGAAGACCTTCTCCTCCCCGCGTTCTGCCTTGAGACGGGCTCCTTCTTCGAACATCTTGCGTATCCAGGAGGCCCGCTCCATGGATGCTCGGATCTTCTCGGCTATGGCCAAGGCTGTGGTGCCTCCCTTCTGCCCGTCACGATTCGAGGGTTCCCTTGAGCTCCGCGATCAGCCGGTCTGTCTCACGCTCCGTACCGATGGAAATGCGCAGCCCGTCGTGAAGCGGCTCCTGGGGGAAGTAACGCACCAGGACGCCCCTTTCGAGCAGAAACCGGTAGGCCCCGGATGCGGCCTCACTCGACGGAAAGCGGACAAAGAGAAAATTCGCGTCTGACTGCAGGCACCGGAGCCCGAGCTCCCCGATCTCCCGGCGCAGGCGTTCGCGGGTCTTCAGGATGCGGGAGATGTTTTCTTGAAGGTAGTCCTGTTCCCGCAGGGCGACGCAGGCAGCGGCTTGAGCGATACGGCTCAGGTTGTAATGATCCCGAACCTTGTCCATCTGCTCGATCCAGCGGTGCGCGCCCACGGCAAGCCCGACCCGAAGACCGGCGAGTGAATAGGATTTCGACAGAGAGCGGGTCACGAGAACGTTGGGGATCGAACGGATCAGGGGGAGGCAGTTCCAGCGCGCGAAGTCCGCGTAGGCTTCATCCACGACCACGATGCCTCGGACATGGCCCGCCAGACGAACCACGAACTCGGGCCTCACGGAAAAGCCCAGGGGGGAGTTGGGGTTCGTCAGAAAGAACACCTTGAGGTCCTTGGAGTCCGGCAACCGGAGCTGACCGGGATCGTCCGCGACCGGCGTCGGAACCAGCTCGAGATTATGGATCGCGCCCAGCGTTTTGTAGTAGGAGTAGGACGGCTCGTAGAAGCCGATGCGGTCCCCACGGGCGGCGAAGGTGCGCAGGAGGATGCCGAGGATTTCATCCGATCCGTTGCCGGCCAGGACCTGCTCGGGTTCGACCCCGTAGACGGCGGCCGCAGCCGCACGCAGACTGCGGCTCTTGGGGTCGGGGTAGAGCCGGAGGGAGTCCATCGATTCCGCCCGTATGGCTTCCAGGACCGCGGGTGGGGGCGGGTAGGGGTTCTCGTTGGTATTGAGCTTGATGACCTTCTCGCCTTGAGCGGGCTGGAGGCCGGGCTGATAGGCCTGAAGGGCGCGAATGTGCTCGTTCACGGGGTCCATGTGAGAAGCTTCCGTAAGCTCGGCATGCAAAGATCGCTTGAACGCTCTGTTTCAGATGCATTTAGACGCAAGGAGTGTTATATGTCAATTTGCGCTCCGTGAGCGGAAAACGGGAGCGCGGGCAAGAAGGAGACGGGCCATGGAGTTCGCCGACATCCGCTACGAGAAGAAAGACCACGTCATACGCATCACGATCGATCGGCCGCAGCGGTACAACGCGTGCACCGCGGCTACCGTCCATGAGCTCATCGAGGCCCTGCAGCGCGCCTGGCTGGACCGAGATGCAGGGGTGGTGGTGTTCACCGGAGCCGGCGACAAGGCTTTCTGCACCGGCGGGGACCAGATGATCCGGGAAAAGGGAGGGTATCGGGACGAGCGGGCTCTGCTGCCTCTGGAGGTCGGCTGGCAGCAGGTGACACAGTTGATCCGGACCTTGCCCAAACCGGTCCTGGCGCGCGTGAACGGATATGCGATCGGGGGAGGGCACGTCTGGCAGATGGTTTGCGATCTGACGATTGCGGCCGACCACGCCCAGTTCGGGCAGGCAGGCCCCCGCGTCGGATCTTTCGACCCCGGCTATGGCACCGCGGACCTGGTTCGATGCGTGGGGCTGAAGAAGGCCAAGGAGATCTGGTATATGTGTAGAAGATACACGGCCGAGCAAGCACTCGCCATGGGTCTCGTCAACTGCGTGGTGCCGCTGGACAAGCTCGATGACGAGGTGGGGCGATGGTGCCAGGAGCTTCTGGAAAAGAGCCCCACCTCCCTGAAGATGCTCAAATACGCCTTCCTGGCCGATTCCGACGGCGCCACCGGCATCACCCATCTCGGCGTCGGCGGCTTGTCTCTTTACTACGACACCGATGAAGCCATCGAAGGTCGGAACGCCTTCGTGGAGAAGAGAACGCCGGATTTCGCCCCTTACCGGAAATAGCCTGCAGCAGGATCCAGAGCCTTCAGAATCCGACTCGACCGGGCTTGGCACGCCTTCGCGAGGCCGCCGGGCTCAGGAGCGGGGGCGACCAGCCCGGCGCGTGGCGGCCCCTCGGCCCCTGAATCGAAATGAGGCGGCCGCCGGGAGGCACGACGCAGCGCAAACGGTGCAGTCCGTTGACCGTTACTTGGGGCTATGCTAAAAATAGTTGGAAGAAAAGATACTTAGAGCCTGTCCCAACAGGCTCGATTCAGAGGCTGTTCAAAAATGCCCAGATGCAAGGCGCGCGAAATCCCGAGGAATGAGGCGTACATCGCAGTACGCCGCAATGACGAGGGATGAGC
>JBFLZG010000055.1:0-18866 GCA_040756235.1 bacterium | reverse complement strand
GAGCCCGACCGACGCCTGGCAGGAGCTAAGCTGGCCGGACGTGCAGATCACCGGCGCCTCGGTCAACTATTGGGAGTCTCACCTGGACGTCGTGATCCGCAGCGAGCTGGCCTGGTTCTGGAACGAGCCGGTCTTCATCCCCGAGGAAAACCTCAAGCTCTCGGACACCAACATCCCCCTGCCGCCGGCCTTGCTGGACCTTGTTTCCGAGCTGGCGGGCACGGACATGGCGGCCATGGGTCTGAGCTCCATCGCCCTGAACCCGACGGGAGGAACGATCCCGGAGAAGGACATCCTCCGCTACATGATCGGCATGGACAAGCAGATATGGCTCCGGCCCTTGAACCGCACCAGCACCTTTCTGGTCTCCCTCCAGTACTTCGGCCAGTGGGTCCCGGACTACGACTCCCGCATGCGCCAGCCCATTCTGCTCTACCCGAGCACCTCGAACTTCGCCGGCCTGCGACGCCACGAACACGTGGTGACGGCCGTTTTGAACACCATGTACCGCAAGGGGACGCTCCAGCCGCAGATGGCCGTGGCCTACGACGTCAGGGGCGCCTGGCTCCTGTCGCCCGCGATCAACTTCATCTGGGAGCCCTTCCGGTTCGGGCTCCAGTACAGCGCCATAGAGGGGAACTTCACCAACTTCGGGGCGTTTCGAGATCGAGACCAGATCACCTTCCTCATCAGTTATCTGCTTGACTAGGCTCTGGAGGCAGAAATGAGAAAAGATACCTTCTTGGGCGTACTAGCAGTCGTCCTCGGTGTGGCCGCCTTCGCCTCGCTGACCGCCTCGGCCGAGATCGCGCCGGGCGACGTCATCGACCGGGAGAACTGGCAGAAGGCCGAGGGGCTCTTGCCGGCGCCGGTGCTGGATTGGGTGAAAAAGGGGGACGTGATCCGGGTCGGCGAGTTGCCGTACGACCCGGGCGAGTACCTCCCTCCCGGGTGCCTGGCCACGCTCACGTCGAACGTCGGCAAGTATGACGTGAACGACAAGGGGATCCTGGTGGACGCAAAGACGGGCCGGCTCCCGGACCTCGTCGAAGGCTTTCCCTTTCCGGCCATCGACCTGAACGACGCCAGGGCGGGCGAGAAGATCATGTACAACAAGTTCTACTACAACTATGCCTGCGGCAACATGCGCGTGGGTGTCGAGGTAGCCAAGTGGATCGGCCGCCACGGGTACGAGCGGGAGATCGAGTTCGAGTCCCTCGGGTACCCCATGGACGGCTATGCGGGCGTGAAAGGAGAGCCGAACCCGGACAACATCGAGACCTATGTGATCTTTCGCGTCCTGGGGCCGGTGGATGTGAGAGGCACGAACGTGCTCACCTGGCGCTTTCGAGACGAACGGCAGGACCACACCTTCACCTATGTGCCGGCGATCCGGCGGGTGCGCCGCATGAGCCCGGCGAACCGGTCCGATGCCTTCCTGGGCTCGGATTTCTGCGTGGACGACAACTGGGGGTACGGCGGAAAGGTCAACGCCTTCGAGTGGAAGGTGCTCGGGAAGCAGGAGCAGCTCGTCCCCTACCACCCCGGCCCACCGGTCCCGATCCGCAAGAACGAAAAGGGGGAGTGGGTCGTCCAGACGAGGCCCGCCGACGGGCACATGTACGGGTGGCAACAGAAAGATTACCCGGGCGCGCCCTGGTTTCCGACGAATGTCGCCTGGGTGCCCCGCCCGGTCTACGCGATGGAGATCAAGGCCAGGGACCCGTATTACAACTATGGAATCCAGTACTTGTGGGTCGACGCCGAAATCTTTCAGCCTGCCTTCAAGGTGATCCATGACCGCTCCGGAAATTACTGGAAGGTGGAGTGGCAGATCCAGGTAGGACACGAGAACGAGGACAAGAGCATCCGCATGGTCGGGCTCGCGGACATGATCGCGGTGGACGACCGCACCGATCACGGAACCGTCATCCTGACCTATGACCCCAAGTGCATGGTCCGCTTCTTTGCCGTCATGGACAAGAACGACTTCTCCCTGGCCGGCTTCCAGAAGCTCTGCAAATAGCGGGAGCGAGGGCCGGCAAGGGCGGCCGAACACGAACAGCAATGGGGGGCGCTCTTGTGCGGGAGGAGGCCTGGAGATGAGCGGAGCCGTGCCGATAGTCGATGTCCACTGCCATGTCTTCGAGAACGAAGAGGGGATCGCTCCTGACTTGCGGCGCGCCATGCAGGAGATCTTCCCCTGGGACTGCGGGGTGCCGACACCCGAGGTGCTCCTGGAGCAGCTCGACCAGGCCGGCGTGCAGTACGCCGTGCTGCAGGCCTACGACATGAAGGAGCTCGGGCTGGACATCCCGAACGCCTGGGTGGCGGAAGCGCTCCGGCGACACCCGGACCGTTTCATCTGCGGCTACGCCAGCACGGACCCGGTGCGCAGAGGCGTGGACGCGGCCCTCGGCATGTTGAAGGAAGCCTACGGCATGGGCCTGCGCGGTCTGAAGCTCCACCCCGTGGGCATGCAGTTTCGGCCGGACGACAGGAAGCTCTACCCTCTTTACGAGAGGTGCATCGAGTACGGGATCCCGGTGGCCTTCCACCTGCAGCCCATCCCGTTCCCGGGGTGCCGCCTGAAATTCTGCGAGGTCGGCCCCATCGACGAGCTGGCCTACGACCTTCCGGCGCTCAAGATCCACATCTGCCACTTCGGCAAGTACCCCTTCCCGCCCGACGCTCTGGATCTCATGTTCATCCTGCTCAACCACGAGAACGTGTACACCGACACCTCGGCCCCCATGCCCATGACCAGAGAAGGGATCCTGAACACGCTCGGCATGGTCAAGCAGCTGAAGCTCACGAAGAAATCGATGTTCGGAACCGACTTCCCGGTCCAGCCGCAAAGCTGGTGGGTGGAGTGCGTGGATCAGATCGGGTTTACGCCCGAAGAGAAAGCCGACCTGATGGGGGGCAACGCCCTCCGGTTCGTGGGCCGGCAAGACCTGCTCCCGTAGATCCCAGGAGGTGGCGATGGACACATTTCGGGACAAGGTGGCGATCGTGACCGGCGGGGCATCGGGCATGGGGCGGGCCGTGTGCGAAGGGCTCGGCCGCCGGGGAGCCAGGCTCGTGGTCGTTGCGGACGTTCAGGCCGCGGGCGCCGGGCAGGTCGCCGCCGGGATCGACCGGGCCGGCGGCAAGGCCCGCGCGGTCGGGCTCGACGTATCGAACGAGGCAGAGCTCCGTAAGACCATCGAGCAGACGTTCGCCGAGCAGGGCCGGCTCGACTACCTGTTCAACAACGCCGGGATCGGGATCGCGGGTGAGGCCCGGGACATGCTTCCGGAGCACTGGAAGCGGATCATCGACGTGAACCTGTTCGGAGTCCTGAACGGCACCCTGGCCGCCTATCCCCTCATGATCCGCCAGGGCTTCGGGCACATCGTGAACACGGCCTCCCTGGCCGGGCTGATTCCCGGCCCCGTCGAGGTCGGCTATGCCCTGACCAAGCACGCCGTGGTCGGGTTGTCGACATCGCTGCGCATGGAAGCGGCGCCGCTGGGAGTCCGGGTGAGCGTCGTCTGTCCGGGCATCATCGACACGCCTATTTTCGAGACGAGCCTGCTCGTCGGCAACGTCGACCGCCGGGAGCTCAACCGGCGCATCAAGTCCGGGTTCACGGCGATGAATTCAGAGAAGGCCGGGAAGGCGATCCTCGACGGCGTCGAGAAGAACCGGGCCATCATCGTGTTTCCCGGCCACGCCCGCGTCCTGTGGTGGCTCCACCGCATCAGCCCCTCCAACCTCAACTTCGTGGCCAGGAAGTTTCTCGAGGACTTCCACAAGAGCCGCATGCCGACCTGAGCTCGAGCCAGGCCCGCCCTCTACGCGCAAGTCGGCGCATTCGGGGGCGCAATGCGAAATCCAGCTGGAGACGGTCATTCCGGAGGAGCCGGGGAGCGGGCGACTGAAGAAGGGCGGTGCCCTCATTTCCGTCACCCCGGCGCAAGCCGGGGTCCAGTCCCTGTGCCCGTCATTTGTAGGGGCGAATAATTATTCGCCCCTACCGGATCCCGGCCAGCACGCGCTGCGGAGCACGGCCGGGATGACGGACAGAGTCAAACGGTCCGTGACCGTTCGGATGGATCTGCGGGTAATGCGACCGGGCTACACCGGGGCTCTCCGGCGGCTCCTCAGAAGCCGAAGAGCGCGCTCTGCACGATCTTGGTGACCTGCACCATCTGTGCGGCCGTGAAGTACTCCCCCCGTATTCTGTGGACGCTTCTTCGATATTCACGAGCGTGTTCTTCTGACCAGAAGAAGGTGCACTCGTGTCAGAAGGAGTCGATGATGCTCGGATCCTCCAGCTTGTGGAAATCGACCTGAGGCACGAAGACGACGGGATCCGCCCCCTCTTCCCTCACCCGGTAATGCAGCTCGCTATCGATCTCGATGTGCATCGGCTGCCGACAATGCGCACATTCCGTCTGCACCACGACCGACAGAGATTCATTCCGCAGTTGCCCTTGCACGAAGGGTGTCGCAAATGCGTCCGCCGCTCAGGCGGCGTAGAGCTGCTCGCCCGAGCTGAAGGTCACACGGTGCGGCGTCCTGTCGACCGTGACCGGGTATGCCCACACGACCGCCCCCTCCTCGTTCCGGAAGAGGAACGTCATGTGCTCCTCGAGATCGTCCAGGATGCTCTTCACCCGGTCGAGGGGCAAACCCACCCTGTCCGCGATGAATTCAGGCGGCATGGGTTTCCCCACCTGCGGCAGCTCCCGGACCGCAGCGTGGTGCACCTTGCGGTGATCCTCGGACATGAACCGGAGGCTCGCTTCGATCCTCTTCCCGCTCTTCTCCACCTGCCTTTCCCACAAGGCCGGCGGGACCGATAGCATGTAGCGCCAGATTCCGCTCATGAGCCTGTTCTTCACGGCATTGCCCTCCTTCAAGCAAGTATGCTCAACCCGGGCGTGTTGCGTGTGGTGTGACCTGCCAGAAAGCGCTCCGCGCCATGGAGATCAGCTCGCAGACCCTTCCGTCGTCATCTTCCCGCGTCCGTCCGCTGAGGTTGCGAAGCCATCTCTGCGGGATGGCGGCCCGGCCGTGCAGGGCTCCTTCACGCGCATGCCGATATCCTCGCCCTTCCGTTGGCGGTCCCGCGTCGCCTCCATGTTCCGTGACGCCTCTATCTATATCACCACAGGGAGGCGTCGGGCAAAGCGATCGCCTCACGGGTAAGGCACGAGACAAGCAGCTCACCACCCGACGGGACCACGGATAGTCAGCGTATACCGATCGTCCCGGCGCGCCATCTAACGTGTCGAGGCCCGTCGGAGCGCCCTCGAGCCTGGCCGAGAGGCGTGACCCGCCTGCCGTATCGAATGTCCGCGCTGACGGGGAGGATCCTTCCGAAACTTCGACCGAAAGGAGACCTGACACATGAAGTTGATCAGTACTGCCTTCCAGCATGAAGGTCAGATTCCGTCCCGGTATACGTGCGACGGGGAGAACATCAGCCCGCCCCTGTCGCTGAGGGGCATTCCCGCAAAGGCTCAGAGTCTCGCACTCGTCATGGAGGACCCGGACGTTCCGCGGAACCTGCGCCAGGACGGGATGTGGGACCACTGGATCGTCTTCAACATACCGCCGACCCTGACGGAGATTCGCGAGGGGGAGGAACCGCCCGGCGTGGCCGGTATCGGCACGGGAGGGGAGCCCGGCTACAGCGGACCCTGCCCCCCGGACCGGGAGCACCGCTATTACATTAAGGTTTATGCGCTGGACGCGGAGCTGCGGCTGGCTCCGGGGGCGACCAAGCGCCAGCTGGAGGAGGCGATGAAGGGGCATGTCGTGAGCGAGGCGGTGCTGATGGGCCGGTATGCGAGGCGCCGGGGCTAGCGGTCAGGGAGAGGAGGCCCCCGGCCGGGTCGCGCGACCCTTCCTCTGATGCGCCGCCGTTGTTTTGGATTCCCTCGTTTCGGAACGTCGGGCGGCTGAGCGGCATCGTATAAAGGCGCAAAAAGATTGAGATTCAAGGTCGGAGGGGCAAGGATGATGCGACTCCTCTGTGTGGTCGCCGGCAACGGCATCCACACTTTCGTCTGGAAAGAAGGCTCCTGGCATGGGCTCGAACAAGGCCATCTGGAGGCCCCGGGCACTTGCGTTCTCGCCCATGCCGGCGCTCTGATCGTCGGCACCCGCAGGGGAATGGTCCGCTCCGGGGACCTGGGCCGCACATGGTCGGAATCGGGCGCAGGCCTCACCTTGCCGCACGTACGCTGGCTCGCCTGCAGGGGACCCGGCCTGCCGGACGTCTACGCCGGGACCGAGCCTGCCGGGCTCTTCGTTTCGGGCGACGAGGGCCGTACCTGGCACGGATGCCCGGAGGTCGAACGCCTGCGAGACCGATTCGGTTGGTCCCTTCCCTACTCGCCCGAGGCGGGCTGTGTCCGGGGTTTCGCCTTCCACGGGAGCCGCGGATATGCAGCTGTCGAAGTGGGAGGCCTCCTGCGTTCCGACGACGCCGGACGGAGCTGGAGGCTCCCCGACGGGAGCACCGGGCAACCCAAGCCGTCCTCACCCTGTTCCGGTTTCATCCATTCCGACGTCCATTCGGTGGAGGTCCATCCGTCCTCGGCGGACAGGGTCTTCGCGCCCACGGGCGGCGGCCTCTTTGCTTCCCGCGACGGCGGAGCCACATGGGAGTGTCTCTACGAATGCTACTGCAGGGCCGTCTGGCTGGATCCGGCGGACCCGGACCATCTGATCCTGGGGCCGGCCGACGGAGTCGCCGTCGGAGGCCGGATCGAACAGACGCATGACGGCGGCCGGACGTGGCGCGCCGCAACCGGCGGCCTCGATGCCCCTTGGTCCAGGCAGATGGTGGAGCGCTTTGTCCGGGCAGGCGATCAGCTCCTGGCGCTGGTGACCGGAGGCCGGTTGCTGGCGGCTCCGGTGAGCACGCTCTCGTGGAGGCAGATCCTGGACCGGATCGAAGGCATCGCCGCGGCAGCCGTGCTGGAGGCCGAGGACTGAGCCTCTGCTCCTGCAGCCCTGTTTGGTGATGCCCTGCCCGGATGGGTCGCCATGCTCCCGGGCGGGGCAGCCGGCTCACTCGTCCGGGAATCCTGCCTGCAGCCCTCCCCCTGTTTGTCCGCGGGTTTGCGTTATGGTACCGTTGGGCGTCGTGCAGAGAGGATCAGCCGAGGAGGTGGGCATGTATCGGTACAAGCGCCTCTTGGTAGGCATTTCGTTCTGTGCTCATGATCAATCGACCGTTCGCTATGCGGCCATGATCAGCCGGCTGGCGAAATCGGAGAAGGTTTTCTTCCTGCACGTGGCCCGCTCGCCGGACGCCGTGCCCAGGGCGCTTCGCGCCGAGTATGCGGAATCGTCCGGGCCAGCCAGCGAGTTTGTCCGGCAGCGCATGGAAGCGATCGTCGCCGACACTTTCGAGGGTTGCCCGGACACGGAGCTGCAATTCGAGGTGGCGCACGGATCGCGCATCCTCGGGATTCTGGGCTTCATCAAGCGAGAGCGGATCGATCTCGTGGTGGTCGGCAAGAGACAGGGGCCTGGGGACGATGTGAGCTTTCCGGTAAAGCTCACGCGCAAAGCGGCGTGCTCGGTCCTGGCCGTCCCCGGGGGAACGCACCCCGAGCTGGGCGAGGTCCTGGTTCCGGTGGACTTCTCGGAGCTTTCCGTCGATGCCTTGGAAGTGGGGATCGCGTTTGCCTCCGCCTCCGGACGGACGGAAATCAAATGCCTCCACGCGTACGGCGTCCCGTCGGGCTATTACAGCACGGGCAAGACCTATGAACAATTCGCCGAAGTCATGAGAGAGAACGCGCAAGAGCAGTTCCGAGAATTCATCAGCCGCATAGACTGCAAGGGGCTCTCGGTGGCCCCGATCTTCAAGCTGGAGCAACACAAGATCGCCGCGGCCATCCGCGAGGCGATCGACGAGCATCAGGTCAAGCTGCTGATCGTCGCGACCCGGTGGCGGGAAACGCTCGCGGGCTTGCTGCTCGGACACATAACGAGGTCCCTGATCAAGACCTCCCACATACCGATCTTGATCGTGAAGGAGAAGGAGACCGGAGCCGAAGCGGTGCAAGACCGGCCCGATCGTGAGACAACCCTGTAGGGGGACCGAATGGACGGCACGCTCCTCTGGGCGGCGGCGGGTTTCATCCTCGTCGGGCACCTAGGGCTGGACCCCGATAGAAGGCGCATCCGGCGAATCAGCGCCTTTCAGTACCGCTTCCATCGACTCTTCGCCAGGTTCGAGCCGCTCCTGCTGCATGCCCTGGATCACATGATGGAGAGCCGGCGCCTGATGGGGAGCCGCATCGGCAGGCGCGTCCTGACAGCGATCGCCCGGATGAGCGGCACCCTGCCCCACGGGATCGTGATCACCACCGCGACGGCGGAACGGGTCGTCGACTTGCTCGCAAGCAGCGAGGGGCCCAAGGGAGCGCGTTTCGCTATCGGCCCGTGCCTGTGCCAGACCTCTTGCGGCAAGTACCGGGATCCCGTCGTCAAAGACGTCTTCATGCTGTATGCCGCCGACATGTTCACGAGCCTGAGAAGAGAGTTCCGGTATGCCAGCCCGGAGGAGGTGAAGGCCCTGCTGCGGGAGTGCCACGAGGCAGGCCTGGTCCACGAACTGGACTACTGCATGCAGTCCGGCAGATGGACCTTCTGCATCTGCAACTGCGAAAAGGAGGTCTGCGTCCTCACCCGCGCCTACCTCCACACCGGCCTGATGCTGGCGGCAGGACCCGAGAGGATCGTCGCCAGCCCCGAGCGATGCCTTGGCCGGGAGAAGTGCGGGCGCTGCATCGAGCGCTGCATGTTCGGTGCTAACTTCGTTGCGGATGACGAGGTGCAGGTCGACCCCGGCAAGTGCCTCGGCTGCGGCTTGTGCGTGAGCACGTGCTCCGGAGGCGCCCGAAAGATGGCTCCCAGATCTGATTACGCGCTCGGCCATCTCGTGCCTCTGGAGCTTCTGCTCGGGGAGGCGCCTGCGCCTTCCGGACAGACAGTCCCATGATCAACACTGTTTTTATTAGTCTATTGACCAAATGGCCGAAGATGTGTAATCTAATGAAAGGCCGAAGTAAATTTCTGCAGCCGTGTAACTCCGCTCAGATTTACTGCGTCTGAGCGTTTTTTTTAGGAATCCAGCCTTCTTGAGCCGCCCCGTAAGCATCCGACACCCCGGTAAGCAAAAAGGAACCGAGCCCGGCTCGTCCTTGTGCGGATAAGACGTCTGGAGATCAGCTTCAAACCCTCAACAAGAGAAAGGTCAAAATGAACATCTACGTGGGGAACCTATCCTTCGACGTCACGGAGGACGAGCTGCGGAACCTGTTCGAAGCGTTCGGACAGGTATCTTCGGCGAACATCATCAAGGACAAATTCAGCGGACAATCCAGGGGATTCGGGTTTGTGGAGATGCCCAACAAATCCGAGGCCCAGGCGGCCATTGCCGGTCTCAACGGTAAGGATGTGAAGGGCCGGAAGCTGAATGCCAACGAAGCTCGCCCTCGTACGGAAGGCGGCGGCCGGGGCGGCGGCGGAAGACGTGACGGCGGCCGGTCCTCGTCCGGCGGCAGAGGCGGCGGCTGGCAGTACTAGCCGTCGGCAGCTTCCGAGAAGACAGGTTTTTGTGCCGCCGTCGAAGCGGGGGTGAAGCAGACTTGCGCTGTGCCGCAGGTTACAGCCGCGCTGAAGAAATCGCGAGTAGCCTGCTCCACGGGATCGGTCTCGCGCTCAGCCTCCTGGCTCTTGCTGTTCTGGTCACCTTCGCCGCACTCCACGGAGACGTCCGGCGGGTCATCAGCTTCAGCATTTACGGGACCACGCTCGCCCTGCTCTACTTCTCTTCCACGATGTATCACGGTACGAGATCCGCAAAAACCAAGCGGATCTTCCGCGTCTTGGACCATTCGGCCATCTTCCTGCTCATTGCGGGCAGTTACACGCCGTTCACGCTCGTCAAGCTCGGCGGCGGCTGGGGATGGTCCCTCTTCGGGATCGTCTGGGGGCTCGCGGTCCTCGGAATCTGCCTCGAGGTCTTCCGCTGCAACCGCACCCGTCCCAAGTGGCCCTCCATGGTTCTCTACGTGGGCATGGGATGGCTTATGATCGTAGCAGCCAAGCCGCTCGCGGCCGCAGTCCCGACCGGCGGCTTGGTCTGGCTCGGGATCGGGGGGCTCGCGTACACATCGGGCCTGCTCTTTTACGCCTGGAAGAGGCTCCCTTTCAGCCACTCCATCTGGCACCTCTTCGTGTTGGCCGGCAGTGCGTGTCATTTCTTGAGCATTTTTCTCTACGTCCTGCCAATGAAAGGCGCGTAAGATGGGCCGAAATGGAAAGCCGGGTCGGTGCTCTCTCGTCGCATGCGTCCGTTGATTCCTCGGGCTGGACCCCTCGAACAAAAAGGCCGCGCTGCACCGGCGTCCCGCAATCTGCTTTCCCTGCCAGTGCTCCTGATTGGATTTGCCTTGGCTCTCTACACGCCGGCCGCCGCGGGGGCGGCCGGCTCCCCGTCTTCCGCATTCCAACCGGGGGAAAGGCTGACTTTCGACCTGCGCTGGAACTCCATCCCCGCGGGAACGGCGGTGCTCAGCGTCGAGCCGGTTACCGCGGTGGGCGGCGTCGCTGCCCATCACTTCCTCATGACGGTGCGCTCGAGCCCCTTCCTGGACCTGTTCTACAAGGTTCGAGACACGATAGAGGCGTTCGCCAACCTGGAGATGACCCACTCTCTGCTCCACCGGAAGACGCTACGCGAGGGGGGTTACCGGGCCGATGTGGTGGTGCGCTTCGACTGGACCATGAATACGGCGCGGTACGAGAACCGGGGCAAGCAGAAGGAGCCCATCGCCGTTCCCTCCGGCACGTTCGATCCTCTGTCGGTCTGCTACTTCTTGCGCCTGCAGGACCTTGCCGTCGGCCAGGAGCTCCAGGCTCCGGTCTCGGACGGCAAGAAGTCCGTCATGGGCAAGATCCGGGTCCTCGGCAAGGAGAGGGTGGAGGTCCCGGCCGGCGCCTATGATGCCTTCAAGCTGGAACCGGAGCTCAAGCACCTGGGAGGCGTGTTCAAGAGGAGCAAGGCTGCAAAGATGCAGGTGTGGATCAGCTCGGACGAGCGCCGCCTTCCCGTGAAGGTCAAGAGCGAGGTCAAGGTCGGCCATTTTTCAGCCGTGTTGGCGTCGGTCGACTGAGGCGCCAGCGCCGAGCGTGAAAAACCCCGGGAAATCCCCGCCTTGCAGCCAGCCTCCGGGGCATCGCCCCACCACCGGCAACGAACCCGCAAAGCCTGCATCCAAGGGTAGATGGTGAAACCCATCTAACCAATAGGAATGCCGCAGGAAGGAGACATCCATGAAGATAGACTCCCTGAAGAAACTCTACCTGGAGGAATTGCGGGACTTGTACGACGTCGAGGAGCAGATCCTCAGCGCGCTGCCGAAGATGGCCAAAGCATCCTCTCACGGCGACGTCCAGAATGCTTTCCACGAGCACCTCGAGGTCACCAAGAGGCAGAAGGAGCGTCTCGAGAAGGTTTTCGATCTCCTTGGCGAGAAACCGAAGGCAAAGAAATGCGAGGGCATCCGGGGAATCATCCGGGACGGCGAGGAGATCATCAAGCAGAAGCCGGAGCCTGAAGTGCTGGATGCGGCTCTGATCGCGTCCGCCCAGAAGGTCGAGCATTACGAGATGGCGGCCTACGGCACCTTGCGCTCGTACGCCCGGCATCTCGGGTACGAGGACCAGGCGGACCTTCTGCAGGAGACCCTGAATGAAGAAGGTGAGACCGACCACAGGTTGACCCGTCTGGCCACGCGCGACGTCAATCTGGAGGCGATCTGATCCGCATCTAGGCAGCTGAAACCGGAAAAGAGAGGGCAGCAGAGAGAACCCGCTGCCCTCTCCTTTTTGAGGCTGTCGATAAACGGCCATCTGCGGCGTTGCGCTCATGGCGCGGCATGGAGGCGGGGAGCCTGCCCCGGCGAAGGCCGGGGTCATTGCGGTGTACTTCCGTGTACGCCTCATTCCTCAGGATGTCGCGCGCCTTGCATCTGGCCATTTCTCAACAGCCTCTCAAGAGGGTGTTTTTCGACACCCTCTTTTTGGGGGCGGTCTTCCTCGAGGAGCAGAACCATTTTGTCCTGCGTAGGGTCTAATTTTGTTGCTTATCAGTGGGCTTTCGTTTGCGTTTCCAGCCTCCTTTACAGGAGATTCGTGCCCAGCGGAAGGGATATATGGTAAAGCAGGCAAAACAGGAGAAACTGCTGAGATCCAAGGACGTGGCGAGGATTCTGGATTGCAGCCCGGATGACGTCATTCTGCTCGCCCGGAAAGGGAAACTTCGTGCCGTCAAGCAGGGCAGGTTCTGGCGGTATCGGCAGGCCGATGTCATGGTCTACAAGAAGCGCCTGGACTCGGTCAAACCCCGCCCGATCGACCGTTGATCATTGCGGCCTTCCATGCCATGGATCCGTCGCGTCTCGGTGCTGCTGCGCCACCGGGCCAGAAGAAGGACGGACGCGAGCGATCCGCGCTCACTCGCGCATGCGCCTGAGCTCCAGCGTTACCGCATTCGCACGGTCGGGACAGTCGAGCTCGACCACGTCCGGCCCTCCCCACTCCGGCGGAAACCCGCCCCCGAACTGGAGCATGACCAGGTAGGGGAAGGCACTGTGGAAGAGGAATCCGCAGATGCCGGCCGGATCGTGTGCGTCGAGCTCGAGCGTGTCGCCCGCCTTGTGGCCGACCTGGCACGTTCCCCGTGTCTCCTTGATCCTGCCGACGACCCTGTGCCAGGGTTTACCGTTCTTCTCCATGGTTTCTTCCCTCCTTTCGAGAGCGTGTCGAAGAACACCTCTGGTGAGGCTGTTGAGAAATGGCCAGATGCAAGGCGCGCGAAATCCTGAGGAATGAGGCGTACACGGAAGTACGCCGCAATGACCCCGGCCTTCGCCGGGGCAGGCTCCCCGCCTCCATGCCGCGCCATGAGCGCAACGCCGCAGATGGCCGTTTATCGACAGCCTCTGATGACAGGGAACACGCGGCGCCATGCCCTGCCAAGCGGTCGACCCGGTCGAGATCGAGGCGCCTCGGTCTCCCCGGTCCAGGTTGACCCTCATGCCCTAATGGAATAATTCTATACACGCTCTCAACACGTTCGCCCTCAGGGCGTGCGGTCCTTGCGTGCCTCCGGGCGCGTGGGCCCCGCGGCGGATCTCCAGCCACACTCTATCCGGACACGAGACGAAAACGAAACCCCTGTGATCGATTCTCGGCAACGACGGAGGTACAGCCACATGGTTTCCGAGCTTACGGTTGACAGACTGCGCAGGGTCCTGGACCCCCGAACCCTGCCATTCGAGTCGAGCGCCGAGGCCAAACCCCTGGAAGCCATCATCGGGCAGGAGCGCGCGGTGCGATCGCTCCGCTTCGGCCTGGGGATTCGCGACCTCGGGTTCAACATCTATGTCGCCGGCCTGCCCGGTACGGGCAGGACCCCTGCAGTCAAGCGCTTACACATGGAGGACGCCAGGGACAAACCCGTTCCGGACGATCTCTGTTACGTCTACAATTTTCAGGACCCGTTCCGTCCCAAGGCCTTGAACCTGCGGGCAGGCAGCGCCAGGGAATTCCAGAAGGACATGAGGATCCTGGTGGAGGACGTTCAGACCGAAATCCGCCGGGCTTTCGAGAGCGAGGAGTATGCGGCCAAACGGGAGGAGAGCCTCAAAGGGCTGCAGCAGGCGCGGGAGGAGATCTTTTCCCGCGTGAACGCAACGGCCCAACGCGAGGGCTTCACCCTCCAGGCCACGCCGGTCGGCCTCGCGACGATTCCGGTGCTCGAGGGCAGGCCTCTCAACGAGCAGGAGTACCAGGGCCTTCCCGAAGAGCTGAAGGAGGCCATCGCCGCCAAACGGGAGAAGCTTCAGGAAGAGATGAAGATCGCCATGCGGCAGGCCCGGGCCCTGGACAAGAGCGCCGGCAAGACCATCCAGGACCTGGATCGACGGGTGGCGCTGTTCGCCATCGGTCACTTGATCGAGGACCAGAAGGAGAAGTATGGGCTGGTGCCGGAGGTCATGGCATACCTTCAGGAAGTCCAGGACGACCTGCTGGAGAATCTGTCCCAATTCCGCACCGAGCCGGATGCCCAGCAGCCGCAGCTCGTCGGCATGCCGTCTCCAAAGGAAACTTACTTGAAGAAGTACGAGGTCAATGTCCTGGTGGACAACGCCTCGGTGCGCGGAAAGCCGGTGGTGATCGAGCTCAACCCCACCTACAACCGGCTCTTCGGCCGAATCGACCGCGAAGCCCAGTTCGGAACCTTGGTCACCGATTTTACCCTGGTCCGGGAAGGATCGCTCCACAGAGCCAACGGCGGCTATCTGGTCATCCCGGTGGAGGAGCTGCTGACCAACCTGTTTTCCTGGGACAGCCTCAAGCGCGCGATCCGCAACCGGGAGATCGTCATTGAAGACCCCGGCGAGAGGCTGGGGTTCATCACCACCAAGGGCATTCAGCCCGAGCCCGTGCCGTTGGACGTCAAGATCGTCCTGATCGGCACCTCGTTCCTCTATCACGTCCTGTACGGGCGGGACGAGGACTTCAGCGAGCTCTTCAAGGTCAAGGCAGAGTTCGATACCGCCATGGACCGCACCGAGGCGAACATCCGCGACTACGGCTCCTTTGTCTGTACCGTCTGCGAAGAGGAGGGCCTCAAGCACCTGGACGCAACGGCCCTGGCCAGGATCGTGGAGCACGGGTCGCGGCTCGCCGATGACCAGGACAAGCTCTCGACCCGTTTCGGCGAGATCTCCGATCTGATCAAGGAGGCCAACTTCTACGCCTCCCAGCAGGGAGCCGGCCGGGTCACGGAAGCCCACGTGAGAAAAGCCATCGAGGAGAAGCTCCATCGCTCGAACCTGATCGCGCAGAGAATCCGCGAGATGATCTTGCGCGGGACGCTGATGGTCGAGGTGACCGGAAGCAAGATCGGGCAGGTGAACGGTCTGAGCGTCATGGATCTGGGCGACATCAGCTTCGGCCGGCCCAACCGGATCACCGCCAGCATCGGGGTGGGGCAGGGCGGCCTCATCGACATCGAGCGGGAGGCCAAGCTCGGGGGGCCGATTCACAGCAAGGGCGTGATGATCCTGTCGGGCTTCCTCGTGGAGAGGTTTGCCCAGGACAAGCCCCTGAGCCTTTCGGCGCGGCTGGTGTTCGAGCAGAGCTACTCGGGCATCGACGGGGACTCCGCCTCCTCGACCGAGCTCTATGCCATTCTCTCCCGGCTTTCGGGATTGCCGATCCGGCAGGGGATCGCCGTGACGGGGTCGGTGAACCAGAGGGGGGAGATCCAGGCGATCGGCGGCGTGAACGAGAAGGTGGAAGGCTATTTCGAGGTGTGCCGCGCCAGTGGGCTGACCGGCGAGCAGGGGGTGATCCTGCCGCAAAGCAACGTCAGGAACCTCATGCTGCGGGATGAGCTGCTGGAGGCGGTCCGGCAGGGCCGCTTTCATATCTGGTCGGTGAAGACGGTCGATGAGGGCATCGAGATCCTGACCGGCTCCGAGGCGGGCGTGAAAGGCGAAACCGGCTCGTTCCGTGAGGGCACCGTCAACTATCTCGCGGACATGCGCCTGCGGGAGCTGGCCGAGGCCATGAAGACCTTCAGGAGCCCCGAGCCCAAGGATGTCCCGGACAAGAAGAAAGACTGACGCCTGGCAGGCCGCGGTACCTGGAGGGCGGGAAATCACAGAGGAGACGCAACAAGGCTGGCTTCCTTCCGGGAATCAGCGGGGCGACACCCTCCCGGTGCCGCCCCGCCCCCGGTTGACTCGCGGGGTGCCTTCGAACATGGCCCGGCGCTCCTGCACCGTCTCGTTCTCCCCGGACCCCTGCCGACCGGTCACGCCGATGCACCCCGCCTTGCCGCTAATACCCCGTGATCGTGTAGTTGTTCAGGGCCGAGCCCAGCGCATAGAAGAGCACCCCGAGGATGATCACCGTCACCCCCGTAAGGGTCGCTTCGGCGACCCGGTCCCTGGTGAACACTTTCCTGGCCCACTCCTTGGCCTCCTCCCACTCCGGAAAGATCGGGTAGAACTCGTCTTTTCGCGCGACATTTCCTCTCGTATCCATGGCTTTCTCCTTTCCGTCTCGCGCCTTCGACCTCTTCTTCGAGCAAGCCTTGTGCCAGTCCGGAAAGACCTATCCGTCCGCCGGATCGGTCCGGAATAACTGGTTTTTCTCTGCTTCCAGCACGGGCTCGACAACAAAATCGAGGCGCGCTGCGTCAGGTTTCTTTACAGAGAGCAAAGAAGGGCTACAGGAGGCAGGCGCAGCGGACGGCGCTGCATGCCGTGCCTTGGCGCGGGCAGAGGTGAATGCTACACTTTCGATACCATTCTCCATGAGAGAGCCGATGCCGAAGATCCTCGCCATCCACGGCAGCCCGCGCCGCCGCGGCAACACTTCTCTCCTTCTCCAACAGGCCGTCCTCGGGGCCCGGGAGGCGGGAGCCGATGTACGCGAGATCGTGCTGCGCGACCTGAAGATGTCTCCGTGCCTGGAGATCTACGGGTGCCGGCAGACCGGCCGTTGCGTCATCCAGGACGACTTCGCAGACGTCCACGATCAAATTCTCGAGTGCCAGGGAATCATGCTCGCCTCGCCGATCTTCTTCTACGCCGTGAGCGCCCATACGAAGATCCTCATGGACAGGTGCCAGTCCCTCTGGGTGAAGAAGCACTGGCTGGCCGCGCCCCCGGCGGAACCTGCCCGCGCGGCCAGGAAGGGACTGTTCATCTCCGCCGGCGCCACCAAGGGCAAGCGGCTCTTCGAGGGTGCCCTGCTCTCCGTGCGCTACTACTTCGAGGCCATGGATTGCGAGCTCTGGAGGTCCCTGCTTTATCGGAGCCTGGATCTGGAAGGGGACGTGCTGCGACACCCGGAACACCTGGAAGAAGCGCGCGCGGCGGGCAGCGATCTCTGCAACGCCGTCCGGCTGCTGTGAAAGTCGGTAAAGAGCGCAAGCCTCGGGCCTCGGGCGCTTCGACGGAACACCGTTTCCAACGCCTCGGAAGCCTTTACAAGACAGACGGCTTCCCTTAACATGAGACGAACGGAGAGATGTCCGAGTTGGCTTAAGGAGCACGACTGGAAATCGTGTGGGCAGCGAAAGCCGCCTCGAGGGTTCGAATCCCTCTCTCTCCGCCAAAAAATGAAGCATCGAAAAGCTTGGTCGTGCTAGACGGGGAACTAGCGGTGCCCTCTGCCCGAAATCCGCTTAAGCGGGGTCGAATTCCCTTTTGAGGCACCCACTGGTAAGGGACTGGGCGGCGGGGATAAAGTTGAAGGCTGGGACCCACGCAGCAAGCGGCTGCCGAACCCCGCCAGGTCCGGAAGGAAGCAACGGTAGGTAGTTTCGCTTGGGTGCCGTGGAGTATCCTGGCCTGATTTATTCCTCTCCGTTTCCGCCTTGTTGGTGGTTGTCGAGAAAGGGTGCACGACCAAGCCCTTTTTGCCGGCTGTCGGGGTCCGGCATCGGCGTTTATCGATCCTTCCTCAGGAAGCCTCGAAGGTAAGATGTCCTATCTCGTCCTGGCCCGCAAATGGAGACCACAGACCTTCGAGGACGTGGTGGGCCAGGAGTTCATCTCCCGGACCCTCCGGAACGCCGTGCGCAGCGGGCGCGTGGCCCACGCGTTCCTGTTCGCCGGCCCGCGCGGCGTCGGCAAGACCTCGGTCGCACGCATCCTGGCCAAGAGCCTGAACTGCGAGAACGGGCCGACCCCGGAGCCGTGCAACCGCTGCACCTTCTGCCAGGAGATCGTCGAGGGCAGGAGCATCGACGTTTTCGAGATCGACGGCGCCTCGAACACGAGTGTCGAGGACGTGCGCGAGCTCAGGGAAAACGTCAAGTACATGGCCCGGCAGGGCAAGAAGCGCATCTACATCATCGACGAAGTCCACATGCTGTCCAGAAGCGCCTTCAACGCTCTCCTGAAGACGCTCGAAGAACCGCCGGAGCACGTCCTGTTCATCTTTGCCACCACGGAGCCCCAGAAGGTTCCGGATACGATCCAGTCGCGCTGTCAGCGCTACGACTTCCATCGCATTCCGCGGGCCAGAATCCAGCAAAGGCTCAAGGAGATCACCGCCTCCGAGGGCATTCAGATCGGTGACGCCGCCCTCGCCAGGATCGCAAAGGCCGCGGACGGAAGCATGCGGGACGGCCAGAGCCTGCTCGACCAGATGATCTCCTACTGCGGATCGACCGTTGCGGAAGAGGCGGTGATCGAAATCCTGGGCATGGCGAGCCGGGACCTCTTCTTCCGCATTTCCGAGGCGGTGCTCGATCAGAACGCCGCCGGCTGCTTCCAGGCGCTCGATGAGCTCTACCGCCTCGGCTACGATCTCGGCCCCTTCTACCAGGACCTGGTGGAACACTTCCGCAACCTGCTCGTTGCCTCGATCCTGCCGGACCCCGAGACGATGCTGCAGATGACCCGCGCCGAAGTCGAGGACCTCAGAAAACAGGCGGCGAAGTCGAGCCCGGAGGATCTTCGTCGGCTGGTGTCGCTGCTGATCCGCGCAGAGAGGGACGTGTTGCGCTCCAGTCTGCCGAGAGTCGGTCTCGAGGTCACGCTGATCAAGATGGCCCAGCTGTCCAGGCTCGAGCCTCTTCCGGAGCTCCTGCAGCGCGTTCTGGATCTCGAGAAGTCGTCCGCGGCGGGCCGCTTTCCCCCGGACAGGCCTCCTCGCGAAGGACCGCCGTCTGCTCCGGCGCCGGCGACCGGCCGCAAGGCCCCACCCGGCAGGACCCCGCCGCCCGGAGGGACAAAAGGGAATCCCGGGGGGGC
>JBFLZG010000054.1:0-27158 GCA_040756235.1 bacterium | reverse complement strand
CCCGAGGAATGAGGCTAATTGGGAGTCACAGTGGACCCCGGCCTTTGCCGGGGCAGGCTCTCCCCGCCTCCATTCCCTATGAGCGCAACGCCGCAGACGGCCGTTTATCGGCAGCCTCGGGAAGGGAGGAGAGATTGGAGGAGACGAGCCGGTTCCTCAAGGCCTGCCGCAGCGAGCCGCTGGACCGGATCCCGGTGTGGCTGATGCGGCAGGCGGGCCGCTATCTGCCCGAATATCGGAAAGTGCGGGAGCGGGTCTCGTTCCTGACGCTCTGCAAGACGCCGGACCTCGCCATCGAGGTGACGCTTCAGCCGGTGGAGCGCCTGGGCGTCGATGCCGCCATCCTGTTCTCGGACATCCTGTTGCTCCTGGAGGCCATGGGATTCGGGCTGTCGTTCGAAGAGGACGGGGGGCCGAAGCTCGATCCGCCGGTTTCCCGGTGCCGGGACGTCGAAGGCCTGCCGACACCGGACCCGGAGGAGAAGCTGGGGTTCGTCCTGGAAACCGTTCGAGGCCTGAGGAGGTCCCTCGGCCCGGAGACTGCCCTGGTCGGCTTCAGCGGGGCTCCTTTCACCCTGGCCACCTATCTGATCGAGGGCGGGTCTTCGAGAGAATTTCTGAAGACGAAATGCCTCATGTATCAGGAGCCCGATGCCTTCCATCGGCTCCTGGAGCATCTGTCCCGCTCGGTCCGGCTCTATGCCGAGGCCCAGATCCGTGCCGGCGTCCAGGCGGTTCAGCTCTTCGACACCTGGGCGGGCGCCCTCTCGCCGGCGGACTACGAGGAGTACGTTGCGCCTCACATGGAGCAGCTTTTCGAAGAGCTGGGCGGGTGCGGGGTCCCCACGATCCACTTCTCCCTGGGGACATCCACCTTGATGGAGAACATGGCTCGACTCGGAGCCCAGGTGCTGAGCCTGGACTGGAAGATGGAGCTCGGCGAGGCGAGAACGAGGCTCGGAGCTGACCGGCCCGTGCAGGGCAATCTGGACCCTCTGGCGCTGTTCAAACCGCTCGAGGACCTCCGGCGCACGGTGCAGCGCATGCTCGAACAGGGATCGTCCCGCCCCGGGTACATCTTCAACCTGGGGCATGGCATTCACCCCAGGACGCCGGTCGAGAACGTCGTCGGGCTGGTGGAGATGGTCCACGCTTTTCCGGTCCCGGCCAGCGAGTCCCGCCCCCGATGAGCGCGAGCGTGACGAGGCCGGGCGTCGTCCTGATGAACCTGGGGGCGCCGGCGTCCGCCGCCGAGGTCCGGGCTTTCCTTTTCCGACTCTTCCAGGATCGGGAGATCTTCGCCTTCCCCGGGGGCAGGCTGCTGCAGCCGCTGTTCGCCGGGCTGGTTGCGCTCCTGCGCAGCCCGCGGGTGGAGGTGCGTTATCGATCCCTTCCGGGAGGCGGTTCGCCCCTTCTTCCGATCACGCGCAAACAGGCCGTGGCGCTGGAACGGGAGCTGGCGTTGCGGGGCCTGGGCTGGCCGGTGGAAGTGGCCATGAGGTACAGCCGGCCGTTTGCCGAAGACGCGCTCGAGGGGCTGAAGGCGAGGGGCGCGGACGGTGTCGTGGGACTGCCTCTCTATCCTCAGTTCAGCCGTGCCACCGGCGGCTCCTCGCTCAACGCCCTGCAGGCCGCCTGGAAGAAGAGCGCGGACAGACGGCCCCTCCGGACGGTCCGCAGCTGGCACCTGGAAAGGGGGCTCCACCAGGCCATCGTCCGGCGCGTCCTGGCCGCTCTGGAGAAGCTCGAGGGCGGCGGACAGACCGGCCTGCTGTTCGTGGCCCACAGCGTCCCGGTGCGCTTCGTCGAGCAGGGCGACCCGTACGTGCAGCACGTGGAGGAAACCGTGCTGGCGCTGCGCCGGGAGCTGGACGCTGCGCCGGGCATGGCCGAACTGCCCGGGGTGCTCGCGTACCAGAGCCAGGTGGGGCCGGTCCGGTGGGTGGGACCCACGGTCCCGGCTGCGCTCCGGCAGATGCATCAGGAGGGTATCCGCAGGGTCCTGGTCGTGCCGGTGAGCTTCGTCTCGGACCACCTGGAGACGCTCTACGAGATCGACCTGTACTACCGGAAAGCCGCCTTCGAGCTGGGGATGGAAAGGTTCGAGAGGGTCGAGTCCCTCAATGCCGGTCGAGACTTCATCGAGACCCTGGGGGATCTGGTCGTAGGTGCGGCTCGATCCGCGCATCAGGGAGAAGGGTGGGTCACGGGATGAAGCGGGTGGTCGTGATCGGCGGGGGCGTCTCCGGGCTGGCCACGGCGTTCCGCGTTCGACAGAGGTTCGCCGCGCGCAACGAGGAGGTGGAGACGGTCGTGCTCGAGGCCGAGGGCCGGCTCGGCGGCAAGATCCGGAGCGAGGTCCGGGACGGCTATCTGTTCGAGTGGGGCCCGAACGGGTTCCTCGACGGCAAGCCCGATACGCTCGATCTGTGCAAGGACCTGGGGATTGCCGGAGAGCTTCTTGCGAGCCGCGACGCGGCCCGCAGGCGCTACGTCTTTTCCGAGGGGCGCCTCCACCTCGTACCCGACCGCCCGGGCCGCTTCTTCCGTTCGCCTCTTCTCTCCCTTCGGGGCAGGCTGCGCATCCTGAGAGAGCCATGGGTAGCGGCGACCCCGGCCGGGCTCGACACGAGCATCGCCGAGTTCGGAACGAGGCGGCTGGGGAAGGAGGCCGCGGAGAAGCTGCTCGACCCCATGGTCTCGGGCATCTTTGCCGGGGATCCGGCGCTGCTCAGCCTCGAGGCCTGTTTTCCGAGGATCGCGGAGCTGGAGCGGACTTACGGGAGCCTCATCCGGGCGCTGGTGGCCCTGCAAAGGCAGAGAAAGCGGGGGCAGGAGGCGGGGAAGGCGGAAGCGGCCGAAGGGAAGGACGAGATCGGCGCCGCCCGGGAGGCGGGCCCTGCAGGGCCTGCGGGAATCCTGGTTTCCTTCCGGGACGGGGTGGAGGCGCTGGTCCGGGCGCTGGCAGCCCGGCTGAGCGGGTCCTGCGTGGCCGGGTGCCGGGTGCGGACGCTTAAGTGTGCGAACCCCGGTTCGGGCGGCCAGGGAGGCTACCGGCTCGTTGGCGAGCGCCAGGGGGCAAGGGAGGAAATCCCGGCCGACGCCGTCGTCGTGGCCGCACCCGCACACGCGGCCGCAGGGATCCTCGCCGGGCTCGACCCGCAGGCGGGCGAGCTCCTCCGGGAGATCCCTTACGCGCCGTTGGCGGTCGTAGGGCTCGCCTTTCCCGAGGGGGCGACTCCGGGATCTCTGGACGGGTTCGGCTTTCTGGTGCCGCATCGCGAGGGGACCCCGGTGCTCGGTTCCCTCTGGACCTCCCGGATCTTCGAATCGCGTTCGCCCGCGGGATGCGTGCTGACGCGCAACATGGTCGGAGGATGGCGGAGCCCGCAAGCGGTCGAGGCCGAAGATGCAGAGCTGGAGGAAATGGTCCACCGGTTGCTCGAGAGAGCTTCAGGAGCGAGGGGCAAGGTCATCTTCCGTTACGTTGTGCGCCATGAGCGCGCGATCCCGTCTTACGTGGTGGGTCACGTTCGCAGACTCGAGCGGATCGAAGAGCGTCTGGCCCTCTTCCCGGGAGTCTACCTGACCGGCAACGCGTACCGCGGAGTTGCGATCAACGACTGCACCCGGGAGGCGGTGCGGGTGTCCCAGCGGATCGAGGCGGACTTCCTTGCCGGACGCTGGGGGCATTGAGACCTGAAAAAAGGATGGCGACAAAGTCAAGGCCAAAGGCGGATCCCGGCGCCCCCGAGATCACGGTGGCAGCGGAACAGGCAGGCCTGCGCCTCGATCATTTTCTGAAGGCGCGCTTTCCCGAGCTGCCCAAACGGCAGATGCAGGCTTGGTTCGACCAGGGAAGGGTGCTCTGCAACGGGCGGGCTGCGCGCAAAGGATCGCGCCTCTGCGAAGGGGACCGCATTCTCGTTCGCGGGCCGCTCGGCGAACGAGGCTTCGTGCTCGTGCCGGATCCGGAGCTGCCTCTCTCGGTCCTCTTCGAAGATCCTTTCCTGGTGGCCGTGGACAAGCCGCCCGGGATGCCGACGCACCCGTTGCGTTCAGGCGAGACGGGCACTCTTGCCAACGCCCTGATTGTGCGTTACCCGGAGCTGCCCGGGATCGGCTATTCGGCGCGCGAACCCGGCCTTCTGCACCGACTGGACCGGGAGACCTCGGGCGTCGTGCTGGCGGCCAAGAAGGCGTTCGCCTTCGAGCAGATGAGAGTGCAGTTCGAGAAAGGTCTCGTGCTCAAGACCTACCTGGCGCTGGTCGAAGGGGAGCCGGAGCCGTGGGGGCGCATCGACTCTTCCATCGGGAGCCGGGGGAGGCGGGCCGGCCGGGTGAGGGCCGTCGATCCGGCCGATGCCAGAGGATACAGGAGCCTGAGGGAGGCCGAAACGCGCTTTCGCGTGGTCCGGCGCTATGGCTCCTTCAGCCTCGTCCGGCTGTGGATGAGGACCGGCGCCCGGCACCAGCTGCGCGTCCACATGGCGTCGATCGGATGCCCGATTGCGGGCGACCGGACTTACGGAAGCGGGCAGGAGAGGCTCGCGTACGCGTCGTCCTCTACGGAGCCTCCGCGCCAGCTCCTCCACGCCGCGGAGATCCAGTTCTTTCATCCGGAAAGCGGCCGGTCGATGCGCATCCGCTCTCCCCTGGAGCTGGAGTTTGCGGGTTATCTGGAGAGGCTGCGAGGAGAGCGGTACCGGTAAAGCGGAAGGCCGCCTGCGGACCGTGCCGCTTTTCAGGCCCGTCGAGAGGGCGCCGCACGGGGCCCTCGTCGTAAGATGGGGCGGTTCTTCAAGGCTGCGCAGCGGGGCTTGCAGCCCAGGCGTCCTTGTCCGGACCGGTGTGAAACAGAGCCGCCACCTGGATGAAGTAGAATGGACCGTCCCCCCAGGCAAGCGCGCCGAAATCGATGTCTTGGTCGCCCATTACGTAACCGAAGGCGTTCCAGTGGAACCCGCCGCCCAGAGACAACGAGAGATTCGGTGAAAGGTGCAGGTTTACCCCCGTGTCCAGACCTCCGCCGATGACGAGATTCGCCGCCTCGATGTCCGCGGTGAAACCCAGCACATCTTGTTCATAACTGTAGTAGTTGAAGTTGAACCTAAGCCCGGGCCCGACCCACCATTTGAGCAGCTCGGTTTGCACGAGACCGAATCCGAGCGTGTGCGTCGTAGTGAAGCCGTATCCGCTTTCGTCCATGTCGAGCCCGACATCATTCAGGTCGATCTCGCCGATTTGCGGCAGGTCCACGCTGTCGATTTCGGAGTTGATCGCTATGTCGAAGCCGAGAGTCCCGCGATAGTTGATCGTGCTGGCCCGGGAAGGGGCGCTGTCGTAGACAACACCGAAGGTCAGGTGGTCGATGGTGAAGTCCAGATCGGCGTCCTCGAGCAGGTCTCGAGGAACGAAATCATCGACCCGGTCCAGAAATTCATCGGGGAAGCCCGCACTGGGGTCGTCCCGGCCCCAGCTGAAGTACGGACCCCAACCCCCGGCGAAGGCGCTCGTGCTTGAGAGACCGAGGACCAGAGCCGTTACCATGGCCAGAAACGACTTGCTTCTCATCATCTCCTCTCCTTTCAGTGAAGCCTGAACTCACGAGTTGCCCATCGAACCCGGGGCATTCCAAATCTATCGACTAGGTTCCTTCAAAACCTGAGACCGAGTCAACGGAAAATCAGGTCGCGGGGATCGCCGCCTCGGGATGCGTGGTGTTGGCCCGGCGGGAGTCGAGGCGGCGCCGGTGCGGCAAGGTAGCGCCCGCTGCCGGTGGTTGTCAATGGGAGCAGGATGCGGGCTCGAGAAGCCCTCGCCTGCGGGACCCGGCGCCGTGCCCTCGCGGCAGGCGCGGTTGACAACCCCAGGAGCTTTTCTTAGTGTGACCTGTCCCCGGTGGGCTCGAGATTTCAGGGGGCGGACCTTTCCGTCTTGGTTTCCAAGGATGAGGTGTCCGGAGATGAGAAATCTGGGTGTGATGAAGGAAAAGAAATTCATCGCTCTGGCCGTGGCGGGCGTGGCCGCCGTCATCCTTTTCGGAGGGTTTGTGGCGCTCCACTTCGTCCAGCGGGCTCACAACCACCTCCACCTCGACCTCGAGGCCATGTACCCCCACGGACAGTCCTACGTGCCGGGCGAGATCATCGGGACCGCCCTGCACAGGGTCATGGAGCACGAGCTCGATGGCGCCATCGGCTGGAGGCCCAACGACTTCTTCCTCTGGGGGCCGTGGGTCGGCCCGGACAACAACGCCCACCGGCAGCTCGGAATCATCCATACCATGCGGGAGACGACCCGGGTGTTCCGTGACAACCTGACGAAGGTGTCGGCAGAGGTCTATGACCCGAACCTGCTCGTGGCCGAGACCATGCTGCGCAACGATGCCAAGCGCTGGATCCTGCCCTCGGCCGAGGACCGCTTCGAGAAGGGAACCGAGGCCCTGAAGAGGTACGTGCTGGGCCTGAAGACGGAACCCCAGATTTCGCGCCCCCTGAATCAGCGAAATATCGAGTTGATCCGTCTGTTCGAGGCCTGGTGCGACATCCTCGGCGACGCTCACGCCAACCTCTACCGCGAGCACGAGCCTGACGGGTCGGCCGTCTCCACGTGGGACGCCGACGACTACTTTTATGAGGCGCAGGGCGCCACGCACGTGATGTACTACGTGCTGGAAGCCGTGGAGCTGGAATACGGCGAGAACTTGAGACCCACGGTGAAGAACCTGGTGTCGGATGTGGTCGAAGCCCTGCACCACGCCTCGACGCTCAAGCCCATGATCGTGCTGGACGGCTGCCTCCACTGCTTGCGCGCCAATCACCGGGCGAACATGGACGGGCTCGTCTCCGAGGCTTGGAGCAAGATGGTGCTGATCCGCGAGGAGCTGGAGAAATAAAGAGCGGGAGGAGAGAGCTGCCGGGTTTCAGGTCCCATGACGGGTTAAGTGCGGTGGGTGCATCGCCCTCGATCGTCTCGGGCTCAGAACGCTCCGGCCGGTTCTCCTAAAGTCTCGGAGAGTGCGGCCCTTCGGGCAGGCCGCCCCTTTCGTCCCTCGTTCCGGGCCGGGTGTTCTCGGGACGCACGCGCCTGACGGATCTGGTATTCGGGAAATAGCGCTGCGTTCCACCGGCCTATCGGAACTCGGGACGGCCTCCGCGACTCGCCCTCGACTCCTCAGGCGTACACCCGCCGCACTGAGTGTGACCCGCGCTGTTGCCAACACGGCGATCCGAGGGCTCCTCGCAAAGATTCCTGATTCTTCACCCCGCCAGGTACTTGGTCTGCCCGGGCACGGGCAGCCAGGCCCTGCAGCGCCCGGAGGAGCCGTCGCGGAGCGCCTGCCCCAGCACCTCGATCGGTTCGTCCAGCGGCTCGTCCGACAGCTTGAAGGTCCCCCAGTGGCAGGGAACGAGCCAGCGGGCGTCGAGCATCCGTGCCGCCTCCAGCGCTTCGAGCGGGTCCATGTGGACGGGGCCCATGAGCCAGCGGGGGCGGTACGCGCCCACCGGCAGGATGGCCGCGTGAATCGGGGCGCACACCTTCGCGATCTCTTCGAACTGCCTCTGGTAGAAGCCTGTGTCACCTGCGAAATAGACCCTGTGCTGGCGGCCCTCGAGGCACCAGCCGGCCCAGAGGGTCGCGTTGCGGTCCAGCAGTCCCCGCACCGAGAAGTGCTGGGCCGGGACGCATCGGACGCGCAGCGAAGCGATGCACAGCGTGTCCCACCAGGAAAACTCCTGGACCCGGCAGAGGCCGGCTCTGGCGAGGACGGGCTTCAGTCCGAGCGGAACGCAGTAGAGAGGCTTCGGTCCGATCCTGCGCAACGTGGGCAAGTCGAGGTGATCGTAGTGATCGTGGGAGAGGAGCACGAGGTCGATCCTTCCCAACTGCTCCAGGGACCAGGGCGGCGGGAAGACCCTCTGGGGCCCGACGCGCGGGAAGACGCGGGGGCTCCAGACCGGGTCGGTCAACACACCGAGACCTTCGATCTGCATGTGGAAGGTGGAATGCCCGATCCAGGTCAAGGACGTCAGGGTGCCGTTCGTAAGCCGCATCAGGGCCTCGAGCCGTTCGGTCGGAGAGGAGACGGCTGCAGACGTACGCAGGGGCCTGAGCATCCCGAACGAAGACGTCCGGCCGTCCCTGCAAAACCTCTCGATCAGCCAGCGTGCGACCCTGCTGAATGCGGGATCTTCGAAGCCCGGATTGGGGTTCTTGAAGCGGCGGCCGAACAAGGTTCTGTCGATCTGCGGGGCGATCAGGCGGCCTCCCGCAAGGTCGGCCTCCGCGTGCAGGGCTTCATCCGAACAGCGCCCGCAGCACCCTGCGCTGTCGTTCTTGCCCGGGTCTGTGGTGAAGCGCAACAGAGAGCTCCTGCCTCCGGACGTTTCTCCGATCCCTGCTCTCGGGTGCGGGACTTGCCCGCCCCTGGATCGGACCCTTTTTCACGGCTGTTCGGGCGTGCCCGGCCGCTCGTCGGCCGTCGCCCTTGACACGCTCGTCGATAGGGGCTATCCAGAAGTATACTGGACCGAAGGTCCGAGAAGAAGCGGCCTCCTCCCCGCCTGCCCGGGGCAGGCACGGTGCACACTCGTCATTCTCGAGGCAGACACCCTTTCTGCTTGTTGGCTGCGACGTCACGGATGGCCCGCCAGAACGAACGCACGATTCGATGTCCCGAAGCCTGCCAGGGGCTCTGCTGCCGTTACATCGTCACCAAGATCAAGGCCCCTCGGTGCAAGCTCGATTTCGACGAGGTCTATTGGTTTCTCTGCCACGACAAGGTGGCCGTGTACGTGGAGAAGCGGCTCTGGTATCTGCTCGTCGATGTTCCCTGCCGCTATCTCACCAGAAGATCCAAGTGCCGGATGTACCGGGAAAGGCCTTACGTCTGCAGGATCCACTCCCCTGTCGACTGTGAATTCAGCGGGAAAGTGAAGTTCCAGTCTTACCTGAGCTCTCCGGAGGATCTGAAAAAATACCTGAAGAAGCGGGGCATCCGGCTGCGCATGGCTTGGGAGGACCCTGACCGCATGGAGGATCGGCGGAGCTTGAGCGCAACGCGGCAGATGGCGGTTTATCGACAGCCTCCGCAAGGGGCTTAAGGCATGAGCCGGCAAGCCAACCCCTACGAACCGCTCGACGCGAACCTGGAGCTGAACGTGCTCCGGTCGATTGGAGGGTATCGGCCGCCCTTCCGCATCGTCCGCAACTATCACCTGGTCGACGACGGCGCCGAGCCCGAGGCGACCATCGTGCTGGAGGCGTGCGGGCGTGTGGTGCACGAGGCCGACACGGGGGTGGGGCCGATCGACGCTCTGGCCAACGCCTTGAAAAAGGCTCTGACGCCCGCGTTTCCCTTCATCGACGAGGTGCGGCTGGTCGATTTCGCCGCGCGCATCCACGAGTCCCACAGCGGAACGCGGGCGGCCGTGGAGGTCAGCATCCTGCAGAGCGACGGTCGTGAGGTCTGGAGGGTTTCGCAGTTGAGCCGCAACATCAACGAGGCGAGCCTTCACGCCCTGGCCGACGGGTACGAGTTCGCGATCGCGCGCAGGAGAGCGCACCTCGCGCGCGCAGCCCGGTCGGTCTCGCGGCGGAAGACGGAGCGAGCGCGGCGCAAGGGAGGTGGGGGCAAGGGAGCGAGTCAAGGGCGAAAGGCAAACAGTTGACAGGAAGAGGCTCTTCTTGAAGGGGGATGACATGGCAGAAGTGTACGTCCTCGGCATCGGCATGATCCGGTTCGGGAAGTATCTGGACGCAACGGTGAAGGGCATGGGCGCGCAGGCCGTGGATCTGGTTCTGAAGGATGCGCGTCTGGAGAAGCAAAGCATCGAGGCGGCCTACGTAGCGAACACCTTCTGGGGGATGTACAGCGATCAGCACTCCATTCGCGGCGAGGTCCTGCTGTACCCGTTGCGCATCGAGGGCATCCCGATCGTCAACACGGAGAACGCCTGCGCCGGTGCCTCCACCGGGTTCCACCTGGCCTATACGGCCATCCGCGCCGAGATGTACGACGTGGCTCTGGCCCTGGGGGTGGAGAAGATCTCACACCCGGACAAGATGGTATCGTTCAAGTCGTACGCCACCTGCCTGGATGTCGAAGGGTTCGCTCAGCACATGGAGGAGATCCTCGCCATGTCCAAGCACATCCCGATGGCGGAAGTGCCGAAGGAGTTCCAGGACCCGGGCGGCGCCAGGAGCGTGTTCATGGACATCTACGCCGCGGGGGCCCGCTGGCACATGGGCAAGTACGGAAGCACGCAGAGGCAACTGGCCGTGATCTCGGCGAAGAACCACTTCCACAGCAGCCTGAATCCCCTCGCCCAGATCCAGAAGGACATGAGCGTCGAGCAGGTGCTGGCCGACAAGCTGGTCTCCTGGCCTCTCACGCGCCCCATGTGCGCCCCGGTCGGGGACGGTGCGGCGGCGGCGATCCTGTGCTCGGAAAAGTTCTTGAAGAAGTGCTCCGGTGCAAGGCCGGTCAGAGTGAGGGCTTCGGTGCTCGGGTCCGGAATGCACCGCGGCTTCGACGACGGCTTGGATATCGGGGCCCGCCTGAGCAGACTGGCCTACGAGAAATCCGGGATCGGCCCCGCGGACGTGCACGTCGCCGAGCTGCACGACGCGACGGCCTACGGAGAGCTGCATCAGAGCGAAGTCATGGGCTTCTGTCCTGAAGGACAGGGTGGACCCCTGGCCGAGAGCGGCGCCACGCGGCTGGGCGGCCGGCTCCCCATCAACACCTCCGGGGGTCTGGAGTCGCGAGGCCACCCGATCGGAGCTTCGGGGCTCGCGCAGATTCACGAAATCGTCACCCAGCTCCGAGGCGAGGCGGGCAAGAGGCAGGTGCAAGGCGCGCGCATCGGTCTGACGGAAAACGGGGGCGGCAACATCGGGGTCGAGGAAGCCTCCATGACGGTGCACGTCCTGGAGCGTGCCTTCTGAGAAGCCCGGGTTTCAGGTTCTAGGTTCACCTATTCGGACCGAAAATACTGATTGAACAGGTCGAAGGCGACTCGGTTGGCCCGGTGTCCGAGCCTGGGACCGTGGAGCATCAGGACGCACAGAACGACCGAGCGGCCCTCCGGCTTTTCCTCGCCATACCCGACGAACCAGTCGAATTTCATGCTGTCCGTGTCATCGTTGATGTTCCCGGTCTTTCCTCCGAAGCAGACGGAACGGAGATGACGGTAGCGGCCGGCAGGCGCGAAGCTTCTCCTGCAGGTCCCGCGGTGAATCGTGTCCTCCATCAGCTCCTTCATGCGGCTCGCGACCGCCGGCGAGGTGAACCGCACGGGGACCTCGTCCTCATGCGCATAGATCGGTTCGCCCGCGCCTTCGCGCACGGTTTCGACCAGCCAGGGAGCGGGCGCCGCACCTCCTGACAAGATGGCGGCCCCGATCCAGGCGGCCTGCACGGGTGCGAGAACGGTCGTGCGATTGAACCCGCTGGCGATCTCCGCGATGCCGAACGTGTCGCCGGGAACGCTGAGCCTGGCCGTCTCGAAGGGCACTTCGCATGCGGGAGCCTGGTTGAAGAAGAAGGCCGAACCGAACCTCTCCAGGGACTCCCTGCCGAGCACGTAGATGCCGATCTTGCCGAACACCGGATTCAGCGAGCGCGCGAAGGCCTCCGAAAGGGTGACGCGGTTCGACCAGGAGTAGGTCTTGTCTGACAGATTGCGCTTGCAGAGGATGTAAGGGCCTCCGTTGTAAGTAAGGATGGAGTCGGGTCCCAGCAGTCCCATCTCCAGGGCGGCGGAGGCGGTCACGATCTTGAAAATGGATGCGGCAGGATAGGCCTTCCAGAAGAAGGCGAGAGGCTGGGAGGGATCCTCGTTGTACGTCGTCAACGCCAGGGTGCGACCCGACAGCGGCTCGAGCGCCATGACGACGCCGCCCATGGCCATGCTGGAGGCGAGCCTGGTCTCGGCCAGTTGCTGGAAGCGCTCGTCCAGGGTCGTCTGAACCGCGTAGGTCGCATCGAGCCGTGAAGGGATCTCGAGGCACGAGGTGCCGTCCAGTCCGACCATGGCCTGCAACAGGATATCGTCTATCGGAGCGAGGGCGGCCGTGGCGGCTTGGGGGGTGGGGCGAAGTCCGTCGAGGTCACCGGTCCGGATCGGGTACCGGGGCGGATCCTGGCATTTGCGGGACAGAAGGGAAAGGAACAGGGCGCCCAGGAGGACGCATAGCAGGGCCGTAAGCGCCTTTGCCTGCGACCGACGCGTCGGTTGTCGGCCGCTCCGGCGACTCTTTACGTAAAAGTACCGTCTTCCGTGCAGCATCGGGCGGACTCTGTGCGACCGTTGAGAGGCTGAGCCATCGACACCAAGACGGATCCCAAGAGCGCGCTCAGTATACTCTCAAGGGAAATCAGGTCAAGACCTTTTCGCCATTTACCATCGGCTCTTAGCTCCCCGATCTTAAGGTACTGCATTGCAACCGCGGTGATCGCGGTGCGAATCTCACATGGCAGGTCGGGAAGGCGCCTCGTCGGGGGGCCTGGAATCGACCTGAATCGGCAGGGGCGACCAGCCGGTCGCTCCTATCAGCGAAGGGCAAGCCCGGCCTAGCAGCTCTCCTGCTCATACCGATAAGCGGATTCGGCGATTGCATGGTGCTCGGAGGAGCCGATCGTTTTCAGCAGGGCGGAGCGCTCGTCCCCTGGCTGGCTGGGACGGAGAGCCCTGGCCTTGAGGACGCGAACTCTGTGCAACGCTTCGAGCACGCGGGACTCTGCAAGGGATCCGGCGGCGAGCGCCCGCTCGACAGCGGCCCGACACGAGGTGAGATGGGATGGGGTGTGGCAGAACAGGATCTGGTCGGCTCCGGCGGCCAAGGCGCGGCACGCGGCCTCCTCGGGGCCGAAGCGGTCGGCGATGGCGTGCATCTCCAGGTCATCGGTCACCACGATCCCCTGAAATCCCATCTTGCGCCGGAGAAGCACGGTCAGGATGCCCGGGCTCAGCGTGGCAGGCATCTCGGGGTCCATGGCAGGGTAGAGCACGTGCGCGGACATCAGGGCGTCGGGACCGCCGGGATGAGCGAAGACCGAGCGGAACGGAGCGAGCTCGACCTTCTCCAGCCGGGCCCGGGGGTGGGCGACCGTGGGAAGCGCCAGATGCGAGTCCTCCGCCGTATCCCCGTGCCCGGGGAAATGCTTCACGAGGCCCAGCACGTGCTCCCTGCGAAAACCTGCCAGCACCGCCAGCCCGAGTCTGGCCACCTCATCAGGATCGCTGCTGAAAGCGCGGGAGCCGATGACGGGGTTCGAGGGGTTGGTATCGACGTCCAGGACCGGGGCGAAGTTGAAGTTGATCCCCACGGCCCGAAGCTCTCTCGCGGTCACCTCGGCGCACGTCCGGGCGAGCCGCGCGGAAGCCGACCTGCCCAGGGCCCGACACGAAGGGAAGCGGGTGAACGGGTGCGGCAAGCGGCCCACCCGTCCGCCTTCCTGATCGATGGCGACGAACAGAGTCGACGGGCCCGCAGCCTTCTGGAGGGAGTCGGTGAGCCTGAGGATCTGCTCCGGATCGATCAGGTTCCTGCGAAACAGGATGACGCCCGCCGGATTCTCGGAACGGATCAGATCCGAGAGGGAGCGGTCCGGCTCGGTGCCGTGAAAGCCGATGAGAAACAGCTGGCCCAGTGCCTCGCCCATGGGGCTCATGCAGCCTCCTCTCCGTCGCCGGGCCGTTTCACGAACAGGAGGAAGGCCATGGAAGGCCTCCTGGCGGTCTCCTTGACGACGAAGTGCATGCCATCCAGCCGCCATCCCCTTCGGGTCCAGTGATTGAGGGCCTCTTCGAGCTTCTCCTCGACCACGTCGGCGACCTCGACGACCTTGTATTCGATCATCTCCTCTCCGCGGCTGCTGCTATCGGTTGGATACGGTCCGCGGTGCTCCCTGCCCGGGGTTCCGAGGCCCGGCGCCCGCGCCTTGCAGTCCGGCATCGTGAGCCCTCAAGCGGCACGGCCCGAGCCCAGGACGCGGGCAGCCTCCTTGGCGAAGTACGTGAGGATGAGATCGGCCCCGGCGCGCTTGATGCCGAGCAGGATCTCCAGCATGATCCGCTCCCCGTCGATCCAGCCGCGCTCGGCCGCGGCCTTGACCATGGCGTACTCACCGCTCACGTTGTAGGCGGCCAGCGGGTGGCGGCAGGTCTCCCGCACTTCGCGCAGGATATCCAGATAGCACAGAGCCGGTTTGACCATCACGATGTCGGCTCCCTCCTCGATGTCGAGCAGCACTTCCCGGAGCGCCTCGCGGCGGTTGGCCGGATCCATCTGATAGGAGCGCCGGTCGCCGAAGGCCGGCGTGCTCTCGGCGGCCTCGCGAAAGGGGCCGTAGAAGGCGGAGGCGAACTTGGCGGCGTAGCTCATGATGGGCAGGTGCGTGAACCCGGCCTGATCCAGGGAGCTGCGCAGCGCCCGGATGCGGCCGTCCATCATGTCCGAAGGGGCCACGATGTCGGCTCCGGCCCGGGCATGGGAGAGGGCCATGCGGCCGAGCAACTCCACCGTGGGATCATTCATCACTTCTTGGGCCTGGATCACCCCGCAGTGACCGTGGCTGGTGTATTCGCACAGGCAGACGTCGGTGATGACGACCAGCTCAGGCGCCTGCTTCTTGAGGACGCGGATCGCCTGCTGCACGACCCCGTTGTCGTCATAGGCCCGGGAGCCCAAGGCATCCTTCTCAGAAGGAATGCCGAACAGCAGGACCGACGGCACGCCCAGCGAGACGACCTCCTCGATCTCGCGACCGAGCCGGTCGGGGGAAAACCTTCGGACGCCCGGCATGGAGGGGACATCCTGGGCCAGGCCGCTCCCTTCGACCACGAACAGGGGATAGATGAGGTCGCAGACGCTGAGCGACGTTTCCCGGACCATGCTTCTCAGGGCTCCGGTCCTGCGCAGACGGCGCAGACGTTCTTCGGGGTACGGCATGATGTCGGGCTCCTACGAGTGTGAGGTTGGAAGGGACGGGCCGCGCTGCCCCGCAGGGCCGCCGGCCGGCCCGGTACCGTCGCCCTGCCGGCCCGCCGGCGCGAGCTCCAGGATCACCTGGGCCAGGGACTCGGCGGTGGCCAGCGGCGCCACGAGCACGCGGGAGAAGCCGTGCGCCCGAGCAGACCTTGCGGTCACCTCTCCGATGCAGGCCGCCGGGATGTTGCGCCAGGAGGAGGCCCGCTGGTCCGCGGGTGCGAGCTCCGCGAAGGCCCGTACCGTGGAAGGGGAGGTGAAGGTGAGTACGTCGACCCCCCCGCTTTCCAGGAGGTGGCGCAGGCGCTCGCGGTTCTCGATGGCCGTGCGGGTCTCGTAAACGATGACGGTGTCGACCCGGGCGCCCCTTTCCTGCAAATAGCCCGCCAGGACCTCCCGCGCCTCCCTGGCTCGCGGGAACAGGAACCGCTTGCCCGCCGGTGCCTGGGCGTCGAGCAGGCTGCACAGCCCTTCGGCCTGGAAACGCTCGGGCAAGGCCTGGACCGAGAGCCCGCGCTGGCGCAGGACCGATGCCGTGGCGGGGCCGACGGCGAAACAGGGGAGGAGAGCAAGGGCGGCGAGCGGGACTTCCGTCTCCTGCGCCCTGGAGAAAAAGAACCGGACTGCATTGGCGCTGGTGAAAAGGATCCCGGCGTAGAGCGGGAGCGCCTCGAGAGCGCGATCCACGGGACCCCAGTCCGCGGGCGGCACGAAAGCGATGAGGGGGCAGGGGACCGGAACGGCGCCGAGTTGATCCAGCTTGTGGCAGAACGCTTCCGCCTGCGAGGGATCGCGGGGAACCAGAACGCGCCATCCGGCCAGAGGCCCTCGGGAGGCGTTCATGGAGGATTCCTCTCCTGGCCGAGGATGGCGGCGAGAATGGCCTCGCCCCCGGCTGACCGGACCTCGGCGGCCAGCCTGGACCCCAGTGTGGCGGCCTCCTGGGGTGCCCCGGCGGCGCTTCTGCGGATGCAGGTGGAACCGTCCAGGCTGGCGATCAGGCCGGTCAGGGTCAAGTTCGGGCCGCGCAGCTCTGCCAGGCCGGCGACCGGCACTTCGCAGCTTCCTTCCATCCCCGCAAGGAACGCCCTTTCGGCTGCGGCGGCAGCGGCCGAAGGCGGATGGTTCAGGGGGTCGAGCCAGCGGGCGAGCTCGGCGTCGTCCTCGCGAATTTCAATAGCGAGCACCCCCTGTCCGATGGCGGGCAGGCAAACGCCGGGCTCCAGGAGCTCGCTGATCCGGCTCGAGAGGCCGAGCCGTTTGAGGCCGGCTGCGGCCAGGACGATGGCGTCGAAGCGCCCCTCGTCGAGCTTGCGCAGCCGGGTCTCCACGTTTCCCCTGACCGGTTCGATGCGCAGGTCCTTGCGGTAGGATCGGAGTTGGGCGGTCCGGCGCAGGCTGCCGGTGCCGACGCAGGCGCCCTGGGGCAGCGTATCCAGGGACCCGGCGGGCTCGCGGCAGACGAGAGCGTCTCTGAAATCCTCCCGCGGCGGCACCGCTGCCAGACGCAGTCCGGCGGGCACGATTCCGGGAAGGTCCTTCATGCTGTGCACGGCCAGGTCGATCTCCCCTCGACCCAGGGCCGATTCGATTTCCTGGACGAAGAGCCCCTTCCCTCCGATCCCGGCCAGAGGGGAGTCCTGGATCTTGTCGCCCTGGGTGACGATGCGGACCAGCGTACAGCTCAGCTCCGCGTGCTGTCGCTCGATGAGAGACTTGACGTGCTCGGCCTGCCACACGGCCAGCGGGCTGCGGCGGGTTCCGATGCGAAGGACATTTCTCATGAGTGTCCCCGGTCGGCCTTGAGCGAGAACAGCCGGCGCAGGGCGTCGGCCAGAGGGCCTGCCTCCCCGAGCTTCTCTGCCTTTTTGAGCTCCGTGATCGGATCGTGCAGGATCTTGTTCACGATCGCCTCGCTCATGCCTTCCATGACGGCGCGCAGTTCCTGGCTGAGAGGGCTCTTGAGAATCGAGAAGGCCTCCTGCAGCTCCTGCCTGCGAATCTGATCGGCATGGGCCTTGAGGGCCACAATGGTGGGCACGAGGCCCAGGGTGTTCAGCCAGACTCGGAACTGTCGGACTTCCTCCTGCACGATGGCCTCTGCCCTCTTCAGCTCCCGCTTCCTTTCCTCCATGTTCGCCCGCAGCACGTTCTGCAGGTCGTCCATGTCATAGACATAGACGTTTTCGATCTCGTTCACCTGCGGGTCGATGTTTCGAGGGACGGCGATGTCGATGAGGAACATGGGCTTGTGCTTCCTGCCACGCAGGGCCTCGCGCACGCGCCTGGCGTCGAGCACGTACTGGGGCGCGGCCGTGGAGCAGATCAGAATGTCCACCCGGGGAAGGTGCTCGTCCAGGGCGCCCATGGGCAGCGCCCTTCCGCCCATCTCCGCGGCAAGCTTGCAGGCGTGCTCCAGGGTGCGGCTCGCGACCAGCATCTCGCCGATGCCCTGCGCCGTCAGATGGCGGGCCGCCAGCTCCGCCATCTCGCCGGCGCCCAGGAGGAGCACGGTGCGGTCGCGCAGCTCTCCGAAGATCTTCTTGGCGAGCTCCACCGCCACGTAGCTCACCGACACGGCGCGGCTGGCCAGCTCGGTCTCGGTGCGCACCCGTTTGGAGACGAACAAGCTCCTGTGCAGCAGCCGATTGAAGATCGCGGCCGCCGTCTCCTGCTCGATGGCGTGGCGGTAGGCGTCCTTGACCTGGCCTGCGATCTGGGGCTCGCCGATCACCATGGAGTCCATCCCCGAGGTCACGCGGAAGAGATGGGCCACCGCTTCTCCCGTGCCGTACCGATACAGGTACCGCTCGCACTCCGCCGGGTCCAGCCCGAAGCGATCGCGCAGGAGCCTTCGGAGCGCCTCCTCACCCTGGCTCGGCTCGTCCGCCACGAAGTAGAATTCCACGCGATTGCACGTGGACAGGATGAAAGCCTCGCGTATGCCGGGCAGCTCCTTGAGCCATTGCAGGCTCGAGGCAAGGGACTCTTCCGTGAAGGCGAGCCGCTCCCTCACCGCAACCGATGCGGTCTCATGGTTCAGGCCGAAGCAGAGAATATCCATGGTCGAGTCGGAGCCCCGTATCTCCAGCCCCGGCCGCAGCCGGGCGTCATTGCATGAAATGGGAAAGCTCCAGAAACGTGATGAGGATGACCAGGAAACCGAGAACGTTGAGCCAGGCGACGCGGCGTCCTCTCCAGCCGGCCGTGAGCCGGCCGTGCAGCAACGCGGCATAAAGAAACCAGGTCAGCAGCGTGGCGGTCTGCCTGCCGTCGCGCCAGTCGATGTAGGAGCCCTGGACGGTCTTCAGCCAGAACGCCCCGGTCAGGATTCCGATCGTGAGGGCGGGGAAGCCGATGCTCACGCAGCGGTAGCTCAGGCGATCCAACATGTCCAGAGGGGGCAGCCGGTAGTAGAATCGGCTGATCCGTTTCTTCTTGAGTTGACGCTCCTGGATGAGATACATGGCCGACAGGCACGCAGAGACCCCGAGCAGCGCGTCTCCGAGAAAGGCGAACCAGACGTGCAACGGGAGCCAGGGGCTGTCGAAGAGCTGAGTGAGCGGGGGAATCTGCTTGGAGCGGAAGCTCGCCATGAGCAGGAGGATGAGAGCCATGGGCGTCAGAAAGGCGCCCAGGATCGGGAGGGCGTTCCGAGTCTGGATGGCCAGATAGACCGCAACGAGGAACCACGAAAAGAAGGAGAAGGCCTCGAAGCGCTCGGTCACGGAGGTGTAGCCCGCGGCTTGCCAGCGGAGCGCCAGGCTCGCCGACTGGATCAGGAAGCCGCTCCAAAGAAGCCACCTGGAGATCTTCCAGACGGGCTTTTCCAGCCAGACCAGATGGGCCAGATATCCCAATGTCGCCAGGCCATAGAGTACCAGCGTGCAATAGAAGAGGGTGATGTCCATGTGGGAGGACCCGCGCGGCTGGGGTGGCGGAGCTACTGAAAATCCTGAAAAATCAAGCTAGTAGAAACTAGTCTATCCTGTTTGTGAGGCTCTTTCAAGAGGCCGGAGCGTGGCCGGGCGGCGATCCTCCGCAGGCCCGATTGACAGGAGACCGGGCCTTGACCTAAACGGGAGGCCTGTTCCGGCAGGCCGATTTCAGAGGGGGGGCGAAGGGGACCCACCCGCGCCGGCCTCTGGAACCGACACCATAGTGTAGGGAAGGACTTGATACGATGTCGATGGCCCGCGCCCGCGAGGCGCCTTTATATGAAGAGCCGGCCGCGCCGCACTTGGGGGCGCTCAACGGCTCGCACTGCGCCTCGAGAGTTCCCCCGTGCCGGCTGCGGGGCCGCCTTCTCCGGGTCGCACGCTTCCCGGCCATTCTTGCGGTCCTGGTCCTCGGCGCTTGTCGCACCGAGGACCTGCTCGGCCGCGGGGTCCTGGTCGTCGGGCTGGAGAGCAGCCCCGCCAACCTGGATCCGCGCTTTGCGGCAGATGCCGCCTCTTCTCGGATCGATCAGCTTCTTCATCGGGGCCTGTTCGCGAAGGACGGCTCGGGGGAGGTGACTCCGGACCTCGTGGAACGCTGGACGATGCCGGACCCCGTCACGTACGAATTCAGGATCCGGGAAGGCGTGCGGTTCGCGGGGGGGCGCCCTCTGGGCCCTGAGGACGTATTGTACACGTTCCGGAGCCTGCTCGACCCTTCTCTCGGATCCCCGCTGCGCGGAGCCTATCGCAACGTTCTTGCAGTCGACTGCCCCGACCCGCGGTCGGTCCGCTTCCGCTTGAACGGACCCAACGCGTCTTTTCTCGTGAGCCTCGATGTGGGCATCGTGCCCGGCGGCGGGGGCGCCGAAGGGGCTGCCGCTGCGGCCCCGAGCGTGCCTGCCGGGGCCGGGCCCTTCCGGCTTCTTTCTTGGAACCTAGGGTACGAGGTGCGCCTGGGAGTCAACCCGGATTACTCGGGCAAGCCTGCGCGCCTGCAGGAGCTCCGTTTCAGGATCATTCCCGACAACACGGTGCGGATCCTGGAGCTGCGCAAGGGGACGGTTCATCTGGTGCAGAACGATTTCCAGCCCGAGGTGCTGCCGATGCTGGAGCGCGAAGGCTGCTTCAGGATCCTGAAGGGTCCGGGCACGACCTACTCCTATCTCGGTTTCAATTTGAAGGACCCCGTTCTGCGCTGCCGGGAGGTGAGGCATGCGATCGCCCACGCGATCGACCGCCGGGCCATCATCGACCACCTGCTGGGCGGCCTGGCCGTGCCGGCCACCGGGGTGCTCTCGCCCATGCACTGGGCCTATGAGCCGGGGGTGAAACAATACGCTTACGATCCGGAGAGAGCGAAGGCGCTCCTGGAGGCCGCCGGTTTCCCGGACCCGGACGGAGACGGTCCGGCCACGCGCTTCTCTCTCACCTGCAAGACCTCGCAGAACGATCTTCGACGCCGGATCGTTGAGGCCATCCAGGGCCAGCTGGCGGCCGTCGGGATCGAGATCAAGATCCGGTCCTACGAGTGGGGGACCTTTTTCTCGGACATTCGAAAGCAGAACTTTCAGCTCTATACCCTGAGCTGGGTCGGCGTGAGCGATCCGGAGATCTATTCCTACCTCTTCTCGTCCGAGAGCGTTCCTCCCGAGGGCGCCAACCGCGGGTACTATGAGAACCCGCAGGTCGACGCCCTCCTGAGGGAAGCGGGGAGCGTTTCGGACCGGTCGGCCCGAAAAGAGCTCTACGGTCGGTTGCAGAAGATCCTGGCCGAGGATCTTCCCTACGTGAGCCTCTGGTACGGCATGAACGTGGCCGTGATGGACGGCCGCATCCGGGGCTTCGAGCTCCGTCCGAACGGCGATCTCGATTCCCTGAAGGACGTCTGGATCGAATAGGACGCGTCAGGAGGGATGGGGATGCAGGCGTATGCAGCGCGCAGGATCGCGCTGGTTCTTCCGGTCATCCTCGGAGTGGCCACGCTGGTCTTTCTCTTCCTGCATCTGATCCCGGGGGATCCGGTGGACATGATGCTGGGCGAGACCGCCCTCGCGGCAGACCGGGACTCATTGCGAACCGCCCTGGGTCTGGATCGGCCCGTGCTCCAGCAGTATGGCCGTTTTCTGCTCTCGGCGCTCCAGGGAGATCTCGGCACCTCGGTCCATCAGCGCCGTAAAGTGAGCGCCCTCATCCTGGAGCGCTATCCGGCCACGCTCGTGCTCACCCTGGCATCCATGATCGTGTCTCTCATGATCGCGCTTCCTGCCGGCATGCTCAGCGGGCTGCGTCCATACTCCGTCTGGGACCACACGACCCTGTTTGCGTCGCTGCTGGCCGTCTCGATGCCGAACTTCTGGCTGGGGCCGCTGCTCATCTGGGTCTTCTCCATCCGGCTGGGCCTGCTGCCGGTGTCCGGGACCGGAGGACTGGGGCACCTGGTGCTGCCGGCCCTGACCCTGGGCGCCTCGATGGCGGCGATCGTGGCGCGAATGGCGCGGTCGTCGATCCTGGAGAACCTCCGCCAGGACTACGTGCGCACGGCCCGGGCCAAGGGCCTCTCGGAAGCCGTGGTTGCGGCCAAGCACGTGCTCCGCAATGCGCTTCTTCCGGTACTCACGGTTGCGGGACTTCAACTCGGAAGCCTGCTGGCCGGCTCCATCATCACGGAAACGATCTTTTCATGGCCGGGCATCGGCAGCCTGACGGTCCAGGCCATCCAGGCGCGGGACTACCCTGTCGTCCAGGGGTGCGTCCTGGTGATTGCACTGAGCTACGTGCTCGTCAATCTCATGACCGACCTGGCGTACGCACTGGTGGACCCGAGGATCCGTTATGAAAAGCTTGGTTAGCGGCAGGAGCCGTCTCGCCCTGGCGGGCTGGGCCATCCTGGCCTGCCTGGTGGGGACGGCCTTGTTTGCGCCGTGGCTCGCCGCCCGCGACCCTACGGAGATCGACCTGGCCCGTTCGCTCGAGCGGCCGTCGTGGTCTTGCCCTCTGGGCAAGGACGCGCTCGGCCGTGACATCTTCAGCCGCCTGGTGTACGGAGCCCGGGTATCGGTGCTGGTCGGGTTCGCCACGGTCTCCATTTCCCTCGTCGTCGGCACGTTTCTGGGCTTCGTGGCCGGCTACTACCGCGGAGCACTGGACGAGGCGATCATGCGCGCTGTGGACGTCCTGCTCGCCTTTCCGGGAATTCTTCTGGCGGTCGCGCTCACGGCGGTCCTGGGGCCGAGCCTGCGCAACGTGATCCTGGCCCTGTGCGCCATGGGTTGGGTCGGGTACGCGCGACTCGCCCGGGCCCAGGTGCTGACCCTCCGGGAGCTCGACTTCGTCCAGGCGGCCCGCTCCATCGGCGCCCGGGATCGCCGGATTCTCTGGCGACACTTGCTGCCGAACGCCCTCTCCCCGCTCCTTGTGGAGGCGACCTTCGGGGCCGCCGGGGCAATCCTGGGCGAGGCGGGGCTGAGCTTCCTCGGGCTGGGGACCCAGCCTCCGGCCGCAAGCTGGGGGAGCATGCTCAACGACGGCAGACCCTTTCTGTTCGTCGCACCCCATTTGACCCTGGCGCCGGGAGTGGCCATCATGACCGTGGTGCTGGGTCTGAACTTCCTGGGTGACGGGCTGCGGGACCGGCTCGACGTCCGGCAGAGGGGCGCCGAGGGGGCCCGGGGCATTGATCAGGGACGGGTTTGCTGATAACGTGAAAGCTTCTGTGAGTTTCCGCTTTCCCCGGATTGCATGAAACCGAGATCGCGCCGTTTACGCTTCTTCGTGGTCGCGTTGAGCTCGCTCCTCGTGCTGGCAGCGAGCACGCTCGCCATCCTTTACCGCATCGTCACCGCCGACCTGCCGAACATCGGGACGCTGCGGGACTATCAGCCCCGGCTCGTGACGCACGTGTTCGACGATGACGGCGAGCTCATCGGCGAGTTCTTCCTGGAAAAGAGGGAGCTGGTCGCGCTCGCGGACGTGCCGGAGGTGCTGCGCCTGGCCGTCATCGCCGCCGAAGACGCGAAGTTCTACTACCACGAAGGCTTGGATTTCATGGGGATCATGCGGGCCCTCCTCAAGAACGTGCGGGCCGGCGAGATCGTTCAGGGGGGGAGCACGATCACCCAGCAGGTGGTCAAGTCCCTGCTGCTGACCCCCGAGAAGAGCTACAAGCGGAAGCTGCGCGAGGCCATCCTGGCTTACCGGCTGGAGAAGTCTCTGTCGAAAGACGAGATTCTGTACCTGTATCTGAACCAGATCTATTTCGGCAATGGGGCCTACGGCGTTCGGACCGCCTCGAAGTGTTACTTCGGGCATGACGTGACCGCTGTCGACCTGGCCGAGGCGTCCCTGCTTGCCGGACTTCCCCGCGCCCCTACGCGATATTCGCCGGTGCGCAACCTCGAGCTTGCCCGGGAGCGGCAGAGGTACGTGCTCGAGCGCATGGTCGAAGAAGGATTCGTCACGCGACAGCAGATGGAAGCGGCTATCCGGGAGCCTCTGCAGCTGGTGCCCGGCGGAGACCTGAACCTCGCGGTGGCACCGTACTTCCTGGATGAGGTCCGGTCCTATCTCCTGCACCGGTACGGCAAGGACCGGACTTTCGGCGGCGGGCTCCAGGTTCATACGACCATTCGGAAGCAAGAGCAGCGGATCGCCCAGGAGGCTTTGGCGGCAGCGGTCGCGTCCTACGAGAAACGGCATCCGCGGTCGGGCCAGACGGAGGCGGTCGCAGCGGAGGAGGGCGGCGCGGGCGCGGCAAGCGGGGTGGAGGGTGCCCTGGTCTCGATGGAGCTGCCGGGAGGCCAGGTCCGCGCCATGATCGGAGGAATGGATTACACGCGGTCTCAGTTCAATCGGGCGGTGCATGCCCGGCGGCAGCCCGGAAGCGCCTTCAAGGGCCTTCTCTACGCGGCCGCCCTGGACAAGGGCTATACGCCGGCCTCGATCGTGGTCGACTCGCCGATCGTATTCCATGATCCCGTGCTGGAAGAGAAATGGAAGCCGAGGAACTATTCGCGCTATTTCGTCGGTCCCACGACGCTGCGGGACGCGTTGGCGCATTCGCGCAACGTGGTGACGATCAAGGTCCTCCAGGACATCGGGGTTTCCTATGCGATCCGGTACGTGCAGCGAATGGGGATCCGTTCTGCTCTGACCCCGGACCTGTCACTGGCCCTCGGCACGTCGGAAGTGTCTCTGTTCGAATTGGTCGATGCCTACGCGGTCTACCCCTCTCAGGGCGAGCGACCCGAGCCGATCCTGGTGCGAGAAGTCCTGGACGCGGCGGGAAACCGGCTCGAGGAAACCGAGCCCCGCTCCGAGCCCGTCCTCACCCCGGTCACCGCCTATCTCATGACGAGCCTGCTGCAAAGCGTTGTCGGGGAGGGCACCGGCAGGGCCGTGCAGGCCCTCGGCGTGCCCTGCGCCGGGAAGACGGGGACCACGAACGACTTCAGGGACGCGTGGTTCATCGGGTACATACCGGATCGGATCACGGGGGTGTGGCTGGGTTACGACCAGCCCAGGAGCCTGGGCAACAAGGAGACCGGCGGGCGCCTGGCGGCGCCGGTCTGGCTCCAATTCATGAAAGGCGTGACGCAGGGGTCGCGCGCCAGGGAGTTTCCGGTCCCGCTGGGGATCGTCTTTGCCAACGTCGACGTTCAGACCGGCCTCCTGGCCGGACTCCAATCCAGCCGGGTGCGGTTCGAGTGCTTCCGGGAGGGCACCGAGCCTCGGGAGGTGTCGGAGGAAGCCGGGCAATCCGATGAAATCGACTTCTTCCGGGAGGAGCTGGATCCGGGCGGATCTCCCCCTTTACCGGATCTTTCCGATCCGATAGACTAAAAAGCACGCGTTCTGCTCCTTGGGAGCCTGTCCCGGCGAACGCCGGGGACGAAGGATGGGCGCAACGCAGCAGATGGGCGTTCACAAACAGCCTCGTGCGAGTGCGCTCGGGACGGAAGAGCGGAAGATCCCCCATGACGAGCAAAAAGAAAACGATGGATACGCTCAAGCTTCTGATAACGGATGGCTGCAATCTTTCCTGCACGTACTGCGTTCCGGAACCGAGAAACAAGAGGCTGCCCAGGAAGAAAGGTCTGAGACACGGGGAGTTGCTGCGGCTCGTTCGGGCTCTCATGCCCAGCGGAATCGTGAACCTGGACTTTCGGGGCGGTGAGCCGCTGATCAAGAAATGGTTCTTCCCCTTTCTTGAGGAGGTGGTCCGGACGCCGCAGTTCGAGCGCATCAGCGTGATGACCAACGGAGTGCTCCTGAAAGAGCACGCGGCCATGCTGAGAGACTTCGGGCTCAAACGGCTCCTCGTCCACATTGATTCTCTGAGCTTCGAGAAGTACCGCAAGATCACTCGGGGGGACCATCTCTACCGCATCTACGCGGGTCTGCAGGAAGCGGTGAAGGCGGGATTCGAGCGCATCGGCGTGTACGTGACGATTCTGAACGGCCTCAATCAGAAAGAGATCATCGAGTTCGCCCTGCTGACCAAGGATCATCCGTACGAGGTGGTTTTTCTCGAGTACGTCCCTTATGACGCGGCCGAGACCAACTCCAAGCGTCGGGACTTGCACTATCCGCTCGACAAGATCATCGAGGAGATCGACTACTTCCAGAAGCTCCGGGAGGACGACGGGTCGGGGGTGTACCGCTTCGAGGACGGTATGGGCACGATCCGCTTCCTCAGGCCGGTGGACGAGCATCAGTGCGAGAGCTGCACGCGCATCGTGCTCACCACAGAGGGCTTGCTCGGGCCCTGTTTTCTGACCGACAAGTTCGTGGACCTTCGTCCCCTGCTCACAGTCAAAGAAGGGCAGGAGACGCAGGGGGTCTCGGATGCGCTGCGCCAAGCGGTCCGCTGGCGCCCCCGGAAGCTCCCACGCCAGGAGAAGCCTTTTCGCATGTGCGGACAGTTGAGCTTCCTGGACGAGTAGGTGTCTGCCCCTGCGGGGCGACCGGCCGGTCGCCCCTGCCGGAGTGCCTGACGACTCGCAACTGACGGCCTCCTAAAGCCGCCAGTAGGGTTTGTGCACCTCCCGCAGGCGTTGGAAGATCGCTTCGATCGTGGAAGAAGGCGCCTGCGCCGGAGGACCGTCTGCGGCTCTGCCGTTGAGAACCTCCAGCACCTCCCGGACGCTGCGGGCCTGCCCTTCCACGTGATAGCCTCCCTCGAGAGTGAGCAGGAGCCGCGCCTCGCAGACTCTCTCGGCCAGAGCCCGGAGAAGGGCCGTCAGGCGTCCGAAGCCCTGCTCCGTCACCCTCATCGTGCCCAGAGGGTCTCCTGAGTAAATGTCGAACCCGGCGGATACGAGAACGAGCTCGGGGCGGAACTGCTCGGCCAGCTGGATCAGAAGCTTGTCGTAGATCCAGAGGTAATCCTGGTCCCCCTGTCCTCCCGGAAGGGGGACGTTGACCGTGAAGCCCGCGCCGTCCCCCCTGCCGACTTCCTCCATGCGTCCGGTACCCGGATAATAGGGGTACATGTGGCTGGAGAAGTAGAGAACGCTGGGGTCCGCCTCGAAGGCGTGCTGCGTGCCGTTGCCGTGGTGCAGATCCCAGTCAACGATCAGGATCCTGCGGGCGAGCCCCTTGCGCTGCGCGTAACGAGCCGCGATCGCCACGTTGTTGTAAATGCAGAATCCCATGCCATGACCCGCCTCGGCGTGGTGGCCCGGAGGCCGGACCAGGGCGAAGCCGCTGCGGATCTCTCCGGAGAACAGGGCGTCCACGAGAACGAGGAGGCCTCCTGCCGCGAGTTTGGCGACCCGGTAGGTTTCGCCGGAGAGGTGTGTATCCGGATCGAGGCTCTGGTGAGCACAGTCCCGGCTCTGCTCGATTTGCTCGAAATAAGAGCTCGTGTGAACCGAGCAGATCTCTTCCGGGGCGGCCTCGCGAGGAGGCAGCAAGGCGAGACGTCCCTGCATGCCGCTCTCTTTCAGCATGCCGTGAATGGCCCGCAACCGGTCCGGGTGTTCAGGGTGAAAGTCCGGGGTGACGTGATCGAGGAAACAGGGATCCGCAATCAACCCGATCTGATTCATGTTACCCTCCCTCGTTGCGGGGCGACAGTTGCCCGATGGCAGTCGTTTTTGGTAGATAGAGCTTGTCCCACAAGCTCTGGTTCGGGAGCCTGTTCAAAAATGCCCAGATGCCAGGCGCGCGAAATCCCGAGGAATGAGGCGTACATTTCAGTACGCCGCAATGACGAGGGAC
>JBFLZG010000053.1:0-18401 GCA_040756235.1 bacterium | reverse complement strand
GTGCCATGTCCTCCACCACCACCGCGGTCACCAGATCCGGGCGTTCGGCGGCCAGGCACCAGGAGTGCAGTCCACCCATTGAATGCCCGATCAGCGTCGCCGGGCGTCCAGCGCGGGGCGGGCGCTGCCGGGGCGCTGCTTGCTGCCGCGCAGTTCGTCGTCCCGGCCCATCTGCGGAGCGCCTTCTGCGCCCCGGGATTCCCGGGAGGCGGGCGCAGCAAGCAGCGCCCCTACAAAGGCCCCAGAGGCGCTGGCCGGGATGACGCGCCCCCCTTGCTACTACGGTGTTTCGGCGCCACAGAGAGGAGACTGCATGCGTTCGGTCCGGGAGGTGCTCGAGTCCAGGAGTGTCGCGGTGTTCGGAGCTTCGCGCGACCCCCTGAAACCAGGGGCCCTGATCCTCAAGGTCCTGCAGGACGTCGGCTTTCAGGGGCAGGTGGCCGGGATCAACCCTCAGGGCGGAGAGATGCACGGGGTCCGACTCTACCGGAGCCTGGACGAGATCCCCTTCCCTGTCGACCTCGCCGTCATGCTCATCCCCCCGGGCGCAGTGCCCGGGGCCGTGGCCGAGTGCGGCCGGCGGGGCGTCAAGGGCGTGGTCATCACTTCGGAAGGGTTCGCCGAATCCGGGCCGGCCGGCAGCGGCTACCAGGAGCAGGTCCGCCGCATCCTGGCGGAGACGGGCATGCGGGGCTTCGGCCCCAACACCCTGGGGCTGGTGAACACCGCCACCAAGCTGACGACCTCCTACTTCTCGGACAAGCGCACCCTCGAGCCGGGGTCCGTCGGTTTCGCGGCCCAGTCCGGAATATTCGTCGGGGCCCTCCTGCGCTATCTGAGCTCTCTGGAAGGGCTCGGCATTTCCAAGGGGCTCGGGATGGGAAACAAGGTGGACGTGGACGAGTGCGACGCTCTGGCCTATCTGCGGGAAGACGAGCAGACCCGGGTCGTCGGCCTGTACCTGGAGGGCATCCGCGACGGGCGGCGCTTCCTGGAGGAGGCGCGCCGGACGGTCCGAAAGAAACCGGTCCTGCTGCTCAAGGGCGGCCGCACCGCCGAGGGCGCCCGCGCCACCGCGTCCCATACCGCGAGCCTGGCCGTCGACGATCACATCGTGGACGGCGCGCTCCGGCAGGCCGGCGTGCTGCGCATGGCAGGGATCGACGAGCTCATCGGGACCCTCAAGGGGTTGCTCTGGACCCCCCTGCCCAAGGGGGACCGCATCGCGCTGGTGACTTACAGCGGGGCCCAGGCCATCATGAGCGTCGACAAGGCCGTGGAGCTCGGCCTGGGCATTTCGAGGTTCTCACCCGAGACTCGGGAAAAGCTCTCGAGCGTGATCGCGACGGCGGCCAAGGCCCGCAACCCGGTCGACCTCTTCCCGGACATGATGATCCACGGGTTCGAGAAGACGTCCACGGAGATCCTCAAGGCACTCCTGGAGGACGAAGGCGTTCACGGTGTTCTCTTCATTTCCTTCGCCATATGGGGCAGCGAGCCGTACCGGCCCCTCGTGGATCTCATCAAGAAGAAACCGAGAAAGCCGATATTCTTCTCACTCCTCGGCCCCCGCGAGGAGGTCGAGCTTTGCCGGGCCTTCCTCGAAACCAACCGGATTCCGTTTTTCCTGTTCCCGGAGCTCGGCGTCCAGGCGTTCGCCAACATGTGGCGCTACGCCCGCCGACTCCGTGCCCTTAGGTGAATCGTAGGAGATTGCGAGGACCGAAGGTCCGCGGCAACCTCCCGCCCGGTGCGCTAGCCCGCAGTGCGGGGAGAGGGCAGGACGGTCCCCTGCCCCCTTTTTGCCGTTCGCCTTTACCGTTGGACCTAGAACGGGACGCTCCCTACCACTTTGAAGCCTTCCAAGGCACTGCCGAAAGCGGCGAACAGCACCCCGAGCACGAGGATCGTGGATCCGACCAGAGCCAGATCCACCTGATAGTGTGCGATTGCCTCGAGCAACCGTTCCCACGCCCGCCTTCCTGACGGTAGATGCACCTTCGTGTCGTAAGTATCTGTCCTGGTTCTCATTCTACCCTCCCCTGCAGCGTTCGTTCTGCGCTCCTGCGTGACATAGGCAGACTGGATTGTTTACCTAAGCTCTAATCAATTAGACGGAGCATTGCCGCACCCGGATTCGTGGAATCGGCTCCGGGGGAGGGCCCGGGTGCAGCGCGCGGCCGGGCGGCTACCGGAGGTGGTGCCCGGCGCGCGACCAAGATCGGGAAGCCAGGGGCGCCATGGTCGGGAGGGACAGCATGGCCACGACCACGCCGGTGATCAGGAGCGGCTTGTCATAGCCGAACTGCTCGCCCATGGGACCGAAGATCAGGGATCCGACGAAGGAGCCCATCATCATGACCAGGTTCACGGCCGAGCTGTTGCCCCCGACGCGGCTCTGCTGAAACAGGTTCGCCACGCCGATGTAGAGGACCGTCATGATGAGTCCGTCACCGATCCCGTGCACGCAACGCCACGCGAGCGAGGGCCACTGGGAAGCCTCGCACATGGAGATCTGCCCCACGCCGGAGGCGAGCAGGCCGGCAGCGGCCAGCAGCCTGAGGTCCAGCCCGCGATCGTAGTGGAACCCGGCCCAGAGGCAGGTTGCGGCCAGCGCCATGTACTCGGTCCCCATGTACCAGCCCATCCCGGTCAGGGAGAGCCCCAGATTTTCCCGGAGGAACAACCCGTAGCAGGTGAGCTCGGCACCCCAGTGGAGGCTGAAGAGAAAAAGCCACGCCAGAAAAGAAGCCACGGCCGGCTCCTTCAGATCGCTCACGTATTCCCGGAGCCCGGGGAACCCGACTTTGACCGGCGACAGCATGGGCGTTGCAGAAAGCGTCAGGCACGCGATGGCCGCGACCAGCAGCAGGCCGCCTGCAAAGCCCCACTTCCAGAGCACGTAACCGGCGGCAAAGGTCCCTGCCCCCACTCCCCCCATCTTCAAGGCATTGAACCACCCGAACCGCATGCCCGGGCTGCGGCCGTTGCCTGTCTTGAACATGAGCGCGTCGGTCGAGATGCGGAACGTCGAGAGGCCGAGACCGTAAAGAAGGAACGTCGCCCCGTAGAAGAGGGACCCTCTGGCAAAGGTCATGCCCAGGGCGGCCGCCGAGATCAGGACCAGGCTCCAGGCGATGAGCCGCCTGGGCGAAGAGCGGTCGTTGCGCAGGCCCGCAGGGATCACGGCCAGGAGGGTCGTCATGGAATAAAGGGCGTACAACCAGCCGATCTGTGAGCCGGTGAAGCGCAGCTCGGATTTCAGATAGACCGGCAGGAAGAAGTTGGCCGTGGCCGTCGCCAGCGCTACCCCGGCCACGACGGTGGCAGGGCAATACAGAGTCTTCCAGGCTTCCGGAAGCCGGGCCTCCATCGAGCTCCCCCCCTGTCCATACGAAAAAAGCCCCCTCCGTAGGCGAGGGGGCGATATGCATTCAGGTCGCCGATTCAGCGGCAAGCATTGTAGGTTCCTTCCGCAAACATATCAATATGTCCATCCAGAGGATCGGCAGAATCGCCCCGGACTTGAGCGGCGTCGATCATTCCGCGCAGGCTTCGAGCTTACATGAGTCGGAGAGCGGAATTCCCTCTCCCCTGCGCACGGGGGAGAGGGACAGGGTGAGGGGCAACGGAAGCTGCGCACCCCTCATCCTGACCTTCTCCCCTCGCCGAGGGGAGAAGGGAGAGGACGACATCTGCGGAGGCGGTTTGAAACCGGCCCCTACCGGACCTGCGTCACGCGCACGAAGCGGGGCCAGTACAGGCGCAGGTCGCGGTTGAGATCCTCGAAGCGCCACGAATTCGCTGCGTAGGTGATGACGATCTCGTCCCCAGTGCGCGCCAGCTCCGGGTGCGCCTTGCCTGCGTAGCAGAAATAGTCAGGGCTCCAGCTCGCTTCCGGACACCTGTAAAGTAGTCCGGCTTCTCGCCATGGTCCGTCCGGAGCCGAGGCGGCCTGCGCGAGGATCCGGTCCGACAAGCCGCAGTACGTGTAGACGGCAAGAAAACCCCCCAGTCCGGCAAAGCCGGATACGGACATCTCGGTTGCGGCACCGTCGAAGAAGGCAACCGCCTGCGACATCTCGCCCGTCCAACCGTCTTTCGAAAGAAAGCGCCAGGCCGAGAAATCCACCCGCTCCAGATCCTCGAGACGGATCCGGCCGACGAGCAGGCTGCGCCCGGTAGGGCCGCGCCTCCAGTCCTCACGGACGCCGTACACGTAGAGGAATTCCCGCTCTTTGAGGCAGGCGGCCCCGAAGAACGTGTCCCCGTCGGAGCCATGCCGGAAGAAGGGAATCGGGAACTGCTCGACTCTCCACTCGTCGATTGCATCATCCGGATCGGCCACCCTGACCAGCACGGACCCGGAGATCTCGAACCCCAGGGGCGACGTGCTGCGGATGCATCGGGTGAAGAAAAGGAAGAGGGTGTCGCCGGCCCGTGCCCCGCTCATGGGCCAGAGCCATCCGGGACCGGTCTCGTCCGGAATCGCGTCGCCGGGTCCCTCCGGTGTCTCGCGCCAGTAGAACGCGATCGGTCCGGGAAGCGCGTCGGCACGCCTCTGCTGGATGGCCAGGCTGTTCCGGACGATCACTGCCCCGTCGCGCTCCCGGGCGTCCGGTTGAACGATGAAGGAATCTCCGAACATCCAGAGCATCTGCGAGGTCGAGAGGGCGACCGAACAGATGCCGTCACCGCCGCGCCACCTCGGGTCGGCCTCGCGGAACGCCTGGTCCCACTCGGGCAGCGGCTCCGCCCGCCAGGCCGGCGCCGCCACGGAGCCGGCCCCCAGCCCCAGCCAGCGGCAGCCGACCAGAAGAAGGAGCGCGAGTGACAGAATGCGAACGCGGCGAGGAGTGCTTACGGGCACCCTGTGCATGTGTTCCTCCGGCTGTTCGGCCCTCAGGTTACAGCCGGTGCGAACACCCTGTCAAAGACGACCGGCGCCCCCCTGTTTCTGTCGCTGCGAGGAGCTCGACGAACGGCCAGGGTCTCTTTCGACACCCTCCCGCGAGAGAGGATATAATCGGTAGCGGGCCAGGTGGTCCCGAAGGCGAAGCAACCCTTCCACCCGTAACCGGAGCGCCATGAAGATCCTGCTCATTTCGGCCAACAAGGAACGCTTCATCGAGGTCACTCTGCCTCTCGGATTGGCTCTGGTCGCAGAGGCTGCGCGCAAGGCCGGCCATGAGGTCGCCTTCCTGGACCTGATGACCTGTCCGGATCCCGGCCAGGCCGCCCGGGCACATCTGGAGACCTTCCGGCCCGACCTCGTCGGCATCTCGGTGCGCAACATCGACGACCAGAAGATGCGCTCCACCCAGTTCCTCCTGGAGCCGATCCGCAAGCTGGTGCGCGAGATGCGGCAGCTCTCGGAGGCGCCGATCGTTCTGGGCGGAGCGGGCTACAGCATCTACCCGGAGGCCCTGCTCGCTTACCTGGGCGCGGACATGGGGATCCAGGGAGAAGGAGAAGTCGCGTTCCCTCTACTGCTCGACCGCCTGGAGAAAGGGCTTTCCCTCTCCGGCACCCCGGGCCTGTTTCTTGCGGGCAAGGGCTCCCAGGGGGACAGGGTGCTGGCAAAGAGCCTGGACGGGTTCACGCTGGGCGAAGACCTGGCCGGACTGGCCTCGGCCATGCGGAACGAGGAGATCTGGTTCCCCTACCAGACCCGGCGCGGCTGCCCCATGGATTGCAGCTACTGCTCCACCGCCGGTGTGGAAGGGAGGCCTCTGCGCAAGCGTTCACCGGCGATCGTCGCCCGGGAGATCGAGCGGCTGGCGGACCGGGGGATCCGCCGCATTCACTTCGTGGACAATACATTCAATGTACCGGATACCTATGCCCGAGAGATTTGCGCCGGCCTCGCCGCGCTCGGTACCGACCTCTCCTGGCGCTGCATCCTCTATCCCCGGAGGATGCGCGAGGACCTCGCCCGGGCCATGGCCGCCTCCGGCTGCGTCGAAGTGACCCTGGGGTTCGAGAGCGGCTGCGAGCCGATCCTGAAGGGCATGAACAAGCGCTACCGGCTCGATGAGGTACGAGAAACCTCCAGGCTCCTGCGGGAATGCGGCGTTCGCAGGCTCGGCATGCTCATGCTGGGCGCTCCGGGCGAGACCCTGGACACGGTCAAGGAAACCCTCGCTTTCGCCGATTCACTCGATTGTGAGCTGATCGCGGTGACCACGGGCATTCGCATCTATCCGAACACAAAGCTGGCCGAGATCGCTCGCCGGGAGGGAGTCATCGGGCCGGATGACGATCTGCTCCTGCCGCGGTTCTACCTTGCCCGGGGGCTCGAACAAGGGCTGGACGAACTGCTCCAGGCCTGGGCGAGTACGCGGCCCAACTGGGTCGTGTGATCGTGTGCCTGATAGTGGCAGAGGGGTGAGGCGAGCCAACCGACCGTGAGTCCAGTCCTTTGCCCTCCTTTGAAAGAGGGTGTCGAAAAACGCCCCTCGGAGGCTCGCGAGAACTGCGCAATGCGATGCTGTAATTCGAAAAGATATGAAGCGAGCAGACCGACTCCTGCGGCTGTTTCTTCTCCCCCCTTTGAAAAAGGGGGGTCGGGGGGGGATTTTCGAGCTCAGCTTCTCCATCCGAAATCCCCCGGAGCAGACTCACCCTCATCCTGCATCCCCCCGCGAGGGGAGAAGGATGGGAGCGCCGGCATCTCGGGGAGGTGACACATGACGCTCGCCTTCAAGGCGGCCCTGGTCTCCGGGGTCGTCTTTCCAGGGGCTGGCCAGATCCTGCTGCGGCGCCAGGGCAGGGGCATCCTGATCATGGCGGCCGTCCTGGCCGGGCTGGCCGTGATCGCGAGGACCGCCGCCCGTACCGCCATCGCGGTGATGCAGCAGATAGACCTGGAGAACACGGTGATCGACACGGCCGCGCTGGTGCGGCTGGCGGTCGAATCCTCGCACCAGGCGGCCTCGACTTACGCCGGCAGCCTCGTCTGGGTCGTCGGGCTCTGGATCTTCTCCGTGCTGGACGCCTACCGGTTGGGCCGGCTCAGCCGGGAGCGGGAGGGATGCTGACCGCCGGAGAGCTCGGGAGCGGGGACCGCTCTCTGATGCCCGGCACCTAACGAGGATCCTTCCCTCGCCGGCCCTCACGGGCTGCCCAGCACCTGATCCAGGGCGTCGGGCTGCAAGGCGCCCTCTTTCAGGACGCGCCCGCAAAGCTCTCTCGCCTCAGGGTCCGGGAGGGTCTCGGAGGCCTGTCTCAGAATCCTGCGCGCTTCATCCTCGTTCTGGGCGGCCAGCATGAGGATGCCCACGGTCCTGGACTTCGGGTCCGGGGAATAAAGGAGCCGGGCAAGGTCTCGCGTGGCGTCCGCCCCCTCCCTCCGGACCAGAGCCCTGGCCGCCGCCCCCACGACATAGGGGCTTTCGTCCGAGAAGCCCTGGATCAGGATCGATCGGGCCTGGTCGGCTGAGTGTCCCCGGCCCAGGATGGACATGGCGCGGGCCCGGACCTCGGGCGACGGGTCCTTCAGGGCCGCCTGGCGGAGGGCCGAGGCCGCCTCGTCGCCCGCGGCCTCGCCCGCCAGGATGAGAGCCTGCTCCCTCACCTGCGGACGATCATCCTCCAGACACGCCATCACGCTGCCCGGCTCGACCGTGACGGCCCCGCGTCTGGCGAGCAGCAGTGCCAGGATCGACGGCCTCATTCCGGGCTCGTTCCGAAGGAGCGCGGAAATCGCGCTCTCGAACCCTCCCAGCTCGACGAGCACCCCGAGCAGCCGGCTGCGGGCACTCAGGCTCCGGTCGGGGTCGAGCAGGAAAGCCTGGAGACGGGATCGATCTGCGCTGGCGATCTCCGAAGGCAGCGCTTCCAGGCGGCCGAGGGCCGCCACGGCGGCCTCCTGCAGTAGGGCGTCCGGGCTGTCCAAGGATTGGACCAGGAAGTCCAGGTACTTCTTCACGCCCCTTGGATCGCTCGAGAGTCGAAGCTCGGTGTAGCGCCCGAGGAATTCCACGGCGCGCTTCAGGCCCGCCGGTTCCATTTCCTTAACTCCCGCACCGCGGCCCACGGGCATGTACCGGATGCCCTTGGAGCGGTACGGTTCCCACCGGGACTGGGCCGGGAGTCCGGTCAGGAACAGGAGCGCTTCCCTGCCGGGACGGAAGGCAGGGACGTCCGAAGGAAAGAAAAGCTCCTGGACCACCAGTAGCTTCTTCTGGCCCGCGTCCCCTTTGACCGCGCAGGTTGCGAGGACGTCGGCCACACCGACCCTCCCGGTATCCAGCAGGTCCACTGCGCCGATCTTCACGCACAGGACGATCTGCGCCTCGTCCAGGAGCTCGATGAGGGTCTTGTCCCCAGGCGGAGGCTGGACCCCGGCGCCAAGGCTGTTGGCGTGTAAGAGGTGCAGCGACAGCAGGGCCAGCGCCAAGGCCAGAATCCGAAGGCTCATCGCGATTTGATGGATCCCGCGAAGGGCGACGCATGCGTCGCCCCTACAAGAGGTGGTTCACGGCACATCGAGTCCCAGGGTTGTCATGTTTCGTCTTCCCGGCCCATGTGCGGAGCGCGTGCGAGCCGGGATCCAGGGGTCTGCATCCCGAAAAAGTCCCCCCTTTGGAAAAGGGGGTTAGGGAGATTTGTGGAGACGGATGGGGGGGTCTTGAAATCCCCCCCAGCCCCCCTTTGCAGAAGGGGGGAGTGGGACTGGATTCCGGCCTGCGCGGCTGTGTCATGTTTCGTCATTCCCGGCCCGGCTGCGGAGCGCGCGCGAGCCGGGATCCAGAAGGGTGCATCATGGACAGCGGTAGTTTCCGGGTGACAGGACTGGACCCCGGCCTGCGCCGGGGTGACGGAAAAGAGCCGGGCCCCCGAGGCACAGAGGGGAGAAGAAGACGCATGCGTCGCCCCTACAAGAGGTGGTCAGATGGCTCCCGTTCCCGCGCCTCGCTCGCGACATTCGGCCTTTGGAGCCATTCGTACAGCAGCCATTCTCAGGGCGCCTGCGGGGCGTCATACCTTCCGTTCCCGTCCACGTCGACGAACAGGGGGTTGGTGAAGGAGAGCGCGAGCATACCACCTTCCCCCAGGTTCCCGTCGAGCAGGTCGGCCAGGGAAGCGTTCGTCTCCCTCGAGATCTCGTTGGGAACGACCGGGAACAGCGGCCTGGAGACCCCTTCGGTGCCGCGCACGACCGCCACGATCCAGGTGTCCCGTTCGAGCCCCTCGAGCACGACTTCGACCGCAGCTTCGAAATGGGCCGCTCCGCCGAGCTCGGGCCGGTCTACGACCTCCACCCTCTCGAAATCGTCGCCGGCCCTGAGAACGACGTCCGGTGCGGCCCTGTACTGTGGCGGCGTCGCAGGGTCGCCGTCGTCGTCCACCGCCTCGGGCACATGATTGATATAGAGCTCCACCCGGTCGAACTCGATCCAGACCGGGCTCGCCATCTCGAGCCGGAAGCCGGCGCTGCCGTCGGTGGTGCTCACGAGCGTGGGCAGGCCCAGAGCGAGGCCCCCGGTCTCGCCCGTGCTCTCGGCCTGCACCGTGGCCGTCAGAAACGGCGAGTAGCCGCCCACGATCCTGCCGTCCCGCACGCTGCTCACGAGCTCGGATTCCGTCACGGCCCCGGGGCTGTCGGTGGAGGAGGCGATGAAGTTGCGGAAGGTGCCGGCCTGGGTCACGTTTCGGTCATGCGTGTCCGAGTCGCTCGAGCCGGTGCGGACCAGGCCCTGGTTGAGGAGGTTGAACCAGTCCCCGAGGTTCTCGTTGAAGAAGATCCCGACCTGCTCGTTGTTGTTGCCGATGAGCATCTCGAGCGCGTCGAAGTTCGCAGAGAAGAGGTTCTCGATCGCGGGATCGAGCCGGAAGGGCGCCGGATCCACGGTCGAAGCGGGCGGGACCTGGCCCGTGTCGAAGCCGAGGATGTTGAAGCCCGCGCCGCCGCCGGAATTGAAATGATTGACCTGGACCACCCTCTCGCCCGGAAGGGCCCGGGCCGCTTCGAAGATCTCGCCCGGAGCCATGCAGTAGGCGCCGAGGGTGCGGTAATCCTGGCCCGGAGGCGCCTCCCTGGCCCAGTCGAGCGCGCCCATGCTCCGGCGGGAAGGATCCAGCGGCATCGGAAAGGCGTTGTAGTGACCGTAGTCTTGCGGCGTGATCTCCTGGCCCGCGGAGGTCGTGATCAGGCCTTGGGCGCCCATCGCCTGGATCGTGGGCCGCAGGTCGGTCAGGTATTCGTGGTCCGAGGCGACCAGGTAGTCGACGCCTTCAGCCAGAAAGGTGCGTACGCGCGTCTCCTCGGGGACCTTGGAGTCCGGGCTGTTGATCATGTGAACGTGAAAGTCGCCGGACACGAAGCCGGTCGTGTCCACGACGCGTGCGATGCGTCCCTCCGCCTCGGTCAGCACGCCCTCGACCACCTCGACCGGGCTCTGATACAGGCTGTACTCGGGACCGCGGGACGCAAACAGCTCGTACTGCCCCGGTTCGATCGACACTTCTCCGGAGTCGCCGGAGGGGTCCAGGAACAGGACCTTGGCCAGGCCGAAGAGGCTCTCGCCGCCCGGGTCGTCGAAGACATAGGCGTTCAGACTGAGCAGCCCGAGCAGACTTTGCGGGTTGTCCAGCACCGGGCTGGGGTCGAAGCCGACCAGCGTGACCTTGCCCGGGACGGGGCTCTCGGCCTCGTCCAGGCAGCGCACCCGCAACCGCCCGGTCGGAGGCAGGGCGAGCGCCACCTCCGTGACCTGACCGGCCGCGATGCTCACGCCCGTCTGGCCCGGCGTCGACGAGCCGGAATCGTAGGGATAGCCCTCTCTGGAAACCATGAGCCCGTAGCTGCCCGCAAGCAGAGGGCCCTGAAACTGTCCGTCGGCGTCGGTCTCGAGCACGGACATCACCTTGTAGGGTGCACCCAGGTCGCCGGGGGACTGCACGGCCGCCACGGCGGCGCCGGCCAGCGGCGCGCCGGCCACGGTCACCCGGCCCTTGAGGGTACCGGCAGCGAAGCCGAAGATTTCGTCCCGAACGGCTTGGACAGCTCCCATGTCCCGTGCCACCACGAACCAGCGGACATAGGAGAAGACCCCGCTCGGCGGGATCTCGACGCTCGGCGCAACACCGAGGAGCAGCAGGGCGACCGCGTTGGTGCCGAGGCTTGTTACCGTCACGCCCGTCTGGGTGAAGGCCGTGCTCCGGTGGACGATCTCGGGCACGTAGCCATAGGTCAGCCCCTGGGCGCCCCCTTCCCCGCGCAGGGCGATGAAGTCGAGCTTCAGTCGGAGCATGGGCTCCCCGAAGCCGCTGCCCGGCACGAACAGATCGGTCTCACCGCCGGAGTTCACGATGTAATCGCCGAAGTAGAGACCCTGCGCGTCTTGGCCGACGTTCTTGATGAAGGTCTCGATTCGGGCGAAGTCGTCGCCGGGCCGCAGACTGTATTCGGTGACGATCTCGACCAGGATGTCGACGTCATCGGCCGAATCCGGCACGGAAAGGGGCACGCCGCCGCCCATGGACTTGATCATCTGGCTCGCGTTGATGTAGTCCAGGCAGTCGTCCACGCCCCTCGCGCGAATGACGGCCGCCTCCCCGTCGGCCCCGTCGTGGACCACCTCGATCGACGTGGCGTTGAAGGTGCTTTCAATGTTGATCTGCGGGCTCATGGCCATGAACTGGTCGTTGTCGGGCTCGCCCGCGCCCCGGACCAGATCCGCGTCCACGATGTTTCCGCCGTACGGGCTCACGAACCCGATGGGATCCCTGCCCACGTCCTGAATCACCAGCCGGATCTTGTCATTGGCGAGCAGGTAGTCTCCAACCCTTCCGGTGGCCCTCGGTCCGCCGATGAGATCGCTCTCATCCAGGATACGGCGCGCCATGGATTTTGGCCCCTCGGGCGGCAGGGGCTCCACGTCGGACCGAGAGCCGTCATCGCCGTCGTCGCAGGCGGCGGCCAGTGCGAACGTCAGAACAACGACCCTGACAAGTGCTCTGGGTGTCATGGCTCGCTCTCCTCCCGTCGGACCGGGGCGATGAAACGGCGTCAGCGGGTTTGAATCCATTCCTGGAAAGAAGCGCAGAACGGCCTTGGCCAGCCGCTCTGCTCCCGGCACGCTTCAGGGGAAAGGGCAACAGAAGCCTCCCCTTGTCCTGCAGGTCGGTCCCGAAGCGGCCGGCCAGACCGAACGCAGTCAGAGCAGATGCCGGGCCGGGCGGGGCGTCGGCGGAGACCTGCCCCGCTTCGAAGTCGCCTCAAGGCCTCGGCCGAGCTTTCTCCGGCTGTGAGCGGTTCGCCTGCAGGCAGTCCTCCCTCCACAGGCACCCCGTCTCGCCGCAGTGCACGACTCGAGCAGTCGCATAGCAGTCGATATTGTGCTCTGTGCGCTGGATCTCGCGGATCAAAAGGACTTTTGTTTTCCTGTAGGGATTGATCCCCATGCCGCGGGCAATCTTCACGACCTCCTGAAAGCTCATGCTCCGCTCCCTTCCCCGATCCGCTTGGACAAGGCCTTCCGGACGGCCCTTCCCTCCGGCCGGCAGTCAGCCCTTGCACATGGAATGGGTATGCGCCAGAAGGCAGAAGGAAGAACGAACCTGCATCCTGAGATCTAGCACAAGAGAGGGATTCTGAACAAGGAGTTTTCGTCGTCTATGAAGACCCCGGTCGGCAGTCGGGGGATCAGGCGGGGTTCTCCCGGACCTTGGTCACTTGCTCCGCTGCGAGGCCTTTCTGGCCCTTCTTCACCGTGAATTCCACCCGGTCGCCTTCGGTGAGGGTGCGGAAGCCCTCGCCGGTGATGCTGTTGTAGTGAACGAACACGTCACCTCCAGCATCCCGTACGATGAATCCGTAGCCCTTCTTCTCGTTGAACCACTTCACCGTTCCCTGCTCACGACTCTCCATCAGAAGACCTCCTTTGATGACGGGCGCTCTCTCTGCCGGCACCAAAAAAACAACCGCCCAGACCATGCGAAATCTGAGCGGTACATTACCTCACCAAAACAGAGAAGCGCCAAGAATGTGGCAGGTAATTTACCCGGATCCAGGATCCGTGTCAACAAAGAAAATCGCAGAAGAAAGGAAGGGAGGATCGGAAGGGGAGACCGAAACCGGCCTGCACGACAGCTGCGATTCCGGCAGACAGAAGGAAACCTTGTATGGTATATGTGCTCGTCAACGGAACGGCGCCCGCTGCCCTGCACCACCGGGGGACCATCATGTGCATCCTCACCCGAGATGAAATCCTCAGGGAGATCGCAGCCGGAAACATCCGGATCGATCCGTACGATCCGGCCTGTGTGGGCCCGGCCTCGGTGGACCTCCATCTCGGGTCGACCTTCCGGGTCTTCAAGAGCACCCATCAGAACGTGAGGGTCGCGGGCGACTCCGACTATCGGGATTTCAGCACCAAGGTCGAGGTGGCCGAGGGCGGCTTCATGCTGCTCATGCCCGGGGAGACGACTCTGGGGATCACGGTGGAAAGGATCACCCTGCCGCCCACGGTCTGCGGATGGCTCGAGGGACGGAGCCGCTTCGCCAGGATGGGGCTGCTGGTCCACATCTCGGCCAGCTTCATGCAGCCGGGGATCGACAATCACCAGGTGCTCGAGATGAGCAACTTCGGGCCGAACCCGCTCGAGCTTCACCCCGGCACGGCGGTCTGCCAGTTCATCTTTCAGCGGACCGTCGGCACGGCGACCTACTCGGGTACATTCAGGGCGCAGGACCGGGACAGGTGGTGAGGGCCGGGTGCGGCTGTCGCAGGGGCGGGTTCGGGCGCCAGCGACGTGGCGACGGGCGGCAAGTACCGGATGTTGCGAGGACCGAAGGTCCGCGGCAATCCCCCTGTTATCGTGGGATCGCCACGCTCGCGGATCTCATCGAGACTGGGCGCCCCGGATGTCGCTCGCTCGCGAGTTTCGGGAGAGCGATGGTCAGTAGGGCTGCTCCCAGCTCGTGATGCGGCGCCGGACGCGCTCGATCGTCTCCGGATCCGGCGCATACGGCAACTCCGGAGCGACGGGAGCAGGCAGGACCCCGTCCAGGCCGAAGGGCGTCTCCCCCAGCTTCAGGTTGTACGCCGAAATCATCAGGGCCTCCAGGTTGACCACGTCCTGGATGTTATAGGCCAGAAGCGTCTCCAGCGCCCTGGGATCTCCCGTGCTCGCGTACTCCTGCCAGAGGAGGACCGCGAAGAACCCGTCCACGCCGTCCAGAAGCCCCCTGTCGATCCCCATCTGCCGCTCGCACCTCTTGAGCCCGCCCCCGATGCCCAGGCTCTTCAGCACGAATCTCAGATCGATGTGCACGTGGGGGAAGCGAGTGCCGAAGTGCCTCTCGAGGATCGGCAGGTCGAAGCACCTGCCGTTGTAGGTCACCAGGACTTTGTACCGGGAGATGTCCTCCGGGAAGGCTTCGAGGTTGTCTCCCTGCACGTAACAGGAGATCGAAGCGCCGTCGTAGACGCTCACGGTCGTGATCGGGCTCTCCCAGCCGACCGATCCGGTGGTCTCGATGTCCAGGTAGGCGGTCGCGTGGCGGAACTCCGGGAACAAGCGCCAGAGGAGGCTCTGGGGCAGGAGGCCCGCGAAGAAACCGGGATCGTCAGCGGCGAGCCGGGCCCCGGAAGCCTCCACGTATCTGCGGAACGATCCGGCGGCCTCTCGTGAAAGCGGAAGGGGCTTCGCCGGGTCGCAGTCCTCCCAGCACCGGAACCCGGACTGCCACAGCCAGCGCTCTCTTTTCGGGCCGATCCCCGGGACGTGGCAGAAAGTCTTCTTCAGCATGAAGCCTCCCGGACCCCATTAGAGCTTGAGCAGGTTCAAGCCCACCTCCTGGCTGAGCTCCCTGTCCACTTCGCCCTCGATCGGATCCAGGACGATCTCGCAGGTGCCGCTCACCAGCGCCGAGCTCAGGTGACCGCCGAAGGCCTGGCCGTTCGGGTCCGACAGCGTGATGTGGAGATGAAGATACACCTGGCCGCCCATGGTCGAAACGGTGCCGCTCAGGTTGGTGATCTCGTGGTCGCCCGTTCGCTCCAGGGTGTGGTACTTCTTCGCGGCGGTCTCGAAATACCCGATCACGACCGTGTCGGCAGCGCCGATGCCGGAGACCGAGGCCAGCCGCACCCCCCGGGAATCGCAGAAGTCTCTCAGGGTCGCGACCACCTCTTCGCCTTTGTCGATCCTCAGGATCCATTTGCTTCCGCACTTCTTGGCTTGCATGGCGACTCCATGGCGAGAAGGTCACGAACCTCCGACGGCCGGTCGAATCTACGTTCCTCCGCCTCGTCCTGTCAAACCGTGCCCGCCTGCAAAGAATCTTTCACGAAGTGACAAGGAATCCGACGGCTGCGGAGCGGACGAAGCGCGCCCGCGCTCGCGGCCGCCGGGCATTTTCCTCTTTCAATTCAGCGGATGGAGCGAAGCGAGGAGAACCACGCCACGCTGGCACGTCGATTGCTCCCCGGGTCTGGGGGGCTCGAGGACTGCCCATTGTCCTCAGTGTTTCATCCGGGCCTTGCGACGAGAGGAGGTGAACGAATGCTTACCGGAGAACCGAAGGTGCCGGCCGCAACGACTCCCGGGAACAAGGCCGCACAACCGGACGGCTTCGCCTCACGTACGGACGAAGAGGATGCGAACGCCTTTACCGTTCCAGGGGCGGCGATCTCTTCGGAAAAGAAGGACACACGGGGCCTCCGCCAGGAAAATCAGGAGCGCTTCGTGACCGAATGGTCCATCGAGTGAAACCCGTCCGCCAGCTCTGAAGCAGGGACCGAGCTGACCGCCAAATATCGTGCTTCCTTAGAATGCCCCCCCAGGATGCCCCCCGAGCATGACCATCATCGGGTCTTCTCGATCCTCTCCCAGTGCAGGTTGGAGCCGACTCCGGGGTTGAAGTTGGGGTCGTCGGTGAGGACATACTCGCCCAGCGGGTTCGTCCACACATTGGTGTACCCGGAAGGCAGCTCGACGTTCTTCTGTTCGATCGGGTCGTAGTACTCGTCCACGCCGCGGATGTGGCGGGAGAAATTGTCCGAGAGCCGATCGTAGACCTGTTGCCGCTGATTGTAAGAATCGAGCATCTCCTGACTGATCTGGTCGTGGGTCTGGCTGATCATGCGGCTCAGCTGGCCGATGCTCTGGATCTGCCGGATCTGCTGCCGGATCAGGGAGAGTACGAGCTGGTTGTACTTGTTGAACCACTGCGGATCGACCCGGAAGGAAGAGGTCATGGTCTGAAAAACCTTGGCCCGGGAATCGAGCTTCCCCTTCGGGGCCTTGAAAGAAAACAGATAGTTCGCATACCAGAAGGTGCTGGTACGGACTCCTGACATCGTCTGGACCGGGAAGGAGACCGTCTCGACCACCCCGTAGATCTCTTCCTCGGTGGGAAGCCCTTTCCTCGTGTATTCGATCCTCACCTTGCCGGCCGAAGCCGAGTTCACGACTCCCGGCTGTGAGCCCGACCCTGCTCCCAGGGCCCGCGCCAGATCGGGGAGGACCTCCTGGCTCACCACCTTGAGGCCCGCGGCCTTTCCACGGAACCTGGGAAGAACGATTCCCCTGAGCGCTTCCAGCGGTCCCGCGCAAGGCGGGCGCACCTCGCAGCCGAAGTAGCGGGCGCCGGCCGGAAGGGCGGAGAGCACCAACTGGTTGTCGGTCCAGAAGAAGGGCTGATTCGGGAACACCTCGAGCTCCTCGCTCCCGTCCGGGCTGCGCACCGTGAACGCCGATCTGGCCGGCATGCCCGGGTTGTCCAGGATCCAGTGGATTCCTCCGCTGAACTGCCAGTCCTGAGGGACGAGCAGGCTGAAGGCTTCGATCCCGATCCCCTCCCGGTCCACGTAGCTGAATCTCTTGAAGCGCATGGGTCCCGCCTCTTCGGCGGCGGAAGCCGTCCGGAGCAGACCGGCATGCGGATCGGAGCTCATGGGCAGCTCGTCTGTCGCCAGGACGCATGCTCCGAGCCAGACGATACAGGCGGTCAGGATCCTGTTCATGGCGCTACCTCCTTGCGCACCCCTCAGCAGGCGGCTCCATAGGGAAGACTGATTATAATACGGTCGCCGGCCCGAGCCATAACCCTTTTTGCCTTCGCGATTTGAAACGGAGCCGAAAGTGTGTCAAAGAATTCCGCTCGGGGAGGCGCAGGGGATGGCTCAGGCGAAACCGAGGTCCCGGGAGGGTCGCGATGACCCGGAGCGCAGGCTCCTTCGCGGGCTCGCCTTCGAGTGGGAGGCAGCGCTCTGGGTCCTCAGACTGCCGCACCGGCAGGCCATGCGACGGCCTCTGTTCAGCCTGGGAGACATGAAGAAGAGATGGGGTGTCTGGGACCGCGAGAGACGCGAGATCTCGATCAGCCGGGACCTGGTGCACGGGCATTCGTGGGATTCGGTTCGGGAAGTGCTGCACCACGAGATGGCTCACCAGCTCGCCGATGAAGTGCTGGGCTCGGACGGCCAGCCCGCCCACGGACCGGCCTTTCAACAGGCCTGCAGGCTGCTCCGGGCGAACCCGAGGGCATCGGCAAGCTGGCAGCCCCTGGATGAGCGCATCCTCCGGCAAGGCACGAGCGGTCCGGCCAAGAGGCTCGTGCGCGTGAAGAAACTCCTCGCCCTGGCCGAGAGCCCGGACCGGCACGAAGCCGAGGCGGCCATGGCCAAGGCCCACGAGCTCATGGCCAGATACAACCTGGATCTCGTGGAACAGCGGCTGCCCAGGGACTTCGTGACCGCTTTCGCCGGCAAGCCGCGCATCCGGCACCCGGCCGAGGATTACCACCTGGCCAACCTGCTCCAGGAGTTCTATTTCGTGCGCTGCATGTGGGTGCCGGCCTACGTGCTGGACCGGGACCGGTCAGGCCGGGTCCTGGAAATCAGCGGAACGCCGCAGAACGTCCGGCTCGCCGGCTACGTCTTCGACTTCGTGCGCGGATTCGTCGAATGCCAGTGGTCGGCTTACAACCGGGAGAGAAAGCTCCATCGCGCCCGCCGGACGGACTTCGCCATCGGCATCCTTCGTGGCTTCCGCTCCAGGCTGATTGCGCAGCAGCAGGAGCGCGCCGCGGCCGGGACCGGCAAAGGGGCGGCCCTGATCGTGCTCAAGGACCCGCTGCTCGAGGAGCACATGGCCTATATGTATCCCAGGGTGACCACCGTGCGCAGGGGGCCTTCGCGGCAGGACCGCAGAGTGCTCGACGCCGGCTTTCGCGCAGGCCAGGAGCTGGTCATCCACCAGGGCATCGAGGAACGGGGCGGCGCGCGGGGAAGACTGCTGAAGTGGGGGCGAATGATCAGTCGCCCCTACATGTGGCCGTTTCAGGCCGCCGGTTGCCAACCTCCGGCAGGATCTTGTGGGGGCGACGCATGCGTCGCCCTGGTCTTGTCATCCCGGCCCAAGTGCAGAGCGCGTGTGAGCCGGGA
>JBFLZG010000052.1:0-17000 GCA_040756235.1 bacterium | reverse complement strand
CCCGCTCCTGTCCCCCTCACCCCGACCCTCTCCCCCGTGCAGCGGGGGAGAGGGGTTTCATTCAGCGGCGACCGCCATGCCGCGGATCGCCACGGTCTCGCAGATTGCGCTCACGAAGAGCAGAGGCAGGATGACGGCCGCGTAGGCTTCGGCGCGGAGGGCAAGGCCTTCGAGGTAGCCGGTGCGCCCGGCCAGCACGTCCTGGCCCAGCCGAATGCCCATGCCGACGGAGAAGGCGAAACAGGGCAGCTCGAGAAGCAGGACCGCCGTGCCGCAAAGGGTCGTCACGTTCCGGCCCGGAACCCGGCGGCCGCCGGTCCGAGGAAGCGATTCCTCCGAGGCCGCTGCGGTGCGGCTGACCGCGAGCAGGATCGCCGTCACGTTGAACCCGGTCAGCAGGGCGATCGCGGCCGGCAGGGCGGGATGAAATCCGCAAGCCAGGTAAAGGAAGATGGCCGTCCCGTTGAACGCGAAGATGGCGGCGGCCATGCGCGCATTCGCCTCACGCCCGACGAGCCTCAGGGCCATCCTGAACAGAAGCATCGAGAGATCGAGCAGCCGCTCCAGCTCGAGCCGCTCGACCGCGACAGCGAGCAGGCAGCCGGCCGCGGCCAGCAGTGCAGCCCAGCAGGCGGGGCCCAGGTGCTGCACGAAGACGAAGCGGAGAAGCTCCATGAGGGTCACGATCGGTCGGCATCGCTCGGGAGAGGCCGGATGGCCCTTCGCAGGCGGCTCAGCACGGCCTTCAGTGAAGACTGCTTTTCCGTAACGGCGTCGCTCGGGCAGAGCTCGTGGCAGCAGAAACACTCGATGCACCGGTCGTAGTCGATGACGGCCCGAGGCGCATCATCGAGCCGGATGGCCCCGGCCGGGCAGGCCGCCACGCAGGTGCTGCAGGCGGTACACTTTTCCCGGATCACGAGAGGCTTGATGGACCAGAGGTTGTAGAGGGTGTCCAGGAGGAAGCGGGGCGGGTTGCGGAAGGCCGTCGGCGGCAGGGCGAAAGGCACGCGCACGTCGTCGAGCCGCTCTCCCGCCACGCGGATCCTGCGCACGTCCGCAATGCCCAGGCCGCGCGCCGCCGCGTCCTCGACGTGACGGACCCGCAGGCCGTCCCAGCCCACCGCAGCCAGCGCGATCCGGTCCAGCGCGACCAGGTCGGTCGAGGCCATGAGCAGGCCGAGCAGGCGCGGCTTACCTGCAGAAGGTCCCCGCCCCTCCATGCCCAGGATGCCGTCGAGGATCCCGAAGCGCGGCCGGACCGCCTGGAACACGTCCACGATGCCCTCCGAAAAACGCACGTACTTGGCAAGCGCATGGATCTGCTTGCGCTGGCGGAAGGGAATGGCTCCGTAGAAGTTCTTGATGGCTCCCGTGTAGGCAGCCTGCATGTGGCTCTTGACCTTGGCCAGGGAAACCACGTGATCCGCTTCCTGGAGCTCGCGGGGAAGCATCACCTCACGGACCTGCTTTCCGGCGGGGAGCGGGACCGGAGAAAAGCCCTTCTCCCGGAACAGACGGCAGTCCACCCCTTCCTCTCTGCACACTCCCAGGATGCCGGAGACTTCCAGGGCCCTGCGTGCGCTCTGGAGCGCGCCGATGCCCGGCTGTTCGGCGACCACCGGGCGGCAGCCGAAAGCCCGCAGCGCGCGGATGGCGGCCCGCAGCACCTCGGGATGGGTGCAGACGGCCCGCTCGGGCGGCGCCGCCAGGAGCACGTTGGGCTTCAGCAGGACGCGATCTCCGGGACGGGCCCAGGCAGCGATCCCGCCGGCCAGATCCAGCACGCGCTCCATGGCCTGCTGGACGCGGCCGGGATCGTAGGACGTGCAGCGGGCAAGCGCCACGGTCGCGGACATCGGCGTACCTGGTAAGGTGTGAGACCCAGAAGCCAGGAGACAGTATAAGGGAACCGCTCACTGGATGGCAAAGGCCCGCTCTCCGTGAATCGATTCGTCCAGACCTGCCATCTCGTCTTCGTCCGAAACTCTCAGCCCGCCCGTAATCGCTTTCGTGATGCTGGCCAGGACGAACGTGGCAAGGCCCGCATACACGGCGGTCACTGCGATGCTCACGATCTGCACGAGGAGCTGCCGCGGATTTCCGTAGAAAAGCCCCTTGCCCAGCTCGTTCACCGCGGGGTTGGCCAGCAGTCCGGTCGCCAGGGCGCCCCAGGTCCCGCACAGCCCGTGCACGCCGAAGGCGTCGAGAGAATCGTCATAGCCCAGGCGCGGCTTGAGCAGAGCCACCCCGGCGTACCCGATCAGCCCCGCTCCGATGCCGATGATGAGGGAGCCCGCGAGGTCGACGAATCCGGCGGCCGGCGTGATCCCCACGAGCCCGGCAACCAGTCCGGAGGCCAGCCCCAGCAGCGTCGGCTTCTTGGAGACGAACCACTCCATGCCCATCCAGGTCAGGGCCGCCACGCAGGCTGCCGTGTTGGTGACCAGAAAGGCGGAGGCGGCGAGGCCGTCCGATGCGAGCTGGCTGCCGGCGTTGAATCCGAACCAGCCGAACAGGAGCATGGCGGCTCCGGCGGCCGTGAGCATGATGCTCGAGGGGAGCATGATTTCTTTCCGATACCCTCTTCTCTTGCCGAGCATGAGCGCGAGCACCAGGCCCGACACACCGGCGTTGATGTGGACCACGGTTCCGCCCGCGAAATCCAGGGCTCCCAGCGTTCCCAGCCAGCCGCCTCCCCAGACCCAGTGGCACACCGGCGCATAAACGAAAGTCAGCCACAGAAGAGAGAAGACGACCCAGGATGAGAACTTCATCCGTTCCACGATCGAGCCGCTGATGAGCGCGACCGTGATGGCGGCGAAGGTCATCTGGAACAGGACGAAAAGGTAGGCGGGAATCGTCCCCCGCAGATCGGCCGGACCGATCCCGTTCAGGAACAGGGAAGACAGCCCGCCGATGAACCCGCTCACGTCGGGGCCGAACGACAAGGTGTAGCCCCAGAGCATCCAGAAGATGCTGCCGATCGCATAGGAGACGAAACTCAGGCCGAAGGTGTTCAACACGTTCTTGGAGCGGGACATCCCGCCGTAGAAGAGCGCGAGGCCGACCGGTGTCATGAACATCACCAGGGCCGTGGCCACGATCATCCAGGCGGTGTCGCCTTTGTCCAGAACAGGCGCCTCCTCTTGCGCGAGCGCGCTCGCGGGCAGCATCAAGAAGAACGAAAGGGGCAACAGGATTCTCTTCGCTTCCTTCATCGCATCCTCCATCACGAGCTCGCGTGGGCCGCTTCGGCCCGGCCTGCACGGAATCTCCTCGACCCTGTTTCAAAGGGCGTCCTTACCCTGTTCCTTCGTGCGGATCCGGTAAGCCTCCTCCACCGGGAGCACGAAAACCTTGCCGTCGCCGATCTTGCCGGTCCGCGCCCGTGTGAGGATGACCTCTACGACTCGATCCACCATTTCCGCAGCCACCACGATCTCGATTTTCACCTTGGCCACGAAATCGACGGTGTACTCGGCGCCCCGGTAGATCTCGGAATGTCCTTTCTGGCGGCCGAAGCCTTTCACGTCGCTTACGGTCATGCCCTGGATGCCGAGCGCCGAAAGTCCTTCCTTGACCTCATCCAGCTTGAACGGCTTGACGATGGCTTCGATCTTCTTCATGGGGACCTCCTTTCTCGGATGACGCGAGCGATCCGTTCAAAATATGTGCCACGGACATTCTCGACCCCTGTGTGAAGGGAAGATCTCCTCTGATTCCCGGCACAAATCGGGGGCTTCGGTCTCCGCAGCCTCCCTTGTGCCCCTCCGGGAAAAACGACACGAGAGTCATCCAGCTCAGCATGAACTACAAAAATGTAGGACACCATGGAGAGGGGGCACGAGTCCACGGTTGACCCGTGGAAGAGGCGGGAACGCAGCTTTTTCCCGTCATTCCGGCGCAGGAGGCTGGGTCATAAGCCGGTCAAACCCTCATGCGGCCACTCATTCCGGAGGACTCAGCGGTGCGGCCGCATGATTTCCGTCATTCCGGCGAAGGCCGGAATCCAGCCCCTGCGCCCAGTTACCGCAGCTGGTCTGGGTGCACCCTTCTGGATCCCGGCTCTCACGCGCTTCGCACCAGGGCCGGGATAACGAATTGTGACACGGCCTCACAGGCCGGAATCCGGTCCCTGTTCCCGGTGATTCCGGATGGTCGTGACGTGGCCTCCGGAAAAGGGCGACGCATGCGTCGCCCCTACAAGAGGCGGTCCGCCGGTTCCCAAGGGGCGCGCGGCAAACAGCGCCCCTACAACGCCACGCGAAGGCGCCGGCCCGGGATGACGGAGGTCAGGGGATTCCCGCGCCTGCTCCGGACCTTGATCCGGGGTTCGCGGGAATGACCGCTTGAGCGAGTGGCATATCCGTTGCTTCCAGATTTTCGTTGACAGGCAATCGGAGGAGCCGTGAAGGATCCGGTGCAGGCGTTGAAGAGTCCGGTGCAGGCGCTCATCCAGGCCAAGCGCGAGCTGATCTTCCGCTTCACGCGCGGCGAGGAGCCTGAGTTCCTGCGGCGCCACTCGGAGATCCTGGACAATTACTTTCAGGAGAGCTTCGTACGCAGTGCCGTCGGCCCGGGATTGCACCTCGAGAAAAATCCGTGTGCCTTCCTCGCTCTCGGCGGCTACGGACGCAGAGAGCAGTGCCTCGCATCCGACGTGGACGTGTTGCTCCTGTTCGATCGAAAGATCCCGGAGGGGAGCGCGCAGCTCGTGCAGGAGATCTTCTACCCGTTATGGGACGCAGGAATCGAAGTGAGCTACGCGGTTCGCACCTTCAAGGAGTGCGCAAGGCTCGCCTCCCGCGATTTCGAGGCCCTGACCGCCCTTGCGGACGCCCGCTTTCTCTGCGGCATCTCGAGCCTTTACTCCGGGCTGCTGGCCGAGGTCCGCGACAAGGTCCTGAATAACCGCGCCCGGTCCTTCCTCGGGTGGCTCGTCGACAGGAACCGCGAGCGCCACGCCCGCTACGGCGACGCCACCTGTCTGCTGGAGCCGAACCTCAAGGAAGGCATCGGGGGCTTGCGGGACTACCATGCCATGCTGTGGCTGGCCTGGGCCAAGGACCACGCGCGCGGCGTCGACGAGCTCGAGGACCTCGGGCTCCTCTCGGCGGACGAGTGCCGAAGCCTGGTTGAAGCGCTGTCCTTCATCTGGAGCGCGCGCAACTGGCTGCACCATCTCAGCGGGCGCAAGTGCGATCAGCTCTATTTCGATTACCAGCTCAGGCTGGCACGGGCGCTGCGGTTCAAGGACGACGGAGGGCAGCGGGCGGTGGAGCGCTTCCTGGGGACGATGCACGGCCACATGGAATACATCAAGCAGCTCCACCTCACCTATCTCAACAAGGCGCTGCCGAAGCCTCTCAGGGCCTCCAACCGGGCCTCCGCGCGCGCCCTGCGGGGGGGCGGCCTCAGGGCCGGCCCGGACGGCCTGGACTTCGAATCCCCGGACGATCTTGGACAGAACCCCGTGCTGCTCATGCGCGCCTTCGAGCAGGCCGCTCTCACCGGGCTGCCCCTGACCCTGGAGGCCAAACGGCTGGTGCGGCGCATCGTCCCGGGCGCGGCCGAGGAGCTGCGCGGCTCGCACGCGGTGGTCCAGTCCTTCCGGCGCATCCTCATGGCGCCCGGCCGGGTCATGGACGTGCTCAGCGAGATGTTTCACACCGGCATGCTGACGGCGCTCGTGCCGGAGCTGGAAGGGATCGTCAATCGCATTCAGTTCGACAACTATCACCTCCACCCGGTCCACAAACACAGCCTGGCCACGGTGCAGGTGCTCAAGGACCTGCACCGTCCCGGTCCCCTCGAGTCGCTGGCCGCTCGGCTGCTCGAGGAAGTCCCGGACCCGGAGCCGCTGCTCTGGGCCGCCCTCTTTCACGACGTCGGCAAAGGCGCCCCCGGCAAGCCGGACCATGCCGTTGCGGGCGCGCAGATGGTCCGGGCCGCCCTGGCACGCCTGCACGTCTCGGATCGGGAGACCGAGCAGGTCTCCTTCCTGGTGCGGGAGCACCTCTTCCTGATCGAGACGGCCACGCGCCGCAACATCCAGGAAGAGGCGGTCGTGGTTCAGAGCGCGCGCAAGTTCCGGAACGCCGACGAGCTGAAGATGCTTTACCTGCTCACGGTCGCCGACTGCAAGTCCACGGGCCCCAAAGCCTGGAACGACTGGACGGCCGTGCTCCTGGAGGAGCTGTTCTTCAAGATCTATCACATCCTGGAGAAGGGTGAGCTCGCCACGCCGGCGTCGGTGGACATCGTGAAAAGGAAGAGGCAGGAGGTCCTCGGAAAGGCGGGGCAAAGGACCCGCCGCCGCACGGAGGAGCTGTTCGACCAGATGTCGCCCCGCTACCTCCTCGATACTTCCTCCGAGGACATCCTGCGGCATGCCGAGCTCTACCGCGGCCTCGGGGACGCACCCTTCATCCTGGATGCGAAGAGACCGCCCGGCGCGGACTACCGTATCGTCACCGTGTGCGCCAGGGACAGGCCGGGTCTGTTCTCCAAGATCTCCGGCGTATGCACCCTGAACAACCTGGACATCCTGAACGCCCGGATCTACACCTGGACCAACGGGACCGCCCTCGATCTGTTCATGGTCAAGCCGCCGCCGGACCCGCTGCGGGAAGCGGAAACGTGGGACCGCGTCCGGGCCGACCTGAATGCCGCCTTGGAGGGCGCTCTCGTCCTGGACGAAGTGTTGGCACAGAAGCTCGCTTCGACCCGGCCCGCACGAGAACGGCCTCCGGCGGCGCTGGACAGGATCGTGGTGGACAACGACGCGTCCGACTTCTTCACCATCGTAGAGGTGTACACCCATGACTTTCCGGGGCTCCTCTACAAGCTCACGAACGCCCTGTTCGGATGCGAGCTCGACGTGAGGATCGCCCAGATCGCCACCCGCGTCGACCAGGTCGTGGACGTCTTCTACGTCCGTGATCTGCTCGGCCAGAAGGTGGAGGGACCCGAGCGCGTGGAGGCCGTTCGGTCGGCCCTGCGCCGTCAGCTGCTCCGGTCCCGCTGACAAGGAATCCCGGCGCCGTAGACACCCCTCCAGGCACCAGGCACTTCCTACGTTTTTGTAGAATGTCCGATCGTCCATACGACACTCTTGTCGTTTTCTCCGCCCGTGGCGAGGTTCCGCGCGCGCCCAATCGCAGGAACTCTCGCTGTCGCGGACGGTTGCAGATCCTGGCACAGGTCTTGCCAACGGAAGCCTGGCAAGTCGGACGAATCGCTTGCATGCCTGCCGCGGGGCGTGCTCACCCGCATGCGGCAGCAGATCAACCCCCAAGATGAGGAGTGGAAAAGATGGCCGAGTTCAAGACACCCAGGGATGTCGTGGAGTTCATCGAGGAAGGAAAGGTGCAAATCGTGGATCTGCGATTCATGGACTTCCCCGGGCTGTGGCAGCACTTCTCGGTGCCGGCCCGCGAGATCGACGAGGACACGTTCGAGCAGGGTCTGGGTTTCGACGGATCGAGCATCCGGGGCTGGCAGGCGATCAACGAATCGGACATGCTCGTCCGGCCGGTGGCGAACTCCGCTTTCCTCGACCCCTTCCTCTCCGCCAAGACGCTGGTCATGGTGTGCAACATCTGCGACCCGATCACGGGCGAGGACTACAGCCGGGATCCGCGCAACATCGCCCGCAAGGCCGAGCAGCACCTCAAGAGCCTGGGGCTGGCTGACACGGCCTTCTTCGGCCCCGAGGCCGAATTCTTCATCTTCGACGACATCCGCTTCGACCAGAACGAGCACGAGGGGTACTACCACATCGATTCGGCCGAGGGACGCTGGAACGCGGGCCGGGACGAAAAGCCGAACCTGGGCTACAAGCCGCGCTACAAGGAAGGCTATTTCCCCGTGCCGCCTACGGACAGTCTCCAGGACCTGCGCAGCGAGATGATCCTGGCGCTCGAAAAGATCGGGGTCGCCATCGAGGCCCAGCATCACGAGGTGGCGACCGCCGGCCAGTCCGAGATCGACATGCGGTTCGCGCCGCTGGTCGAGATGGCGGACAACATGCTGAAGTACAAGTACGTCATCAAGAACATGGCCCGAAAGTACAACAAGACGGTGACCTTCATGCCCAAGCCGCTGTTCAACGACAACGGCAGCGGGATGCACGTACATCTCTCTTTGTGGAAGGCGGGCAAGAACCTGTTCGCCGGAGGGGGCTACGCGGGCCTTTCCGACATGGCCATGTACGCCATCGGGGGCATTCTGAAGCACGCCCCCTCGCTGCTCGCCTTCACCAGCCCCACGACCAACAGCTACAAGCGCCTCGTGCCCGGCTTCGAGGCGCCGGTCAACCTGGCATACTCCCGCAGGAACCGGAGCGCCGCCGTGCGCATTCCGATGTATTCGGTTTCGGCCAAGGCCAAGCGGCTCGAGTTCCGCTGCCCGGACCCGAGCTGCAACCCGTACCTGGCTTTCTCCGCCATCCTGATGGCGGCTCTCGACGGCATCCAGAACAAGGTCCATCCGGGTGAGCCGCTGGACAAGGACATCTACGACCTTCCGCCGGAGGAGCTGGCCAGGGTGCCGAAGACGCCGGGTTCCCTGCGCGAGGCGCTGCAGGCGCTGCAGGAAGACCATGAGTACCTGCTCAAAGGAGACGTCTTCACCGCCGACGTGATCGACACCTGGATCCATTACAAGATGAAGAACGAAGTGGTGGCGGTCGAGCTGAGGCCTCATCCCTGGGAGTTCGCCCTGTACTACGATACCTGAGCGCCGGCTTTTCTTTGCCCCCCTTTGAAAAAGGGGGGTCAGGGGGGATTTTCGAGCTCGGCTTCTCCACCAAAATCCCCCCCCCGGCCCCCCTTTACGCAAGGGGGGAGAAGAGCTCGCAGCCGATTGGAGCCGACTGGACCGAGGCTCCGCAGACAAACCGCTGCCGATGGGATAAGGTGTCGGGAGGAACAGTTGTTCAAGGAGAGCCGCATCCTCCCATGGCGAAACCGCGCTGCGAAAGGTTGCGACAGGCCTGCCCGGAGGTCGACCCCGGTCTGATCGAGGAGCACGTCCGGAGGCTGGGGGAGCGCTATTTCGCGCGCTTTTCCGAAGCGGAGGTGCAGCAGCATCTTCTCGGCCTCTTGAGGCTTTCGCCGGAGCATCCGGCGGAGGTCGTGCTCGAGCAGCGAGGCGACGGATGCATCGCGTGCACCGTGCTCGCTTTCGATTACCCGGGCGCCTTCGCTCTGATCGCCGGCCTCCTCGCGGGCACGGGCTTCAACGTCCTGTCGGGTGACAGCTTCACCTATGGCCGCGCGGAGGCGGAGCCGCCTGCGCCGCCCGGGCCGCTCTCCGCTGCTCGCCGGGTGGCGGCGCGGTCGAAAGGTTACGCGCTCCGGCCGGGCCGCCGCCGGCTCGTGGACCTCTTCTGCGGCACCCTGGAGACGGGCCTCCCGTTCGAGACGTGGGCGGGGGAATTTCGCAGGTCCCTCGAGGAGGTCGCACGGCTGCTGGAGCGGGGCGATGCGCCCTCCCTGGAGAAGGCCCGGCATCTCGTGAACGACAAGGTGGTCCGGCGTCTGGCTCTCCTGCGCATCGAAGAGCAGCCGGCCCTCTACCCGGTCCACATGGACGTGGACCCTTCCCAGCCGGATTGCACGCGCCTGAAGATCGTTTCTCAGGACACGCCCGCCTTCCTCTATTCCCTGGCCCATGCCTTTTCGCTTCACGGCATCTACATCGAGCGCGTCCAGATCCGGACGATCCAGGGCCGCGCTGAGGACGAGATCGACGTGACGGACGGGCAGGGCCGGAAGGTCGAGGACCCGGGCACCCTGGCGCGGATCCGGCTCTCGGCGCTGCTCACCAAGCAGTTCACTTACTTCCTGGGCAGGGCGCCGGATCCGTATGCGGCCCTTCACCGGTTCAAGCAGCTCATCGAAGAAACGCTGGAAGTGCCGGGCAAGGCGGGCTGGCTCGAAATCCTCTCCGACCCGCACGCCTTGAAGGACCTGGCCAGGCTGCTCGGGGCCAGCGATTTTCTCTGGGAGGACTTCATCCGGCTGCACTATGAAGCGCTGCTCCCCATGCTGAGACCCTACGTGGGCGAGCGCCGCTTCAGCCTCCCGCCCGGCGAGCTCTCCCGCAGGCTGGACGAGATCCTGTCGGGCGCGTCGACGCTGGAGGAACGGCAGCTGCGCTTGAACGCCTTCAAGGATCGAGAGATCTTCCTGATCGAGCTCGACCACATCCTGGAGCCGCATCCGAGCTTCGGAGCACTGGCCGAGAAGCTCACCCTTCTTGCCGAAGAGGTCGTGAACCGGGCCGCCGATTTCTCTTACGCGCACCTGGTCGCACGCTTCGGCGTGCCCCGGACCGCCGCGGGTCTCGAGGCCAGGTTCGGCGTCCTGGGGCTCGGCAAGCTCGGGGGCGCCGCGCTCGGCGTGGCCTCGGATCTCGAGCTGCTCGTGGTTTACAGCGACGACGGCTGGACCGATGGCGGCGAGTCGATCGGCAACCCGGAGTTCTTCAACCGTCTGGTCCAGACCGCGGCTCAGTCCATACGGGCGAAGCGCGAGGGGATCTTTCACGTCGATCTCCGGCTCCGCCCCTTCGGCAGCGCCGGCCCGCTGGCCTGCAGCCTCGAGGCTTTCTGCTCGTATTACGGCCGCGGGGGCCCTGCGCACTCGGTGGAGCGGCTCGCCCTGGTCCGCCTGCGCGCCCTGGGCGGCGACCGGACGCTCGGGCAGCGGGTGGAAAGGATCCGGGACGAAATCCTCTACGGGGCTCAGGCGATCGATCCGGGCGAGATCCGCAGTCTCAGGGAGAAGCAGTATCAGGAGAAGACCCGCGGCGGCAGGCCCAACGCGAAGTTCAGCCCGGGCGGGCTCGTGGACCTGGAGTACAACATACAGGTCCTGCAGGTGCTCTACGGCCACGCGGTCCCGGGGCTGCGGACGCCCCACGTCCACGCGGCGCTGGCCGCTCTGGCCCAGGCAGGGGTACTGGCGCCGGAAGAGACCGGGCAGCTCATGACCGCATACGATTTCCTGCGCTCTCTCATCAATGCCCTGCGGATGTTGCGCGGTTCGGCACAAGACCTGTTCCTGCCGCCGGCCGATTCTCTGGAGCTCGCGCATCTGGCCCGGCGCATGGGCTATTCTTCCGGGGAAGCCCTGGACCCTGCGCGCAAGCTGCACATCGAGTACGAGACCCATACCGCGGCGGTGCGCGCGTTCGCCAACCGGCACTTCGGCCCCTCCTCGCTGCCCGGTCCCGTGACGGGCACCGTGGCCGACCTGGTGCTGGCCGACAGCGTGCCGGGCGAGCTTTCGCGCGCGATTCTGGCCTCTGCCGGTTTTCAGGATCCGCAGCGGGCCTACGTCAATCTGCGGAGCCTGGCGGGCAGCGGATCCAGGCGGCGCACCTTCGCTTCACTGGCCCTCCTGGCACTCGATCCGCTTCTCAAGACCCCCGACCCGGACATGGCGCTCAACAACTGGGAGCGCTTCATCCGCTCTCTGCCCAGCCCCGAGTTCCACTTCCATCTCCTGCTGGGCCAGCCCATGCGCCTCGAGATTCTGCTCGAGATCCTCGCGGCCAGCCAGTTTCTGGCAGACACCCTGGTTCGCTACCCGGGCCTGCTCGAGTGGATCATGGAACCGGATACGCTGCGCCGCCCCCGGAGCGCGGCAGATCTGGAAGACGAGCTCGGCACGGCCGAGGTCAGCTCCATGGCGATGGGCCAGGAAGAGTGGCTCAACCGTATCCGGAGGCTTCGCCGCCGGGAGATCCTGCGGATCGGCACGCGGGACATGGTCCTGAAGGCGCCCACCCGGGACATCACGCTCGAGCTGTCGACGCTCGCGGATGCCCTCGTGCGAGCGGCCCTGTGGCGGAGCCTGGGTCTGCTCCGGGAGGAGAAAGGGCTTGCGGCACGAGCTGCGGACCTCGAGTCGCGCTTCTGCATCCTCGCTTTCGGCAAGCTCGGGGGCGCCGAGCTGAACTACAGCTCCGACATCGACCTCGTGGGCGTATATGACTCCTCGTCGTCCTTCTCCCCTCCGGCGGACTCCGGCGGCTTCGAGGGCGAGGCTGTCAGGGAATTCTACACGGCCGTCATGGAGCGGGTGGGGCTCGCCCTGTCGGCCCACACGTCCGAAGGGTACGCCTATCGGGTGGACTTCCGGTTGCGGCCCTACGGAAGCTCGGGCGAGCTCGTTCCCTCGGTCGCGACCCTGGAGGAATACTACCGCCGCGCCGCCTCCCTGTGGGAAGTGCAGGCAGCCTTGAAGATTCGGCCCATCGCGGGAAACCTGGAGCTGGGGAGGGCCGTGACCGGGCGGATCCGAACCGTGCTTCTGGAGCGGCGCGATCGGGAGCGGACCGTTCGATCGGTGCGGCGCATGCGCCAGGACGCCGTGCGGAAGTGCGCCGTTTCCTCCGGCGGCCCGGACGTCATCGACGTGAAGAACGGCCCGGGGGGGCTGCGGGACGTGGAGTTCCTCGTCCAGGGCTTGCAGCTCATTTACGGACCGGATCGGCCCGGCCTGCTCGAGGCGAACACCCTCGAAGGCCTGAGGGCCCTGCGCGAGGCGGGAATCCTGCCCGCCGAGACAGCCTCACGCCTGGAGCAGGACTACCTTTTCCTGCGCCGGATCGAGCATTGCCTGCAGATCCTGGATGACCGTCAGACCCACGCGCTGCCTCAGGACCCGGCGCAGCTGAAGGCTCTGGCCCGGCGGGTGCTCGGGGTCGAGGCCGGCCCCTCCGACCTGCTCCAGACAGTGCGCGCCTGTAGCGCCCGCATAGGCAAAGATTTCCATTCGTATCTCACCTGACGAGGCTGTCGAGCGGCCCATACGTCCCGAGAACGAGGGAGGTGCACCCGCCGCGCTCAGTCTCAGCCGTCGTTGGTGGACACAATGGCGCTTTGTCCACCCTACCGGGTGCTGCCATGAGTGCGGTGGGTGTCCGCGCGAGAGAGGCGGGGGCGAGTCGCGGAGGCCGTCCCGAGTTCCGACAGGCCGGTGGAACGCAGCGCTGCTTCCCGAATACCACATCCGTCAGGCGCGTGTGTCCCGAGAACACCCGGCCCGGGACGAGGGACGAAAAAGAGGACCCGCCCGAAGGGCCGTGGTCTCCGATCCTTGGGAGGAGAAGACGCCGGAGCGTTCTGAGCCCAAGACGGAACGAGGGTGGTGCACCCGCCGCGCTCAGTGCCCCTCCTGCGTTGCTCGGCTGCTTGACATGGCCTGCCCGGATCGCGGATACAGAATGGGGATATGGGAAGCATGACGGCGCGGCCGAAGAGAAAGCTGCTGGTGGGGACCTGCGGCTTCATCGGGTCTCAGGCGCGGACCTTCCGAGAGCTTGAGATCGTGGAGGTGCAGGTGACCTTTTACCAGCCGCCGGCCCCCGCCACGGCCGAGCGGTGGCGCAGGAAGGCGCCGGAGCCCTTCGTCTTCACGCTCAAGGCCTGGCAGCTCGTGACCCACGAGGCCTGGAGCCCTACCTACCGCCGCCTCAAGGAGAAGCTGACGGCTGCGGCGCTGGCCCGCACAGGAGGCTTCCGCTGGAACGAGGTGACCCGCATGGCCTGGCAGCGGACGCAGGAGATCGCCGAGATCCTCGGCGCCGAAGCCATCGTCTTCCAGACGCCGCGGAGCTTCACGCCGACCCGGGAAAGCCTCGGCCGCATGCGGCGGTTCTTCGAAGGAATCGATCGCAAGGGACGGTGGGTCGTCTTCGAGCCCCGGGGCGAGGCCTGGAGGGACGACCTGATGGAGAAGCTGATCGAGGACCTGGATCTCATCCATGGGGTGGATCCCTTCATCCGGCTCCCGGTCGGGGAGACGAGGCCGCGCTACTTCCGTCTCAGCGGCAGGCCCGCGTACACGTACCGCTACGTCTACACCGATGACGATCTCCGCGACCTGGAGGGCTGGCTCAGCCCGGACCGGCCCAATCGCGTGCTGTTCAACAACGACGCCATGGCGCATGACGCCGGGCGCTTTCTCGAGCGCCTGGGGCTGAAGCCGGTCCAGGAAGGTCTGGACAGTCTCTTGAGGGAGTCAGAATGAAGGCCCGGGAGATGACGAGGGAAGAGCTCCTCGAACGGCTGGTGGACGACCGGACGGCCGAGGTTCAGAGGACGCTGCGGCAGCTCCGGCAGGAGATGGCCGAACGCGCCCGGGCCGAGGGAGCGCTCCGGCAGAGCGAGGAGCGTTTCCGGGCCCTGGTCCAGCATCTCTCGGACGTCGTGCTGCTCGTGGAACCGGACGGGAGGGTGCGCTACGCCAGCGGAGACGTCGAACGCTCTTTGGGGTACAGGCCGGAAGACCTCGTCGGAGGGACCATCGTGGACTGGATCCACCCGGACGATCTGGAGAGGGTGAAGATCCTGTTCGAGGGCCGCGCACGTGCGGCGGGCTCGGCCGGGAGGGCCGAAATGCGCGTGCGGCACAAGGACGGCTCCTGGCGCTTCTATGAGTCCATAGCGCAGAACCTGATGCACGACCCCACACTGCGCGCGATCCTGGTGACCTCCCGGGACGTCACCGACCGCAGGCGCGCCGAGGAAGCGCTCCGGCTGAGTGAGGAACGTTTTCGGGCCCTGGTGCAGAACCTTTCCGACACCATGGTCATCATGGAGCCCGACGGGACCAGGCGTTACGTGAGCCCCGCGGCCGAACGGGTCCTCGGCTACACGCCGGAAGAGATGACCGGGCAGAACGCCTTCGACACCCTTCACCCGGATGACCTCGAGCGTGCCAGGGCCGCCATGGACAGCTGCATCCGCAACCCGGACGAGACCGTGACGGTCGGGCTGCGCGCGCGCCACAAGGACGGGTCCTGGAGGGTCGTCGAGGTCGTGCTCCAGAACCTGCTCGACAACCCGGCGATCCGGGGCATCGTCATCAACTCGCGCGACATCACCGAGCGGAAGCGGACCGAGGAAGCCCTGCGGTTGAGTGAGGAGCGCTTCCGAGCGGTCATCGAGAACCTCTCGGACGTCGTCACCATCATGGGCCGAGATGGAATGAGGCGCTACACCAGCGCCGCCCAAGCCTCCCTCGGGTATTCCCCGGAAGAGCTCATCGGCAAGGACCCGCTGGAGATGGTCCACCCGGACGATCTCGGATTCGTGAGCGCAAGCATGGAGGAAATCCTGCTCTCCGCCGGCGCGGTGCGCAGGGTCGAGATGCGCGTGCGGTGCAAGGACGGATCGTGGCGCCATGTCGATGCCATCGGTCGCAATCTGATGGACAACCCGGCCATCGCGGGACTCCTCATCACCTCCCGGGACGTGACCGAGCGCAAGCGGACCGAGGAGGCCCTGCAGGAAGAGAAGGACTTCACGGGAAGCCTGATCCAGGCCTGTCCCGCATTCTTCATCACCATCGATCCGGACGCCCGGGTACATACGGTGAACGCCTCGATGCTGCAGGCTTTCGGCTACGAGCTCGAAGAGATCGTCGGCAAGTACACGATGCGGACCCTGGTGTCACCTGCTTACTATGAGGGGGCCCTTGGGTTTTTCGAACAGCTCGTGCAGGCGAAGGAGCCCTCCTACGTTGTGGCCGGCGTCCTCACCAAGGACGGCAGGGAGAGGCTCGTGGAGTGGCACGGAAGGCCGGTCCTCAAGGCCGGAGGCGAGGTCGACTTCGTTTTCGCCCTCGGGATCGACGTCACCGAACGCAGGAGGATGGAAGAGGAGGCGATCAAGGCGCAGAAGATGGAATCGATCGGGGTCCTGGCTGGCGGCATCGCCCACGACTTCAACAACATCCTGGGCGCCATCGTCCTCAACATCTCGCTGGCCGAAATGGAAGTCGGGCGGTCCGGGGACGGGGAGCGGATCTTCGGACTGCTGGCCGAGGCGAAGAAGGCCTCGCTTCGGGCAAAGGGGATCACCCAGCAGCTGTTGACCTTCTCCAAGGGCGGACTGCCGGTCAAGAAACCCTTGCGCATCGCGGAAACCATAAGGGAGTCGTCCGGGCTGGCGCTGGCCGGTTCCCTGTCCCGGTGCGAGACCGATCTTCCCGAAGGTCTCTGGACGGTGGAGGCGGACGACGGCCAGATCGGGCAGGTGATCGGCAACCTGGTCCTCAACGCCGATCAGGCCATGGCCGGAGGGGGGACGATCCTCATCCGGGCGGAGAACGTGACGGTCGGGGAAGAAGATGCGGACGCGGCGCTCGAGCCCGGCCGGTACGTGAGGATCACGGTCCGCGACGAAGGCGTCGGCATCCCGCCCGAGCATCTGCACAAGATCTTCGATCCCTACTTCTCCACCAAGCGCCAGGGCAACGGCCTCGGCCTGGCCGTATCCTATTCGATCGTGCAGAAGCACGGCGGAGCGATCTTGGTCAGCTCCAGGCCCGGGGTGGAGACGATCTTCTCGGTCTATCTGCCGGCTTCCGACCGAAGGCCCGCAGGCTCGGGCGCACCGGAGAAAAAGCCCGCTCTCGCCAGCGGGCGCATCCTGGTGGTCGACGACGACGAGATGCTTCTCAAGGCGGTCACCCGGGCCCTCGAAAAGCTGGGCTATCGCGCGGACGCCTGCCGGGACGGCACGCAAGCGCTCGATCTGTATGACCGGGCGTGCCAAGAGGGGCCGCCCATCGATGTCGTGCTGATGGACCTGACCATCCCGGGGGGCATGGGCGGCAGGGAGACCATGAAGAAGCTGCGGCAGATCCACCCCGACGCGCGGGTGATCGTGTCGAGCGGCTATTCCAACGACCCCATCTTGTCGAGCTACGCCGAATTCGGGTTCTCGGGGGTCATCACCAAGCCTTACAGGTTCGAGGATCTGGCGGAGATCCTGCGGCGTGTGCTCTCTCGTTCACAGAGCCATGGAGGTGCGTGACATGACGGGTCCGAAGAGTCGAGGACCGCTGCGGACGATGTTGGTGTGCGTGCTGCTGGCCGCGATCGCCGCCGCATGCGGCGGCTCGGGCGACGACGGCCCGAGCCGCGCACCAGGCGCCGGTCCCTACGATCTGGTCATCCGCAACGGCCGGGTCATG
>JBFLZG010000051.1:0-72726 GCA_040756235.1 bacterium | reverse complement strand
CCCAAAACGCCCATCTGCGGCGTTGCGCTCGTCCCTCGTCACTGCGGCGTACTGAAATGTACGCCTCATTCCTCGGGATTTCGCGCGCCTTGCATCTGGGCATTTTTGAACAGGCTCTCGAACTGGGCCTTGTGGGACAAGCTCCAGCTGGAGGACGTCCTCCCCGCAAACGAGACCGTGTCGTAACCCCTTCAGAGACCTCTCGCACGTCATTCCGAGGAGCCTGCGGATTCCGGGCGCATCCCTCTGCGCGGCCTTGGTCTGAGGCGACATCCAGGAATCCGGTCCTTGCGCTTCTCCGTCATTTCGGCGCAGCAGGCGGTGCCATAGTAGGGCGTCATTCCCGCGCAAGCGGGAATCCCGCTGCTTCGGGGGATCCCGGCTCGCGGCCGCCCCGGCGGCCTTGGCCGGGGATGACGAATCATGACCGAGCCTCGCACCCCGGAATCCAGTCCGTACTTCCCCGATTTCAGGCGGGGTGGCAGAAGGCTCGGTCCCGGGAAGAGCGCGGCAAACAGCGCCCCTGCAAGTCCCGCGGAGGCATTGATCAGCCTGCCGATCCTGCACGGCGATGGGAACTTCGACGAACAACAGACGCGACGCTCTTGCCCAGCATCCAAGTGGCAAGGGGCCTCATGTCCGGAGGCGGGAGATGCGGCAGCGAATCGTGGTCGAATCCGCCAAGCCGTTCAGGCAAAGCACGTGAAACCGAAAACCAAGGCCTGGGTGGTCTCCATCGTTTGCCTGCTCGGCATGATCGGGGTTCTCGCCGGGATCAAGGCCGGTCAGATCGTCACCATGCTGAGAGCGAGCCAGTCCTTCGTGCCCCCGCCGGAATCCGTGGCGACAGCCCCGGTCGAAGCGGCCCGGTGGGAAGAGACGAGGGCGGCGATCGGGTCTGTCGTGGCCGTTCACGGCGTGACCCTGGGCGCGGAGCTGCAGGGGATCGTGCGCGAGATCGCCTTCGAGTCCGGGACCTCGGTGAAGCAGGGCGCCGTCCTGGTCCGGCTCGACACCTCGACCGAGGAAGCGCAACTCGCCGCGGCCGTTGCCGAGGCCTCTCTGGCCCGCATCAGCCTGGAGCGGGCGCGCAAGCTGCGCCTGAGCGGCAACATCACGTCGGCGGACCTCGATGCGGCAGAAGCGCGCGCCAAGCAGGCCGAGGCCTCGGTCGCGGGCCTGAAGGCGACCATCGCCAAGAAGACCATTCGTGCTCCGTTCGCCGGACGCATTTCGATCCGGGAGGTCGAGCTGGGGCAGGTGCTGGCAGCCGGCGACCCGATCGCATCGCTCCAGTCGGTCAGCCCGATCCATGCGGAGTTCTGGCTTCCCCAGGGGGCCCTTTTCGAGCTCGAGCTCGGCCAGCGGGCGCGCCTGCGCATCGATGCCTTCCTCGACTCGCACTGGGACGGCGAAGTCACCACGATCAACCCGGAGGTCGACCCGGCCACGCGCAACGTGCGTGTCCGCGCGACGTTCGCCAATCCCGACGGGCGCCTGCGGCCGGGCATGTTCGCCAACGTGGAAGTCCTCTCCGGAGAGCAACGCTCGGTGCTGATCATCCCGGCGACCGCGGTGATCTACGCGCCTTACGGAGACTCGGTGTTCGTGCTCGAGGGAGGGCGGGACCCGGCCGGGAAGGCGGCCACCGTGGCGCGCCAGAGGTTCGTGCGTCTCGGCGAGCGCCGGGGGGACTTCGTCGCCGTCGCGTCGGGGCTGAGCGAGGGCGAAACGGTCGTGGCGAGCGGCGCGTTCAAGCTGCGCAACGGCACGGCCGTGGCGGTGAACAACGCCCTGGCTCCCGCAGCCGAGATGGCTCCGAAGCCGAGCAACCGATGAGCGGCTGGAGGGCGGGCTACCCATGAAGCTCACCGACCTCTTCGTCCGGCGCCCGGTCGTCGCCATCGTCGTCAACCTCGTCATCCTCATCGGGGGCATCCAGGCGATCCGGTCGTTGACCGTCCGCCAGTACCCGCGCAGCGAGAACGCGCTCGTCACCGTCACCACCAACTACGTGGGAGCGAACGCGGAGCTGGTGCGCGGCTTCATCACCACGCCGCTCGAGCGCGTGATCGCCTCCGCCGACGGCATCGACTACCTGGAGTCGGAGAGCAAGCAGGGCGTCTCGCTCATCCGCGCTCGCCTGCGGCTGAACTACGACTCGACCCGGGCCCTGGCCGAGATCAGCTCCAAGGTCGACCAGGTTCGCGGCGACCTGCCGCCCGAGGCCGAGGTCCCGGTCCTCGACATCGAGTCTGCCGACAGCCAGTTCGCCTCGGCCTACCTGAGCTTCTCCTCCGAGTTCCTCAAACAGAACGAGATCACCGATTACCTGATCCGCGTCGTGCAGCCGCGGCTGTCCGCGCTCGACGGGGTGCAGCGGGCCGACATTCTCGGGGCCCGCACGTTCGCCATGCGGGTCTGGCTCAAGCCCGACCGCATGGCGGCCCTGAACGTCAGCCCGGCCCAGGTCCGACAATCCCTGGCCGGCAACAACTACCTCGCCGCGATCGGCCAGACCAAGGGCTCGCTGGTCCAGGTGAACCTGACCGCCAACACCGACCTGCGCTCGGTGCGCGAGTTCGAGCAGTTGGTCGTACGCGAGCGGGCGGGCGCCGTCGTGCGGCTGCGCGACATCGCCGACATCGCGCTCGGTGCGGAGGACTATGACGCGGCGGTCAACTTCACCGGCCGGACCGCGGTCTTCATCGGCGTCTGGGCCCTGCCGAACGCGAACGCGCTCGACGTCATCCGGCGCGTGCGCGTCGAGCTGGCTTCGCTGGAGCAGGACATTCCGGAGCAGATCCAGGCCGAGGTCGCCTACGACGCGACTGTCTACATCCGGGACGCCACCCGGGAGGTGCTGAAGACCCTCTCCGAGACGCTCCTGATCGTGGTCGCGGTGATCTTTCTCTTCCTCGGCTCGCTGCGCTCGGTGCTCGTGCCGGTGGTGGCCATCCCGGTCTCGCTCATCGGCGCGGTGTTCCTGATGCAGGTCTTCGGCTTCAGCCTGAATCTGCTCACGCTGCTCGCCATCGTGCTCTCGGTCGGGCTGGTGGTGGACGACGCCATCGTGGTCGTCGAGAACGTCGCGCGCCACCTGCGCGAGGGAAAGACTCCCGTGCACGCCGCGCTCACCGGGGCGCGCGAGCTGGTGGGGCCCATCATCGCCATGACGATCACCCTGGCTGCGGTGTACACCCCGATCGCCTTCCAGGGCGGCCTCACCGGCTCTCTGTTCCGCGAGTTCGCTCTGACCCTTGCCGGGGCCGTCCTGATCTCGGGCGTGGTCGCCCTGACCCTGTCGCCGGTGATGTCCGCAATCCTCCTCCCTGGCGGGTACGAGAACCGGGGCCTCGCCGGGGTCGTCAACCGGGGCTTCGATCGCATCAAGGCGACTTACGCCCGCCACCTGGACATCTCCTTCGCGGCCCGGGGCTCGATTTACGCGGCGTGGGTGGCGGTGAGCGTGCTCGCCCTCGTGATGTTCTGGCAGTCGCCCAGGGAGCTCGCCCCGGCCGAAGACCAGGGCGTGATCTTCGGCGTCGTGAATACGCCGGCGAACTCGACGCTCGAGCAGGTCATGCAGTCCGCGCGGGCCGTGAACACGGCCGTGATGGCCCTGCCGGACTCGGCTTTCACTTTCCAGGTAACCTTTCCGAACGGCGGGTTCTGGGGCGTCGGCCTCGAGCCGTGGCACGATCGCGAGCGCTCGGCCTCCCAGATCCTGCCCCAGGTGCAGGCCGAGGTCGGGGTCATCCCCGGCATCCAGACCTTCCCCATCCTGCCGCCGGCCCTGCCCGGCGGCGGCCAGTTTCCGGTCGAGTTCGTGCTCGCCTCGACCGCCGAAAGCTCCGAGATCCTGGCTTTTGCGCACCGGCTCCAGCAGCAGGCGGCCCAAAGCGGCCTGTTTGCGTTTCCGCCGCTCATCGACGTCAAGATCGACCAGCCTGAGTCCGAGATCGAGATCGACCGCGAGAAGGCGGCGCAACTGGGCCTCGATCTCCAGACCGTGGGCCAGGACCTCGGGGCCGCGCTCGGCGGCGACTTCGTGAACCGCTTCAGCGTCGCCGGCCGCAGCTACAAAGTGATTCCGCAACTGGTGCGGGCCGAGCGCCTGAACCCGGACCAGCTGCAAGACATCCATGTCACCGGTCCCGACGGCCGGCTCATCGCCCTGAGCACCATCGCCGGGCTGCACGACCGGGTCGTTCCCCGTTCACTCAACCGGTTCCAGCAGCTCAACGCGGTGAAGATCAGCGGTGTGGCCGTGCGTCCGCTCGACCAGGCGCTCGGCGTCCTGGAGGAAGAGGCGGCGAACATCCTGCCGTCGGGGTACACGATCGACTACACGGGGGAGTCGCGCCAGCTGCGCACCGAGGGGACCCGGTTCCTGCCGGCCTTCCTGCTCGCGCTGGTGCTGATCTTCCTGGTCCTCGCGGCTCAGTTCAACAGCTTCCGCGATCCCTTCGTGATCCTGGCCGGGTCGGTCCCGCTGGGCATGTTCGGCGCCCTCGTCATGACGTTCCTGAAAATGCCGGACCCGAACCTCGCCTTCTTCACCGACGGCTGGACCACGACGCTCAACGTCTACTCGCAGGTGGGCCTGGTGACGCTGGTCGGGCTGGTCTCCAAGAACGGCATCCTCATCGTCGAGTTTGCCAACAAGCTGCAGGAGTCCGGACAGAGCAAGCTCGAGGCGGTGCGCAACGCTGCGGTCACGCGCCTCCGTCCGATCCTGATGACGAGCGTGGCGACCGTTTGCGGCCATTTCCCGCTGACCCTGGTGACCGGGCCGGGCGCGGAAGCGCGCAACAGCATCGGTCTCGTGCTGGTCGCAGGCATGGCCATGGGCACGGCGTTCACGATCTTCTTCGTGCCGGCGATCTATCTTCTGATCGCGCGCGACCGCCAGGCTCAGGGGCGGGGTGAGGTCTGAAGGACGCTGCCCTGCTCACCCCAGTCCGGCAACATCGAGTACAGCATCAGCGATCTCTTCCGGCTTCTCGATGTTCACAAAATGCCCGACCTTTTCAAACACCCGTACATGGCCCTCAAGCTGCGGCAGGCTCCGCAGCCACTGGCTGATGACCCCGTCTTTCCCCAGAGGGTCCCAGCGCCCTACGAGGGCTCGAGCACCTATATTCCTTCCCAAAGGGCCCCATGCTTTTGTCATGTTTTCCTGCATGAACCGGTAAAGAACCCCAGGGTTCTTCAACTCCGGGGATGATCCGGGGACCATCTCGCCCTTCCCCCAATACTGCGTCTCGCGTACCATTCTCATTGAGCTTCTGGCATTCGCTCTCGTACTGAACTGTTCTTCGTAAACCTGCCGCGCGTCTCTTTCTCCTCCTGCCCTTATCCCGAGCCTGAAGAGTAGCAGATGGACCACCAGGCCCGCTACGAGCCTGAATGCGCCGGCGGGCCTCCTGTATACCGTATAGCTCGCCACCGGTCCCCACAATCTGGACGGGAACGCGAGTGGAAATTTCGACCAGGGGATACAGGGCGTCGGATAGTTCTTGTGATACGTATAACCTTCATCCGGTATCGGGAAAACCGTCGTATTCAGCAGGACGAGGTTCGCAACCCTGCCCGGTTCCCGGAGAAATGCGCCGATGCCGATGGGTCCTCCCCAGTCATGTACCACGAGGGTAACATTGTGCAGGTCGAGATACCGTATGAGGCAAAGCAGGTTGACGGCATGGTCCGCGCAGGTCATCTCGAACGTTGCCTGGTCCGACAGGCCGAAGCCGATATGATCCATGGCAATTGTTCTGACAGGCGTTCGTGCGGTCCGTGCCAAGGCGGCTATGATTTTCCGGTACGAATAGGAGCATTCAGGATTACCGTGAACGAGGACAACGGTAGTTCCGGGCTTGTCGTTTCCAGGATGGCTGTCCCGGTAGAACATCTTCTTGCCCTGGTCCGTTCCATCAGGAAGGATGAACCAGAAACAGCCGCCCGGGGGATAATAGTCGGACGGAACATGCTGCAGAGGAGAATTCCCCTGTTCCCTGCTCACGGAACCCGGAAAGGTTCGATCCTCCACGATCCGTTTGCCCCCTTTCATTAGAGGTCCAAGAACCACCCTCGGCCCTGGGCTCTTGCGCCCGTCTTCATGGTCCTCAAAAAGCTTGATCGGAGCGTATCGCCCATCAATGCCTTCTTCACCGGATCGAGTCTCAGGAAGCCGCCGATGATGGCACGCATGGTCTTGTGGGTGATGCTGCCCGGATCATCAAAGATCTGGTTTTGTAGCGTGCCTCTTTCCAGGCTCTGCATCATGATTCTTTCAAAAGTACTTGCCGGGTGGATGACCTTCTGCTCTCTCTTCACCAGGCGAAGGGCGGTTGTCGCGCAATTCAGGGCACAAACACCGCATCCCAGGCAGATGTTCGTATCGATGACCGGACGCTCTCTATTCTTTGACCGTGCTTGGGGATCTTCGATCATCTCTATGGCCGCGATCGGGCAGGCTTTTGAGCACTTCCCGCAGCCGATGCATGCATCCTTGCCGGCGATAGCCGCAAGGAAGCTCGAAGTGATGACGGTATGGGGATACCCGAATTTCCGGATGCCGGTCAGTGTCATGCAGCAGTCGTAACAGCACTGGCAGATGAAGCGCGGGTTTCGCCGGACATTATCTGCATTGAGTACGAGGTTGTGTTCTTTGGAAATGGCGATCGCTTCCAGCATCTCGGATTTCGATGCCGGCTCGCCGATCCCGTTTCGGATCATGTAGTCTGCCCCTTGCCCCAGGGCCATGCACGATCTCAGGGGGGCCTTGCATTCCTTTTCGCCCACATGGGCCTTTTCCGTGCGACAGGAACAGTTTCCGAGGGTATAGGTGTCGGCCGCCTCGATGAGCGCCACAGCCTTTTCATAGTCGAGTATTTCCGTGTAGTCTTGCGGCATCACCGCCTCTTCATGGGGAAGCGACCGCATGATGGAAACCTTCTTGTCGCCGCTGAAGTTTGCCGAGTAGAAGTCGTCATTGTCCTTCATGTAGGCATGCAGGAACTGCGCTTTTTCTTTTGTGCTCAGGCCGCCGGTCTTCATCAGGGTGAATTCGTAGATGCCGACGTACAAAGGCGAAGGCATATAGACATATTCGCCCTGTACGAAGATATCGATGACCAGCCCCTTTGAAGTCAGACCCTCCAGGATGCCCGGCAATTTTGATTTACCGTAGCCGGTCACCCTGGCAATGCGGTCGAGGTTCGAGAAGGTGTACGGCATCCGTGCGACGAGGTCGGCCTCATCGGGGGTATAGAGCTCCCTGATCAGCTCGTAGAATTCCTGTCTCCAGGGTGCCCTCAGCTGCATTCCGTCGATCTTTTCACCCAGCTTTCGATAGACCTTTCCGTGCTGATCTTCACAAGGGGCTATTCCATCGTGATGGTGTCCCATGATTGTCCGCCCTCAATATGGTTCTCGAAGGTTTCACTTCAGAGACCGGCACCCGGGTACGGAAGCCTTTGAGCTAATCTTTCAGCTCCAGGAACCCTTTGATGTAGCGTTTACCCGTATAAAAAAACAGGTCACAAATTTCACTCACCCCCATGTCTGGAAAGTAGTCGACGTTCACGAGCTGGGCCAGGCCGTGGGAATAGGTCCATCCCTGCATGAAAAACTTGCGGATCTGTGCCTCGGTCATTCCCTTCACGATGGGGTATTGAGAAAGCTTCTTGACGAGGGAGTCGAAATGAAGATCGTTGTGTCTCTTCAGGATGTCGACGTGGAGCTCCGCATTGATGCATCGGAAGAGGTGCCTTTGCTCCTTTGCAAACAGCACGTACCCGACCCCCATATCGAGGAAAGTATCTCCTGTCCGGCTGGTCGTCTGATACTCGTAGAGCACCGCATAGGCCCTTTCCACGATGCGCTCAGTCAGACTCTTTTTTGATCTGAAAAACGAATAGACCGGCATGGTGGAGCAGCCAAGGCGTTTGGCAATAGACCGGGTGGAGAGCTCGCCCATACCCTTTTCGCGGACAATAGCGAATGCTGCTTCCACGATGGCATGTTCAGAGAATCGAGTCTTGTTAGCCATAAGCTCCGGAAGGCCTTAAAAGTTGCAGAATTTCAAAGCGTTCGGATTAAATGACGGTTGTTATATATCGATCGTCATTTTTTGTCAAGTCGATCCTCTCGTGCGCCTTCTTTCTTACTGCGTTCGTGTGTCCGCCAATCGGGCCCTCTCCCAACCGCCGCCAAGGGCTTTATAGAGGGCGATGAGGTTCGTGGACGGCTTTTTCAAGAGAGCGCTGGCCGCAGGCGCGAAGGAGTGTCAGCCCGTCATGGATCTGTTTTACGGCGACCGCACCGGGCAACTCGAAGATCCCTTCGGGCACCTTTGGTGGGTGGCTACGCATCCGGAAGGCAAATCACCGAAGCACTCGTCAGAGACGGCGAGAGAGTCCGGGCGCTGGGCCGATCACAGAGCAAGCTCGCGGAGCTCAAGCGCGCCGGACGAGAAGCTGGCCGGGGAGCCCCGCAAGCGGGGCAGGTGGCAAGACGACCGGGACTGTCGCCAACATGTCCTGCGGACAAATCGTCGACAGGAGAACGCCGCAGCTGTCGTCCTCTGCTACGAACCCGCCCACAAACATAACCATCTACCAGTCCCCTTGTTGCGTGTCCTCTCACCCGAGGACCGACCTCCAGAAGGTGCGCGCTCCAGGGCCGTGCTCGCGTTCATCGAGGCACAGGCAAGGGTGACTATGCGGCGGTGATCGACTTCAGGAGATCCCCGACGGCAGCGCGGGCAATGGCCTTCATCTCCTCGTCCGTCTTGTCCTGAATGGGATGCGGGACAAACACGCAGGCAGGATCGTATCCGAGCGCCTCGGCCTGCGACTTCCCCGCCTGCACGAACTCCGCCGAGGCGACATAGACGCTCGGCACGCCCCGGCCTTCCAGATCCACGATGTCGTGCACACTGCACGACGTGCACGACCCTCAGTCCGCAAGCGCTTCGATGAGGACGTCGCACTCGGCGCGGATCTGCTGCCGCAGCTCGATCGGGGCCACCCGTGCAAAGGTCGGTTTCCGGTAGCGCCTGATCTTCAGGCCGCGGCCGCACAGCTCCCTCTCGATCTCATCGAGAAAGACGTCGCCGCGGGCCTTCGAGATATCCAGGAGCCCGACCGTGAGCCCGGTGAGGTCCTTCGGGCGAGGCAGCCGCGCGCGCCGACCCGGCGAGCCTTCTGCAGTGGGGTCCAGCAATACGGTCGTCTTCGTCGTCATGGATGAATCTCCTTTGTCACGGACTGGCTTCCTATGGGTCCGCTCGCAACCCATCCGCCGATGATGGCGGAGAAGAGCCCCGCGGGGCCGCCGGCATGCACGATGTGGAGACCTCCGGGGCGGAACTTCGGCAGGGTCAGATCTTTCATTTCCTCCGGGATCCCCTCCGCGATCCCGCCGGCGCCGCGAACCAGCGCGCTCCCGGGGAGTTGCAGCAGCCCGTCCAGCTCCTCCCTCAGCCTGGATTTCGTCCAGCCGGCTCGCCCGAAGACCCGGCCGTGCTCCGGGGACACCACCAGCATGGCGTCGGCGGCGATGGGGATCTTGGGATGCGCCACCGTCCGCAGGCAGGCCGCGTACGTTCTTGCAAGGGACTCGGGCGTCCGGGAAAGCTGATCGAACACTCCCTGAACCCCGTCCCCCGCAAAGAGTGTCACCGTCGAGGTCCCCGCAGGAAAGCCCCGCTCCACCGCGAGAGGCTCCCAGGGAGAACCGGCCTCGTCCTCGGCAAAGCAGAACGTGTACTTCCCGGGGTTTCCCAAGGTCGCCCGATCGATCTCTCCAGGCCGCCCGCCGCCGACGTTGCGGACGATCAGCTGGAGGGCCCGGCCGATGGTCGCGTTGGCTCGGTTCCCCTGGCCCAGGACGTTGACCCCGGCATTCATCCCGATGGCCCTTGCCACCGGACCGTTGACCAGGACCACGGGTCCCGAGAAATAGGTCGTGGCCAGGAGGCCGTGCAGACAGAACGCGTCCAGGCATGCGGCTTCCACGGCCGCGAGGACCACCGGCAGGTACTCCGGCTTGCAGCCAGCCATGACCGCGTTGACGGCCGCCTTCTCCACCGTGCACGGGACCTGATTCGGCGGGATGATGCCCACCACCTCGCCAGGGCCTCGTGGCGTTCCCTGGAGCATGCGCACCACCCGGACTTCGGTGGGCGGGACCACGGGCAGCCCGTCCGTCCAGCCGCGCTCGAAGCAGGTTTCGATTTCGTCTTCGAGCGCCGGCGACTCCACGCGGCGCGACGCGAGGGGCACCACGCCGAAACGGACCGCGAGCTGCTCCGCGATCCCGGGTTCGACGCTCTTCGATCCGCAACCCGGGCGGAAATCGGGCAACCCCTGGCCCAGGCCCTCCAGTCCCGTCAATGCTCGCCACTCGGACCGGTACCAGCCCACCGCGCGGGCCTTCTCCTCTCCGTTTTCGACGTGAATCAGCGTGGGCACCGTCTCGATCCGGAGCCGAAAGGATCGTTCCAGGGACGTATCATCGATCACCCCCGGCACCCCTTCCGGAAACCCCGGGTCATCCTGCACATAGACGGTCAGGCGCACAGGTCCCGATGCAAGCTCTTGCAGCACCGGGACGACCATGACGCAGGTCTCGCACTCTCTCTTGCAGACGACGATGAAACCATCCGGCAGCTTGTCCATAGTTGGGCCCTTCCGGCCGCCAGCACGCATGGGTTCCCGTCCCGTGCCTCCGCAGGAGGTCGAGACCCGCAGTCAGCCCGGCCTCAATTCCCCGCGCCGGAACCGGGCCCCCGGTGAGATAGAGAATAGGGCAAACCGAGATCACAATGCCAGACCACCCTGGCCACGCCCCGGACGAACTGCAGGGCCTGCGGGTTCCGGAGCTGCCTGGCCTTTGCCAACTTTGCAGCCACGAAGCCCATGCGCAATCAGTCTGCCCGCTCCTTTCCAAGCAGTTCGATCTTGTAGCCGTCCGGATCCTCGACGAACGCCAGGACCGTGGATCCGCCCTTCATCGGGCCAGCCTCGCGGACGACTCTCCCGCCCTGGGACCTGATCTTTTCGCACGCTTCGTAGACATCGTCCACCTCGAGCGCGATGTGCCCGTAAGCGTTTCCCATCTCGTAGTGATCCACGTCCCAGTTGTGCGTCAGCTCAATGGCGGACTCATCGGACTCGTTCCCGTACCCGACAAAGGCAAGAGTGAACTTGCCGGTCGGGTAGTCCTTCTTTCGAAGGAGCTTCATGCCGAGAACTTCGGTGTAGAATTTCAGAGATTCTTCCATGTTGGTTACGCGGATCATGGTATGCAGGATGCGCATTCCTACCTCCCACATTGTATCGGCCACCGGATGCTCCCTGGTCTTTAGATGCTGCGGTGAGGTCGCGACTTCAGAATTTTTTCTCTGCGCTCTGAGAAGGACTGCCCGATCCGCTGGAAGCTTTCCGGGAACGTCACCGCGCGCTCGGCCTGGATATCGGCGCCAGCACCAGCGGGCCGTGCCGGGATGGGGAAAGCATGGACGACGAGCTGGCCATCTGGGCTCTCTTCTCTAACCGATCCCTCTCTTGAGCAGCGCTGCCTGGCGCAGGCGCGGGAGCTGCTGCAGCCGGACTGAGACAACGCGGAGCGACGCCTATCGGGGGCCGGGCGGGGAGTTCCTTTCAGGGTGGGCCCTCCTGGGTCATCTTGTTACGTGCAGGAGCAAGAAATACTGACTCGGAAAGACCTGCGGAGAGGTCAAGGTCTCACCCATGACATATGGAAGGAGGGCAGGTCCGTTAGCCATCTGGTAACTTTGAAGGAATTGCCGGCTATTCTTAGCTAGAGCCTGGCCCAAAAGGCCGAATTTTCGTGCAAGGGTAGCTTCATGATGTGCTCTGATCTGCGTGGTGCTGACATCTCTTCATCGTGTTCGGCACCACCCTGCGGCTTTTGCCCCGGGGAATCCCTTCAAAGCTTTTTGATGAAAGATCGCTTACTATCCTTCGTGTCGGCCGACGATGCCGACACTGCACACGTTCATGTACGGGAATCCGCCCAGATTGTGGGTCAAACCGATCCGGGGATCCTTGAGCTGCCTGTCGCCGGCGCGGCCGAGGAGCTGCAGGTACATCTCGTAGAGCATCCTCAGGCCCGAGGCGCCGATCGGGTGGCCGAAGCACTTGAGGCCTCCGTCGATCTGGCACGGGACGCCACCGTCCGCGTCATAGAAGCCGTCCATGATGTCCTTGATGGCACCGCCCCTGGGCGAGATGTGCAGGTCCTCCATGGTGACCATCTCGGTGATCGAGAAGCAGTCGTGGACCTCGATCATGCTGAGCTCTTCCCGGGGCTTCTTGATACCGGCCTCTTCGTAAGCCATCTTGCTTGCCTTGGTGGTGGTCACGAAGTGATCCACGTTCCATTCGTTGTAGGCCATCTCATACCCGTTGCTCAGCGAGAGTTGCAGGGCCTTGACCGAGATCAGATCCTTCTTGCCAAGGCTCTTGGCGATCTCCGGGGTCGTCACGATCGCACACGCGGACCCGTCGCTCACCCCGCAGCAGTCGAAAAGGCCCAGAGGGTGGGCGATGATCGGAGCGGCCATAATCTGCTCTTCGGTCACCACCTTTCTCAGGTGCGCCTTCGGGTTCTTGGCACCGTTGGCATGGCTCTTAGCGGATACATGCGCGAGGGCCCGCTTGATCTCCTGATCCGATACGCCGTACGTCGCCGCATACCCGCTGGCGAGTTGAGCGAAAGTGCCCGGTGCCGTCATGTTGACCCCTGTCATGATGCCCCGAGGGCCTCCGCTTGACCCCATGTCCGGCAGTCCGCCGTAACCGGTGTCCTTGAGCTTCTCCACGCCAGCGGCTAGGCAAATGTCATAGGCGCCGGATGCTACAGCGTAGACCGCACCCCGAAAGGCCTCAGTTCCGCTCGCACACAAGTTTTCCACCCGGGTCGCCGGGATATTGGGAAGTCGCAGGCTGATGCTCAACGGCAGGGCACTCGGCCCAACGCTGATCTCCGGCAAGGCCGTGCCCAGCCAAGCTGCCTGGATCTCCTTTTTGTCAATCCCTGCGTCCTCGATGCACTCCTGGAACGCCTCAACGAGCAAATCCTCGGCGCCCATATCCCAGCGCTCCCCAAATTTGGAGCACCCCATACCCAGAATTGCAACCTTGTCCCGTATTCCTGTTGCCATGTTCTTGCCTCCTGTAGGTAGGCCTTGACTCGGCTCTTTCTCTAGATTTGCGGTACGGCCTTCCAGTAGTAGCCGTGGAAATCCCTTACATTGTCATAGTACTTGATCCGGAAAGACATCTTCACTTGCTGGCCCACCTTCACGTCTGCCAGGGCACAATCCGTGAAGTCGCACAGGGCGCGGCCGCCACCTTCGAACTGAACGAGCCCGTAGATGGCAGGCGGATCGACGGACACGGCCAGCATGTCGCCTGTGTAACTCTTGATGATGCCTGTCCTGTCGGCAAACTCATGGTCCACCTGGGAGTCAACGGCACTGCAATCCGGGTTCACGCACATCCTCATCCTCGGATACTGGGGCGTTCCGCACTTGGTGCATTTCCCGCCGACAAGCCCCAGGACCTGCTTCCGGTGTCTCCAAAGGGCGGACAGGGCGGTCTGCTTGTTCGACTCGGCGCGGATCCCCATCTCAACGTTGACCACCTCCCGAAACGTCTGGAGTTTCGAGTACTGGGTCTCCTCCTGGCGGTTCGCGAGAGAGCCCTTCATACCCTTGCGGGCGGGCAGATTCTTGATGTTCTCCGTAACCTCGAACAGCAGGGCATCGCAACCCTGGCCGAAGCTTGCCACCACGATCTTGTCCCCTGGCTTCGCCTCTTCCAGGGCGGCAACGAACATGGCCAGCGGCTGAGCAGCACCCGTGTCACCCACCACGTCGGCCAGATTGTCCTGGATCTGTTCCGGCGCCGCCTTCAGGGGCTTGGCAACGCCCTTGTGAACATTACTGGACAGGTAGCAGGGATAAACCACCTTGGCCACATCAATTATGGAGACGCCGCACTTCTCGAGCAGCCCGTTGATAGCGGCAGGGATGATCTTGGCGAAGCCTTCCTCCCGAATCCACCGCTCTTCCCATCCGTAGTCGAATTTCGCGTTTGCACCTTTGAAGGTGTTGACGAAATCACAGGCAACCGAGTAGGCACCCTTGAATTCTGCGATCACCTTGTCTTTCCCCACCAGCAAGCAGGCTGCGCCATCGCCGTACCACATCTCATAGAACCAGGCGGACTTCGCGTCGCGCGCATCGGAGGCGGCCACTAGGACGTTGCTCTTGCCCTCTCCCTGCACCGCGTCGATGGCGGTCAGCAGGGCCGTGGTGCCGCTTCTGAGCGAGGAGGTGAAATCTGCGGTTACGAGCCCCTCTTCCGGCAGATTCAGGGCGGTGGCCAGGATGCCGCTGTTCTGGCGATCCTTGAAGGGCAGGCTGGTCGATGCCAGATAGGCCGCGTTGATCGCACTTTTGTCCATCCCTGTGACGCAGTCCTTTGCAGCCGCCACGGCCATGGTCATGGCATCCTCGTCCCAGTTGCACATGCTCCGTTCGCCCCGTGCCGCAGTCATCAAGCCGGGCGCGAGCCAGCCCATGCTTTGAATGATCGCCATCCGATTCAGACGCTTCTTGGGAATATAGGAGCCATATGCTGTAATCCCTACCATCTTCTCTGCCTCCTGTTAGAGTTTAGCGCTATTACATGTTTGCTGACCGTCACATCGCTGAGATAGGGACTGTAATCGATATGTAAAGAGCTTTCATGGTTCGGGAGGCAAATGGCTTCATTCGTAGTTCATCGGAATCCTCTGCGGATGCCCGGGCTCATCCTAACCATTCTTCCTTTCTTGAATCATAACAGCCCTTGGTGAGAATCTTCTTGTCCTGTCTCATATCCTTCTTCGAAATCTTGATGCCGCCTACCCGAGGGAGCGGCTCGTCTCTGTAATTGTAAAAGCGGGGTATTTTGAATTTCGCCAGACGCTGCTTGCACCATTCGATAATCTCCTGGGGAGGGACCGTCTCAGCGTTCTCACCATGGGTCAAGACCATGGACGCCACAATCTCCTGGGCTCCGCTTGCCGCCTCGCCCACGCCAAGGACAGCCACTTCAGCCACTTTCGGATGAGCACCAATCGCCTCTTCCACTTCAACGGAAGAGACATTTTCACCTCTTACTTTTACGACGTCCTTCAGCCGATCGGAAAACCACAAACAGTCATCCTCATCGCGCCAGCCCAAGTCGCCGGTGTGAAGCCACCCGTCTTTTATGGCCTCGGCGGTCCGGGACGGTTCCTTGTAGTACCCCTTCATGACGGCCGGTCCTCGTACGATAATCTCACCAGCAACGCCCACGGGTGTATCATTCCCCATCGGATCCACTACACGGATCTCCGTGGGATACGGTGCACTCGGAGCCGCCCAGCCGATGGAGCCCGGTTTTACACGGTTAGGACCACTTATGGGCGTACCTGTGGCCAGTGTGCATTCGGTCAAGTTATACGCCATGACAACCTGGATCTGGAAACGCCTTGCCCAGGCTTCGACCAATTCCGGTGACCCCATCGCACAATGGACGACCCTGACCGGATTGACGGGATCCTTCGGGTCTTCAGGCAGCCACATCATGAGGGCCATGGCCGGGCCGGCAAAGTTGAAGTGAGTCACATTGTACCGCCTGGCCAATTCCATGAGATTGGCGAACGTCATCCTTTCAAGCAACAAAACACTACCCCCGTGAGCCATGCTTCCCACACAGCTGAAAACAAGGGCATTGGCATGAAAGAGAGGAAAACCGGCGAGCGTCCTGTCCTTGGGAGTAAAACCAGCCGCCCACATCCAGGAATATCCCGCAGACGTTATGTTCTGGTGGCTGAGCATCACGCCCTTGGGCAAAGCGGTTGTGCCGGTTGTGTACATGAGAACCGCCATGTCGTCGGGCGTCGAGGACACGTCGGCCCTGAAGGTGGCCGAGGTGTCTCGCATCATTTCATCCCAGGAAATGACTCCGCCTTCTGATTCCTCTTCACCAATGACAACAATTCTCTGAAGGTTCTTACAGGAAGGTCTCAGCGACTTGATCAGATCTTTGAACCATGTCGAGGTAATGCTTATCTCCGCCTCCGCATGATCTAGGATGTATTTCAGTTCGTTTCCGGTCAGGGCCAGATTGGAGGGATTTAGCACAGCGCCGATCTTCGTGAGTGCGAAAAAGGTCTGGAGGAACTCCGGACAATTGCCCAGATGAACGTTCACGTGTGTCCCTTTGGTGACCCCCAGGCGCGTCAATGCGTTGGCTACTCGGTTCACCTGTCGGTCAAATTCCCTGTAGGAGGTCTCCTGATCATTGAAGACCAGATACGTCTTGTCCTCATATTCAGAGGCCCTCTTTTCCAGAAGCTGACCCAAGGTACATTGCTCATATTTCATGGTCGTCCACCGCATCATGCTAAAAGAGGAGATTGAGCCTGAGAGAACAAGGTCGGACCGATGGGAGCCGGCTGCTATTTCTTCTTCTTCCACAGCGAGTCAGCCGACTTTCCACCGTGTTGCTGCATGGATATGTGAATCGCGTACATTTCGTGGGCAATATGCATCGAAAAGTCATCCGTAAAGAGACGTCTCCAGGGACGCTTTGCGATCTGGGTCGTCATACGGCGGACGATACGGGGGTTCCGGTTGACAACCGTTTCGGCGAGCTCCCATGCGCGGTCCAGCAGCTTCTCCCTCGGAAGGACTTCATTGACCAGCCCCCACTCCAGGGCTCTCTTGGCATCGAGGTTCTGGATCATGTACATAGCGTAGTTGGCACGCTTGAGCCCAAGCAATTGCTGGAACACAAGGAACTGGCCGTCACCCGGCGCCAGGCCCGCATAGAGGTGAGGGTCGATGAATTGGGCATCCTCGGAACAGATGGTCAGATCGCAGGTCAATGCAAACTCGGTATGGAACCCGGGGCCGTTGATTACGGAAATGGTCGGAATATCCAGATCCCAGAGCGGCTTCTCTACCAGCTTCGTGGCATCATGGTAGTACATATCGTAGCTGAACTGTTTGAACCCCGACTCACCTTCATGTTCGATAGCGTCGAAGCTTTCCTGATCGAGGGAAGCGATCCAGGTGTTACCGGTGCCTGTCAGGATCATGACCTCATTCTCACGATCGGCTCCAACCACTTCGAACATCTGGGGCAAAGCTCGGTGTAGTTCCAGGCTCCACTTGGCCTCCTGTCCTTGGGTGTGCATTCGAACTTCGATAATGCCATCCTTGCGCTTCATGAAGAAATGTTCGTTGAATTTCTCCTTGTACTCATCAAACTTGGGATCCGGTATGAAGCTTGTCAGTGACATGTCGCTGTTCTCCTTTCCTCTCTGTTGGGTCCAGGCTAGAAGTTCACCTTGTCTATCCCCTTCAACCCGAGGATTTCTCTCGCCTCTTCCGGGGTGGCAGGTTGCAGGCTCATTTCCCTGGCAATGTTGACCACCATTCTCACCTGGTCGGCGCTTGATTTGGCCAGTACTCCCCTCCCGGCGTAGAGAGAGTCTTCCAAGCCGACTCTCACGTTGGGAGCCTCCATCGCCATGGCGGCTGCGGCCAAGGGGATTTGCCATCTGCCTCCTGCTGCGACCGACCAGGTGAAGTCTCCGCAACCAACAGCGCTGAGTCGCTCGACAGCCTCTTCATGCAGGAGGAGAAGGTGTTTGACTGACGGCGTCATCCAGCCGATGATGGGTCCGAAGACATACTGAAGGTGTACCGGGGTCTTCACCAGGCCTTCTCGGAGAAGCCATTCCACATAACCGACGTGCCCGAGCTCATACAGCTCGAATTCCGGCTTGATGCCGAGGTCCAGGAAGGTCCTGGCATATGTCAGGTCGTCCTGAAAGGTCATGTAGATACCGCCGTGCTTGGTAAGCTCCAGGAAGTGCGGTTCCCAGTCATACTTGAACTTGCCTTCGTAGCGTTCGGCGAGATGGAAGAGACCCAGGTTGAAGGGTGCCGGGTCAAAGGAGCACATTTCGGGCTGGAGTTTCTGAACGACTCTGAGCTTCTCCTCAGCAGTCTGGTTTGCCCCGCCCCCCGTCGTGGGAAGCACGATCATGTCACATCTTCCCTTGATCTTGCTTGCCACCTCATGGAAGATCTCTACGCTGGCATTGGGCATACCATTCGACGGGTCGCGTGCGTGGATGTGCGCAATGGCGGCTCCCGCCTCATGGGCTTTTACCGCGTCTTCCGCAATCTGGTCCGGTGTGATGGGCAGAAACTCGCTCATTGTGGGAATGTGAACCGTTCCGGTCACTGCCGCGGTGATGATTAGCTTGTTCTTGGGTCTTGCCATTTAGGATCCCCCCACACTTCCGTCTTATGGGCCTGCACGTTTGGTTGTAGATACTGTGGCTACGATTTCCCTTTCTTGCTCTTTCCATCCTTCTTCTGGGCCTCATCGAATCTCTGTTTCATTTTGACCATGTAGCCATGGAAGATCTCTGACTGTTCCGTATGTCTGGCTCTGGCGTCGAAATCGTAGTCTTGCAGCTCCACCCGGGTCCTTCGATCAAGGATCGCCCAAAGGGGGCCTGCCTCGACGGGCGGACACCCGGGCGCATATACGCCTTCGTGGCGGAACTTCTTCACACAGTCGCCCATGACGATCAGATTCCGGGGATCCACTCCTTTGGGCAGTTCCCTGGTCTTCCCCAGAACAATGGAAATGCCGGAGTTCTTATCGTACTCGCCCAAAGCCTTCAGCCATTCAAGGGTATGTGCCAGTAGACCCTGACAACTGCTGCAGGCACCTTCGGCATGAATATGGTATTCGGGCCATTGCTCAAAACCTCCGAAGTAGGGCAACCAGAGTTGCTTGAATACTTCCTCTATCGTTCTGCCGCGGATTTCGATGAGGTTCTCCTCAAAGCTTCCGAGGCCACGCTCACGGGCAGCATGAAAATAGGCTACCTTGTCGATGTCCAGGCCGACCATCCGGCAAGCCGTGGCATCCACCGCTACCGGATCCTTCCCTGCGACAACACAACCGAAGTCCACGGGAAGAGTTGAGTGGGGCCCGAAGCCCTCTGCGGGTCGAATGAGATCCGCTATCGTAAGGTCGGACTTTACGACGGACCATACGTCCATCATGGCGGCGGCGAGATCGGTTTGGTGCATCTGGTAATGAACCGCGTCCTCGACCACCCCCTTGATGTTCTTCAGGGCGCAGGTGAATTGCATACAGCTATGGGATTTAAAGATAGGAAGATTCACAATGTGATCAGCCTCCACGAGAAACCTGGGCAGACGTAACCTGGTGAGATCGGATCTGGCATCTCGAATGGGAAAGCGAATGAGATCCTTCTCACCCTTGATGTCGATAATCCCGTCTATGCCGGCGTCCCTTGCAGCCTTGCCGATACCACTCACCTCAAAGCAGTCCATGGTGTCGCATCCGATTGCAGCCGCTTCTGCCAGGATGATCTCCCTGGGCTGTGCCTTGCGTATTGCCTGGATCACTGCTGCAACGAATTCCGGGCTCGTGCAGACGCTCGTTTCCGGCGCACAAGGATGACCTGCATTGGGTTTCAAGACTACGACCGATTTCGGCTTTATCAACGAATCCACCCCGCCGAGAAGGGAGAGGGCTTCCTCCACCATCTTCCCCGCATCTGTTCCCTTGGCTATGGAAACGACTGATTGTTTCATGAGAAGTCCCCCGCGCGCTACGTATTCGTTCCCTGCTCAAACGATTCAAACAAAGCCAACTGCTTGAGCAGTCTCCTGTTCTGCCCATCCATGAATTCCAGAGCCGACTTCCCGCTCCAGTCGTACCAGCCGTGACGCGTCTTCATTCCGAGCTCATTCCGCTTGACCTTTTCGGCCCACATGGCGGAGGGTTGGGTTGCGTTGCTCAGTTCCCCGTAAAGCCTGCTCGAGACCAGGAAGAGCAAATCCAGGCCGGCCGTATCAATGAACTCGTAGGGGCCGATATTGGCATACCGAAACCCGTAGGATGCCTTGGTCGCAATGTCTACGTCCTCGGGCGATACGACCCCGGTGCTGACCAGATAGTCGATTTCCCGGCCAATTGCCGCCTGGATACGATTCACCACGAAGCCGGGTATGGACTTTCTGACCAGGATAGGTCTCTTGCCGACTCTCAGCATGAAGGCCTTGGTCGAATCGATTGTTTCGAGCGTCGTCTGAGGGCCATAATGTATTTCCACCAGGGGCATGATGTGGGCAGGATTGAAATAGTGAAGACCGATGACCCTACCAGCGGTGCGGCATCCCTCCGCAATGTCGGTAATGGGAAAACTGCTGGTGTTGCTGGCGAGAATGACGTCCTCAGGGCAGGAGTCCAATTGAGCAAACAACTGCTTCTTGAGCTCCAGGTTTTCCGGGATCGCTTCGACGACAAAATGGCAATCCTTCATCGCCTTGGGAAGGTCCTTTGCCAGGACAGGTGCAATTCTTGCCGTCACCGAGGAGGGATCTTCATCCAGCAGACCGAATTCCCGGAACAGCCTCAGGTTCGCGTCTACCTGAGAGAGACATGCGTCCAATCTTCGCTTGTCCACGTCAATGACACGGACGGATATTCCGGCTTGAGCAAAGCTGTGTACAATGCCGTTGCCTATGTTACCCCCGCCGAAGACGGAGACGGTCTCTATTTGATCTGCCTTCATGGTCTCCCCTCCTGACGAAACCTATTTGCAGTACTTCTGGAAGCCTCCGAGGGTGAAGTCGTTCAGGTCCACGACTGCGAACATCGTCATGCTGGCCGAAGGGTGCACTTGTTTCGTGTACGTGGCGTGGTCCCGAGTCACATCCACGATCAGCTGGTCCACAGCCAGCACAAGTCGATCCTTCGTTTCCTTGTTTTCCAGGGCGATCGTTGTGATCAGAAGGAATTTCCAGAACTCTCCCGACCGAGTGTGGATCACCTTGTAAACGGGCCACCACAGCTCCTTGTCGATCCAGAGGTACTGGGTGCCATAGTTGTAGTACGGATCTCTCGCCTTGCCCTCGACCAGCCACGCTGATCGCTTCACAAAGACCGTGTTCATAGGACACCAGGGCGCGACGCTCGTGTTCCCATCTTGATAGGCATAGTGTATCCCCTCCACTCCCCGGCCCATCAACCATTCCCCTTTCTGCGTTCGTGACATGGGAATCGGGTAGGTGTACGCATAGGGGGCCAGCACGTCTCGCTCCCCGATCACCTTCCATTCAAAGGCCGGGGTCTTCCCGTCATAGCCCGTCATGTCGTCCTGGGCAAAATCCGAGCCCAGGAAGCCGTCGGATCGGTTCGCCGGCGTCGTACGGCGCACCCGGCGGATGGCAGGCACGTAGCTGAAGTTGACGTCGTCCTTTGCCGAGAGGTATCGCCAGAGCATCACCGAGGTGCCGGCCAAATCATAGGGCTTCTTCACGGTGATGATGTTGTACCGCTCTATGTCCCTTGGGTTCGGAATCCTTTCCGCTCCGGGGAACCCTGTCATGTATGCCTCGATAAAGAATCCCTCCACTTCTCGCTCAAAACCGGAACGGCCTATCCAGGCAATATTGGTCGTGAAGCGTTTGTGGCCCGAACTGAAGGACACATAATGTTTGTTGTAGATGACCTTTGCGGCCGCCTTTGGGTCTGCCGGATCGACATTGGGAAAAGGGATACCCATGACGGATCTCGCCAGCTCGCCTGTTTTTGCGTCGACGATCACATCGTTCTCATCCAACGCATACTTCCCGATATTGGCCGCACGGGATTCCAGTACAAAGGATGGCCAATATTCGGCCGGGGCGTACGTCAGCTCGTCCACGTGCAGAACGAAATCCCCGTTCTTCACCCATTCCATGAGCGGGTCGGGCACCCGCCCGTCTATCTCTTTCCAGTTCGTCTTGTCGATGACCTCCCTGCAGGCTTCCTGGCCAGGAACCTCGGAGGTGAGAAACGGTAAGAGCCCGAGAACTATCAGCAATACTCGGAGCCACTTGAGGGATTTCATTTTCGTTCTCCTTCGAAAGAGTCTGTTGAAAGAGGTTGCTCATGGGAATGTTCTCCATTGCTCTCCTAACTCAGTTCAGCAGGTAGCTGAAACTGAAGCTGATCTGGTCCCGGTCTCGGAAAACGCCGAAACCCGTGAAGTTGCCTACGATCGCGCTGTACTGGATCATCAACCTGAAGGGCTCTCGAATCAGGTTCACCGAGGGCTGGAGCAACCAAGCCCCTCGCACGTCATAGCCCATCACCATTTGCGGCATGACCTGCCCGCTCAGGTAGAGCGTGTTCGCCAGCATCGTGATCGTTCCCTCCACCTCTCTCACGGCCGGGAATTCCGTCTCCTTCGGATAGAGCGGCACGGCCTGCCGCATCCGCGGGTCATAGTCGGACACCCACTGGCCAAAATACTGCATCGAGACCAGAAAGGTCTGGGTCTGGTTCAGGGGCCTGATCCACACGTTCTTGTCCAGGCCGATCATGTACCTCAGGAAATCCTTTTCCGGGATCCGGCCGTTGTGAGGAATCCCCGGTATGCCGGGAATCTGAATGGGCAACGGCTGGATCGGGATGTTGATGTCCGGGATCAGGACCGCCTCGCTCCAGAACCACGCCGCCTCGGCCCGGAATACCGTGTCCGTCACGGACTCCCAGAAATTCAGCGAGCCCCCTGTGATCTGGACGTCGTCGAACCGCAACTCCTGATACGGGCTGCCAAGGGGTGGAGGATCGGGCTCGATCACGAAGAGCGGCGTGGGCAGGTCTGTGAAGGTCTTGTAGTGGGCCGCCGAAAGGTTCACCCCCCAGAGCATGCCCGTCAGCCGCACGCCCCAGCGGCTGTTCGACAGGTCCTTGTCCGGGTAGATGATCCGCTGCTGGAGCGGGGGCGGAAGCTCGGGCAAGGGCGCCGAGTATGCCGTGCCGTAGGGCGCCAGGGGCGAGACATGGACGTCCCAGTCGCCGGGCACCCAGAAACCCTCCAGAGTGAGTGAGTCGATCGGTCCCAAGGTCCCGAGATTGTAGCTCCCCCGGAGCATCCAGAGCGGAATCCGCCGGTCGTCCAGGTCCTCGAAGATGCCCCCGTATGTGTTGTCCAGTGGGTTGATCTGGTCGAGCAACCGGAAGACGTCCGTCTCCCCCCACGCCAGGTTCTGCTTGCCCAGCCTGAAGAACCACGGGCCCCGGGACAGATCCGCGTAGAACTCCCACAGATCATAGCTCTGCTTGAAGCTGTCGATGTTCTCCTCGTCGTCTTCCCGTGCATCCTGAAACCCGTCGGGCCCCACGTTGTAGACCGCTTCATAGAGGAACCGTCCCACCAGGTGGTACTTGGTCCGCAGCTCGAGCCACTTCAGGGGCTTCAGAATGCCCAGCTCGCCCTGGAGCTTCTCCAGGTTGTGGTTGATCTCCAGGTAGGCGATGCTCCGCCATTGGACCAGGTTGCCCACCGAGATGCCCGGAGGAGCCGTGAACCCCTCCGAGTCCTGCAGGCGGATCGAGGCCCGGGTCTGGGCCTTGCCCGTGAACTCGAGGGTTCGGTCCCCGTCCAGGTACACCGCCCAGGCCTTCCCAGTCACGGCGACCAGCACGACCATCCAAAACACGACGGCAAGTTTCCAGTTTCCTGTTCCCATCACCCCCCCCAGGCTGAATGACGGCGGGCACAGCGAAATACGAATCGTTCGACATCCCCAGCAGTGTTCGTGCCAGCAATCTTTCTTGCGAATGATGATGCTGCTGAAGGAATGAGGACATACAAGAGGCTACCTGACTCGGCTAGCGCGAAGGGCCCGAGAGCGTTGCAGATTTGCGGAGGCCTCCCGAAGGAAAAGGAACTCATCTACATCGTGAGAGCGGTCCTCTTGGATACGGAGGGGTGGGAAGGGAGCAAGAGACTCGCAGTAAATGTACCGAAAGAAGTCATTTCGGTGTCTAACAATAAGACATTCTTCTTTTGAGTGATTCAACCTGAGGCATGCCTGAAGGAAGTGTCTCAGTGATGGACCATTCGTACGCTTAAATAGAGGTCACGATGCCTCAGTTAGGTACACAATTGTCCAGGAACGAAACAATGTGTTCGCTATCCTTCACTTGCGGAAATAGATGCAGGAACCGACAGACAAGGGAAGGGGATCCTAGGCAGAGGAATTCATAGACGATCTCAATCGGAGGACTTGGGTGTCGCTTTTACCACAGCAATATCAAAATCCGATATCTTGCGGTAGAGCGTTTCGCGGGCGATTCCAAGATCCGCCGCCGCTCGCCTCAGATTGCCACTATTCTTGGAAAGCGCACTCCTTATACAGACGCATTCGGCCTCCTTCAATTTCTGGGTCCGGAGGGCATGGAGACCGGGGATTCCTCGACGACTTGTCAGTATTGCCTCTTCGGCCGTTCCCTTGCTCTTAGGTATCTTGAGTTTACACATCTTGCGATAAAGCGTTGCACGACTGATTTCGAGATCTGCTGCCGCTCTTGACAGATTACCTTTGTTCCTGGAGATGGCCTCACGAATGCAAAGAGCCTGCGCCTCACTAAGCTTCATAACACCGACGCTGGCCAGGGGAGGAATTTCATCAAACTTGCCTGTGTCTCTCTCTTTGGACGACATGCCTGCCTGGCTCGCCGCATGGATCGCGCGACGCTCGAAGGTGAGAAGCCTCTCAACCCAATTTGACAGTTCTCTTACATTTCCAGGCCACTCATAAGATTGAACTTCTTCAAGGAGCCGTGGAGGCAAGTAAGTGTCTATATCCTCGAGTGAATGGATGTATTTCTTGATCAAGTGTTTTGCGAGCAAGGCGATATCGCCACCTCGTTCTCGCAAAGGTGGGATCTTCACGCTGACAACATTGATTCGGTAAAACAGGTCTGCCCGGAAACTCCCTTCACGAATACTCTGCTCAAGGTCAATGTTTGAAGCTGCAATCAGGCGCACATCCAGGGGTTTCGGTTTTTTCCCCCCGAGCCTCCATACCCGCTTCTCTTCTAGTACTCTCAACAATTTCGGTTGCATCTCCAGTGGCATGGACTCAATCTGATCGAGAAACAGCGTCCCTCCATCAGCGAGTTCGAATTTCCCCGGATTCCCCCCTTTTCTTGCCCCTGAAAAGGCGCCCTCAACATAACCGAACAACTCGGATTCAAATAACTCCTTGGGAATAGCTGCGCAATTGATGGGGATAAATGGTGAATCGCCTCTTTTGGAATGGTTGTGAGCAGCCTGGGCACACATTTCCTTTCCTGTTCCGCTCTCACCGGTGATCAAGATCGAACGGTCAGAGTTTGCAGCGATCCTCAGGTCCTCGAGGCATTTCCTGAACCCAGGATCTTTACCGACAAGGTCATCAAAGGTAAATGAATAATCCGCAGGAGACTGAATCCGGATTTGGCCGCCCACATCAGGCGCCTCACTGAGGATGCCCAGGATCTCCGCCAGCCTGTCCCCTCGGTAGATGGGCAAGGCGTAATGACAAATCCATTTCATGTCGCCCGCTTTGGTTCGAATACGATATTTCAGCAGTGTCGGTATTCTTTCGCCACCACCGATTTCCCTCCTTAGCCGTTCTGTCGGTATTTGATAATCATCGGGATGAAAGATCCAGGGATATTTTTCTGGTATCGTGTTCCCTATGAACCAGGATGGCTCGTATCCCGCCAATGCCTTGATGGAAGGACTCATGTAATCCACGATTCCGTCCGGGCGCGAGCGGACAACTGTCACAATAGGTATACTCTCATTTAGGATGCTCAGCAGATCCTCCTTCACCGGCACAGCATTCGAAGGCCGTTTAGTCTGCTCTAGTTCTGACTGCAATTCATGGTACTCTCGTCGGAGTTCGGTGAGTTCTGTGATCAGCTGCTCTTTTGTCTTATTTTTGCCTACCATCTCGTCATTCTCTTCTAAGTGCCATGATGTGGCTTCCAGATCCCAATCCAATTGTAGGATAATACTTTATGTGTGAGCAATACCTTTCCCTGAATCTCCACTCGTGACCAATTTGCCGGTCCAGCGTGGCCCTCACGTCGCCAGTGCTTCGGCTCCGATCGGATCACCCCGCATGCCCGCGCATGAATGGCAACCAGCGATTTCATATAATTGGTACGAAATTGATCACACCAACTGCTTCGGGCGACTTTTCGATTACTCTTATCTACTCGAAGCATGCCTCGCGTTTCCCACGATCAAGGTAGCTCGGTGTCGGCGATTAGGTGAAGTGTAAGACTGCAATTGGCTACCTCCATGTGAATCAGCCAGAGAAGAAATCAAGATACTGCGATGCTGGGTAACACATCTACCACCAACGGAGAGACCCAATCGCAAACGGAACCCCCTGGCCATTCTCCTCGGCGGCGCACTGCATGAGCGAGTCCGTCCGCGCGCCGGCTCGGTCCCGGCAGGCCCGGTCGTGGCCGGCGCGCGGACGGATCGGAAAGGGGCAGGCCATGCATACCGCTACGGGATGGCCGACGTCGACGCACACGAGATGATCGCGTCCTTCTGTGGACCGGTGACGAGCTTCGCCTTCTTCCAACCCTCGGCCAGCCGCGACACGCACCTCACGAAGGAACCGTGGCTCGTGGCATTGGCTGCGCACTGGCCGATCAGGTCGTTGAACGTGCTCCCGTCGGCGAAGCCCAGGTTCGGCACGCCGCTCTCGCATCCGGCGATCGTCACGGTCGGATCCAGGTTGCCATGCGGGAAGGCGTCGCTCGCGTCCGGTACCCCGTCGTTGTCGTCGTCCGTGTCGCAGGCATCGCCCACAGCGTCATTCTCGTAGTCCTCCTGTCCGGGGTTCGCGACGGTCGGGCAGTTGTCGGCGCCGTCCAGCGCCGAGTCGCCGTCGCTGTCCGGGTTCAGCGGATCCGTTCCACCGTCGACCTCGGCACCATCCGCGAGTCCATCGTCATCGCTGTCGGCAGCCGCCGGGTCCGTTCCGAGCTGGGCTTCTTCGCAGGTGTAGAGCCCGTCCAGGTCGGCGTCGGTCGCAGTCTCCAGGACGTCGAAGATCACTTCCAGGTCCGCTGAGGAGGCGACTTGGACGCCCGGCGCCAAGAACGAGACCTCCGTGGACACCCCGCGGAGCGCCTGGTCGCCGTCGGGGTTGAGCTCTCCGGCGACGCCGGAGTCGTCGTCCCAGGCCTGCACCGTGGCGATGGCGGCACTGGCCTGGTCCTCGGTCAAGCAGAGCGTCACCGGGCCGGGCGCGGCATCGCGCCCGACGTAGTCGCCATCGGCGACGGCGAGCGAGTTCACCTCGGCGCGCGCGGAGCGCGTGAGATCCTGGGTGTAAAAAGCCAGAACGAAGTTGAGCTCGCCGGGGTCGCCGGCGTCGGTGTCGTTCAGGACATGGATCTCGTCCACCTGCACGGTGAGTTCCACGGGGCCGGGGGCGGTGGCCGCGCATGGCGTTTTCTCCGGGTGCGGTGACCCGACGTCTCCGGCTTCGATCGGAACCGGATCGCGCTCCGGGGCGTCGGTACGGACCCACAGCGCCATGGGGACGCTCACGCCAGCGAAGCCGTGGACGCGCTTCGTGATGTGCAGGATCCTGCACCATTCGTGCGAGGTCTGGCGCGTGGCGAGCTCGGCCGCATCATAGTGGTCATCAGGGATTGTGTGGTACGCAGTGCTCATGGAGGGGCTGTCCTTGTTGAGCTCGGTGTGGGTGGGGCGCATGCCCTCGGCGCACTCCTCCTCCTGGAAGAACGAGCCGTGCGTCGATCCGCTCATGACCCCCAGGTAGGTCGGCCCGCCCGTCTCGATGCGGGGCAGAAAGTACGACGGAAAGTAGATGGCTGACACGCTCCAGTTGCTGTCAAACCCGTTTTCCTCGGCGAACACGATCGCGTCGACGTCGTGGACAGTGAGGAGGGCTTGCGGCACAACGAGCGGCGTCCACGGGAGGGTCCCCCAAAGGTCGAGCGTGGGTTCGATGATCGGCGGGTCGTCCACCCAGCGTGCGATCTCGAGCCAGTTCGAGTGGGAGTAGATGTCCTGGATCGGGTGCAGCGCGTACCCGAGGACGGCCGCCGCATCCGTCGGGCGAGGGTCGTCGGGGTCGAGCAGACCGACGACGCCCCGCGTGTCGGTGTGCGTTCCGTCGGCGGGACAGAGGGCTAGATAGGTGTCCGAGTGAACGGTGCTCGAGTAGATATCGTTGACGGTGTGACCCATCGTGTGGAAGTCGCACCCGTCGGAGTGTGACCACAGCAGGCACTCGTGCTCGCGGTCCATGTGGAGGTTCGTGTGCGCGGTCCGTTCGAGCAGAAGCTCACGCATGAAAGACAATCCGTGCTCCGTGATCTCCTTGTGACAGATCGGCAGGCCGAGGTTGGTACAGACGTCAGGATAGGTGAGACAGAAGCTGGCCGCGTCCTCGCAAAATGCGGCGGCCGGTCCGGCTGGCAGCAACAGCGTGAGCAAGGTGACGACAAGCGGCAGGAAGGCCTTCGGCACGTTCGGCGGGTTCATCACTCCTCTCCCTTCTCCCATGGGGGCTGGTGCGAGACCCGCGGCCGTCAACCCGACTCTCTAGGGCTTTCACTCGGCGAATGCCGATCGTCCGTATCGACGCTCGATTTGAATGGTTCTATTCATAACGGATTTCTCAGCGAGACCTCCTCGACAAAGCCCTCAGACTCAGCAAATATGGCGCGGGGTCTCCGTTCTTGTTTGATTGAAAAGCCGGAGGGGGCGATTGCGCTCCCCTTTCCCTGATCCGATCCAATAGGATTCGGTTATGTGATGCGTGATGCCGATCAGGGGATACAGACTTGACGATCTCTTGTCGGAGTTGAGGGAGGCTCTCACTGGCTGCATAATCTGTAATAATGAAGTAATCCAAAAACTATAGATCGAGGATTTCTCTCAATGGAACTGAAACAGATTCAAAGCGCCATCCGCCGCCGGTATGCAGAGGTCGCGAGGCAGCCTGTGGGGCAGTTCAAGTATCCGGTGGGACGGGTGAGCGCGGAACAGCTCGGCTATCCCGCCAAGCTCGTGGGGCGCGTACCTGCGGATGTGGTGGATCGTTTCGTCGGCGTCGGCAACCCTTTCTTGCTGGGAGAGCCGCAATCCGGTTGGCGCGTCGTCGATGTCGGCTGCGGAGTCGGCTTCGACTCCCGCATGGCAGCTCAGTACATCGGACCGAAGGGCCAGGTGGTCGGCGTTGACATGAGTCCCGAAATGCTGAACGCTGCCCGGGCCGGAAGATCGGCAAACCTGGTCTTCGTCCAGGGTTGCGCTGAAGCTCTGCCGCTGGAGTCCGGGTGGGCGGATCTGGTCATTTCGAACGGCGTCCTCAACCTGTCGCCGTGCAAGGAGTCGGCCTTTGCCGAGGTCGCGCGGGTCCTGCGGCCGGGAGGACGGTTCCAGGCTGCTGACCTGATCCTGGTGAAGGATCTGCCTCCGGACCTCCACCATGATGAATTTGCCTGGTCGAACTGAATCAGCGGGGCGATACCAGGTAGGTCCTACCTGGAGGGTCTTGAGAGACAGGGTCTGGTGGATGTCCAAATCGTCGGGTCCAGCGGGTACAGCACATCCGATTACACAAGAGCCGTTTACGTTCGAGCACGAAAGCCGAGCTGATTCGGACAGCACCGGATCGCCCCGGCCGGTCAGCAGGCGGGGAGCGGACCGGAAGGGGCTCACAGGGGAATGAATGCGGCTTCAGCCTTGTTGCCGCATGCAAGAGGGGGGGCTGATGGAAGATGCTGCGCAGGTGAGAGGATTCTTCGACAAGGTGGGACCCTGGTTTTATGAATTTTTTTTCACTCTGTTGGGCTACCGGGCCTCTTTGAGGCACTTTTCGCGTTTGAATTACCCGCACCTCGGTCTTGACAGGGGAGCAAGGGTCCTCGATGCCGGAATCGGCAGCGGATTCCTGACTGCAAACCTGCTGAGGGAGACTCCGGTGCGATTCACCGTTACGGGCCTGGACTTCTCCCTCGGGATGTGGATCGCCTTGAAACGCTGGTTGCGGAGGCTGAATCTGGAGAACCAGGTGAAATTTTATCTGGGAGACATGCGCGCGATGCCTTTTCGGAACGCGAGCTTCGACCTCGTGGTTTCCTCAGCCGCCATGGAGTACTTGCCCGAGGTTGACAAGGGCATTGCAGAGTGCTGCCGGGTGCTGCGCCCGGGCGGACGGCTTCTGGTGATCACTACGCGCCGCACCTTCATCGGCAAGCTGATCGCCCTGCTCTGGAGGAACGCGACCCTGGAGCCGGCCCGCATGGCTCAGCACATGCGCGATGGGGGCATCCATCACGTGAAGAGGCTGCGGTTTCCGTGGTACTTCCCCCATGTGAACTGGTGGGGCATGGTCCTCCTGGGCGAAAAGGCCGAAGATCCGGATGAGAACATGCCGAGGAACGTCGGGAAGACACCCGGAACCGCGTCCGCGACGCCCGGAAAGAAGGGCCGGCTCTTACGGGTGTCGGCGGCACGGCCGCAGGCGATTTGATCCGCAGTCTGGCTTGGCTATCTCTTCCGGAGCTCGGGCACGACCTGCTCGAAGTAGTCCAGGACCTCCGGATTCATCAGCGCGTCCCGGTTCTGCACCGGTCTGTCGTGTATGATGTTGGTGACCGCGCTCTCCACCTTCTTCATGTTCAAGGTATACGGGGCGCCCGGCATCTCGAGGATGAGGGCCGGGACGTGGCGGGGCGAAGCCTGTTCGCGCAGGGCCTTGCGGATCTTGTTCTTCAATTCCTCGGTGAGGGTAACACCCTCGACGAGCTTCACGAAGAGCAGGACACGCTGGTCCCCTTCCCAGTTCTGCCCGATCGCCAGACTGTCGGCGACTTCCTCGAGCTTCTCGACCACGTTGTAGATCTCGGCCGTCCCGATGCGGACGCCCGAGGGTTTCAGCACGGCATCGGAACGGCCGTAGAAGGTGATGCCTCCGCTGTCGCTATGGATGACGATGTAGTCGCCGTGGCGCCAGACCCCGGGGAAGTTGTCGAAGTAGGCGCTCCGGTACCTCTCTCCGTTCGGGTCGTTCCAGAAGTACAGCGGCATCGAGGGGCTGGGCGCCTCGCACACCAGCTCGCCCTGCTGGTCGAACACCGGCTTTCCGGCATCGTCATAGGCTTTCACCTTCATGGCCAGCCCGGCTGACTGCAGCTCTCCCGCGTACACGGGGCTGATCGGGCTGCCTGCGGCGAAGCAGCCGTTGATATCGGTGCCGCCTGCGATGGAATTGAAGTGCAGGTCCTCTTTGATCTCGCGGTAGATGTATTCGAACCCCTCGGCCGAAAGCGGCGAGCCGGTCTGGGAGATCTCCTTCAAGGCGCTGAGATCGTTCTCCTTGCCGGGCCTGACGCCCTGGCTCCGCAGGTAGTTCACGTAGCTCGCGCTCAGCCCGAAGACGCTGACCTTTTCCTGTTCGGCCAGTCTCCACATGGCCCCTGCATCCGGGTAGTTGGGGTTGCCGTCGTACAGAACGATGGTCGCCCCCACGCCGAGAGAGCTCATCAGCCAGTTCCACATCATCCAGCTGCACGTCGTGATGTAGAAGATCGTGTCCTCCCGCTTGAGGTCCGTGTGCAGGATGAGCTCCTTCAGGTGGTTGATCAGGACGCCGCCCGCCCCCTGGACCATGCACTTGGGCTTGCCGGTGGTCCCGGAGGAGAACATGATGAAGACCGGGTGGTCGAAGGGAAGCTGTTCGAACGCGCACGGGCCCTTCTGCTCCACGGCGAGAAAATCATAGAAGAGGACCGCGTTGGGAATCCCGGCGATGTCAGGCTTCGCCTGCACGTAGGAAGCGACCACGACCTTCTTCAGAGAAGGGAGCGCCCGGGCGAGCTCGGCCGCGTTCGGCAGCGAGTTGAAAGCTTTCCCCTTGTAGTAGTAGCCGTCCACGGTGAAGAGCACCTTGGGCTCGACCTGCCCGAGCCGGTCCGCGGCGGCCAGCGGGCCGATGTCCGTTGCGCACGAAGACCAGACCGCGCCCACGGCGGTCGCCGCCAGCATGGCGGCAACGGTTTCGATCATGTTGGGCATGTAGCCCACGACACGGTCGCCGGGAACGACCCCGGCCTGCCGCAGCGAGCCCGCCAACGCGGACACGCATCGATAGAGCTCGGCGTAGGTCATCCTCTTCGTCTGTCGGTTTTCTCCCTTGAAGACGAAGGCCACCCGATCGTCCCGGTACCTGAGGAGATTTTCGGCATAATTGAGCTTCGCACCGGGGAACCATTTCGCCCCCGGGAACCGGCCGAGATCGTCCACCACCTGGTCGTATCTGCGGGACGCCTTGATCTCCGCAAAGTCCCACATGGCGGCCCAGAAGTCCGGGATCTGGTCGACGGACCATCGATAGATCTCGTCGTAGCCGGAGAAAGACTTCCGGTATCGTTCGTTCACATAGGAGATGAAGCGGGTCAGGTTGGCCTCGCGTTTCCGCTCCGCCGAGGGTCGCCACAGGGGTCTTCGCTCACTCATCTTCTCTTCTCCATCGCGCAGTATGAATGTGCCACCGGCGGACAACGAACAACTCTGCAGCACGTAAGGTAAGAGGTCGGACTAGGTTAGTGGAACGTCCGGGGGCTGTCAATGGAACCCTGTATCAGCGGGGCGCCACAATGACGAGAGAGGCACACCGGCAGTCAGCCCGGGCACCGCGACCGCTTGGTTTCGCACCGCCGACCGATCGGGCCATGCGCCTTTTTCGACCTCCGTTGCCGTTGACACGCGGCTCCTTCTCTTCTTATCCTGTCTGCCCTGGAGCGACATCCCCATCTTCGGGTTCTCGATCGTCCGGCGGGCTCGGCCATTCCGCCGCGCATCGCCGGCAACGGCTTTCATCTGCCAGAATGACCCATGACAGGATCGCGAACAGACTCTTTGCCCTCCTGCGGGCTGCTGCGCTTCTCGGCCGATGGATGAGCGGAAGACCTCGTCCAGGCGCCGGCTGCAGCATCCGGGAATCCCGCCGCAAGACGGCTGCGGGTGTCGAGTACGATCTTTACGAACCGGCTTCCGCCCCCAGGCGGACCGTGGTCCTCCTGCACGGCATCACCTTGAGAGGAGAGAAGGACCCGCGCCTGGTCCGGCTGGCGCGCGCCATGGCCGCGTCGGGTCTGCGGGCCGCGGCCGTCTCCCTGCCGGGCCTCAAGTCGTGCCGTTTCGACAGATCCGACCTGCGAGCCATCCTCGACTCGGTCGAAGAGCTTCGCGCTCGCACCCGCACATCGATCGCAGTAGCCGCTTTCAGCGTGGGAGCAGGCCTCGCACTGCGAGCCGCCGCCGAACCGGAGCGGGCAGGCGATTTCGACCTGCTGCTGCTCTTCGGGCCCTATGATTCGCTCCGCGAGCTGTGGATCAGCAACCTCGATCGATACGAGAGCGCGCCCCAGGCCGAGGCCGACTGGGACGGATTTGTCTGGCTTCGCATGGTCCTCTCCTATCCCGTTCTCGAGAACCTGGCCCTCACGGAAGAAGAGCGCCGGGAGTTTGTCGGTCTGCTCGAGGCCTACTGCGAAGACGATCGAATCGAACGGAAGCGCGGCTTTTACGAGCGCGCCCTGAAGAGCCGGGAGGGGATCCTTGCGATGCGCGCCGCCGCAACTCGGGACCTGCCGGACCTGGCCCACCTTTCGCCCGCGAACAGGCTGTCCGCCGTCACCGCGCGGGTGCTCATCGTGCATGCTGCGGACGACCCGCTGGTTCCGCCCGAGCACTCCGAGAGGATCATGGCGGCGCTCCAAGCTGGCGGCAGAGGTGACCACCGCCTCTTGCTCTCGAAAACCCTCTCCCACGTCACTTGCAGCTCTTATCGGCACCTGACCGACGGCTTTCGCATCCTGGGCATGTTCGCGGAGTTGTTCCGTGAGCAGCCGGCGATCTGTCGGACAGGTCAGAAGAAGCCGGCTCGGGCCGGGACCAGCCGTCCGGAGAAGAGGAGCGGGTCATGGGCTTGAGCGCAAAGCGGGTGCCGGTGCTGGTGATCGTTTTCGCCGCGGTCGCCGGGGCCCTGCCGGTCATCTTGTACTGGATTCATGTGGGCCGGGCGCCCACGCTCGGCGCGGACGAGGCGCGCCGGCTGCTCTCGCTTCCGCAGCCCCCGATCCTGGTGGACGTACGGGAGCCCGGAGCGTACCGCACCTCCCATCTCGAGGGCGCAGCGAACTGGCCCTACGCCGAGCTAGCCGGAACAACAGCCGCAGGAGGCCTGCCGGACGCGTTCAGGAATCGCAAGCTCCTCCTGATCTGCAACAGCGGCCTGCTCTCTGCCTCCGCAGCCTTGCGGCTCAGGGACTCTTTGGGCGCCGAAGCATGGAGCGTGCGGGGCGGTCTCGACGCCTGGTATGCCGCCTCGGAGCAGCCCTGCCCGGCCGCTTTCTGCCGCCTGCGCGAGGCGGCCGGCGAGCTCATGGGCTTCCCCTTTCAGGCGATCTCGGTTTTCGACCAAGGGTCGGCTTCGATCGCTGCCTTTGGCGTGAAACCCGTGTACATGCTCCTCTCCTGCATCCTGATCGTCGTACTCTGGCGGCGCAGGGAAGTCGACCTGCGCGTTCTGCGATGGGCCCTGGTTCTCTTCCTGGCGGGCGAGAGTTTCTGCGCTCTCAACTATCTCTTCTTTGGCGAGGACTCCTACCTCATCGAGTATCTGCACATCTACGGCATGGTCCTGGCATTCGGATTCACCACGTACGCCCTGCTCGAAGGGGCGGACTCGAGACTTCTCCATGTGAGCGAGAAGCAGAAACGCTGCACGGCCCTCGACCTCTGCGGGGCCTGCGTGAAGCACGGCGAAGCTCCCTGCGCCGCCCGCCGCTTGCTCCTGCTCGCGAGCACCGCGTTGCTCCTTCTTGCCTGCCTCCCACTGCTCGTCCGTGTCCATCCGGACTCTTACAACACGAGAATTCTGGGCGTCCTCTATCATTACTCACACCCGGTGCTCTTTCAGCTCTTCGAGATCCGCTACGCCCCTGTGGTCGCGATCCTGTGCTTCGGAGCGGCCTTGCTCGTGCTGCGCTTCAGCAGACCGGACCCGATTCCGCTGGCCAAGATCGGCTTGTCGGCCGGGGTGGGCTTCCTCGGTTTCAGCGTCTTCCGCATGGTCTTGTTCCATGCCTTCCGCGGAAACCTGGTGTGGTACATCGTCTGGGAGGAGGTGACCGAGCTGATCTTCGTAGCGGGCCTGGGGATCGCGCTCCTGATCTTCAGGAGGGGGCTGTTCAGAGACGCGAGAGCGATGCGCCGGCAGGCGCAAGTGGCCTAGGCCGGCACGGCCCCTGCGGCGCCGGCCATTTCCCTGAGCGGGCCGAGCAGGCCGGTGTCCTCCAACGTCCTGCCGAAGATCACCTTCTCGGCGCTGGAGACGATGATCTTGCGGCCGTCGGATCGGCGGTACATCTGGTAGTTCAGGAACAGCCGCACGGGGCTCATCTCCGGCGCCGGGTGTCGGGCCAGGAAAGGATTTTCGATCCAGGCCTCCACCCAGACGTCGATCGCATCCGACTGATGGGCGTTGCCGAGGTAGGCGCTTTCGCGGCGGACGAGCGTCCGCAGATCCAGCAGATCGTCGGACAGAGACGGCGCCGCCATCTCCCGCAGGCACTTCCTTTCCGCGATGTCGAGAATCATCGGATAGTTCGCGAAGTAGAGCAGCCCCACGCCGTTCAGGTCCCGGTCCGGCTCGATCCGGTAGTCGAGCCTCACCTTCCCGGGCGTCAGCGGGCTGGCAGCCTCCGGGGGCGGCCAGAAGCGGTCCTCTCCTTCGGCCTGCTTGATCCGCACGTAGCTGTCCGGCACCTCGGCCAGCCGCGGCACGTCGTCCATCCCCTTCTGGGCGGGCCTGGACTTCTTCAGCCAGGTGGCGCCCTGGAGCATCTTGACGAAGATATTGGACGTGCGCACGTAGGGGATGCCCATCTCCGCAGCCTGACGTCCGTTCAGCAGCGGCACTTTCTTCTCTTCAGGCCACCCCGCGGGGTAGAGGAAGTGGCAGCCGTCCAGGATCGAGTTGCCGAAGGAGCTGAGGCTGCTGACCACCGTGAACCGGTCGTTTTCGCCGAAGGCCGCCATGGGCGTCTGCCTGGGGAAGAGCGTCTCGACGTAGTAGAAGGTCGCGTACAGCCGTTCACCCGTCTCGTCCGACAGCTTCTTGCTGGGAACCCCCGCGAAATGGGCGATGTGGTTCCAGCGGATCTCGCCGACGAACTTCATCAGCGGCGACTCGGCCAGGTGGTTCCGCCCGGTCAGGGCCATGCCGATTTCGAGATCGGTGCGCAGCGCCCCGTCTTCCCTCAGGTAGCTGCCCCCTCCCAGCCGCTGTTTCGTTCCGGCGATCGGCGCGCCCGGCACGGCTGCGGCCGCCGCCTTGCCGGCCTCCTCCGGCCCGATCAGCTGCGAGACCAGGCTGGCAGATTCCCTGAGGGTGCTCAGTCGATCCACCTCGGCGTCCGGAATCGTGATCCCGAAGGCGGTCTCGACCTCGTTGCGGAATTCCAGGTACTGCCACGAGTCGGCGCCGAGGTCGTTCAGGATGTGCGCGTCCTCGCTCGCCGATTCCAGGCTCTGCTCCAGGACTCTCTCCAGAAGCCGCCGGATCCGGTGCTCGATCTTTCCGGAATGCATGAGCTGCCGGTCTCCCGATGAGAAATGGCGCGGTTTTTCAACGCGATCAATCTGCCGGAACTCACCCGCTTTTGCAAGGACCGCGCGCCTCCGCACAAGACCCCTGAGGGCCGCCATCTTGGCGGCTCTGCGGCGCGGCCGGGAGGGCCGCACGGGTCCGTCTTCATTGACAAAGACGGGCTCGGGGCCCTATAGTTCGTCCGTCGTTCCAGCAATGCAAACAGGAGAATACCCCATGAGTGCCGCATGGCTCGAGAGCGTGGAGCCGATGGTGCACCACAGCCGCATCAAGGTGCCTTACACCTGGTCGGTGGGCGAGACGGGAAGCCGGTTCCTGGCCGGCATACGAGACCACAAGCGCCTCCAGGGCAAGCAGTGCGAGTCGTGCAAGACCGTCTACGTGCCGCCCCGGAAGATGTGCCCCCGGTGCTTCCGGGATACCGGCCCGTGGGTGGACGTGGGCCCGGACGGCACGCTCCTCACCTACACGATCGTCCGTTACGAAAACGGTCTGCAGCCGGCCAGGGCCCCGTTCGCATACGGCATCATTCAGCTCGACGGCGCCTCGACCGGCCTGCTGCACCTGATCGGCGACGTCGACCTGAGCTCGATCCGCTCCGGGTTGCGCCTGACCGCGGTTTTCAAGGAGGAGCGAACCGGAACCATTCTGGACATCGCCCACTTTCGGCCCGTGAAGTCCGCCTGAACCGAGGGTGTCGAGAAGGCGCCCTCAGCCGTGGGGAAAGAGACAATGGAGCGCATCGCCATCATCGGCGTCGGCCAGACCCGCCAGGAGCGGAACAAGGTCTACGACACCTTTGCGGACATGGTCTTCGAGGCCACGACCCGAGCCCTCAAGGATGCCGGCATCGAGATCTCCCAGATCGGTAACGTCGTGTCGGCCTCCAACGACTTCTGGGACGGCCGCACGATCTCCAGCATGGCGATCAACGATGCCTGCGGCTCCTACGACAAGAACATCTCCTGCGTCGAGGGAGACGGGACCTTCGCCGCCTTCTACGGCATGACGCGGATCCTCTCCGGCTCCTACGACACGACCCTGGTCGTGGCTCACTGCAAGGGGTCCGAGAGCGATTCGGCGCGCATCACCAACGCCATGTTCGACCCCATCTACGCGCGCTCCCTGGGCCTGGACTTCGTCTCCTCGGCCGCCCTGCAGGCCAGGAGATACATGGACCGGTACGGAATCACCGAGGAGCAGTGCGCCCTGGTTTCGGTCAAGAACCACGGCAACGCCTTGCGCAACACCTTCGCGCAACTGCCGCTGCGCCTCACGGTGGAAGACGTCATGCAGAGCCGGATGCTCGCCGATCCGATCAAGCTCCTGGACGCCTCGCCCATATCCGACGGCGCCTGCGCCATCATCCTTGCCCGGGAGGCCGCGGCCCGGAAGATCTCGAGCCGCCCCGTGTGGGTGCGGGGCGTCGGCTACTGCGCGGACGCCTACCACCTCGGCGACCGCGATCTGGCCGACTGTCAGGCTCTGTTCAAGGCTTCCGAGAAGGCCTACGCCATGGCCGGCATCCGGGATCCGAAAAAGGAGCTGGACGTGGTGGAGCTCTACGATGCGTTCACCTATCAGGAGCTCTTGTGGACCGAGGGGCTGGGCTTGTGCGGTCGCGGGGAGGGAGGGAAGCTCATCGAATCCGGCGACACGCAGATCGCGGGCCCCATCCCGGTGAACCCTTCCGGCGGCCTCCTCTCGGCGCACACCGTCACGGCGGCCGGCCTGGTGCGCATCGCAGAGGCGGTGCTGCAGCTTCGGGGCGATGCAGGCGAGCGCCAGGTCCGGGGGGCCAGGACCGCCCTGGCGCACGGCGTGAACGGTCCGTGCGGCCAATCCCATTGTGTGTGGGTTCTCGGCAACTGAGACCCGGAGATTGCTCCGCACGTCGCTGCAGCCCTTTCCCGACCGCTCCTGCAATGAGGTGTCGAAGATGTCGAATCGAGTCGCCATTGTCGCAACGGGACAAACCCATCACTGCACCCGCCGGCTGGACGTCAACGGTGTCGAGCTGATCTACGAGGCGGTCCAAAGGGCCCTGAGCGACGCCGAGCTGAAGATGGACGACATCGACGGCGTCATCGTGGGCAACATGGACCACTTCGAGGGGATCAACTACGTGGACTGCTGGAGCATCGACGGCTCGGGGGGATTCGGCAAGCCCACCCTGAAGCTGACCACCGGCGGCACCACCGGCAGCACCCTGGCGATCGCCGGCTACCACATGGTTGCCTCGGGCATGTTCGACAAGCTGCTCGTGATCGGATGGGAGAAGAACTCCGAGTCCGATACCACCGGCGCCATCACCACGGCCTTCGACCCGGTCTGGGACCGGCTCGTGTTCGCCGGCGCCATCTCGGGGCTGGCCGTCGAGGCGTCGGTCTACATGGCGACCTACGGGGTGACCGAAAAAGACGCGGCCCGCGTGACCGTGCGGGACCGCAGGCACGCGTGCCTCAACCCGTATGCCCACCTCCGCAAGGAAGTCACGATCGAGGAGGTCATGTCCTCGGCCCGGCTCTCGGATCCGCTGAAGCTGCTGGATCTGTGCCCGCGCACGGACGGCGCCTGCGCCGTCGTCTTCGCCTCCGAGCGCGTGGCCGAGAAGATCTGCCCGAAACCGGCGTGGGTCCTGGGCACGGCCAACCGGCACCTCTACTCGTATCTGGGCGATGCCAACTTCGTGAACCTTCCCTCCCTGCAGCTGGCTTCGCGCGAGCTCTACAAGAAAACCGGCATCCGGGAGCCGCTCAAGGAAATCGACGTGATGGAGCTGTATCTGCCCTACTCCTTTGCCGGCTTGAGCTGGATCGAGGCTCTGGGCCTGTGCAAACCGGGCGAGGCCCCCCGCCTGCTCTGGGACGGGGCCACGGATTTCGGCGGTGAGCTTCCCATCAACATGTCCGGGGGCGTCATATCCTGCAACCCGATCGGTGCAACGGGGCTCATCCGCTGTGCGGAGGCGGCCCTTCAGATCATGGGAAAGGCGGACAAGAGGCAAGTGCCGGACGTGCGGATCGCGCTCAGCTCCGGGTTCGGCGGCTGCTTCTGGTCCGATCTTCTCTTGTATGGCGCAAAGAAGCCGGTTTAGCGCCGTCGTCCTCTGCCGTTCTCCCCAATCGCCGTGAGACCGGCGGGAAGCGGGCGGGCAGAGAATCAGGAGGATACAAGATGGCAGGTGCAAGACAGGAGCTCCTCGTGGCCCATTCCGGCGAATCGGACCAGCAGCCCTTCCGCTACGCGGTCGGTCGTCACGGAAGCAAGTTCTTCATGGAGCTGCGCGATCGCAAAAGGCTCCTGGGGATCCGCTGCCCGAAGTGCAGGAAGGTCTACGTCCCTCCGCGGCGGGTTTGCGGCCCCTGCTTCCAGGAAATGGAAGAGCTGGTCGAGGTCGGACCCAAGGGAACTCTGGTGGCTTTCACCATTCTTCGCTTTCACTTCGTGGACCCCGAGACCGGCCAGCCCAAGCCGGTACCGTACGGGTACGGCTTCATCCAACTCGACGGCGCAGACAACGCGTTCCAGCATTTCATCGAAATCCGGGACGAGAGCAAGATCCGGGTCGGCGCCAGGATGCGCGCCGTGTTCCGGGACGAGCGCAAGGGAAACCTCGCGGACATCCGGCACTTCGAGGTCAGCGAAGGGTAGTTCCCACCCGGGCCTTGAAAGCGGGTGGCATTGAGGTATCCTGGAATCGATCGACACCTCACGCCTGTTCGGCAAACCGGAGACTTTAGGAGGGCTTTTGAAGCGTACCGGGATCCATCTCGTCGCCCAGAACAAGAAGGCCCGGCACGACTATGAAATTCTCTCCACTTACGAGGCCGGCCTGGTCCTGACCGGGACCGAGATCAAGTCGATCCGCGAGGGCCGCGTTCAGCTCAAGGACGGCTACGGCAAGATCACGAACGGGGAGGCCTTCCTGCACGAAATCCACATCTCACCCTATCCCAATGCCGGCCCTTTCAATCACGAGCCCACCCGCACCCGGAAGCTCCTGCTCCACAGAAGAGAGATCGGAAAGCTGACCGGCAAGATCCAGGAGAAGGGCCTCGCCTTCGTTCCGCTGCGCGTCTATCTGAAAGACGGCAGGGCCAAGGTCGAGATGGCTCTGGCCCGCGGCAAAAGGAAGTACGAGAAGAGGGAGACTCTCAAGAAGCAGGACGCCAAGCGGGACATCGAGAGAGCCCTTCGGAACCGATAGGAGATCCCCCCTCTAAGCGTCCCGCTGAACCGGATCCTCCTCCTGCGGCTTGGCGCGCCAGAGATAACCCTGAATGAGATCCGCCCCGGTCTTGAAGTCCCCCTCCATGAGCAGCTCATAATCCACCATGTCCTTGGGCACGACTCCGATCCGCTTTGCCGGTACGCCGCCCACGACCGTGTAGGGCGCGACGTCTTTCAGGACCACCGCACCCGGGGCGATGGCGGCTCCCTTGCCGATGGTGGCCGGTCCGATGATCATCGAGTTCGCCCCCACCCGGACGTAGTCCTCGAACACGACGTGCGACTTCTCGACGAACCTCCAGGAGAGGAAGCGGTGGGTCAGGATGCGGCAGCCCGCGGCCATCCAGACGGCCCTGCCCATCCGGATGTTCTCCGGCAGCCGCTCGTCGAAGTTGATGTGGTCGCCCAGGAACACGCTCCGCGGATCGTCGAACCGGACCCCGCGCAGGGCCTGCAGCTTCACCCGGAACTGTGGCGGCATGAGGTAGTGCATGGCCAGGTATTGGAGGAGCTTGTTGTAGATCTTCCTGCGGTCGTGAAGCAGGATGTAGCGCAGCCCCTTGGTCGATGCATGCTGGATGGTCATTTCCGGGGGAACGAGATCTCTCTGGCGATAGTCTGAAGTGCCGTTCGGGTCCGGCTGGATCGCATCCGTGTTCTGCATGTCGGTCCTCGGCTCGGAAACGAAGAACCGGACTTTCCGAGAAATCCGTGTGCGGAATCGCTGGAAAGGCCCGGTCACCGTCGGCTGGGGTTCGGTTGACGCGTTTGAAGGTCCGGGTATGCTGCAGCACGGCACGCCCGAATCTTCTCATACAGGGTCCGGACCGGAATGTCTAGCATTTCGGCGGCGCGGGCGCTTCTGACCGCTGCCGGATCGAAGGAGCCCTGGCGGAATCCGACCGGGCAAGGCCTCAGGCAGGCAAGGAAAGCATCCTTTCCAGGGCGGTCCTGGCTTCCTTTCGGATCTCCGCAGGAACCGATACCCTGTTCACCTGCCCGGCGCCGTCGAGGGCGAACAGCAACTTCGTGAGGTCGATGCGGGACATGTCCGGGCAGGTAGAATCGGCCAGCTCCAGGATCCTCTTGTCCGGATGCTCCCGCGCCAAGCGGCGCACCAGGCGGCTCTCCGTTCCCACGTAGATCGTCGCTCCGGACGGTGCCTCGGCCACGAAGCGGCAGATGTATTCCGTGGAGCCGCAAGCGTCCGCCGCCTGGACGACGTCTTCGGCGCACTCCGGATGAACGACCACCTTGGCCCCCGGATCCTGCCGTCCGGCCCTGCGGACGTGATCGACGCGAAAGCTCTGGTGCACGTGACAGTGTCCTTTCCAGAGCAAGAGCCGAGATCTGCCCAGGGCCTGCTTGGCGGCAGCGCCCTCGGACTGTTCCATCGGATCCCGAGGCTCCCAGAGCAGGATCTGCTCGGCCGGGATCCCGATCCGCCGGGCAGTGTTCCTGCCGAGGTGCTCGTCCGGGAAGAAGAACACTCGGTCCGCCCTCTGGTAGGCCCAATTCAGCACCTTGTCCGCGTTGGACGACGTGCAGACGGTGCCGCCGTGCCTCCCGCAGAAGGCTTTCAGCTCGGCGCTGGAGTTCATGTAGGTGACCGGCAGTATCCCCGACTCCCCCACCCCTTCCGTGACCCGCCGCCAGGCGTCTTCCACCTTCCCGATGTCCCCCATGTCGGCCATCGGGCACCCTGCTTCGGGATCCGGGTGCTGTACGACCTGGTGGGCGGCCCGGAGGATTTCGGCACTCTCGGCCATGAAGCGAACCCCGCAGAAGACGATGAATTCGCACTCGCGCTGGCCGGCGGCGAGGCGGCACAGGGCCAGGGAGTCCCCGCGGAAGTCCGCAAAGTCGATGACCGCCTGTGTCTGGTAGTGATGCCCCAGAATCACCAATCTGGGCCCGAGGGCTTCTTTCCTCTCCCGGATCCGCCGCCGGAGCCGTTCTTCATCCATGCCGTAATAGCTTGCGGGCACCTTCTCCATGCCACCCTCCCCGGATTGGATGAGCCGTCGAGCGCGCCGCGGACGGGCCGGGTTCGGTCCTGCGACGGCTCAAGAACATATTTCCTTAGACGCAAAGAAAGAGCGTGTCAAACCGCGGCCGCTCTCCTTTGAAAGCGGCTTCGTCTTACGGTATGTTAACAGGTACTTTCCCAGCCGTCGCCGGTGCGGCGGGCCGGCGGCGGCAGGGAAGCAGCGGGCGCACAGGATGTGATCGTGGCAAGGAGACCCGCCGGAGCACGAGGGCAAGCCCATGGTCCGATCGGGCGGTACCCCGGATACGGGAGCGGGCCAAGGGTCCGATCCCGCCGGCTGGACCCAGGCGCTGATCCAATTTGTGAACCCAAGCGAGGAGACGCTGTCCACCTTCGTGAGCGAGTGCTATGACCGCGGCGCGCTGGGGAGCGCGGAGGGGGAAGGGCTCGACGGTCTTGACGGAGCGGCGGCCTTGCCGGAGCCGGAGTGCGAAGCCTGCGGCCGTTTCGCGCTCCTCTCGGTTTACTTTCCCGGCACATTCGAAATGGAGGCGATCATCGAGCTGATCGAGTCGGTCAGGCGAGACCTCCAGGCAGCCTTCCCGGATTTCACCGCCCGGCTGCTCGGCTGCCAGCGCGTGCGCAAGGAGGAGTGGGCGACGGACTGGAAGAAAACGTTTGCGCCGATGAGGGTGGCGGACAGAATCTGGGTTGCCCCTCCGTGGCAGATTCCCGATCTGCCCCGTTCCTCGATCTGCATCGTGATGGAGCCGGGGCTCGCTTTCGGAACCGGCAGGCACGCCACGACCCGGCTCTGCCTTCATTTTCTGGACGAGATCCTGACCAAGGGCGGCTCCGGCCCGCGGCGCCCGCGTTCGCTCCTGGACGTGGGGTGCGGCTCCGGGATCCTCTCCATGGCGGGCCGCGCGCTCGGTGTGGCGCGCGTGGTCGGGCTGGACAAGGACCTGGAGGCCGTGCAGGTCGCCCGGAAGAACCTCGCCCTCAACAATGGAGGCGCGCCCATCCATCTGATTGCCGGCGGGCTCGCCTGCGTCCGGTCCCGTTTCGACCTGATCGCGGCCAACATCGATACCCGGACCCTGACCGAGTCCCTTGCACCCTTGCTCGCGGTCCTGGAAGAAGATGGATTCCTGATCCTTTCCGGATTCCTCAGGGCAGATCGCGACCATGTGAGGAGCGCTTACGAGCAAGCCGGGCTCAGGCCGGCTTCCGAGAAGATCGATCCGGACGAGGGCTGGACGGCTCTGCTCTACCGAGCCCCGCAACCCGAGAAGGTCCATGGATGAGCCACGGGCCGCAAGACAGGGCCATGCCGCGAGCAGGCTGTTCGTGGAAGTCATCCCGCCGGATGCGCGTGAGGTCACGCTCGTAGGCCCCCGGCGGCACTACGTCTGTGAAGTCCTGCGGATGCGTCGCGGAGATCCCCTGGTCCTGTTCGACGGATCCGGCTGGCAATACGCTGCGGTTCTGCTCGACGTCACGAGCAGGCTGGCGCGGGTCGGCATTCTGGAAAGGGTCCCGGGCAAGGCGGACTCGCCCCTGTGGCTCCTGCTGGCCGTCGGGCTGCTCAAGGCGCAGAAGATGGATCTCGTGATCCAGAAGGCGTCGGAGTTGGGAGCGGCGGAGATCTGCCCGGTCGCGGCCGCCAGGTCCGTGCCGGTGCTGCCGTCGGAGCGCTCGGAACCGAGGCTCCGGAGATGGCGCAAGATCGCCGAGGAAGCCTCACGCCAGAGCGGACGAGCGTCGGTCGCCGAGATTCGGCCGGTGTCATCCCTGGACGAGACGCTCACCAGGCGCCCCGAGGTCGACCTCGGGCTTCTGTTCACCGCTTCGGCCCCATCGAACCTGGGTTTGCCGGCGGGGGCGCAGACCCGGAGCCCTCCCCGCCGGATTCTCCTGCTGGTGGGCCCCGAGGGCGGTTTCACGGCTCAGGAGGAAGCGGCGGCACTTGCAGCCGGGTTCGTTGCCGCGGGGCTCGGCCCCAGGATTCTGCGGGCGGAGACGGCGGCCATCCTGGCGGTTGCACTCGCGCAGTATCAGTTCGGAGACCTCCGGGATCTGACCGGAGCCGGGTTGCCCGGGACCTGATCCTTTTGCCTTGAGACTTGCTGCCTGAGACTTCTGCAAAGGAGCGGAAATGGAATCGAACGGGACGGTCACTTGCCCGGTCTGCGGGCGGCCGAACAGGAACACCGAGCAGTGCACCTTCTGCGGAGCCAACCTGAAGGAGGCCGGCCCCGCGCCGCAACGCGGCGCGGGCATCGGCAGCCCCCCGCCTCGGGAGCCGTTTCCGCGAGGCGCGGGCGGATACCCGCCGTCCCTGCCCGCGCCCCAGCCTCCGCCCTGGTCCCATGAACCGGGTGCGGCCCCTGTCGGTTTCGCAGGATTCTGGATCCGGGTGGTGGCCTACGTGATCGATTCCGCCATTCTCTTCCTGGTCATGGCGCTCCTGTTCGCAGTGGGTGTTTTCGGCTACACGAAAGGCTCTGCGACCCATCCTTTCGAGCATTTTTCCTCATGGCGGTTCGAGGGACCCTGGAATGCGTTCAACCTGTTCGCCTTCATCCTGATGATGGCGTATTTCACCTATTTCCTGGGAAAAACGGGGCAGACGCCGGGAAAGAAGATCTGCGGGCTCAGGGTCATCCGCACGGACGGCGGGAACGTCAGCTATGCCCAGGCCGCTCTGCGGACGCTTGGCTATTACATCAACCAGCTCACGCTTTTCATCGGCTTTCTGTGGGTCGCCGTGGATCCCCGCAAACAGGGCTTGCACGACAAGATCGCCGGCACGCTGGAAATCCGCCTGCCCCCGAGCGATCTGATGGGATGGCAGCAGCCGCAGCAGCCTCCCGGCGGCCCCGGGATCGCCGGCGGGTAAGCTGCAGGCGCGGGGTCCGGCGGGCGGAGGTCGCGGGGCGGATCTTCGGTCAGCAGTTACAGTGAGTGCTCCAAGTTGACACTTTTCCCTTTTGAGTCTAATAGTATTTCCATGATCTGAAATTGCTGCCGAGGTAGCTCAGTCGGTAGAGCAGTGGACTGAAAATCCGCGTGTCGGCGGTTCGATTCCGTCCCTCGGCACCAGAGAAAAAAAGGGCTTAGCGGAAAAGCTAGGCCTTTTTTTTTCGTGCGACTTCAGGGACCGGTCTGCAGGGCGAGGGCGAGACTCGAGTCCGGTGTTGCGCCCAGGGAGTGGCGCCGGGCGGCCAGTTGGACCAGGATGCTGCCCATCTCACCGTAGGAATAACCCCTCAGCTCTGCGGCACATGCCATGCTGGCGTCCGCGCCGATGTCGGCGTTCGGGTTCACGTCCAGGACATAGAAGATCCCGTCCCGCAGCCTGATATCGATGCGCCCGTAATCCCTGCAGCCGATAGCTTCATAAGCCGAAACAGCGATCTTCCTGAGTTTCCGGTACTCCCTCTCCGTGAGGGGTGCAGGGAGCAGGGTCTTGATCCCCTTGTAGTGTCCGGAATCCGGAACAAATTTGGCATCGTAGGTGCACAACCGCTCGCGCGCCTCTCCAAAGGAGGAAAAGTCCATCTCCGCCGGCGGCAGCATCTGGACGTGCCTGTTCCCCCAGAGGGATACGTGAAACTCCCGACCGTCTATGAAATCCTCCACGAGAGCCGGCCCATCGAAGGTGTCCAGGACGTACTCGATCCTGAGGAGCAGCTCCTCCTCCGTCATGGCCACCGACTCGGGGGTGAGCCCTTCGCTGCAGTGCCCGTTGGCCGCCTTGACGATCGCCGGGAAGCAGTGCCACTTTTCGCTCTCCGGGGCATCGTAGATCCGCCAGGTGGGCGTGGGTATGCCGGAGGTCGCCAGGACCTCTTTCATGCGGTGCTTGTCCTCGCTCAGGGCCAGCACTTCAGATGCAGACCCCGTGTACGCGAGGTTCATGGATTCCAGTGCGGCTGCCACCTGGGCCTCGCTGCGAGGCATTCCCGGAATCGATTCGCACCAGTTGAGGACGACCCACCCTCCATCCGGAATCCCTGTCAGTTGGCTGTGGAAGTCGATGTCACAGACGGGCAGAAGAGTCACGGAGTGCCCCACCTCTCCCAATGCAGAACCGAGCCGGGTCGATTCCTCGATGACCGCCTCCCGCTCCTCGGGGTCCCAAGTCGGATCGAGATTATAGAGGAGCAGGACCGGCGGCCTCGATCCGGTGATGTCCCGAGCGAGCTGAGGATTTCTCTTGCACTTCATCGTCGAGGGGAGACCCTGCTTCTGATAGGGACGGTTTTCCTCCGCCGCATGCCGCAAACATCTCTGGTCGTTCTGCCTGGGACTACCTCTTACAAAAAACGGATCCTCGTATCAAGATCATTTCGAGATCATTTCGGATTTTTTTTCCTAATCTTTACTTTTTCTCCATCCCGGTTATCGGCTTCGAGCCGCATGGCCGCCTCTCGATTTGCCGGACTCATTGCGGTGTGCAAAGACGTTCAGGGCGACGCCCTGGTCGCGATGTGCGTCGACTCTCCTTCAGCCCTCCTCTCTTTCTCGGCAATACCTCCTGATCCGTTTAGACGCATTCATTCCGAGCGTGTCCCAAGCAGCTCGCTTTCAGAGGCCAACCTGAATGCACGGCTGCGAAGCAGGTCTGGACGGGTTATCTCAAGATCAGCCTGGTTTCCATTCCGATCAAGATGTACACTGCCGTGACGAGGGGCAATCCGGTTCGCTTCAGCCTGCTCCACCAGGACTGCGGTACGGCCACGGATGAAGAACCTCTACGATCAGAAAGAAGTCTCCAGACTCATCGGCATCTCGGAAAGCCAGATCCGCTATTGGGTCCGGGCGGGCGTCGTTCCTCCGGCCGAGACTCGTGACGAGTTCCTGTCGTTCGATTTCCAGGGCCTGGTGGCCTTCCGCGCGATCAAGACCCTGCGCGATCAAGGCGCCTCGGCCAGGAAGCTCAAGCAGCTGGTGCAGCAGTTGAAGGCATCCCTGCCGGAGGTCGCGCAGCCGCTGGTGCAGCTGCGCATCACCCTGGACGGCCGCGAGATCGTGATCGGCAGGAACAGCGTGAGGGTCACGCCGGAAGGGCAGATGTTGCTCGATTTCGACAAGCCCTCGGAGGCTTCCCGTCCCGCGCTCTCCGCCACTCGTCCGGTGGAACCCGTATCGAAGCTGGGCGCCATGCCTCTGGACGATCTCTTCTTCCAGGCTCTCGAGCTCGAGGAAAGAGGGGAGTGGGGCCAGGCGAGAGCCAAGTATGAAGAGCTGCTGTCCATGAGGCCCGATCATCAGGACGGTCTGGTCAACCTGGGGAGCCTTCTCTATCGCCGGGGCGAGCCGGAGGAGGCGGAGCGGCTCTATCGCAAGGCGCTGCGCCTCAACCCCGACCATGTGGAAGCCAACTACAACCTCGCCAACCTGCTGGGTGAGAGGGGTCGCCTCGAGGATGCCGTGCTTTTCTACGCGAAGGCTCTTCACGAGGACGCCGACTTCGCCGACGCGCACTTCAACCTGGCCGAGACCCTGGAGAAGATCGGAGACAAAGGTCTTGCCCGGCTCCACTGGGGGAAATATCTGGCTCTCGTTCCCGAGGGGGACGGAGCCGCCTTTGCCCGGTCACGGATCGAAGGAGAACCCTGAAGGGCCGGTTCGCCCGTCGCGAGGCGCGCATCGGCCGCTCGGCCCTGCCTTAGCTCACGCCCGCACGGCGCTCTCCCTCGCGCACTCGGCCATGGCCCGCACGTTCTCCGGCCTGGCGTCATCCAGCCCCGTGGCGGCATCCAGGATGAACCCGCCCCCCTTGCCGACCTCCCGTATCAGCCTCCGGCAGTGCGCCTTGACCTCCTCCGGAGCTCCCGTGCCGAGCAGGGAAAGGGGCACGTTCCCCCGTAGGCATACCCGGCCGCCGAGCACCTCCTTGGCCCGCAAGAGGTCGGTCCGCTCGAACGCGTAGCAGGCCTTCCCCCTGGGGATGTCGGCGATGACTTCCAGCCGGGAGCCGTAATCGCCTTCGAAGAACGGGCAGGGGACCAGCCCTTCCTCGATCAGGCCGAGCATCAGCGTCCTCAAGCCGGGCCAGAAAAAAGTCTTGAACTGCTCGAGGGACATGAAACCGTCAGAACCTTTGTGCAGCGGTATGAACACCCGCGGGACGCCCGTTCTCCGGGCCGTCCGGACGGCGCTTCGCAGCATGATCGGCAGGAGCTTTTCCGTCGCGGCCAGGAGCTTCTCGGGCTGCCGGTAGAGATCGAGCATTGCGCCCCGGGTACCTCGAAAAAAGTCGGACAGCGTGTCGAACGGAGCCTGGGTGATGGCGCCGAACTGGGGCGGGATCCCCAGGCTCTTCATCTCCTCTCCGTAAGCCCTGGCGGCGTCCACGAGCGTTGCGGCCGCCCTGCCCGCCTTCCGGAGTGCGGCCAGCGCATCACCGACCTCGGGGGCGTCCAGGGCGGCCAGATGGGTGAGCCCCAGATAGTAGGAAATCAGCTCGTTCAAAGGGGGGAGCGCGCCCAGACCCTGCAGCGCGCCGAAGACCCGCGGCCAGTAGCAGCGGACCATGTAATCGGAGAGATCGAAAAGGAAGGCGTCGTACTCGTCGGCCTTCATGTACTCCCCTTCGACGAACTGGTACGAAGCAGCCTCGCTCACGCCATGCCCCGGCCAGCGCAGCTGCTTGAAGTCGAGCGCCTCCAGCAGGGCCCCCAGAAAGCGGATGGTGAACGGGTTCTCGTAGGCGTCCGGCTCGAACTCCTTCATGGTCTTCACCCAGGCATGCATCATCTTTTCCCGATCGTACATGGCTTCGGCGCAGGTGATACCCGCGTATTTGGCCGGAAAGAAGCCGAACAGCGCCACGAACGGGACCCGGTCCGGCTCCTTGAGCTCGATGGCGTCCGAGATCCTCTTTTCCCTTGCCTCGTACTGTCGTTCCGCCGTCCCGCTCATCTCCGTTCTCCTGGCTCGTTCGGTGGTTTGGCCGGCGCACAAAGATTTTTCTTGATGTGCACAGGTTATTCATTCTATCTATGGCTTGTGGTCGACAGTCATTCTATTCACTTTTTGATGTTTGTGTCTCGGATTTTCTCTACCCGCAAAGTCGGAGGTAACAGCAAATGAAGACCCTCGGCCGTCTCTCGCTCCTGTTTCTTGGGTGCTGGCTCGTGACCGCCGCTCCCTCCGTTTCAGCCGACGTGGCGCCGGGGGACATCATCGACAAGACGAGCTGGCAGAAGGCCGAGGGGCTCCTGCCCGGGCCGGTCCTCAACTGGGTCCAGAAAGGGGATTTCATCATGGAGATCGGCGAGCTGAACTACAAGCCCGCCGACTATTTCCCTCCGTTCGCCAAGGAGGCGATGCAGACCAACCTCGGGAAGTACGGGCTGGGTGAAGACGACGGCATCATCGAGGCGGCGACCGGAAAGGCGCCGGAGCGGCTCGTCGGCCTTCCCTTCCCCCAGATCGATCCCGATGATCCCAAGCTCGCCATCAAGCTGATGCAGAACAACCACTACATGCAATATCTGCCCGGCAACCTCCGTTTCCCCTACCAGGGCATTTTCGTTGACCGCTCGAGAGGGTATGACAAGGAGACGGAGGCGGTCTGGCTCCAGATGGCGATGGACGGGTATCCGGGAGCTGCCGAGCTTCCCAACCCGGAGCGCGTGGAGAAGTATGCGATCACGCGCATTCTGAAGCCCTATGACGTCGCCGGTACGGCCGTCATGCTGTGGCGCTTTCTGGATCCCACGAAGCTGGACTTGAGCTTCGGCTACGTGCCCGCGATCCGCAGGGTGCGCCGCATGAGCCCGGCCAACCGTTCGGACGCCTTCATGGGCTCGGACTTCGCCGTGGACGACGCCAACGGCTACGACGGGAAGGTCTCCGCGTTCTCCTGGAAGGTGCTGCGGAAGCAGGAAGCCCTGCTGGCCTTCCTGGACAAAGACCCGATCCGGATCGTGCAGAACGAGCAGGGCGAGTGGCTGACCACCCCCCAGATCAAACCGGTGATTCACGGGTACCAGAAAGAAGGCTGGCAAGGGGCCCCGTGGGCGCCGACCAACCTGATCTGGACCAAGCGGTCCGTCTACGTGCTCGAGATGATCCCCAAGGACCCTTACTACAACTACGGTCCGCAGGAGCTCTGGGTCGATACCGAGCTCTATGGCGCCGCGTACAAGGTGATCCACGACAAGAGCCGGGCCTACTGGAAGACCTTCTTCATCTCCAGCATGGGATGCGAGAGCGCGGACAAGAAGATGATGTTCACGTCCCTGGCCACCCAGCAGGTGGTCGACGACCGTGCCGACCACTCCAGCATCATCGAGGACGCGAGCCCGAGGAACATCTGGGCCTTCTACGCGATCATGGACCCCAACGACTTTTCTCTGAGCGGCTTTCAGAAGTTCTGCAAATAGGCGGGTCCCGCGGGCGCGCCGCGGCTCTCACCCGGAGCGCTCTGCAAAGAGCCACTGCGCGAACGCGGCCAGCTCCTCGTGCACCAGAGACCCGAGCTCCTCTCGGGCGGCCTCGAACAGGCCGGTGCCGTGGATGCACGCGTCGTGGGGGCGGCCCCTGGCGGCCAGGAGCTTGGAGAGCAGAGAAGCCACGAGCTCGTCCCTGTCGCAGAAAGGGGAGAGCCCGAACTCCTCCTGAAAGCGCCTTTTAAGCTCGAAGGGAAGCCTGAGGAGCCCCTCATAGAGGAAGATCCGGACCTCGGAGGACCCGAGGTAATGGTCCTTGATGGACTTCCAAAGGACCCATTCGGCCCTCAGGAAGGGAAGCACGCCGGACAGACGCGAGGCCCCCACGCCGCCAAGCCGGGCAAGCTCGAAGAACCTGCCGATCCTCACCGCGTCCTCGATGAAGCGGGCATCCTGCCGGTCCTTGCCGACCTCCAGCAGGAGAAGGCTCGTCCCGGGCTCAAAGAGGGCCGCCCACTCGCGGGCCTTCGAAGCCGACGTCTTTCTTTCCAGCTCTTCCCGCACGCTCTGAATGAAGCTTTTCGGAAAGGGACGGATGGCCGCCGGACTCTCCCCGGCAAGAGGCTCTCGGCCGCTCCAACCCTTCGCTTCTTCCCGGATCGCATGGAGCGCCTCCTGGAGCGGCACTCGCGGCCACAGGGATGCCTCCGGGTCCGGAGAACGGTCCCATGCCGAAATCTGTCGATCCACGGTGCGCCCGAGTTCTTCTCGTTCCGCCTGAAACGCATCTTCAGGGAAGAGCCGCCCAAGGGTCTCACGCACCAGGAGCATGCCCGCGACCGTTTCGAGGACGAGATTCCGTTTCCGCACGGCCGCCGCGCCCCGCTCAGCGGGAAGGGGGAGCTCGGCCAGCCGGGGTTCCAGCCGCGCTCTTCTCAGGTGCACGCATCGGACGATCTGGCCGAACACCCGAGCCTTCTCCTCCGCATCCGGAAAAGCTTCGTTGCGGATTCTCAGGAGATGGAGATAGGCCTCGTTCACAATGAAGAACCGATTGCAGGTCTTCAGCAGATCGCAGAGCCTCCGGAAGAATTCCATGCAGGACAGGCGCTCCGAGGCGAAAAGGTGCTCCTCCGGAGGCGCCAGGTTGAAGGCCTGGTGGTCGAATTCCGCGAAGCCCGGCACGGAGAAGCGTTGCGTGGCGAGCCCGCCCGTCCGGCCCTGCCGGTGAAGCCTGGCAAACAGCGGCGTGCCCACCGGGGCGAGCGTAGCGGGGTTCGGGTCCGGAAAAAAGTGCGGGTACGACCAGCTCCACTCTTCCAGCCGGACGAGCTTTTCCAGAAGGTCGGACCACCGGGTATCGGGGTTGGAAAGGATCACGAAGTGGCGATTGCGGACGCCCAGCGACTCCAGCTCCTCCACCACCGCCCGGATCTCCGGCGCACCGTAGGCGCGGGGACGGCCCTTCCCCAGGCGGCGCAGCTCCCGCTCCGAAAAGTCGTCCGTACCGATCTCGAAAGAGCCGATCTTCGCCCTCCCCGCGCGAATCGAATCGGACAGGATCGGGTCGAGCTCTTTCCCTCCTGCCGGACGGTCACGCAGAAAAGAGGGGATCGCGGCAGGAATCGTCCGGACGAAAAAGGGGCGCTCCGCAAGCCCTCGGAGGACGGCCTGGGCACGGCCCGGGTCCAGCAGAAAGTCGTCGTCCGTAAACGTGAGCTGGAGCGCCGCGCGCTTCTCGCTTTCCGTGAGGCCCTCGGCCTGCTCGATCTGCAGGATCCGCTTTTCCAATGACGAAAGGACATGGAAGATCGTTTCGGCGCTGAGCGATCTCACCCGGGAGCCGTGCACCTTGCTGCAGAAGGCGCACCGGTAGGGGCACCCGCGGGTCGTATGCAGGGAGAACCCGTTCCGGAGGTGCTCTTTGCTCAAGTAGCCGAGGTCGATCTCTCCCCGGAAGATCTCGCCGATGTCCTCGACCCGGAGCCTCCGGTCGTAGCGGGAGGCGAAGACGGTGTCCCCGGTTCGGACGAAGAGCGCCTGCATGTTCCTGAGACCGGCCAGCGCACGTTCGTCGAGGTCCTTTCGGGCGTGCAGGCCGGCCATGGCTGCGAGGGCCTCTCCGAGAGCCACATCCGCCTCGCCGCGGATGAACAGATTGCCTTCCGGCAAGTGCACGATCGCTTTCTCGGGGTAGAGAGTGACCAGCGGTCCGCCGAATGCGAGAAGGACCCGCCGGTCTCTCGATCGGATCTCCCCGGACAGGGCCCGTAGCTCCTCGAGATAGAAGTCCATGGCCGTCGTGGCGATGCAGAAGGGGTTCCTCGACAGGATGTCCTCGAGCTTCTTCCGATTGGACTGCCGGACCTCCTTCGGACAGAGCGCGGGCTCGACGAAAGCCTCGAGGACTAGTGTCTCCACCGCGACCCGCAAGCCGCTCTTCAGCAGGGCCGGGGCGAGGAAGAACACCGCAGGCGGGACGCCCCGGAAGGCCCTCTCCCGCCTCTCGGACAGGGACGTGCAGTGAAGGAACTGCACCAGCGGCTTGCCCTGCCCGGAGTCCGGAAAAACCGCCAAGCCGGCCCGGTGTGGTCCCTGCTCCTCTCGGTCGTCGCGGGTGAAAGGCCCTGCGGCCAGGGCGTGCTCGAGCTCCGCCCGCAACTCCCCGGGATCGAGGCCGAGCCATGCGCTGGATGCCTCGATTTCGACCCGGGCATTCGAGCCCTTGGAGGTCCCTTGCGCCGAAGGCGCGCCCGAGAGTCGATCCGCGACCGAAATCGTTCCGGTGACCGCGCTGCCCGGGAAACGGGCGGACAGGGCCCGTGCCGCTGTTCTCAGCAGCCGCAGCAAGCGTGCCGCACGCTCGGCCGCGGAGCCGCTGTTTCTTTCCCGCGATCGGTCCAGGAGGAGCCACTGTCCCGGGAAGCCGTGGTTTTGCGGAAAGGCGCTGCGTCCAGGCCCGACCCGCCCGCAGGGCGAAGGCGGGGTGCGGGGGTCGAGCCGTTTCAGGGCTGACAAGGGTCGCGCCCTCCTGTCTCAGCAGCCCGGCCGGGAACTGCCGGCTGTTCAAAAGATGTTTTTTTGCTTGACATGAGCCCGCGAGGGCCCCCAATATGTCGGTCAAAAGTGAATAGTTTCACTTGTCGTTTTTGAGGGAGGCGGGCCCATGAGTGCAAGCAAGGACCTGTCCGTGATCCTGGGAGAACAATGGGTCTCGGCCGATCCGGAGATCCTCGGCGCCTATGCCAAGGACCACAGCTTCGTTCCCCCGCGGATGCCGCAGTGCGTGGCCAGGCCCGGCAGCACCCCGGAGCTGCAGGAAACGATCCGCTGGGCCAACCGCACCCGGGTGCCGCTCATCCCGGTCAGCTCCTGCGGGCCCCGCCTGCGCGGGGACACCGTGCCGAGAATGGGCGGTGTGATGGTGGACCTCACGCGGCTCCACGACATCATCCGGATCGACCGGAAGAACCGGGTCGCGGTGGTCGAGCCCGGGGTGACCTTCGCCCAGCTCCTGCCCGAGCTGGCGAAGGTCGGGCTCCGCCTGGCGGCACCGCTCCTGCCGCGCGCCAACAAATCGGTGCTGGCCAGCGTGCTCGAGCGCGAGCCCGGGCTGATGCCGCGCTACCACTGGGACATCTCCGATCCGCTCTGCTGCGTGGAAATGGTCTTCGGCTCCGGCGATCTCTTCCGGACCGGGGAGGCCGCAGGCCCGGGCGGCCTCGCGGGCCAGTGGAAGATCGGCGGCGCGCAGAAGTTTCCTCTCGGCCCGCACCAGCTCGACTACCACCGGCTGGTCCAGGGCGCCCAGGGGACGATGGCGGTTGCCACCTGGGCGAGCATCAAGTGCGAGATCCTGCCCAAGATCAAGAGGCTCTTTTTTGCCACCGGCCACAGGCTCGAAGAGCTCGTCGGCCTCACCTACGAGCTCACCAAGAAGGGGTATGCAGACGAGCTGTTCCTGCTCGACCGCGTGCAACTGGCCGCCCTCGCGAAGGGAGCCGGGATCCTCGAGGACTTCCGCCGGACGTCGGGCAGCCTTCCGCTCTGGACCCTCGCATTCTGCATCTCCGGCGGCCCCTGGTTTCCCGAGGAGCAGGTCGAGTACCTCGAGAGGGACATCCGCGAAATCGCCCAGCAGTGCGGACAGACGCTCCACAACACGGCCGGCGCCGTGTCGGCCAGCCACGTCCTCTCGGTCCTGGACCGTCCCTCTCGGGAGCCCTACTGGAAATACCGGGTCCGGGGGGACTTCAGGGAGATCTTTTTCCTGAGCACCCTGGACCGCTCCGTGCGCTACCTGGATTCGGTGCACCGGACAGCCAAAGAGGCCGGAATCCCGGACTCGCACATCGGGGCCTACCTGCAGCCGATCGTCCAGGGGACCTCCTGCCACTGCGAGCTCGACATCTACTTCGACCCGGATGACGCGGGCGAGACCGCCAGGGCACGGACCTTCTTCGAACAGGCCAGCTCCGTACTGATCCGTGAGGGCGCGTTCTTCTCGCGACCCTACCCCGCGTGGGCGGACGAGGTCTACCGGGCCAAAGCCACCTTCGTGGATTCACTGAAGAAGGTCAAGTCCGTTTTCGACCCCAATTGGATTTTGAACCCGGGCAAGCTTTGCTTCTAGTAGGCAGACCGCCCGGCCAGAGGAGAACTCATGGCTCTGGAAGACTACCGCAACGACATGCTCCGGTGCGTGCGATGCTCGGTCTGCAAGTTCATCCCGCTTTCATCGATCATCAAGAGCTGGCGCTTCTCCTACGCCTGCCCGGCGAGCACGCGCTTCCACTTCCACTCCTATTCCGGCGGCGGCAAGCTGATTGCAGCGCTCTCGCTCCTGGAGGGGAGGATCGGGTACTCGGAAGCCCTTCTGGACGTGGTCTACAAGTGCACCATGTGCGGCGCCTGCGACCTGGCCTGTCGCGTCGGGACCGACATGGAGCCCCTGCAGATCCTGAGGGAGCTTCGATTCAAGGTGCAGCGGGAGTACGGTCAGCTCGATGCCCACAAGCGCATCATGGACAGCCTGCGCAATTACGACAACGTGTGGATGCAGCCCCGGGGCCGGCGCAAGCACTGGTCCAGGGACCTGAAGGTCAAGGACCTCACGACCGGCCGGGAAAGGGCCGAGGTCCTCTATTACGCAGGGTGCACCTACAGCCTGGACCCTGACCTGCAAGGTGTGGCCGTACGAACGGTCGAGCTGCTGCAGAAGGCCGGCGTCGACGTGGGCATTCTGGGCGTGAAGGAGAAGTGCTGCGCGAGCCCCGCGTTCCAGATCGGGAACCACGCTCTCTTCGAAGAGGTCGCCAGCGAGAACGTCGAAACCTTCAACCGGCTGGGCGTCCGGAAGGTCGTCACGTCCTGTGCAGGCTGTTACGGGCTCTTCAAGACCCATTACGCCCTCCTGGGCCGGAAGCTCGACTTCGAAGTGGTCCACGCGGTCGAGTACCTGGACGCTCTGATCCGGGACGGCCGTCTGAAGCCGGACAAAGCCCTGCCGCTCCGGGTCACGTACCACGACCCCTGCCACCTCGGCCGTCTGTCGGAGCCGCGGGTCCCCTCGGGCGGCAAGGAGGAGAAGTTCATGGGCTGCATGCCGGTCAAGAACGTCCCGAAGGTGCTGGGCATGAACGGCGTCTTCGAGCCGCCTCGCAACGTCATCCGGAGCATCCCCGGCGTGGAGCTGGTCGAGATGGAACGGGTCCGGGAGTACAGCTGGTGCTGCGGTTCCGGAGGCGGCGTGAAATCCGCCTTCCCGGACTTCGCTCTGTGGTCCGCCGGGGAGCGCCTGGAGGAGGCGAGGTCCACGGGGGCCGAAGCGTTGGTCACCTGCTGCCCGTGGTGCGAGAAGAACCTGAGGGACGCGGCAGGCAAGGAAGGCCGCGCCTTCCCGGTCTACAATGCCGTGGATCTTCTTCATGACGCCTGTGGTTAGGCCAAAGGAGACGCACATGCCCCTGAACAGGCAGGTCTTTCAGGTCTTTTCCGATATCGTCGGCCCGGAAAACATCAGTGAAGAGCCGCTGGTCCTGGACGGGTACACGTTCAACTGGCTGGTCGAATTCCATCCCGGCTCAGGGCCCGGGAAGTACATGCGGTACCGGCCGGAAGCCGTCCTGCTTCCGGGAAGCGTCGAAGAGGTGCAGGCCGCGGTCAAGGCCTGCAACCGGTTCGGGGTGAAGTACAAGGCGATCAGCACCGGGTACGGGAGCCACGGCTTCCCCCAGCAGGAGGGGGTCGTGCTGCTCGATCTCAAGCGCATGAACCGCATCCTGGAGATCGACGCCAACAACAAGTTCGCCGTGGTCGAGCCCTACGTCGTCTGGGCGCAGCTTGCGGCCGAGGCGATGAAGCGCGGCCTGTTCGTGACCGCCGTGCAGGCAGGGTCCCAGGCTTCGGTGCTGGCCAACGTGACTTCCGGCTGGGGCATGAACGTCATGGGCAATCACGGAGGGCACAACGGCCGGAACGCGCTCGGAGTGGAGTGGGTCCTGCCGACGGGCGAGCTCCTGCGGCTGGGGCCCGAGGACGGCTGGTTCTCGGGCGACGGCCCCGGCCCGAGCCTGCGCGGCCTGATGCGGGGCCACTGCGGCGCGCAGGGCGGCATGGGCGTCTTCACCAAAGCGGCGATCAAGCTCCACCACTGGCCCGGCCCGCCCGAGCTGCGAACCGAATCGGGGGGGTTCTTCACCGGATACAAGATCCGCCAGGACGTACCGAACGTGCGCGGCTACATGCCCTCGTTCAAGGGCTACGAGGATCTCACGAGCTTCCTTTACAAGCTCGGGGATGCGGAGATCGCCTACGCCATCTTCCGGGCCGGCGAGCCGGACCACTTCTTGTCGATCATGGTCGGTGCGCAGAGCAACCAGCTCATCCGGCAGTGGCACGAGTCGGGCTTCATCGACGCCATGCTGAAGGCCATGCCCCACCCGGTCAACGTGCTCCTGTTCGCCAGGAGCGCCCGAGAGCTCGCCTACCAGGAGAAGGTCTTGTTCAAGGTCCTGGAGGAAGCCGGCGGATGGCTGCCGGAAGCCGGCCTCGACGGCTCCTTCAAGGAAGTCATGAACAACGAGCTGCTGCTGGAGATGGTGGCCAACGACACCCACTTCATCCACCACGGCGGCGGTTTCGTCATCGCGGCCGGCTACCAGGGCACCGCGGAATCGGTCATCCGGCACATGGGCTGGCCGATGGAGGAGCTGAAAAGGAAGTACATCGAGGAAGGCAAGATCATGGCAGACGGCGTGGACTCCACGTACCACAATTCGTTCGACAACAACGGCTATGTCTACATGGAGCTCGAGTATCACTATGACGCGTCGGACCCGGAGTCAGTGAACGCGGCCAGGCGCTGCGTCACGGACGAAAGGGACAACGCAAGGGAGCAGAAAGACGGCTTCGAGCCGAACGATATCGCCCTCTGCGTGGGCGACTACACCCGGACGCTGCAGGAACGCCTCCTGGACATGGGTCCCCACTACGGGAACTTTCACGTGTGGCAGGAAAAGATCAAGAGGGCCTTCGACCCGGCGGACGCCTCCGACAGAAGCAATTACGGCGTCGGTGTGCTTGGAAGAGACCTTACGATCCAGAGAGAGTGAGGCAGGGACAGACTAGGCTCGTCTGCCCCCCCTTCTCCTTGCGATCAGTCCTCCAGCCACGAAGTGAGATCCGGTTTCACGGCGATGTCCGCTTCTCTTTCCTTCAGCAGCACCGCCTCGGTCTTGTCGAACTGGGTTCTCCAGATGTTGTAATAATCGGAGAACTCCTGCAGGTTCGCTTCACCCAGCCGTGCGGCCATGACCATGTCGCGGCCGGCCGTATCGGCGTCGCCCATCTCGGATAGGGTCGTCCCGCGGCTGAAGTAGGCAACGCCGTAGCGCGGGTTGAGCTCGATGGCCTTGTCGAAATCGCTCTTCGCGGCCCCCCGATTTCCCCGGCTCAGGTGGGTCAGCCCGCGAAAATGATAACCCCTCGGATCGTGCGGGTTGAGCTCGATGGCCCGGTCGAAATCCGCCTTGGCAAGGTCCGGCCGGTCCATCTTCGCATAGGCCACGCCGCGGCTCAGAAAGGCCATGTGATGTTTCGGGTCTGCTTCGATGGCATTGGAAAAGTGCTCCACACTCTCTTCAAATTGATTCAGGGCGAAATGGAAAGCCCCTTCCTTCATGTGATCTCGAGCCGACGATTTGTTCTTCATCTGTCATCCTCCTCGAGTGGTGAACCATAGCCCATGCCTCTTGGATTGTTCCGGCACCGAAAGCGTTACAGAGATCCGCGAGAGAATCTCAAGATCGTCTTAAAACTGTTCGATATTAAGCGTATAGGCCCTGACTCCTAAGAGGGTGTCTGCAAGAGGCCTTGGCAGGAAAAGCTCGTATGCTGGATCCGCAACCGTACGCGTTGACTTGGACGGCGCTGGCCCGACTCTCCACGGTGCTGTACATTGCCGTCTTCGCCGCCTGGGGATTCTCGTTCAACCACCGGTCCCGGACCAACCAGACCTTTTTCCTCATGGCGATCTGTGCCGTGCTCTGGAACCTGGGCGCCGGCCTCATGTTCCTCAGCCTGGAACAGTCAACCGCGGAAAAATGGTACCGGCTCTCCCACTTCGGGGTCGTCTTCCTTCCGCCGGGGGTCCTGCTCTTCACCTCGGCTCTCACCCATCGGCTCCGGAAGAACAGGAAGTGGATCCTGGCAGGCTATGTCATGGCTCTTGCATGGGCCCTCGACGCTCTGTTCGGACATTTCGTCATCCAGGACATGTGGAAGGCACGGTGGGGCTTCTATCCCCGATTCGGCATGGGAGGCGTACCGTTCATCGGATTCTTCTCGCTCTGTCTGGCCCTGGCCTTCCGCACCCTGCTCCAGGGCGTGCCGGCGGCTGCTTTCCATGTCCAGAAACGGTACGTGCGCCTGGCCGCCCTCACCTTCGTGCCAACCTGCCTGGGTTCCTGGGATTTTCTGCCCGCATTCGGCGTCGGGGTCTACCCCTTCGGGTTCATGTCGATCGTCTTCTTCGTCACCTTCTTCTGGTGGCTCGACTATCGCTACCAGCTCTTGAACCCCAGCCCTGAGCGGCTGGCCCGCAACGTTCTCTCGACGGTCGGTGAAGCGATCCTGGCCGTGGACGGAGCCGGATTCGTGCGCATGAGCAACCACGCGACCAGAAAGCTCCTCGGCTACGAGAAGGGAGAGCTGCTCGGCAAGCCGCTCAAGGTCTTGCTCGACCCGCAAGACCGAGAGCTCCTGACTTCCTTTCTCCAGGGGCGACGGGGAGCCGAAGCAGGGCCGGAAAACTTCCTGGTCACGCTGCTGGCAAAGGACGGCACTCCCATCCGGACCGCCTGCTCTCTCTCGCTCATCCGCGGCTGGCGCGGAGGCGTGCTCGGCGCCGTGCTGGCCTGCAGGGACATCCGCGACCGTCTGCGGAAGGAGGAGGAGCTGCGTCAGAGCGAGAGGCGGTTCCGCTCCCTCATCGAGCACTCTTCCGATCTCGTCACGGTCCTGGACGCAAGAGGAACAGCGCGTTATCAGGGGCAGTCCTTCCAGCTCATCATGGGGTACAAACCCGACGCGATGATCGGAAACAATCCGTTCGAGCTCGTCCACCAGGAAGATGCCGGTCCGGTTCTCGAGAAGTTTCTCCGCATCCTCGAGAAGCCGGGATCGTCCATGGTGGCCGAATACCGGTTCCGGCACGGCGACGGCACCTGGCGCACCCTCGAGTCGATCGCCAGGAATCTGCTCGACGATCCGGCCGTCGGCGGCATCGTCGTCAACTCCCGGGACATCACCGAGCGCAAAAAGGTCGAAGAGGAGCTGCGCAGGCATCGGGACCACCTCCGGGAGCTGGTGGAAGAGCGCACCGCCGTCCTGCAGGGCACGATGGAGCAGCTCCGGCAGGAGATGGCGGAGCGCCTGCGGGTCGAGGCCGAGCTGCGTCAGAGCGAGGCGCGGTTCCGCTCCCTGGTCCAGAACTCCTCGGACGTCATCGTCATTTTCGAGCCTGACGGAAGGCGGCGCTACGTCAGCCCTTCCGTGGAGCGGGTGTTGGGCTACACCGCGGAGGAGTTGATGGGGGGGAGATACACCGACCTCGTCCATTTCGAAGACGTCGGGCAAGTGCAGGCAACCTTTCAGTGGGCCACAGAAAACCCGAACAGCCCGAAGCACGTCGAGTACAGGGTCCGCCAGAAGGACGGCACCTGGAAGTACTTCGAAACGATCGTCACCGGCCTTTGCGACGACACGGGATCGAGCTCGATCCTGGCTTACTCGCGGGACATCACGCGGCGCAAGTCGGACGAGGCGGAAATCAAGAAGCTCAACGAGGAGCTGGAAACCCGGGTCCGGGAAAGAACGGCCGACCTGGAGAGGGCCTATGAAGAGCTGCGGGAGTTGGACCAGCTCAAGGACTCCTTCCTCTCGACCGTCTCGCATGAATTCCGGACTCCCCTGACGGCCATCCGCTCCTTTTCCGAAATCCTGCTGGAATATGACGGCGTGGAGGGCAAGACCCGAAAAGAATTCCTCGAAATCATCAATGCCGAGAGCGAACGGCTCACGCGGCTGGTCAACGACGTGCTGGATCTTTCCCGGATCAAGGCCGGCAAGATGATCTGGCAGGACGCTCCGCTCTCGCTCGACGAGATCATCCGCAACGTGGCCATGGCCCAGATGCGGCTCCTGGAGGAGAAGTCGCTGCGGCTCACGCTCGTGATCGCGCCCGATCTGCCTCGGGCGTTGGCCGATCGGGACAAGATCCAGCAGGTCCTCACCAATCTCGTGGGAAACGCCGTGAAGTTTTCCCGACCGAGCGGCGAGATCCGCATCCGCGCGGCCGTCTTCGAAGGCAAGCGGCTCGGAGAAAGCCCGCAATGGATCCGGGTGAGCGTGTCCGACGAGGGGATCGGGATCGAGGAGAAGCACTTCCAGATCATCTTCGATCATTTTCGGCAGATCACGGCCGACACCCTGACAGACAAGCCGAAAGGCTCGGGCCTGGGGCTGCCCATCTGCAAGGAGATCATCCACCACTACGGGGGCAACATCTGGGTGGAGAGCGTCAAGGGCAAAGGGAGCACGTTCCACTTCACCCTGCCCGCCGCAGCAGGGGCCGCCCGGCTCCCGTCCGAAGTCCCCGAAGCCCTTGCAGCCAACGAGTGACGCAAGGGGCAGGGGCGAAAAATCTTTCGCCCCTACTTCCTTTCACCTTGGACCTTCCGGCTGCATCCACCCGCACGTCCACCTTCCATTGACCCCCCGCCTGCCCCGACTCTATACTTCTAACGCTTTTGCCTTGCTCGGCTTACGGCCTCCGGGGTCCCGCCCATGATCGAGCTCAGGGACGTTTCGTTCGGCTATCCGGACCGGCTCCTGTTCGGAGGCGTGAACCTTTCGATCTCCAGGGGAGAGATCATTCTCCTCAAGGGAAGGTCCGGGTCCGGCAAAACGACTCTCCTGCGTCTCCTGAGTCTGTTTCTCCTGCCGACGGGCGGTGTTCTGACGCTGGACGGCCGCCCTTACGGCTCGCTCCGCTATTCCGAGCTGCGCAGCCGCATCGTCTACCTCCACCAGGCTCCGGTCATAGAGCAGGGAAAGTCGCTGCTCGAGAACCTCCTCATGCCATTCTCCCTGGCCGTCCACAAGGGGAAGAAGGCGCCCGAGGAGGAACGGATCCGGTCGCTCCTGTCCGAGTTTCGCCTGAATGCGGAGCTGCTCCGGCGGGAGGCCCAGGGCCTGTCGGCCGGCGAGCTGCAGCGTGCAGCGATCATCCGCGCCACGCTCCTGCGGCCGGAGTTCCTGCTTCTGGACGAGCCGGTGGCCAACCTGGATCCCGAATCGGCCCAGGCGATCCGGGACTGGATCTCCCGATCGAGCCTGGAAAACACCGGGCTCGTGATCGTGAGCCACCAGCCGCTCGAAGGGATCTCCAACGGCAGAGATCGGCACCTCGAGCTCGCGGAAGGAAAGATCCATGAACGGCGCGGCTGAGATCGGCTGGCCCCAGCTCGGGCTGTGCACGATGTTTGTTCTCGTCGCCGGCTTGGCGACGCTCGTCCTCCGCCTGGGCCTGCATCGGGATCTGTTGTGGGGCACGGTGCGGACCTTTTCCCAGCTCTTCCTTCTGGGACTCGTCCTCAAGTACGTCTTCGACCTGAAAGCCCCGTTCCTCGTCCTGGCCATCTTCTGGCTCATGGTTCTGTTCGCGGTCATCACGATCCGGGGCAGGGTCAAGGAGAAGTCGGTCCGCTACTTCGACTCGACCTTCCTCTCCATGCTTCTCTCCTACACCGCCATCACGATGCTCATCACCGCAGTCATCGTTCAGGTCGAGCCGTGGTACGAGCCCCGGTACTTCATCCCCCTCGGAGGCATGGTGATCGGCAACTCCATGAACGCCATCGCCATCACCCTGGACAGGCTGTTCCGCGATCTCAAGACCGGCAGGAACATCGTCGAGATGAAGCTCTCGGTGGGAGGAACCTACCGGGAGGCGACCGCCGACACCGTCAAGACGGCCATCCGGGCCGGTATGATCCCCTCCATCAACTCCATGATGAGCGTGGGAATCGTCTTCATCCCGGGCATGATGACCGGTCAGGTACTGGCCGGATCAGACGTTTTCCTGGCGGTCAAATACCAGATCATGGTCATGCTCATGCTGGTCGGCTCGACCTCTCTGGGCAGCGTCCTCGTCGTCTTCCTGGTCCTCAGGAGATGCTTCACCCGCGAAGGGATGCTGCGGCTGTGAGAGCAGCATGCAGTTGTCGGCTTCCAGTTGTCAGCTGCTGACAGGCGCCGTCCTGCCAGTTTTCAGCAGTCTTGCGCCCGAAGTAGGAGCGAAAAATCTTTCGCCCCTACAGGTCGCTCGCAACCGAACGCCGCAGATGGGCGTTTATCGCCAGCCTCTCAGCATCCCGGTAGGGTGGACAAAGCGTAGCGTGTCCACCAACCTCGGCAGGTTTTCTTGTAGGGGCAGGGCTTGCCCTGCCCGAGCGGCGGGCGCGGCAAGCAGCGCCCCTACAACTTCAGAAAAGGTATTCCCGGTCCTGCTCCAGGAAGGACACGTTCTTCATGCCGAGACCGCGGACCTCGCCGGTGATCTCCTGGACGCAGTCGGGCTTGAGGTGACACACCAGCAGGGGAACGTCAGACGGGATACGGGCCGCCTCCCGGGCAAAGGAGTCGGTCGAGAGATGCCGGGAAAGCTCGGCAATGCGGGCGAGCCGGCGGGGGAAGGAGGCTTCGAGGATGACGGCCTTCAGGCCGACCGCTTGCGGGAGGATCCGCACCAGACCATCCAATGACGCCGTGTCGCTGCAGATGGCCACCGCAGCGCCAGGCGCCTGTATGAGATGGCCGTGACACGCCACCATGTGGTCCAGAGCGAAAGGCGTGATCGCCAGGCCGTGAGCCTCGATCGTCTGACCGGGCGCGAGCGCCTGCATTCTCAGGATGGGCTTCTTCTCGTTGGGGATCCTGGTGAAGTCCGGCCACAGGCTGCCGTTGAACAGGTGTTCCTCGATGTTCCGGATCGTCTCCTGCGGTCCCCAGAGGGTGATCGGATTTTCCGCCCAGGGGAGGACATTGTCGAGTAGAAACGGGAGGGTCACCAGGTGGTCGATGTGGCAGTGGCTGATGAAAAGGTGCGTGATCCTGGCCTGCTCCCTGATGGCAAGGGGTTCCGTGAGACTGCCGGCATCGACGGCGATCCGCTCGTCGATCAGATAGGACGTGAGCCTCATGCCCGGAGCACTGCCGCCGAAACAGCCCAGTACGCGAAGCTTCAAGTTCATCTCCTCGTTTCCGGGACGTTGAAAAACACCGTCTGGAGAGGCTGTTGAGAAATGGCCAGATGCAAGGCGCGCAAAGTCCTGAGGAACGAGGCGTACACGGCAGTACGCCGCAGTGACCCCGGCCTTCGCCGGGGCAGGCTCCCCCGCGTCCATGCCGCGCCACGAGCGCAACGCCGCAGATGGCCGTTTATCGACAGCCTCTTGCGGCCGAGCCGCTCCGGCACACCCGGGCGGTCATGTTAGCAGCCGGGCTCTCGGGGGGTCAAACGGCCCGGACGCGGCTCGGCCAAGCACACTCGATATTCTTGACTCTGCCTCCTTGTTCCCGCTACCCTGTTGGCCGGTTTGCGGCGCTCCCGCCGGGGGGCGGCGGGCTCTTCAGACTGCAAGCCCGTCCCCACCTCTTGCAGGGATCCATCTCGAGGAGAAATCGGACCGGATGAGACTGCTCCTTTCCCTCTCGGGGATCTATCTCTGCATCATCTTCTTCCGCCAGGCCCTCCGCCACAAAGGCGAGAGGCGGTTCGTTTTCCTGGTGACTTCCTTGTTTCTTCTCCTGCCGCTCGTGGCAGCCTCTCTCCTCTACGCCCGGAACATCCTGCAGGTTTTCGACCGGGAGCTGCCGGCCAACCGGGACCCCGCCAACTGGTGGATCGTCCCCGTCACCCCGGAACAGGGCGAGCCCTGGTTTCTCAACATCCTGGCCACGCTGATCATCTTCTCGCTGCTCTACATCGTCACGGACCTTCTGATCTCCTCCGTCGCTTTCTTCATGAAGAAGAGGGGCATCGAGCTCCTGTCCATGCACAAGGCCCTGATCAAATGGTGCATCGTGCTGGGCGGCTGCGTCCTCTTCCTGAGGATCAATCTGTGGCCGGTGATCCTCGGCATGGGCGCGGCTTCCATCGTCCTCGGCTTCGCCTTGAAGGAAATGCTCGAGAACCTGTTCACCGGAATGGCCCTGGACACGGAAGGCGCCTTCCACAGCGGAGACTGGATCCGCATCGGCGACAGCGAGACGATCGGCAAGGTGTACGAGAAGAACTGGCGCTCGACCAAGCTCGTCACCCTCGAGGACGAGTGCATCACGGTGCCGAACCGCCTTCTCGGGGCCGAGAAGATCCTCTGCTACAACAAGCCGAACCCTCTGTTTGCACGCCAGCTCAGGGTCGGGACCTCGTACAACGACCCGCCGGTCAAGGTCAAGGAGGTCCTTCGGACGATTCTCATGAGAGAGCCCGCCGTGGCCAAGGCCCCGCCCCCGCTTGTGAAAACGATCGAGTACGGCGACTTCGCCATCGTTTACGAGATGAAGTACTGGATCGACGACTACGGGGAGCACCGCCGCATCGCGGATTCGATCATGACCAAGATCTGGTACGCCTTCAAGTTCTACGGGATCGAGATCCCGTTCCCCATCCGGACCGTGCACATGAAGGAGCGCGATCAGATCGAACATGAGCAGGAGGAGAATGATAAGGAAGTGGAGGCGAAGATCGCCTGCCTTCAGGGACTGGCGCCCTTCAGGCGCCACCTCCGGGCGCGGGACCTCGATTTTCTGGCGCGCAACTCCTTCCGCAAACGCTATGCCGCCGGCGAACATGTCCTGCTGAAGGGCGAGATCGGCGACGCCCTGTACCTCGTCACGGAGGGGTCGTGCCTGGTTCTCCTCCCGGACGGTCGCAAACCCAGGATCGGCGCCGGGCACTACTTCGGGGAGATGGGACTTTTGGGCGGGCGCCAGCGCACCGCGGACGTCGTGGCCGGAGAGGAGGGCGCCGTGGTGGTCAGGACGGACAAGCACTGCATGGATGTCCTGTTCCGGACCTATCCCGACCTGCTCCAGGAGTTCGAGCAGATCCGGGATGCCCGGAAGCAGGAGCTTCCACCCGAAGCTCCGGTGCAGTCCGGGATGCGGGTCCACCCTTTCCTGAAGGCCATCCGGTATACGGCCGATTTCCTTAGGCCCTGGTAGAGGCTGTCCGGAAACGCCCAGCTGACAGCTGAAAACCGACCGCTCTCTTCAGCCCCTACTTCTCCACCATGCGCACCACCCCGCCTTCCGCGCACTCCGACAGGACGGAACGTTCGCCGTGTGCGAGGGAGCGGACCGCATAGAGCCTGACCGGTTTCTCCCTGCCCTTGACGATGACCTGCTGCAAACCCTCGACCGAGACGTGGCCGATCGCGCCGGATCCGAGCAGCCCCCGCACCTCCTGGAACGTGAATTCGGTGATCAGGATCGGGACGTTGTACCGCCTCGTCAGCGATTCCACCCGGGCGCCGAGGTTCACGTGGTCGCCGATGGCCGTGTACTCCATCTTCTTCCCCTCGGCGCCGATGTTGCCGACGAGGACCTCGCCGCTGTTGATGCCGATTCCGATATCGAGCCGGGCCTTGCCTTCGGAGCCCCATTTCTCCTTCAGCTCTTCCAGCCTGCGGATCATGTGCAGCGCGCACCGCAAGGCAAGCTCCGCATGGTTTTCCTGGAGGAGCGGCGAACCCCAGAAGGCCATGATCTCGTCGCCCACGAACTTGTCCAGGGTTCCCTCCCACCGGAAGATGACTTCCGTCATGGCACCCAGGAACTCGTTGAGCATCGCCACCACCTCCTCGGGCGCATGGGCCTCGGAGAAAGTCGTGAACCCCCGGATGTCCGAGAAAAGGATCGTGATCCGCCTGCGCTCGCCGCCCAGCCGGGTCATGCCCGGGTTGCGAATGAGCTCGTTCACCACCCGTTCCGTGACGTAGCTGGAGAAGATCCGTCTCACCTCCCTGGCCTTCCTCTCCTCCGTGAGATACCGGACGCTGATGATGAGCATGCCCTGGGCGCCGACCAGGGCCAGGGGGTAGAACAGGTTGCAGGTCACTCTCCAGAAGGAGAAGACCAGCTGGTTCGCCGCGAGCACGAGGAACGCCAGCCCCGAGAAGACGAGAACGGTCTGCAGCGCCTTCCCCTTCCGGCCCAGCCACACCACCAGGACGCCGATCAGCAGGATCAGAAGCAGCTCCAGGGCGAGCGGACAGCGCACGGCCACTCGGTTCTGGAGGATGTTGGCCACGACGGTTGCGTTCTTCTCCACTCCCGGCATGTTGGCCGAGAACGGGGTGCTCTTGAGATCGTAAGTAGCGATCGCCGAGGTGCCGATGAACACGACCCGTCCCCGGAAGCGCTCCCCCGGGACCCTGCCCCCCAGCACGTCGGCCGCGGAAACATGTGCGATCGTCCCCTCGCGGCCGTAGTAGTTCACCGGCACCCTGCCGAACTCGTCCGTGGGGACGAACCGCTCGCCGATCCGGACTCCCAGCCCGCCCGAGATACGGACCTGCTCCGCAGGGACCCCGAGCGCGACCCGGGCGGTTTGCAGCGCCAGGGAGGGGAAATACTCGTCGCCGTAGCGGAGGTAGAGGGCCTCCCACCTGAGCTTGCCGTCGCGGTCAGGCAAGGTGTAGACGTGCCCGAAGGCGGCCGAGCTGCCGATCGGTTCGGGCGGCATGAGGACACGGAAGGCATCGATCGTCCGCAGATGGCGGAGGTTCTCTATCTTGCGGATTGCGAGATCGTACAGGGGCTCCGGGATCTCGCCATCGAAGGCTCTCCCGGGCTGCGCCTCGAAGCCCAGCGCGACCACCAGCCGGTCTCGGTGCGCCGCGAGCACGGCCGCCAGGGCCCGATCGGAGTCCGGCGACTCGGGTTCGGGAAAAAAGATGTCGACCGCGACGGCTTCGGGATCGCCTGCGAAGACATGCTCGATCAGGGAAGCCTGGAGCCTGCGGTCCCAGGGCCACCGGCCGTGGGCGGCAAGGCTCTTCTCGTCGATCGTGACAATGAGGATCTCATCGGGAACTCGGGGAGGCAGGAAGAGGTTCCGCACCTTGAACCGATAATCGACGAGCAGTGCTTCGGCGTAGCCGTCGATGACGGAGGGATTCACGAAGCAGAGGACGGCAAACAAAGCCGTGAGCAGGAGAGGGATCCAGACCAGTGGGTGTTCGAGCCGCGCCAACCGCCGCGCTATGGCCACGCCTGAAGGCATAGGAGCCAGGCTTTACTCTCCTCAATGTATTCGCGAAACCGAGCCCTATGGCATCTGCACCGGGAATTCCACCGTGTTCGAATCGACGTTCCCCGCCTGGTCGCGGGCACGCACCACGTAGTAGTAAGTGAAACCGGGCTGCAGGCCGGTGACGATGTGCTCGACCGCCCCCGGAGCCGTGACGAAGGTCGGGTTCTGGAAGTCCTGCAGGCCCGGGCTCTGGGACTCGTAGATCAGGTACTCGATGGCCGAGGGCGGGGACACGTCGTCCGAGGCAGGGCTCCAGAAGAGCATGGCCTCACCCGGCGGGAAGGGCTCCGCAAAGCTCAGGCCGGCGAAGTCGGGCGGCGTCGTGTCTCCGGCGGCCGGGGTCTGGACCTCCAGCTCGACGACATTGGCATCCACGTTTCCGGCCGCGTCCCGCGCCCGGACCACGTAGTAATAAGTTTCCCCCGGCGTGAGGTTCAGGACCGTGTAGGAGGTCGCGCCCGCCGTCGTGGTGTAGCTCGGAGTCTGGAAGTCCTGCAAGCCCGGACTCAACGACTCATAGATGTAGTAGACGATCCCGGAGGGCTGCGTCTGATCGTCGGCAGCGGGAGACCAGGACAGCAGGGCGCTGGTCGACGACTGCGCTTCCGCCGCGGCGAGGCCGGGGAACGACGGCGGCGTGAAATCCTCTTCGACCGGCAGCATCTGGACCGTCACGGTCACCGGCGCGCCCGTGAGCTCGAGATAGCTCAGGCCCGAGTAGCGCAGCGTTCCGGAAGCATCGTACGCCTCGACCAGGACGTGACGCTCGGGCCCGTTCGGGACGAGGAACTCCACCTCGATCACGTCGTCCTCCGAGCGCACGTGCACCTCCTTCTCCATGGTCTCCATGTCGGGCGCGTAGATCGAGATCCAAAGGGATCCCTCGATCAGCTCCGGCGGGACAGCCTGGATGGAGGCGGCGTCACCGGGGGCATCTCCGCCGACCACGATGCGCACGGGTGTCAAGCCGTCGGAATCTCCGCCGGCCCCTCCGCCGCAGGCCGCAAGGAGCGCGACGAGGGCCAGTCCGGGCAGGAGTCGCACGCAATTGTTCATGATCAAGGCTCCGTCGGGAAATCCAGGTGAATGTTGACGGGGGTGAAAGCTCCGATGGGTTCTTGCTCGATCGGCGGCGTCTGGAGGGAGCTCAGGCTGTCCTGGATGGTCTGTGCGTACGAGCCCTCGGGTGCGGCGGTGCCGTCCAGGCGCAGGCGCTCCGAATCAGAGGAGAACGGCGTCCCCAGGGCCAGAGTGTCCAGGTTGTACCACTTGAGGACGCTCGGGTCGATGGGAGACGGCGGCGCCGGCTCCGCGCCTGCCGGCACCCGGATCATCTCGCCCGCCTGGACTCTCTGGGCCTGCTTCAGATCCGCCTGGATACTCCGCACCAGGACCTCGCCCTCGAGGACGAGCAGGCCCGTCCACTTCGCCTCGGGCTTGCCTTCGATCCAGACGATGAACTTCGTCCCCCGTGCGGCCGCCACCGCGGTCGCGGTGTGGATCTCGAGGTCCGTGCGGCCGACCACGACCTTCAGAGAGCCTTCGACCAGCCTGTAGATCGAAGAGGAACGGTCCTTTTCCGCGTTGTACAGATATTCCTCGACCATCACCTGGCTCAGCTCTCCCAGGTTCAGGATGCTGTCGTCCCGGAAGAACAGCTTGGTCCTGGACTTGGCGTCGGTGAGGACCGCATCCTGGAGATAGAGGGGCGACTGAGCTGCGGCCGGAGAACGCTGCCCTTCCCGCTCGAGCATCACCTGGTTGCGCACCGCCAGCACCCGGCCCGCTTCTTCGGCGGCTCGCGCCGCCTGCGAGGTGAAGCCCCATGTTCCGATCCAAGCGACTGCCGCGGCCAACAGAAAACGAAGCGCTGTCTTCATAGGATTCCCACCGATAGGAAGAGTCCGGTTATGTTCCTCGTGTACTCGAACAGGCCCAGGTTCGAATCATTGAGAACCGTGGTGTTGCTCAAGGTGACTCCGATGCGTTCGGTCAGCAGGTAGGTGGCCATGACCGTGTACTGCTGCATCCGGTCGAACCGCTTCTCCTGCGACCCCGGGAACTCGTCCCGATAACGCCTCTCTTCGTAAGACCCCTCCAAGCCGAGATGAATGACCCGGATCCGGACGAACGCCTCGGCGCCGAAGCGGAAGGCGTCGTAGCTCCAGAAAGAGCGGTCCGCCCGGTCGAAATCGCCGCGCCCGTAAACGCTGAAGTCCACCCCGCGAAGCTTCGCCCACTGCGTGAGCCCGACCGTATTGCGGCTCCCGGACCTCTGGGAGTTGCCGGCGAATCGATCCGCGTCCCAGTAGGCCTGATCTCTGTACTCGTAGTGGGCTTCCGTGGCCAGGCTCTCCGTCTCCTTCACCCTGACCTTGCCCAGGGCGGAATGGAAGCGGCTGTAAGCATCCCCCGAAACGAGGTCGTACTCGAAGGCGTAGCCGACCGACGGGACGATCCTCTCGGACAGGTTCAGCCGGATCGTGGGCGCCACCCGGTTATAGGTCACGTTGAAGCCGCTCCGGTCTTTGTGGAGGCTCTGGAAGAAGTCGTAGTCGAGCTTCAGGTCGGCGATCTGGCTCTGGAGGAGGTTGCCGCCCGCGGACAGAAAGAACAGCGCCGCGAAGTCGTCCCCGTCCTGCTCCTCGGGCGGGTTGTCGGCCTCCAGGATGACGTTCGTGTCGTAATTGCCGCCGATCGAGGCATCGACGCGGAAACGTTTCTGCAGGGCCCCTTCCCGGCACCCCTCGATCAGCTCCGCAGCCGACTGCCTGAGTTCGTCGTCGGGCGACATTTCCCGGAACCGGGTCAGCACCTGCTCGGCCTCCCCGCACCTGGCGCTCCGGGCATACAGGAGGCCGAGCTCGAAGTAGGCATCCGCCGCCCCCGGGTCCAGCTCCAGCGTCTTCCTGAACAGGGCTTCGGCCCGATCGAAATTCCCGAGCCTCGAATAGGCGAAGCCGGCGTAGTAAGCAGCCTCCGCATTCCCGGGGTCCTGCTCCAGGGCCCTGGAGAGCCGATCCGCCGCTTCCTGGTACTCCCGCAGGCCGACCCTCTCGATTCCTTGGGCAACCAGAAGGTCCGGTTGCTCGCCTCCGGCGGGAGAGACCACCGCGAACAGCATGCAGAGCAAGACGAGGATCCTGAGTCGATTCATGGGCACTCCGCATCCGTGACTGGGTGACGGAAAGGGGCTGAAGCCCTTGCGCCGGCACGAAAGGAAGTAAGCGGCGAAAGAGCCAAAATGCGAGGGATTTGTATCATCCGGAGGGGTCGAAGTCAAACGAAATCGCAGCCGGGCCCCGTTTTCGCAGCTGCTGTAGGGGCGCTGCTTGCTGCGCCCGCCCCCCCCCGCGGGCCGGCGGGCCGCCTCTTTTGGGGGCGACCGCCCGGTCGCCCCTACGAATCACGGGGAGCGAGGACCGGATTCCGGCCTGCGCGGCTGTGTCATATTTCGTCATCCCTCTATAGAAAGAGGTGTCAAGACAAAAATATCCTGTACGCCCGTTTTTCTTGCACCGGGCGGCCCCGCTCCGACCTGCTGAGTCCCGTCGACTAGAGTGACAGGGGTGGGGGAGAA
>JBFLZG010000050.1:0-2717 GCA_040756235.1 bacterium | reverse complement strand
GCCTCCTCTCGCGCCGAGGGAGGCCCGCTGAAAAGGTGGCGTTCGCGTTGGACCGTGGACGAGCTCAGGGCCGGGGCAGATCAGTCATGGTGGTCGTGGTGATGCTTGTCGTTATGGTCATGGTGGTGGTTGTGGTCGCTACTGTGGCCATCCGAGTCTTTGCTGAAGATCTTCGGTAGAGTGAAGCTGTACTTACCCGCTTCGGATTCGGTCAGGGTGAGGAAGCCGCCGGTCAGGGGCGTGGCCAGCTTGTAGACGGAAAGAGCCTGCTGCTGCTCGGCCGTCAGGTGCTCGAAGGCGAACGGGTCCTCGGTCTGGAGCTGGAGGATGTGCACTTCGGCCCACAGCACCTTGCCCGGTTCCAGGTACGTCATCTTGTCGACGTTCTCCGGGTCCCGAGGGTCGCGCAGCATCCCGGAAATCGCAACATTGAGCCGGTCGTGATCGACGTGCAGCGTTCCGTCCGGGTGCACCCCGCCGGCTTCCTCGTAGTAGGCGCCGCCGGGTGAATGGGCCGCTTTGTAAGCGACGAAATCATGACGCCAGTAGGAGAGAAGATCGGAGCTGTCCGAGTCGATCGTGCCCAGGACCTGCGCCCCGTACCAGTCTCCCCACTGCTTCTCGATCCCTTCCACGTTCAGGGTGAACAGGTTCAGGTTGAAGCCGTCTTTGTTGTAGATGATCACGTCGTTGGCGTCGAAGTCGAGCGGCAGGTTGCGGATGTAGACGGCGAAGTTCGTGGCGGCCGTTATGCCGGAGAGGTCGATCGGGATGTTCAGGACCCCGGAGCTGTCCACGGCCAGCGGAAAGCCGAGAAACATGTAATGGCCCTGGCTTTCCTCCAGGACGATGGCCCGGGGAAGGTAGGTGAACAAATCAGAAGAATACTCTGCGGTTACCTGGTTGCCCGTCTTTACCCGGATGGCCATGGGGCCGACGACCGATTGCTCCTTGCCGAACTTCGACCCCGGGACCTGGACGCGGATGTGTTCCGCATCGGTCGCCGCCACCTTCACGGCGAAGCTCCTTCCGAACTCGACTTCGTTCCCGTCCTTTTCCGTGCTGAATCCCGAGCCGGTCAGCACGATCGTGTCACCCGGCGATCCGAAGGCCGGAAGGACCGGCTGGGGGCACGGGGACGGATGGTCGCAGCCGCAGCCGGCCTGAACGTCGGCCGTTGCCACCGACAGCATCGCCACGATCAGGGTGATCAGCGAGAGGGCTCTGTTCCACTTCATGACGGCTTCCTCCTCAATCTGCCTTGGCTTCTTTGCAGGGACAACGCTGTTGCCCGAGGCTGAAGTGCAGACCCCGTGCCAGTGGCTGCTCTTCCTCAACTTGTGGCGGTAATTGCGTGCCATTGCTGGATAATTCGATCAGACCAGAGGGGGCCCGCGGTTCCCCGGGAAGCGGGGGGGTTCTCATTCTGATTCCCGCGGGGCGAGGACGTCTCTCAGAATGAGAAGCCCGGGGGAGCGGTGCTCGACTCAGGCTGCGGCGGGTTCCGGGCGGTCCAGGGAGAGGCGGATGCAGAAGGTCGTGCCGGCGGCGCCGGAGGACTCGAGATCGACCCGGCCGTGGTGGGCTTCCACCAGGCGTTTGACAATGGTCAGCCCGAGACCGGATCCGTGCTGCTTGCCCTGCGTAAAGAAGGGCTCGAAGATGGTTTCCCGCAGCGCTTCCGGTATTCCCGCGCCGGTGTCGGCGACGCGGAACAGGAGGCTGTCCTCCTCGCAGTCGACGGAGAGAATCAGGTCGCCGCCCTCGGGCATCGCTTCCCTGGCGTTCGCGGCGAGATTGTGGAACACGCGCTTGAATCGCTCCGGATCGAGCCGCACCTGGCCGGATCCCCGGTTCACGAGCCGGAGTCGGACGTTGGAGCCTTCCAGGTACTGCTCGATCTCCTGGGCGACCTGACGGACGAAGGCCTCGACGGAGCAGGTCACGAGATCGATTCTCGGCCCGTCCCCGCGCACGTATTCCAGTATCTCCCGCACCATGCGCAGAATCCGCTCCGCCTCGGTGCGGATCATGCGGTAGTAGTGAATCTTCTTTTCTTCGCTTTCAACGCGCGACGCGAGCAGCATGTCCGTGAGCCCCAGGACCGAGGTCAACGGGTTCTTGATGTCGTGGACGATCATGTTGGCCATCTTGCCGACCGTGGAGAGGCGTTCGAACCGAACAAACTCCTCCTGGGCTTTGCGCAGCTCCTCGAGCGCCTTCTGGAGCTCGAGGTTCTTGTCTCTGAGATCATGAATGAGCAGCCGGTTCTGCTCGAGCAGCTCGTAGCGTTCGACGCCCTGCCGAAGAATGATGTGCAGCTCTTCCGGCTCCCAAGGCTTGGACACGTACCGGTAGACCTGCCCCTTGTTGATGGCCTCGACCAGGGCGTGCGTGTCGGTGTAGCCCGTGAGCAGGATGCGGATGGTATGCGGGTACTTGCTGAGGACCTCCTCCATGAGCCGGGTCCCGGTCATCTCGGGCATGCGCTGGTCCGCCAGCACCACGACCACGAACTCGCGGTCCAGCACGGCGAGTGCTTCCTGGCCGCTCGTGGCCGTGAAGACCCGGTAGCTCCTGCCGAGCTCCCTGCGGAGCAGCTCGACGATGCGGATCTCGTCGTCCACGACCAGGACCGGGGTCCTGTCCCTGGCCTCAAGCTGCGGCCCCGGGGGGCCGCCCGGGCCCCCGCGGGGGAGGGGGGGGGCAGTGGGGGG
>JBFLZG010000049.1:0-11817 GCA_040756235.1 bacterium | reverse complement strand
CAGCAAGCTGCGCCCCTAGAAAGCCCGGTGGGGCCAACTCTCTCTTCGTCACAAGGCACGCGAATGGGGACCCATCCGAAGATGGGGTGTCCGACCCTTGGCAGGACAAATCCCGAGGAATGAGGCGTAACGGGAATTGCGGTGGAACCCGGCCTGCGCCGGGGCAGGCTGCCCCCGCCTCCGTGCGCCATGAGCGCAACGCCGCAGATGGGCGTTTGTCGCCAGCCTCTCTACTGCCAGCGGAAGATGCGCAAGGCCAGGGCGAAGCACACCACCCCCCAGCCCGCCAGCACCGCCAGCTCCCAGCCGGTGGCAGCGAGCGAGCGCCCGTCATTCATGACGGCCCGAAGGGCATCGTTGAGGGCGGTCAGGGGGAGCAGGCGGATCAGGGGGTGCATGATCTCCGGGAAGCGCGAGTAGGAGAAGAACGACCCTGACAGGAGCCACATCGGGAGCATGACGAAGTTCATCCAGCCTGAGACCGCTTCGATGCTCCTGGATCTGGCAGCCACGAGCATCCCGAGCCCCGCGAAGGTCATGGCCCCGGCGAGCAGGATCAGGGCCAGGCCGAGAATCGACCCGCGCACCTCGACATCGAACACCAGCCAGCCGAAGCCGACGAGCGCCACCACTTCCAGAATGAGGAAGAGCAGGCGGGAGAGCATGAACGAAAGCAGGTAGTGGGACCGCCGCATGGGCGTCGCGGTCAGGAGCTTCAGGAGCTTGCGGGTGCGCGACTCGACGACGTTGAAGCCTATGCCCCACATCCCGCTCGCCATGAGATTGAGCCCGATCAGGCCCGGAATGAGGTAGTCGATGTAGCGGGACCCCGGCTCGGTCACGATGCTCTCGCTGACCCCGGCCGCGTCCTTGCGGCCCATGCCTCGCTGCAGGGCCTCGTCCGCGGCCAGGCGGGCCAGGCGGCTCTCGGGCCTCGTGGGATCGTAGAGATAGGTCACGAGAGCCGGCGGCGCTCCCTCGGAGGCCGCATCGGACGAAGCACGAAAAGAAGCTGTCCCGGCGGCGGCAGGTTTCATGGCCGTCCCGTCACCTCCCTCCCCGGCCGGAGCGACCACCAGCTCGACCTTGCCGGTGCGGAGCCGCTCGAGGGCTTCGGCACGGGAGAGCAAGACCGGATCGAGATCCGCCCTCTCCCGGAAAAAGGCCAGCATGCGAGGGGCTCCAGAGACACGATCGTCCAGGGCGACTCGCAGTTTCGGTGTCGGCTGGCCGCGGAAGGCGATGCCCAGAGCAAGTGCCAGGAGGACCGGGAAGATGAAGACCCAGAACACGGCCTCGGGCTCCCGCACGAACTCCCGGATGCGGGACAGGACCAGCTCGATCAGCGGGTGGAAGGTCCGGCCCCTCCTTGTCTTCTCGCCCGCGGCGGGACGAAGGGCCAAGCGCCCGCTGTCCTCCGGCGGGTCCCGATCCGCCCCGCTCCTGGCTCGATCAGACATCGCGCAACCTCCTCCCAGTCAGCTTGAGGAACACGTCCTCAAGGGTGGCCTGGTGGGTCGCCACGGAGGCCAGCCGCGCCTGCCGGCGCCCGACCTCTGCCATGAGCCCGGGCAGGGCCTCCGCTACGTTCTGCACCGTGAGCAGGAGCTCGTCTCTTCTCCGCGTGAGGGAAGTCACCTGCGGCAGCGCGGCGAGGCCTGTCTCATCGAAGTCGCCTTCCACCCGGAGCTCGATCACCTGGTCCGCCCCCAGTGACGCGACAAGCTCTCCCGGAGGGCCCATTGCGATCACCCTGCCCAGGTCCATGATGGCGACCCGGTCGCACAGACGGGCCGCCTCCTCCATGTAGTGAGTGGTCAGCAGCACGGTCACGCCGCGCCGCTTGAAGTCCTCCACGAGCTCCCAGATCTTGAAGCGTGCCTGCGGGTCGAGGCCGGTCGTGGGCTCGTCGAGAAACAGGAGCTCCGGAGCCCCCACCAGCGCGCAGGCGAGGGTCAGCCGCTGTTTCTGGCCTCCCGAGAGCTTGCCCACGCGGGTTCTGCTCTTTTCGCTCAGCTCGACGATCCGGATCACGTCTTCCGCTTCGTAACCGTCCTTGTAGAAGCTGCGAAACAGGCGCACCGTCTCCATGACGGTGAGCTTTTCGGCAAAGCGGGCTTCCTGGAGCTGGATCCCGAGGCGTTCGCGCAGGGAGGCCTCCTTGCCCTTGGTCCAGGTCCGGCCGAGCACTTCGACGATCCCGCGGTCCGGCCTGTTGATCCCCTCCAGGATCTCGAGGGTCGTGGTCTTGCCGGCACCATTGGGGCCCAGGAGGCCGAAACACTCGCCCTCGCCTACCTCCAGCTCGAGGCCGTCCACCGCCCGGACGTCTCCATAGTGCTTGACCAGGCCGCGGCATCGGATGGCCGCGGTCTTGCGCCGGTCTGCTTGAACCGGACCGACCGAACCCTGGAGCTCATTCGAGATCATCTTGTGCCTCTCCGCATGCAATTTCCTGCCGAAAACCATCATGCTTTGGCCGGTTTCAGCCGAAAAAAAGGATATCACAACTCCGCAGGACAGCCATGACGTTCGCCACCGCTCAGCGCAGGCAGCCCGCGACCGAGCTGATCTACCGGACCGCCACCGAGCTGGCCTCCATGATTCGGCAGCGGCAAGTCTCGGCCGCCGAAGTCGTGGAGGCCCACCTGGAGCAGATCGGGCGTCACAACGAGCGCCTCAACTCCATCGTGACGCTCGACAGCGACCGGGCCCGGCAGCGGGCCGCCGAGGCGGATGCCGACCTCGCCCGCGGCAGGCTCTGGGGCCCGCTGCACGGGGTGCCGGTGACCATCAAGGATGCCTTCGAAACGAGCGGCCTGCGCACGACCAGCAGCCACCGGCCGCTCCTGGAATACCTGCCCAAGACCGACGCGACCCCGGTGGCGCGCCTCCGGCAGGCCGGCGCCATCATCCTGGGCAAGACCAACATGCCCGAGCTGGCCATGGACCTGCAGAGCAACAGCCCGCTCTTCGGACCCGCACGCAACCCCTGGGACGCGACGCGGACGCCCGGGGGCAGCACCGGCGGAGGCGCGGCAGCGGTCGCCGCAGGATTCTCCCCTCTGGAGCTCGGCAGCGACATCGGCGGCTCCATCCGGATCCCGTCCCACTTCTGCGGCGTCTTGGGATGCAAGCCCACGGAGCACCTCGTCTCGTCGGCCGGCCACATTCCCGAGCTGCCCGGCCAGCTTCGCACCACCCGCCATCTGGGCGTGTTCGGTCCCCTGGCGCGCTCGCTGGAGGATCTCAGGCTCGCGCTGGTGCTCATGTCCGGATCGGACGGCCGGGACTGGGAGGTGCCGCCCGTCTCTCTGGTCGAGCAGCCCGTCCCTGACCTTGCCGATCTCCGGATCGCCTGGACGGACGATTTCGCCGGGGTGCCCGTATCCGGCGAGACGCGCACGATGCTGAGCGATCTCGCCGATCGCCTGTCGAACGTCGGTTGCCGCGTGGAGCGGTCGAGCCCGGTCGACTTCGATTTCGAAGCGGCCTGGCAGACCTACGGCGAGATACTAGGAGCGGAAGTCGGGTTCAACGTGTCGCGGGCCTTGCGAGCCGCCTCGCGCCTGGTGGGGCCGATCATTTTCCGAAAGGTGCCTCTCTATCGGGCGATCAACCGGGGCGTGACGCTGGGTCTGCGCGACTACATGAGCGCCCTGGTGCGCCGGGACTCGCTGATCGCAGCGCTGGAGCGCTTCCTGTCGAAATGGGACGCCTGGATATGCCCGGTCGCCTCTACCCCGGCCTTCACCCATCGGTCCTCCGGCCTGCCCAGATCCACCCGGCCGATCGATGTGGACGGCCGCGAGCTGGAATACTACACCGCCACCATGTCCTACGCCACCCCGTTCAACCTGACCGGGAGCCCGGTCATCATCCTGCCCGTAGCGCTCACTCACGACGGCATGCCCATCGCCGTCCAGGTCGTGGGGCGGCGCTGGCAGGACATGGGCCTCCTGGCAGCCGCTTCCCGGCTGCAGGAAGTGACCGGCCCCTTCAGGCGCCCCCCCGGGTACTGACTCGTCTCCATCAGTGACAGCCCGCGAAAAAAAGACCAAACGCGCAGGCCGTTCAAAAAAGTCCAGATGCAAGGCGCGCGAAGTTTGAGGAACGAGGCGTACTCACGTACGCCGCAGTGACGATAAACGAGCGCAACGCAGCAGATGGGCCTTTTTCAACGGCCTGCTAAGCCTTGAGATCCGAGGTGCAGTAGGCGCAGCGGGTGGCCTTGATCGCCACCTTGGACAGACAGTGCGGACAGTCCTTGGTGGTCGGCGCGGCTTCCTCCCGACGCCTGAGCTGATTGATGCCTCGGACGAGGAGAAATACGGCCAGCGCCACGATGAGGAAGCTGATCACGGAATTGATGAAAATTCCGTAGTTGACCGTCACTGCGCCGGCCTTTTGGGCTTCGGCCAGAGAGGCATACGGCCCGGCGGCAGCGGCGCCGTCTTTGAGCACGACGAAGAGATTGGAGAAATCCACGTTCCCCAGGATCAGGCCGATGGGCGGCATGATGACGTCTGCAACCAGGGATTTCACGATGGCGCCGAAGGCGGCGCCGATGATGATCCCCACGGCCATGTCCACGACATTGCCGCGCATAGCAAATTCCCTGAACTCCGTGAGAAATCCTTTCAGCATGGTGACCCCTCCTCTCGCTTGGCAATCGATGGAATCGGTGCACGGTCGAGTGACCGACCGCCGCATCCGCCCTCAAGGGAATGGCGCCCGCCCTTACAGGTCAAACGCGTAGCCCAGTCCGAAAAGCAGGGTCGTGTCGGTCTTCTCGAACCCGTCGGGCGGCGTGTTGTCGTAGTTCACGTTGGCCTGAAAAGTCGTGTAGAAGTCTTGAATCAGCGTAAACCGTACGCCCTGCTCGCTGCGCAGATAGAGATCGCTCAGGTCCTCGAACCCGAAGTACCCCTCGTGGAAGTGAAAGAGGGAGATCCTTTCGGGGAGCAGCTCGTATGTGGCGTTCACGGACCATCGTCCAGCCGCGTACGCGTCGTCCGGGTTCACCGCGAAGTCCTCGTTGAAGTAAGACACGCCGAGCTCGAAGCCGAGAGTCTTGCGGGCATCCTCGAGGAATTGATAGCCGAGCCCCCCGCCCACCGTGGTGCGGAGGTTCAGGTCCTGGAACTTGTTGTGCTCCAGAAGCGTGTTGACGAAGGTGTAGAGCTTGCGGGTGACGAAGAAATCGTACTTGACCGACCCGCTCGCTTCCCGCGCCGAGATGCGGTCCCGGTCCTCGCCGTAGTGATAGAGACCGCGCAGGGTCAGCCTCTGTCTCTCGCTGCGGGCCACGAACTGCGCCGACAGGTTGGCGTTGAGGGTCTCCGAGTTGCCGGAGGTCAGGGCAGCGGCTGCCTGAGCGTTTCCCGTATAGGTCACGGCCTTCACCTCCGGCGGATTGATGGCGCTGACGAGGGAGAAGTCCCGAATGTTCACGGCCCCGGCAGAGTCGGTGACCACGCTCATGCCGCCCGCGGGAGTGATTTCCGTGGTCCCCTGCAGGCGGGTTCCGTCGGTCAGAACGATTTGCGAGACCCCATCCAGCCGCAAACCTGTGACAGACGCCCAGTCGAGCTCCAGCGACTTGGCGTAAGGAGTCTCCATCGTGAGCTTTCCGTCCGCAAGGCCGATCACCTTGCCGGTGATGCGGTCGCCGTTGGCAAAGAGGACCTCGTCCGCCCGGGCCGGTGAAGTGAGAACGAGGAGGGCGCCTGCGGCCCAGGCGGCCCGGAGCGCTCTCCTGCTCTTGAGTGTCCGCAAATCCGGCAGTACGCCTCGGGGTCCGGAAAAAAGGTGCGCAATCCGTCTTCTCATTGCACGGTCCTCCGGTGAGTCCAGGCCAGCGCAGGCCATCGTGCCGATGAGGGGAAGCAACCGGAATCCGTTGTCAGAATCAACCGTGCCGACTCCCGTGATCGATCCGCCCGGATGATTCCTGCAAATCCGTCGCTGCGCCTCACCCCGGCCCGATGGGGGCGCAGGGCCGAGGTGAGGCGGTCAGGGGCTACTGGGAGAGGATGGTGAACTCGATCCGGCGGTTCTTGGCTCGTCCCGCATCCGTCGCGTTGTCTGCAATGGGTTTGGTCAATCCGTAACCCTTGGAGGTCATCTGAGAGGCGGGGACGCCCTTGGAGATGAGATACTGCCGCACGGCCTCGGCTCTCCTCTCGGAGAGCTTCTGGTTGTAGGCAGCCTTGCCCTTCGAGTCGGTGTGGCCGCCGATCTCCACGACGGTGTTGGGGTTGCTCTTGAGGAACAGCGCCGCATCGTCCAGCACGGGATAGGAGTCGGGCAGGATCGTGGCCTTGTCGAACTCGAAGTTGATGCCTTCGAGCACACCGCCCCTGAAGGAGCAGCCCTTCTCGTCCACCTTCGCTCCCTTGGGCGTGTCGGGGCACTGGTCGATGCCGTCGCAGACTCCGTCCCCGTCGCCGTCCAGAGGGCAGCCGCGCGCGTCCACGATGCACCCCTTGGGCGTGTCCGGGCACTGGTCGACGCCGTCGCAGACTCCGTCCCCGTCGCTGTCCAGATGGCAGCCGCGCTCGTCCACGACGCAGCCCCGGGGTGTGTCCGGGCATGCGTCGCTCGCATCCACGACACCGTCGCCGTCCGAGTCGGCAGGCGCGGCAGGCGGAGGAGGCGGCGCAGGCGCAGCAGGCTCCTCGCCACCGAACGTCATGGCAAGGCCGAGGGATACGATCACGTTGCTTTCCGAGGGATCCGTCATGAGGAGGTGCCGGACCTCACCCCGGAGGGCGACGATGTCCGACAGCACGTACTGCAGGCCGGCGCCGTAGTTGCCGGCGAAACCCGTTTCCGAAAAGCGGCCGGTGTCCAGGTGGCCTCCGCCGACCCCTGCAAGCAGGTAAGGACGCAGGCTCTCAGAAAGCACGGGTTTGAAATGGTAAAGCCCGTTCAGCAAACCGAAGTAGTGGTTCGCATTCAACCCGTCGTAGGCCTCGGCCGGGGGAGGGCCGTTGAACTCGGAGAAGGCATAGTCGAAGTCACCTTCGACGCTGATCCTTTCCGAGAAGAAGTAGCCGATCCTGCCGCCCACGATCATACCGTCATCGACGTCGGGTTCGTCCAGGTAGAAAATCCCGCCTGCCATCGGAGTCAGGTAGAAGGCGCCCTTGGAATACGGGGCTGCGCCGGCGTGGCCGGCGAGACCCGCCGTGCCCATGAGCAGGAAGAGGCATACCGTCATCACAAGAGATTTCCGCTTCATCTCGAGCCCTCCTTTCTGCATGCTTCGGAGTCACGCAACCCGCTCGGGAACGACAGGGACGGCTTGCGGCATGGGTTCCGCGAGCACGGCCCGATGGAACAGGCCGGCTGCCACGGCACCCAGAATAGGAGCCACCCAGAACAGCCAGAGCTGACCCAGAGCCCAGCCTCCGACGAACAGTGCAGGCCCGGTGCTGCGTGCAGGGTTCACCGAGGTGTTCGTGACCGGGATCCCGATGAGATGGATCAGGGTCAGGCAGAGGCCGATCGCGATCGGCGCGAGCCCCTGGGGAGCCCGCTGGTCCGTGGAGCCGAGTATGACGAGGAGGAAAATGAAGGTGAGCACGAACTCTGCGAGCAGGCACGACACCATGCCATAGCCGCCCGGCGAGTGTTCGGCGTAGCCGTTTGCAGCGAACCCGGCGCTCAGGTCGAATCCGGCCTTCCCGGCGGCGATCAGGTAGAGCACGGCAGCCGCCAGAATGGCTCCCGCAACCTGAGCGATGATGTAAGGGACCAGCTCCGACGCGGGAAAACGTTTCCCGGCACACAGGCCGAAGGAAACGGCAGGGTTCAGATGACAGCCCGAGATGTGGCCGATGGCGTAAGCCATGGTGAGCACGGTCAAGCCGAAGGCCAGCGCCACGCCCAGGAAGCCGATTCCCAGATCGGGAAAGGCCGCCGACAGCACGGCGCTGCCGCACCCTCCGAACACGAGCCAGAACGTTCCTACAAGCTCTGCGATCGACCTTCTTGCCAGCGACATGATGACCCTCCTTTCGTGATTCGATCAGACAGGGTTCCAACCCCCGAAGAGTCCGCCGCTGGCAAGACGCAGGCGATGTTCTCGTCCGGGACTCTTGCTTCCGGCGCTCAGACGTCCGGGCACCTGACGCATCTCATGAAGGGGCTCCTCCGTCCCTGCAGGGCCAGGGGTCACATCGGTCGCAGTGGGGATGCCGTGCTATTGCGCGTGGGATCCCCGGGGGCGTGAGCGAGAGAATGGCGGAGCGCGTGGCCTGCAGCGATGTGACGTTTTTTTATAATGGCCCTCAGGCGTCCCTCTGTCAAGCTGATATATTGCAGTTTGGGTCGGGGCCGGTTCCTTGCCGTTCGTCGGGAGTAAGGTCTTGCGCCGGGTCCGTGGCGTTTTCGGGTCCGCGGAGGCCGACAGGCTTTTTCGCCCGCCCAGGCAACTCTCTGAAACGTCCTGCCGGAGAACCACGCACGCTCCGGGTTTGTCACCTCCTTCGTATCTCTGGTATCTTTTCTTCTCGAGCCATGCCCGTCGGAACCGAGGAGGTCGCGAGCGATGCCCGACGACAACGCAGGCGACTCCACCTTGGCCGCTGAGCAGAAGCCCGGAGAAATCCCTGCAGATCGGTCCGAAGACCTGGAGCGGCTGAAGGTCACCGCGGAGCAACTCAGGGAACGAATCAAGGAGCTGGACTGCCTCTATGCCATCTCCCAGCTTGTCGAACAAAGAGGGGCCCTCTCCGAACAGATCTTTCAAGGCATCGTGGACCTCGTTCATCCCGCCTTCCGCTTCCCGGACCTGACCTGCGCGCGCATCGTCATAGAAGGGAAGAGCTATCAGAGCCAGAACTTCCGCGAGGGCGGGCAGACCTACGCATGCAGCATCCTCGTGGGCGATGTTCCGGTCGGCCGGCTGGAGGTCGGCTGTCCGGGGCGAGGCCCCGGGGGGCCCGATCCGTTTCTGGCAGAGGAAAAGAGCCTCGTCAACGCCATCGCGGAGCGCATCGCCCGGATCGTCGAGCGGAGAGAGGCGGAAAGGGCCTTGCAGCGGAGCCGGGAGCAACTCTACCAGGCGCAGAAGATCGGAGCCCTGGGCGTTCTCGTGGCCGGCGTTGCCCACGAGATCAACAACCCCATCAACCTCATCAAGCTGAACATTCGTCTGTTGCAGAGGGTCTGGCGGGACATCCAGCCCGTGCTGCGGGAGCGGGCAAAGATCGATCCGGGCAGGAAGTACGGAGGCCTGACCTACGACTTCCTCGAGAACAGCCTCGGGCGGCTTCTTGCCGACATGGACATGGCGGTGAGCCGGGCGGCCGGAGTCGTTGCCGACCTGCGCGAATTCGCGCGGAAGTCCGACGTCAACGCGACAAGGCCCCTGTCGATCAACGAGGCCGTGGAGAACGCGTTGCGCCTGGTGCAGCCCGCGCTGAGAAAATCCGGGGTCGAGGTGGCCGCCGACTTCGGGCAGCGCTTGCCCCGGATCGACGGGGACCTCCCGAGCGTAGAGCAAATCACGGTAAACCTGCTCACCAACGCCATCCGGTCGATCGATCACGGCCACGGCAGGATCGAAGTGACGACCGGAACGGAGGCCGAGTCCGGCAGGGTCTTCCTCTCGGTCTCGGACAATGGCCGTGGCATCGATCCGGCGATTGCGGACAGAATCTATGAGCCCTTCGTGACGGGCAGAGACTCGGAGGAAGGACTCGGACTGGGGCTTTCCATCGTGAGGAATCTGGTGCAGGCCCTGGGCGGTGAAATCAAGTTCCGCAGCCGAGAGCCCGGAGGCACGGTTTTCAAGGTCTCGTTCCCGCCGGCTCACGAGGAGTCTTGCGGAGGCCGTTGACCTTGCGGAAGCGTGGAGCTCTCCGGCGGCGCGGCCCCCGAGAACCAGGGGGAGGCAGAATCCCATGGAATCCGTCCCGGAGAGAAACACGCCGCTGCTGGTGGTCGACGACGACCCCGCGACCTTGACGAGCCTCCGGGCCATGCTGATGGCCGCCGGCATGCCCGAGCCTGCCCTGGTCTCCGATGGCCGCCGGGTCATCGATCTGGTCGAGTCGAAGTCGTTCCAGGCCATCCTGCTGGACCTCCTGATGCCGCAGAGCGACGGCATGGATCTCCTGCGCCGGATCAAGGAGAGACGCCCGGCCGTCGAGTGCGTCATCGTCACCGCCGTGGATGACGTTTCTTCGGCCGTTCAGGCCATGAGGTTCGGCGCTTACGACTACCTGGTGAAACCGATCGACCCGGAGAAGCTCATCATCACGGTGCAGCGCGCCCTGGAGCGGTACAGCCTGCGCCAGGGGCTGGCCCTGCTCGAGCGCAGGCAGTCTTTTTCCGACCTGAAGGATCCCGCTGCATTCCAGGACATGATGGCGGCCGATGAAGTCATGGCCAGGGTCTTTCACCAGGCCGAGACGGTCGCGCCCACGGACTACAACCTCATCCTGACCGGCGAATCGGGCACCGGCAAGGAAATGCTCGCCCGTATCGTGCACCGCCTCAGCGCCCGTTCGAAGGGGCCCTTCGTGGCGGTCAACATGGGGGCCTTCAGCAGATCCCTGTTCGAGGATGATTTTTTCGGCCACGAGAAAGGCGCCTACACCGGCGCCGCGGCCGAGAGGAGGGGTTTCTTCGAGGCTGCGCAGGGCGGGACCCTGTTCCTGGACGAGGTCGCCGAGCTCGAACCCGAGCTGCAGGGGAAACTGCTCAGGGTCATCCAGGAAAGGGAGCTCTACCGGCTGGGCAGCACGCGGGTTCGTGATGTGGATGTGCGTATCGTCGCCGCGTCGAATCGGGACCTCTATGAAGAGATGAAAGGAGGGAGATTCCGCAGCGACCTCTTCTACCGGCTGAATATGTTCCATATCCACATCCCGGCGCTCAGAGAAAGGAGAAAGGATGTCCTGCCCCTTGCCCGGCACTTCCTGGAAAAACACGCCGGCAGGCTCGGCAAGAAAATCCTCCTGCTGGAAGACGCTCTCGCGGAGCGCCTGCTCGCCTACAGCCTTCCCGGGAATGTCCGCGAGCTGGAAAACATCATCGCTTCTGCAACTCTGGTGGAAACGGGCGAGACCCTTCGTTTGACTTCCGCGCTGCATCTCACGTCCCCCATGCAGCCCGCTGCGGCAGAAACGCCGGCGCTCCTGTCGCTGGCCGAGCTGGAAATGCGGCACATCCGGGAAGTGCTGGATCTGGTCGGGGGAAACCGCACGCAGGCAGCCAAGATCCTGGGGATCGGGCTGCGCACCCTGCAAAGAAAGCTCAAGGAATTCCAGAAGCTGCCGAGCACGCCAAAATGACGCGCTGGGCGCCATTCTGGCATCTGCGAGAAGGGCCGTAGCCCCCGGCGGTTGACTCCCCGCCGCGCTGTGGCCGGGTCCATCCGGCGCGCAGGCGCCCGTAAGCCCCCGGCTCCTCCCGTGCGCCCGTCCCACAAGTCCCTGTCGGGCTCACCGGATTCCTGCTTCCGTCCCCGGCGCCGAATTCGGGATCCGGCGGCATGATTCCTGTATCCGGGATGGGACAACGGCTTTCTGCGCTCTAACCCTTTGTAAGGAGGAGAGGGGCCCGGGCATTGCATCCCCTCCCGACTCGTACCGATGAAGATCCTCGTGGTCGATGATGATGCCGGCACACGGAACGCTCTGCAGGCCTGGCTGACAGGCGCGGGCCACGCCGTGGCCCTGGCGAGAGACGGACCGGAAGCCCTGCGCAGGATCGTTGCGTCGGTGCAGACGACGGAGTCGATCGAGCTGATGGTGGCGGATTTCAAGATGCCGGGGCTCAACGGTCTGTAACTCATCCGGG
>JBFLZG010000048.1:0-46120 GCA_040756235.1 bacterium | reverse complement strand
GGCCCGGCAGCCGCATGCCGCCGGGCCCCGGTTCTCAGGTCAGGAAGCGAACCACAGCATGACCTTCGCAAATCCGACGGCGGGATACAGGAGCACCCGGACCGCAGCCCGGGCCCATTCGTGCTCGTTCAGCCAAGCGGCCGGCATCTTGCCCCACTCGTAATAGGCGGCCGCGAGCGCCCTGCCCGGCTCCGACTTCTCGAGCACCCGGTCGCGGAAGCTGCGCAGGACTCCGATCCTGGGCTCGAGGGCAGACCCGTACGCAGCCGTCGCCACGAAGCAGTCGATCGCCACGATCCTTCCCGTGGGTCCGGAATAGAGGTCCGGCACGTTGGGGACCGAGTCGGCATCGGTGTCGGTGAACGTAGCCAGATAAGCCAGGAACCCCTCCCACTCCTGCAGTTCCTGAATGTCCGGCGTCTCCGGATCGATATCGACCCGGGCCTCATCCAGTCCGCCCGGGTGGAACGCGGGATCGAGATAGCTGTTGCCCGAAGCGTCCTTCGGAATGATCTGGAAGAGATTGCCGATCCCGGGGACCCCGACGAGGTCGTCGATGAGGGCCGGGACCCCGGCAATGAACTGCGCGACATAGTAGTTGAGCGCGATCTTGTAGATGGCGCTCGTGACGAGCGGCACGTACCCGCTCGCCTCGTCCCCGACCTTGATCCTGACGACGCTCAGGAGCGGCAGACCGTTCGGGATGTACTCATATCGGAGCCCGCTCACGTTCAGCCAGTAGTCGCCCCCCATCATCGGATAGGCGATTACGATCAGCTCGAGGGCTTTCTTGACCTCGAACCCGGTCATGTAAAAAGCGACCATCGGGTAACCCACCTCCAAGTTCAGCCCCACCCCCAGAGGCACCGCCCGGAAGGCGTCGGACAAGGAGATGTTCTTGTCGTATGGCGGCGTGCCCGCCAGGATGTCGTCGCGAATGACTCCGTTGGACTCGAGGGCAAAATCCACGGGGTCGGCCGTTTCATATTGATTGACCATCCAGCGCATGGCGTCCGCGACCAGATTGCCCAGGTTGCTCTCCTGTCCAGCCGGGGCGGTCAGATTGAATTCCGTTTCCGCCACGGGTCCGGCGAACCCCATGGGGTAGCCCATGGGCCCCAGCACGGTGCTGTCGATTCTGCTGATGAAGCCGTCGATCGCGGCCTGGATGGAGGCGTCGCCCGGGATGCTGTCGTCGATGTCCAGCAACTGGTAGCCGTCCGCGGCCCACCCCAGGTCCGAACGGACCAGGTCGAGGTGCCCCAGGTTGCGGGTGTAGTCCCCGGCCTGGACGATCACGGTGTTTTCCACGAGCACCGGCACGGGCGTCTTCTCGTGGGTATGGCCGCTGATGATGACGTCGATCCCCGGGACGGCCTGCGCCAGGGCCGAGTCCTCGTCGATCCCCGAGTGGGACAGGCACACGACGAGATCCGCCCCTTCAGCGACCAGGGCGGCGACCATGTTCTGCGCGGCCGTCACCGTGTCCTCGAACGTCACCGGAGACGCCAGGGGAGCCACGCTCACGGCGGCCTCCCCGATGAGGCCGAAGAAGCCCACCACTATGCCGTTCGAGAGGGATTTCAAGAAGTACGGCTGGATCAGGTTGCCCGCTCCGTACATGCCCTCGAGGAGGTCGTCGCCCGGATCAGAAGGATCGAAGATCAGGTTCGAGGCCACGACCGGCAGATTCAGGCCGAGAGAGCCGATGTAGGAGAGGATGGAGGCGGTGCCGTCAGGGGTCCAATCGAACTCGTGGTTCCCCAGGGTGAGCGCATCGTAGCCGAGGCCGTCCATGACGGACAGGATCGGCTCGCCGCTCAGCAGCATGAAAGCCGTCCCCATGGTGAAGTCCCCGCCATCGACCAGAAGCGTGGGGGTCCCCTCGGCGTCGTTGGCCTGCCGGATCTCGTTCACCTTGCCGGCGATCCTGGCCATCCCTCCCCGGGTGGGATCGTCGCCCGTGGTCAGGGGCGTGTACTCGCGCTCCGGGCCGAAGCCGAGCAGGTGGGCGTGCATGTCATTGGTGTGGAGGATGGTGACCTTCTCGCCTGCAGCAAGCACCGGGTTCGGCAGGACCCAGGCCGTGCATGCCAGGAACGAGAGAAAAAGGACGGAGACCCAACTTCGGAACCTGAGACGAAATCGGCGACTCTTCATGGTTCCCTCCCGGATCGAGGTCGAGCACGCTATCGCACATGCTCAGGACCAGGCTACAAGGAGCAAGCCGGAGAAGTCAATAAAAAAAAATTATACGCTATCTCCCGAGGAGCCTGCCCGCAAGAGCCAGGGCTTCCTCCCGGTTGCGGACCTTTCCTGCCACCCGCGCCTCATGAATGCCCTCGAGCAGACGGCCGATCTGAGGCCCCGGCCGGAGCCCGAAAGCCTGCATGAGGTCGCGGCCGGTCACGAAGGGAGGAACCCGCAGTGCGGCCGCGTCCCGGTCGTAGAACAGGTCCAGCATCGAGCGGACGAACGCTCGAAAGGATTCGGCGCCCGCATCCTGGCCGGCGGCCTTCACCCCTTTGGCCTCCTGGTCGGCCGCGGCCAGAAGCAGGCATCCGGGGGCCGAGGCACCCAGCCGCCGGAAGAAGCGCACCCGGGCCCGGTCGGTAAGCTTGCCCAGGGAGGCCGCGCGGTAGAGATGCAGGGGCCACATGTGGTGCCCGACCCAGGCGGCGAGCGCCTCCTGATCTTTCCGGCTCATGCGCAGCCGCGTCCCGATCGCTGCCGCCATCTCCCCGCCCCTGCGCTCGTGGCCGTAAAAATGCACCTGGCCGCTGCCGCTCGAGGTCGCGGTCAGGGGTTTGCCCACGTCGTGGAGCAAGGCCGCCAGCTTCAACACGCAAACACGGTCCTTCTCCTCTCCCACCCATGTCGTCAGCTCCGAGGACCACGGAACGAAGACGCGCAGACCGTCCCGGATCAGGCTCTCCAGCGCGCGCACGGCCTCCAGAGAATGGTCCCAGGCGTCCAGGCCATGGTGCGTCCCCTGCTCCAGGCCCTTCAACGGCTCGAGCTCCGGAAAGAGACTGCCGAGCAGCCCGGCCTCGCCCATGCTCGAAAGCTGAGCGTGGCTCGACGGGAAAGCCAGGAGCTTGCAGAGCTCCTCGCGAATCCGTTCCGGGGCGGCCGCTGGTACCCGCCGCCCCTCCGAGCGGATGCCTTCGAGCGTGCCCGGGTCGATCGCCCCTTCCAGCGAGCAGGCGATGCGGAAGGCTCGGAGGCAGCGCACCGGATCCTCGCGCAGCCGATCCGGATGAACCATCCGCACGTTTCTGTCTCTCAGGTCCGCCATCCCTCCCGTGGGGTCCAGGATCCCGCCCGACTTCTCGCCGGCCCCCCCGGTCACCGGCACGGCCATGGCATCCACGGTGAAATCCCTCTGCCGGAGATCCTCGCGGATGTCGGCCCCGCGCAGAGGGGCGAAATCGAGGACAGCCGGCGCCTCCTTCTCGGGACCGGCACGAGGCACCAGCCGGATGAGCCCCCAGCGCTCGTTGAGCGCCACCAACCGGGCGGGCCAGGCACGGGCCAGGCGTTCGGCCAGCGCGCTCACGTCTCCGCCGTACACGAAGTCGAAGTCCGCGACGGCCCTTCCCAGCAGGGCGTCGCGCAGCGCGCCTCCCACCAGATAGAGGCCGTCCGCGTCGGCCGCCGCAACGAGGGACCGCATCCGCCGCATCACGGCAGAGGCAGAAAGCCGCGCCAAGGCCCGGGTAGTCTCGCGGGTGCTCATGAGAGAGGCCCCGTACTCCTGCACGTCAGCCCACGTCCTCGGGGAAGCAGCCGACGCTCACGAACGATCCCTGGTCCTCCACCTCGAAGCGCACGTTCAGGAACTTCCGGATCAGCCACATGTTCGTCTGCATGTGCCGTGTCAGGTAAGGGACGCTGATCTTCGAAGGCCCGGAGCTCAAGGCCAGATACGGAAGAATCTGGTCGCCGAGCCAGGGATCGACCGACGCCTGGGAGTGGTAGGTCTTGAGGAGATGCTCGGTGGCTTCCTCGGCCACCTGCTCGGACGCCTTGCCGGCCCTTCCCAGGGAGGAGGCACCGAGGATCGAGTCTCCGGCCTCCAGCCAGACGAGCAGCCCGGATCCGGGCGAGTGGCTGGCGCCGTAGTCGTCGGAGATCTTCGCCGGGACGTGAAAGTACTCGGTCAGCTTCTTCGCCGCCCAGCGGCGCTGTCTTTCGGCAACCCTCCTGGGGGCGAGCTCGTTGGAAGCGAACGAAATCCCGCAGCAGGCTGCGGCAGCAGAAGGAGGAGGAAGGTGAAGCGGCGTGAGCAGCGACCTCTCCGGCGGCTTCACGGTCGCCTCCACGATGCCCCCGCCCTTCGGGTAGTATCCCCTGCGGATCAGGCGCAGCTCGAACCGGTAGCCCATTTTCGACAGCATGCGGCGCTTCACGGACTGGATGTAGTCGCTCGACGGTCCGAAAGGAACGTCGGTCCCTCCGCGCACCAGGTACCGGGTCGGCGCCGAGAGCCCCAGGCTTGCGAGCAGGAGCCCCTGGAGAACGAGGCCGACCGATCCGGCGGTGCCTGTGTCCAGGGAAAGCTCTTTGCCCTGCAGGGTCCCGGGCGTGAAGGTCAGCTCCGCCAGGCCCGGCTTGAGCGGAGTCGCCGTCGCCCCGCAGAGCTGCGCCAGGCCGCGCACGGCGGCGCAGTGCTGGGGGCGCAGGCCGGGCTGCCTGCGATGGGCGCGGATCTGGGAGAGCTGGACCGCCAGCCCCGTCAGCGCCGAGAGCGCGCAGGCGGTGCGGACGATCTGCCCTCCCCCTTCGCCGTAGGAGGCGTCGATCCGGATGCAACCCTCCAGCAATCGCAGCCGGCCTGGCGGAATCCTCATGCGTCGGCCGCCCCCGTCGGCCTTTCGTAACCTCGGGCGAAAAAAAAAGATCGCATGGCGATCTTTTCATCTTTCGACTTGGTGGCGGTGCAGGGATTTGAACCCCGGACACTGCGGATATGAGCCGCATGCTCTGACCAACTGAGCTACACCGCCATACAGCCTTCCAACTTCCTCGGCCATGATCAAAATAGCAAATGTTCCCTGAAATGACAATGGAGCCAGACCTTACGGGCTGGTCAACAAGGGCCGGTTCCGGGGCCGTGTACGGGCGAATCGTCATTCGCCCCTACAGAGGGCGTCAGTACCCGATGGACTGGCCGATGAGAACCACGGTGATATCGGTGAGCATCGGGCGCCGGTGCAGGATGAGCGTGGCCCTGCAGATCCGGTTGGGGCTGCTGCAATCCACGCATTCGCCGTTCTTGGCGCAGGGCAGATCCAGGTTCAGGCTCCTGGCGCGCAGGGGCGCCGCCACCTCGCGCACCCTGCGAAAGGCCGCGTGGAGGTCCTCAACGATCTTCTGGACGCCGACGAGAAGGAAGACTTTGGAGGGGCCGAAGGTCATGGCGCTGGTACGATTTCCGATGCCGTCGCGGCTGACGAGCTCGCCTTCTTCCGTGACTGCGTTCACGCTCGACAGGAAAACGTCGCAGACCAGCTGGCCCTTGCGCACGTCGATGAGCTCCTGAAAGCCCAGCCCCTCCTGCCAGTGGTCGAGCAGATGCGCCCCCTTGGCCTTCACGGCTTCCGGCAGCGCGAGATCGCGCAGGGTCTGGGATCCGCCCAGGCCGACCCGGGAGCCTTCCCGGACGGAAGGCAGGACGAGATCCACGGCCTCCTTTCCGCTAGGCGCAAAGAAAGCGAGGAACTCGTTCTTCTTGAGCGCCTGCAGAGTCCGTACGATCCGCTCCTGGGGCACTTCCGCATAGGCCAAGCCGGTTGTTTCCATTTCAAGGCTTCCCATCCGCAAACGATTTGCCGGCCTCAGGCTCGCCCGAGAAGTTGCCGGAGGAGCTTCTCGTCGCCCAAGATGGAGCTCGCGACCTGGTACGGGTTGGCGTCGGCCTCCTCGCCCCGGGCCAACACCTTGCGGAATCCCTCGTCCCCGCTCTCCAGCTCTTCCACGGACTTCAGGAAGCGGTGGGAGAGGATTTCCATCAGCTCCTTGCGGCGATGCTCGCCGGTCTCCGACTTGTGACCCGCCTTTTCAGCCCGATAGGCCCGGTGCTCGGACATCGTCTGGTAGAGCTTGTCCGTCCCCTCGTCCCGATTGGCCTGACACAACAGGACCGGTATCTTCCAGCCGGGATCCCGCCGCTCGCCCAACTCCACCATCGATTTCAGCTCCGTCAGGATCCGGTCGGCTCCCTGACGGTCCGCCTTGTTCACCACGAAGATCTCCGCGATCTCCATCAGGCCCGCCTTCATGGTCTGGATCGTATCGCCGGACTCCGGCACGAGGACGACCATGGTCGTATCGGCGACGTCCACGATGTCGAGCTCGGTCTGGCCGACGCCCACCGTCTCGATGATCACGACGTCCAGGCCGAACGCGTCGAGCAGCCTCAGGACATCCCGGGTGGCCCTGGAGAGCCCGCCATGGGTGCCCCGGGTCCCCAGACTGCGGATGAAGACGCCATCATCCAGCGCGTGGCGCTGCATGCGGATCCGGTCCCCCAGCACGGCGCCGCCGGTGAAGGGGCTCGAAGGGTCGACCGCGACCACGCCCACCGTCTTGCCCTCGGAGCGCATCCGCGGGATCAGCTTGTCCACCAGGGTGCTCTTGCCTGCGCCGGGAGGGCCCGTGACCCCGAGGGAGTAACACCTGCCGGTCCTCGGGTAGATGGCCTCCAGCACCTTTGGGACAAAGGGAGCGTCGTTCTCCACGTAGGTGATCATCCTGGCCAGGGCCAGCTTGTCTCCGCCCAGCATCCGGTCGAGCACTTCTCTGTAGTCGGCATTCGCTCTCACAGCCTCTCCACCGCCTTCCTTCCTCGTCTTCGTCGCTTCATCCTCGTCCGCTTCAGAGGCTGCCATGCCTCGCGAAAGCGCCCGAGGGATCAAAGGGCATGCCGGAGGACAACGATCTCGGTCGCCTCCGGGAGCTCATCCGCCTGCACCTCGAGCGTGGAGTCCGCAAGCCGCCGCACCCGCTGCTTCCCTTCGAGAAAAGCCTCTATCTCGGCGATCGGAAACCCGCACTTGGCAGTCTTGTAGTGCATGGGAATCAGGATTTTCGGCCGGAGCTGCGCGGCGACCTCGGTCGCCTCCTTCGGATCGATGGTGAACAGGCCGCCCACCGGGCTCAGCAGCACGTCGACTCCGTCGATCTCGCGAACCTGCTCCGGAGTCAGCACGTGGCCCAAGTCTCCCAGGTGAGCGAGCCGGACCCCGTCGGCCCGGATGCAGACCACCAGGTTCTCCCCCCGCTCCTTGCCGCCCGAGTTGTCATGAAAGGTCCGCACCCGGCGGATCTCGATCCCTCGAATCGTATCCTGGCCCGGCCCCTTCACGATGGTCGGGCTGCCTTTGAGAGAGCCGGTGTAGTTATGGTCCTCGTGCTGGTCGTGGCTGATCGTCACGATCTGCGGAGCCGCTTCGATGGGTCCATAAGCCAGTGCGCCCCCGTAGGCGCCGGACTCGTACGGGTCCATCACGATCTGGGTGCCGTCCCGGGTCGTGATCAAAAAAGAAGCGTGTCCCAACCATTGGATCTTCATGACTGTCTCTCCGCAATCGCAGATCGGAAAGGGAAGCCGCCGGAACCGCCCGTATGGCACCCTGCCCGCGGCAGGCGTGCCCGACTATTTACCCTCCAGCTATCTACTTTACAGGGATGAGAAATGCAAGGGAAGCCGCTGATGCAAGGCGACGCAGGGACGAAAGATTCTTCGCCCCTACAGGTTGCGTTGACGGCCTGCTAAAGCAAATCTTCCTGCTTGGTCCACGGGGGCCGCATCTTGAAGTACTCGAAGGCGAGGTGAGTGGCCATGCGTCCCTGCTTGGTTCGGCTCAGGAGCCCGCTCTGGATCAGATACGGCTCGTGGACGTCCTCGATGGTATCGGTCGCCTCGTTCACGGCGGCCGAAAGGGTCTCGATCCCCACCGGCCCTCCGCGGAACTGCTCGATCACGGTCAGCAGGATCTTCCGGTCCATCTTGTCGAGCCCACGGTCATCCACTTCCAGGAACTCCAGGGCCATGGCGGCCAAGGGCTCGTCGATGATCCCCTTTCCCCTCTCCTGCGCCACGTCCCGGACCCTTCTCAGGAGGCGGTTGGCGATGCGGGGAGTCCCGCGCGAGCGGCGGGCGATCTCGAACAAGCCGTCCCGCGTGAACGGGACCTCCAGCACCCTGGCGGACCGCTGGAGGATCTGCTCGATCTCCTCCGGCGCGTAGAAGTCCAGGCGCTCGATCACCCCGAAGCGGGTCCGCAGCGGCGAGGTGAGCAGCCCAGCCCGCGTCGTCGCCCCCACGAGCGTGAAGCGGGGAAGGTCCAGTTTGATCGCCCGCGCGCTCGGCCCCTGCCCGATGATGATGTCCAGCTGGAAATCCTCCATGGCCGGGTAGAGGATCTCCTCCACAATGCGCGGCAGCCGGTGGATTTCGTCGATGAACAGAACGTCTCCCGGCTCCAGATTGGTCAGGATCGCCGCCAGATCACCCTGTCTTTCCACGGCCGGCCCGGAAGTGACCCGGATGTGCACGTCCAATTCGCGCGACAGGATGTAGGCGAGCGTGGTCTTGCCGAGGCCCGGAGGACCATAGAGGAGCACGTGGTCTAGTGGCTCGCTCCTCCGCCTGGCCGCGTCGATGAAGATGCGCAGCTTTTCCCTCAGGGTCTCCTGCCCGACGAACTCCTCCAGACTGCCGGGCCGCAGGCTGCCCTCGAGCAGATCCTCGTCCTGGTCGCGGTCCGGGCCGAGAGGCGGTCCCTTGGTCTTGGTGGCCATTTCCGTTCAGAACCTTAGAGGCTGTCCCAAAACGCCCATCTGCGGCGTTCGGCTCGTCGGGGATGGAGGCTGGGGGAGCCTGCCCCGGCGAAGGCCGGGGTCCACCGTGCCTCCCGTGTACGCCTCATTCCTCAGGATTTCGCCTGCCTTGCATCTGGGCATTTTTGAACAGCCTCTGAATCGAGCCTGTCGGTACAGGCTCTACCTATTTCGCCAGCAGCCGAAGAGAGGACTTGAGCAGGCTCTCCACGCGGAGCTCCTCGGCCGCGCCCTCTTTCTCCAGCACCGTCTCCAGAGCCCCTTCGGCCTCCTTCCGGTTGTACCCCAGATTCAGAAGAGCGGAGAGCGCTTCCAGATAGACCGGCCTCTGTTTGGAGGAGGCCGGCTGCGTGCGCCCGAGCTGCACCGCGCGCGGAGGGATCCGGTCTTTGAGCTCTACCACGATCCGTTCGGCCATCTTCTTGCCCACTCCGGGCACGGTGCGAAGCCGATGGCTGTCCTCCTGCAAGATGGCTTCGAGCAGCTCTTCCGGCGGCAGCGAGGAGAGGATGTTCAAGGCCAGGCGCGGTCCGACCCCGCTGACGGTCGTGAGGAAGCGGAACACCTCCTTCTCCTCCTGGCGCAGGAACCCGACCAGCAGGATCTGGTTCTCCCGCACGTGGGTGTGCACGAACAGGCGGACCTCGGCTCCGGGCTCGGGCAGCTCGTACAGCGTGGACAGAGGCACCGCGACCTCGAGCCCGATCCCGCTCAGGTCCACGAGGATGGTCTGAGGCGACTTGCTCGTCAGGATGCCGCGGAGGCTGCCGATCAAGTTTGCGCACCCCCTCTCAGAAGGCTCTCTTCCGACATCCTCTCGAGCCGGCACAAGCCGCGACGGGCGGGCGAAAGCTGTGGGCATGGCAGATCGAAGCGGCCAGCGCGTCCGAGGCATGGTCGGTCAGAAGGCCCTCCAGACCGAGCAGCACCTTCACCATGGCCTGGATCTGATCCTTGCCGGCATGCCCGTAGGAGCAGAGCGCCTTCTTGATCTCCGTGGCCGAGTATTCGAAGACGGGTATATGGGCGAGAGCGGCGGAAAGGAGCACGACGCCCCGGGCCTGTCCGAGCAGCAGCGCGGAGCGCACGTTCTTCGCAAAGAAGACCTCTTCGATGGCCATGTGCTCGGGGCCGTACTGATGGAACAGCTTCTCCAGCTCGCAGTGAAGGTCGGAAAGCCTCTGCTGGAAGGCACACCGGGGGTTGGTGCGGATCGTCCCGCTGGCCACCGGGACGAGTCGATCCCGGGCCGCCGTGTCCACCACGCCGAACCCGAGGTGGGAGACCCCGGGGTCGATGCCGATTACCCGCATCGCTCCGCCGTTTCCGGGGCGCCCCCCTCAGGCATTCAGGCGCTCCATTTCTTCCCTGGAGATGTCGAAGTTGGCGTAGACGTTCTGCACGTCATCGTTGTCTTCCAGCAGGTCGACCAGCCGCAAGACCTGCTCCGCCTCTTTCCCCTGGAGCCGGACCGTATTCTTCGGAATCATGGTGACCTCGGCGGTCTGATAGGCCAGCCCCTTCTTCTCGAACACGTCCTTGACCCCGAGAAAGCTCTCCGGGGGCGTCAGCACCTCGAAGGTCTGCTCGTCGGGATTCTCCACCACGTCCTCGGCGCCCGCTTCCAGGGCCGTCTCCATCAGATCGTCCTCGGAAACCTTGTCATTGGGAAACGCGAAGTACCCTTTCTTGGTGAACTGCCAGGAGACGCTCCCCGGCGTGCCGAGACTGCCGTTGTGGCGGGTGAAGATGTGCCGGATCTCCGCGGTGCAGCGGTTCTTGTTGTCGGTCATCGCCTCGATCAGTATGGCGGTCCCGCCCGGGCCGTGGCCCTCGAAGGAGCACTCCTCGTAGCGCACGCCCTCGAGCTCTCCGGTTCCCTTCTTGATGGCGCGATCGATGTTGTCCGCGGGCATGTTTTCTGCTTTGGCATGCACGATGGCCGCCCGCAGCCTGGGGTTCATCGAGGGATCGCCGCCTCCGCTGCGCGCGCTGACCGTCAGCTCGCGGATCAGCTTGGTGAAGATCTTCCCCCTCTTGGCGTCCTCTTTCCCCTTCTTGTGCCGGATGCTATGCCACTTTGAGTGCCCGGACATCTGGATTTTCCTCCTGGCCGACCAGCCCCTTCGGGTTGCCCGATCCTGTTGCTCCGCACGCATATTAGATCAATCATCGAAGGGAAGGCAATAACCCTTGCGGGTCAAGCGCGCGTTATTTCAGGACGATTCGGAGGAGAGCGTCCTCGCCGCCGCTTCCAGAAGCAAGCGCATCCGCCGAACCTCGGCCTGATGCCCGCGCAGGAGCGCTTCCGTCCACAGTCTCTTCTTGTCCGGGGAAAGCTGCCGTTTGACCTCGACGCCCAGCCCGATGTGGGCGACATTCAGAAAATACTTGTCGTTCACCCGTCCGAGGTCGATCCGGTGGACCCGGCCTTCTGCAATGACCCTGCAGGCCTCCTCGCTGCTTTGCGGGATGCGCAGCGTGCGCGCCAGGTCGTTGGCCGTGCCCAGGGGAAGGATGCCGAGAGGGCAGTCCGCACTGCAGGACCGGCTCGAGGGCGTGATGGATCGTCCCGTCTCCGCGGCCCAGAATCACCGCATCTATGTGGTCCGCCCGGCCCAGGATCACCCGGGCGAGCTCATCCTGCGACTCCGGCCGCGCCAGGGCCGTGTCCACGCCCTGACTCCGAAGCGAGGAAATGGCGGCGGACACGTCCGTTTCGCCCTTCAGGGACTTCGGATTGAAGATCACCAGGGCTCGTTCAGGTTTCATGGGGGCTCCCCCTCACGATCGTCGGTTCCGTCCACCCCGTCGGGCTCAGCGGTATTCACCCAGGAGCGCATGAGCTCGGCCACGCTCCAGGCTTGCGAGATGCAGCCTTCCGGACGAAAGGGAGGATCTCCGTCAAAGACCTCGCTCACCGAGCCCATGCACGCCTCGCCGAGATGGTCGACCAAACCATCCAGAAACCGCCGTGCCTGTCGCTGCTCTTGCGGGTAAACCTTCAGCCACGCATCCACGTAGGGACCGATCAGCCAGCTCCAGACGCTGCCCTGGTGATAGGCGGAATCCCGGGTCCGCAGGTCGCCCCCGTAATCCCGTTTGTACTTGGGATCGGCCGGGTCGAGAGATCGCAGCCCGAAGGGCGTCAGAAGCCTCTCGTGAACGACCCGGACGACCGACTTCCACCGGGACGGATCGAGCACCGGGCGGGGCAGAGATATGGCAAACACCTGGTTGGGCCTCAGGCTCGGGTCGTCTCCGCCCTCCCCGTCCACCACGTCGTACAGATACCCTCCCGGCTCGTACCAGAATTTCCGGTTGAACGATGCATAGACCCGGTCTGCGCGCTCCGAGATCGTTTGCGCCGCCCGCTCCCGCTCGCTCCGGACCAACCATTCCTGGAGCACCCGCAGGGCGTTGTACCAGAGCGCGTTGATCTCGACGGCCTTGCCCCGCCGCGGCGTGATTACCCAGTCGCGCCACTTGGCGTCCATCCACGTCAGCGGCAATCCGGGGTGCCCCTGGCGCAGCAGGCCGTCCGCAGGATCCACGCCGATGCCGAACCGCGTCCCCCGGACGTGCCGGTCCACGATTTGCTCGAGCACCGGAAGCAACTGGCGCAGAGCAGCCCGATCCTGTGAGAGCCGGAGAAAGCGATCGACGGCGTGGAAGAACCAGAGGGTCGCGTCAGCGGTATGGTAGAGGCCCTCGGTCTGCCCTTCCGGGAAGAGGTTGGGTATCAAGCCGTCCTTCACATAGTAGGCGAAGGTGCGCAGGACGTACCCCGCTTCGGAGAACCGCCCGGTCGCCATGGCGAGTCCTTCGAGGCTGATCATGGTGTCGCGGCCCCAGTCGGTGAACCAGTGGTACCCGGCGATCACCGAGCGGACCTCGTCTCCCCAGGCCCGGGCCCGGACGTTGTCCCCGACCCGGGCGACGGGAGCGATGATGAACGGGTCCGCAGCGAGCACGAGCTCGCCCCCGACACCCGAACGAGACCCGGGAGGGGCGATCGAAAGGAGGCGCTGGCGCCTGCCCGTCTCGGCCCGCAAAGCATCGACGGGGTCCAATTGGAGCATGACCTCCCAGGGCTCGATGGAGGCGACCAGCGCGGCCGTTTCCCCCCGGGATGCGTATACCTGGAAGAAACCCGGGGTCCAGGTGCTCTCCCGGCACGCATAGCCGCGTCTGGCCTCGGTCGGGTACTCCTGCGCACGGCAGCGCTCGCCCTCCATGCGGAAAGATCCCTCTTCCCCGTACAGGTAGAGCCGTAGAGCAGGCAGTCGCGGGTCTTTGGCCACCTCGAACCGATCTCCGGCCACCTGGACGTCGTAGGGCTCTTCCGGCTCGGCGCTCAGCTCCTCATGGACCGATCGAAATCGAAAGAAGGGCCGCAGTCTCAACCGCACCGGCCCCGCCCCGGATGCCAGCCGATACCGGATGTGGGCGGTGTTCTGGAAGTGGGGCAAGAGCACGCGCTTTTCGATCGCCACGTCCCGAACCTGGTAGCGCCATACCGGCAGGCCGTTTTCCAGGCGGAACTCCTTCAGGCATTGCACTCCCGGAAAGTGAAGCTCCCCTCCCGGCCTGAAGTGGCCGCTCAGCTCCGCAACGGTCCCGTCGGACAGGCGGATCTCTTCGTCCAGATCGTGCAGCATGACCATGCGGCCGTGGGGTGCCGCGACGGCCGCCACCAGCAGGCCGTGGTACTTGCGCGTGCAGACCCCGGCGACGGAGCTGGAAGCATATCCGCCGAGCCCATTGGGCACCAACCATTCGCGGCTCAGCAGAGCCTCGAGGTCCGGCTCTCCTTCGCCCCGGCGGAAGGAGCGGACGACGGGTGCGATGCCCGGGTCCGCTGTGTCAGGCATACTCAAGACGAACCACCTTCTTGGGCGCGAAAACCAGCGTGGCATGACCGGGGACGGTCCACCGTCCCTCGGTCTCCATGGGCGGCGTGCCGCCTCCTCCGTATGCGACTGCCTCACTCGACCACAGAAGCTCCCAGTGCGAGTCCTTCGGAGGAGCCAGCAGCGGCTCAGGAATCGGCAGGAGCGTGCGGTCCGCCCCCAGGTTCACAACGATCAGCCTGTCTCCCCGGTCCCCTCCCAGAAACCGCAGGAGAAACGCATCGGGTCCGAGGACGGCACCCTGCATCCAGTCGGTCCGCTGCTCCCGGAACACGGCATCCTCCCGCCTCATCCTCAGAAGGTCGCGGTGCAGGTTGCTGGACTCGGCATGGCTCTTCCGTTCCGCGTGATCGATCCTGCACCGCTCGAACGTGCCCGGGTGCGAGGGATCGGGAAGAAGGGCCTGTGCTTCCGGATCGCGCAGGCTTGCGAACTGCAGCAGGAATTCCGTGCGGCCTCGAGCCACTGCCCGGGCCAGATCGCCCCTCTGATCCGCGAAATAGCAGAACGGGCTCGAGGCCCCGAAATCCTGCCCCTGGAAGAGCAAGGGCGTGCCCGGCATGAGCAGCAGGAGGGCGGTCAGAGCCCGGTACTTGCCGGGGTGGGCCAGCCGGTGGAGCCGCTCCCCGCGCAGGCTGTTGGCGATCTGATCGTGGTTCTCGAGGTAGCTGATAAAGCGAGGAGCCCGGATCTCCAGCACCGGCGTGCCGCGGCACTTGTTCTGCCAGGAGTAGAACTGGCCCTGATAGAGGTATCCCCATTTGGCGGCAGAGACGAATTCCTGTGCCGATCCGAGATAGTCGGTGTGGTAGGCTTCCTTTCGCCCGCTCAGCGCCACGCGCGCGCTGTGATGAAAGTCGTCGTTCCAGACGGCGTCGATGCCGAATCCGCCCTCATCCGGCGGCGCAAGCAAGCGGCTGTTCTGCGGCTCGTTCTCCGCCGTGATCAGGAGCGACCTGCCTTTCCCCTTTTCGCGCGCCTTGCGCGTCAGGGCGGCCAGGATGTGCTCGGGCGATTGATCGTGGAGCGACTGGGTGGCGTCCAGGCGGAGGCCGTCGAGGTGGTATTCTTCGATCCAGTACCCGGCATTCGCCACGAACAGCTCCCGCACCGGTCCGGAGTTGCCGCCGTCGAAATTGATCGCATAGCCCCATTCGGTTTCATAGCGATCCGTAAAGTAATCCAGGGAGAACTCGCTCCAGAAATTGCCCACCGGCCCGAAATGGTTGTAGACGACGTCCAGGACGACTCCCATGCCGAGGGCGTGAGCCTGATCCACGAAGGACCGGAAATCGTCCGGAGCCCCATACTCGTGAAAGGGCGCGAACAGATCGACGCCATCGTAGCCCCAGCCGAACCGCCCGGAGAACTCGGCCACCGGCATGAGCTCCACCAGGGTGATTCCGACCTGCTTGAGCTCGCTCAGCCGGCGCGCCGCGGCTTTCCAGGTGCCCTTGGATGTGAAGGTCCCGATGTGGACCTCGCAGATGACCTGGCCTTCCAGCCTCACCCCGCTCCAGTCCGCGTCGGTCCAGCGGAAAGCCGAGGGATCGATCACCTGAGAAGGGCCTTCGGGCCCGGACGGCTGGAACCTGGAAGCCGGGTCCGGGAACAGGCGCTCGTCCAGCCGGTAGCGATAGAGCGTTCCGGGCCTTGCTTGGCTGACCTGCCGGGAGCAATATCCGCCTTCCTCCGGCTCCATGGGGTATTCTCGATGCTTTCCGCCAGCTCCCGTATCGCTTTCCACGACCACGGACACCTGCCTGCAGCGCGGGGCCCAGACGCGGAAGTGAACTCCACCTTTCCTGCCGGGCATCACTTCGGCGCCCACCGGAAGCCTGCGGAAGCTCCTGTCTTGGTTCGGGAACGGACTCCTCTTTGCCTTCTTGGCTCCCGTTCTCAGCAAGGGGCCCTCTTCTTTCTGCAGCTTTCACAGCCCTTCTGCCGGGAAATTGGAGAATGAGCCGGACGCCCCCGGGCACGAGACGATCCTGCGAAAGCTCATCTCATTAGAAACACGATGGCAGGGGCAGGTATCCGCGAAGAAGGGGATCTGCAGAAGCAATCAAGGGGGTGGGGGCTTGTCCCGCCCCCTTGATGGGGCTGGTTCACTCGCCGTTATCCGTCTGATCGAGCTTGCCCCGATTTGAACCCGTGACTCTCACCGTCCGTATCTAGAGCCTGTCCCAAAACGCCCATCTGCGGCGTTGCGCTCGTCCCTCGTCACTGCGGCGTACTGAAATGTACGCCTCATTCCTCGGGATTTCGCGCGCCTTGCATCTGGGCATTTTCGAACAGGCTCTCGAACTGGGGCTTGTGGGACAAGCTCTATCTATATGAATGACAGAATAAACGGGTAGAGAACCACGGCCATTGGATGCCCCCGGCCCAAGAAGGTTCATGCTCCTTTCCTAGACCCAGTCCGCATCCGCACCGCTGATGTACCAGTTGTCAGGAATGCAAAGCTTTTCCGAGTTGATCTTTCCGGGATTGAAATTCTTGAAGGCAAGGAACGTCCGTGTCGGGATCCTGACGAACCCGAAACGCTTCAGGTGATCCATATAGTACTTATCCAGCATGAGGCAGATAACGTAGTCCGCACCGCAGCTTCGAAAATGCTCCAGGGCAAATCCGATGGCCGCCTTCTCCGCCTCGGGATCTCGAATGACGAGCAGGTCGGCCAGGAATCCTTTTCTTCCTCTCTTGAAGGCTGCAACCGTACAAACCACGTAGCCGATGACCTCGCCTCCCCTGAGCAGATGAAAGAGGTCGAATCTGCGAAACGGGTTCTTCCTGAAACGCCAATTCAGAAAGGCACTGTCCCGGACCAGCAGGAACGGCCGATCTTCTTTGACCCGTTCCCACAAAGCGTCGACGCGACCATCGAAGGCTTCCACCTTCTCGAAAGCAAACCCTTCGAGAGGGATCTTTTCCTTAGCGCGAAAAAGGATCTGCGTTGCCGGCTTGCACAGGGCTCCGGCCAGTTTTACGAAAGGTTTGACGGGGACAGTTCGCTCGATGATCCGTTCGGATCTGAAGATCTTCAGCCATTTTGGGACCTTGGAGACCCCAATGTAACCTAATGTCTTGGACCCGAAACGGTAGTAGATCGGGGTCGGGAATCCCATGCCAAATACGAGATCAAAGCACTCGTGATGCATGTTGCCCATTTTCGAATAGACCCCTGTTCCCTGGTACTCGCGCTTCATGGAAGCATCGATGTGGTCCGCGGCGAGCACCTCCCGATCGCCAAGCTTGTACAGCGTGAAGACGGTCGGATACTGCCCGATAATCTCTCCGTCAAGCTCGGCAACGAACGTGGCATGCCCCCCCCTGGGTCTCTCCTCGTAGAGCCATCTCCATTGGTCGACCGTACGCTCCTGCTTAAAAACTAAGTTATACAGAGTATTGCACGGCTCTGCGTCCCGTGACTCAAAGGGCCGGAGCTTCACTGCGTTCTTGAATTCTTCCAGGGCCTTTCCTTTGAGTCTCTTTGCCATGGCAGATCCTCTCTCTTGCTTTCACAGACCCGTCAAAAAGGGCAGCTCTCCGGCCGTTGAAATCCTCCCCAACTTCGATGCTTCTGCCTCATCTCGCGTAGTCCATGTCCGGTCGTGGCTGTGGGCATCCCACTAAGAACGTGCTGAAAAGTGCCAGACAGAGCGGAACGAGACTCGGAACATGGGCTCACCCTTTGGCGGGTGTTCCAGGTCGAAACTGGATCATAATAGCGTTTATCTACATGCCGCAAGGAAAATCTTCTGCTCCCCGGATAGGGCGTATCCGGGCCGGACGGGTGGGAGAACACACATTTCAAAGAGACTCGACCGGTACGTCAGACTGCGGCGCTTCGGTTGGAGGGCAAGATTTTCGCGAACTGGTCACAATGGCGGATCAGAGAACAATAAAAGGGTTGAGGAATTGCCCGCAACCCTTTGATTTTATTGTGGTGGGCGATACAGGATTTGAACCTGTGACTTCCACCGTGTGAAGATGGCACTCTACCACTGAGTTAATCGCCCACGATGCACGCCGCAAATAGTAACAAAAAGAGGAGCCGAGGACAAGGGGCGGGCCCAAGCCGAAAATGAGGTGAAACCGGCCGGGCGCCGAGAGCGTTGGACCGGCCTACGGCTGCGCCGCACCGGTTGCGTTCAGGCGGATCTTGCGCCTCTTCAGGCGGTACTGCTCGGCAAAGCGAAGGCGGTTCTTCCAGGAGCGCATGGATGCCCGATACTGGTTCTTGACATTTTCGAGCAGGCTGCGCTGCTGGGCGTTCGCCGTGGTCCGCGGCCTGTCGAACAGACCTTCGATGGTTCCTTCCAGCTCGCGCATCTCCTTGATGTCGCTCGCGCAGAGCCTCTTGCCCACACGCCTGAGGGCAATCTCCTGTTCCTTTTTCATGTGGAGCTTGAGAAAGAGCTTCTTCGCCTGGTCAAGCTCCCGCCGGGCTTCCATGTACGGATCCGACATGCTGCCTCACCTGCCGGGCACCTTGAGCGAGCCGATCAGCTCGCGCACGTCCCCTATCCCGTGAGCCGTCAGGTAAGCATCGATTCCCTCGATCACGTCGATGCAAGCCGTCGGGCTCCGGAAGTGCGCGGTCCCCACCTGCACGGCGGTGGCGCCGCAGACCAGAAACTCCAGTGCATCCTCTGCGGTGAGGATCCCTCCCACGCCCACGACCGGGATGCGCACGCGCCGGGAAACCTCCCACACCATGCGCAGGGCCACGGGCTTGATCGCCGGCCCGGACAGCCCGCCTACAACCGTCCCCAGGCTGGGCGAGCGCGAGCTCAGGTCGATGGCCATTCCCCGGAGAGTGTTGATCAACGTGAGCCCGTCGGCGCCCGCATCCTCGGCTCTGAGCGCCATGTCTACAACATCGGTGACGTTGGGCGATAACTTGACCAGAAGCGGGCGGGCGGTCCTTGTCCTGATGGTGCGGACCAACCTTTCGAGGGCCTCCGGGTCAGCGCCGAAAGAAAGCCCTCCGCGCTTCACGTTGGGGCAGGAAACGTTCACCTCGATCGCGGCCACTCCATCCTGCCCCCCCAAGCTCTCGGCCAGCAGCGCGTATTCCTCTTCGGACTCGCCCAGGATGTTCACGATCAGCGCGGTCCGGACCTGACGCAGACCGGGCAGACAATCCCGCACGAACGCCTCGAAGCCCACGTTCTGCAAACCGATGGCGTTCAGCATGCCGCCGCAGGTCTCCACGATCCGGGGAGGAGGGTTGCCGGGCCTCGGCAGGACGGAGATCCCCTTGACCACCAGGGCTCCGAGCCGCGACAGGTCGAAGAACCCCGCGAGCTCCTCCCCGTAGCCGCAGGTGCCCGAAGCCGTCATGACCGGGTTCTTCAAGGCGACTGCGGCGATGGAGACCGAGGTGTTGGGCATGTCAGTAAGCTTCCCAGTCGATTTCATCGGTCCGGAACACGGGGCCTTCGGCGCAGACCTTGCGGTACGCTGCCTGCTGCGACTCCCCGGTCCTCTTGGCCCGGGTGACGCATCCCTGGCACACGCCGTACCCGCAGGCCATCCGCGCCTCGAGCGAGAACTGCCCTTCGATTCCGGCCTCTTCCAACATCCCTGCCGCTTGCCGCAACATCGAGGGGGGGCCGCACACGAAGGCCAGCGTTGCAGAGGGGAGCGGCTCCCCGGGGGCCTCCAGCGTGCGGCGCAACAGATCGGTCACCCGGCCGTGAAAACCCACCTTCCCGTCCTCCGTCGCGACGCGCACGTCGACTCCTCGAGACTCCAGGGCGGCCAGCGGCGGAATCTCTTGTCCGGTTCTGGCCCCGTACAGGAGCCGGGTGCGGCAGCCCGCTGCGCGCGCGCGCCTGGCCAGGAGGTGGACCGAGGCGAAGCCCATGCCTCCTGCCAGGATCAGGCAGGGCGCCGCCGGCTCGGGCAGCAAGAACCCGTTTCCCAGAGGGCCCAGGATGCGAAAGGGATCTCCCGGCCGGAGGAGCGACAGGAGCCGGGTCCCCTTTCCTACCCGCTTGTAAAGGACCTGCGCCCGGCTTCCCTCGACGTCGTAGACCGCATAGGGCCGCGGCAGGAGCGGATCGAGCCGGCCGGGAAGCGACAGCATGACGAACTGGCCGGGACGGACGCTCTCGCTCAGAGGCCCGCCCTCGAAGGTGAGCAGGAACGTTCCCGGGAAAACCTGCTGATTGGACAAAACCGAAAGGTCCAGGACGGACCGTCGAGCGGAGGTTAGAGGCAAGTGGCTCCCCTGTGCATGATATAGGCATCCTCGCCGGTGTCCGAGTAGTAGCCTCGCCGGACGCCGCACACGTGAAAGCCGAACTTCTGGTAGAGCGTGATGGCGTGCTGGTTGGAGACCCGCACCTCCAGGTAGTAGCGGCTGGTGCCGATCTCGAGGCAGTACCTCAACAGATGATCGATCATGCGCGACGCGGCCCCTCTCCTGCGCAAGCTCGGATGGACGGCCAGATTGAGTATGTGGCACTCGTCCAGGATGATCCAGGAGCAAAGATATCCGATCAGGCAGGGAGCAGCGGCCCGAGTGAGGACCAGAGGGCGGGAGTGGGGGTTCTGCATCTCGCTGCGAAAGGCCCATTGGCTCCAGGGAGAGGGGAAGGAGACGCGCTCGATCGCGAGGACCTCTTCGAGATCCGATTCCTCCATCCTGCGGATGACGGACTCCATGACCGGCGCGCTTCTTCTCAAGTCGAGATCAACCCGTCGGACGCTCACGGCTCCTCACAATCCTCTTCTTGGGACTTCACCGGCCTTTTTTCCGCGCCGAAAATGGTGGCAAGCGGCTCTTGCTGCACGGCATGGTAGGCCGGCCTCATCACGGCGTATTCGATCAGGACGCCGATCGGGTGCAGCACATAGGCGGCGATCCGCAGGGGGTGCCCCGCTTCCTGCGAGTCGAATTTCGCCTCGGCGGCCGACGCCCCGGGCGCAGCCAGCCACAGGGAGCAGAGAAAGCAACCCAAGAGCAGGAGGAAAGAGGTCCTGGTCCGTCCGAGCTTCACCTCGTGCTTCCTTTTCATGATTCGCCTCCGCGACACTTTTGGGAGCCGACACGCACAGTTCGGCGGCTCTTCATCTTAGGTCGCGCGCCGCCGGCTCGTCAACCGGGGAAAGCGTCCATACACTACTCCATCGGCGTTTCCGGCCCTTTACAGCAGCGGCGGCCCTCCTTATCATGGAGCCTGTCCCAGAACGCCCATCTGCGGGGCCTGTTGCGAGCGCAGCGAAGCAATCCCCCAGTTCACTCACTGCAGCGTACTCCCATGTACGCCTCGTTCCTCAGGATACCGTGCGCCTTGCATCTGGGTATTATTGAACAGCCTCTAGGATCAAGTCTGTTGAGACAGGCTCTGTCATCGTGTGCTCTGGTAGCCCGCACGGCACAACTTTGTTGAAGGCCCGACATGCCGCGCCCCTCCAGGAAGGTCAATCTCTTCGCGTACGGTTCCCTGCGGAACCCCGCGTTCATCGAGTCGATCACCGGCGAGATGCACGAGGGCCGGCCGGCCGTCCTCACGGGGTACAAGAAGTTTTACACCCCCCTAGGGTTCCCCTTCATCCTCCCACATCCCGACGGACGCGTCTACGGCAAGTGCTACTTCGGGATCACGGCGGAGACGCTGCAGAAGATCGATCACTTCGAATGCGAGGGGACGCTGTACGACCGCAGGCGCGTGACCCTCTCGATGCACGGCAGAGCGGTCGGCGCCCAGGCGTACATCGCCAATCTGATCCACATCCGCCGGGCCTTCGGCCCCAACATGGATCTCGCCCTCGTGGAAAAGGCGGAGAAGTTCATCGAGGAGCACGCCGGCGAGCGCATCAAGATCCTGATGATGAACCCGTCCGAGCCGCGCTCCGAATCCGAGCTGGCGGCCCTGACGCGTCAGGAGCTGTTCGGGGCCGAGGTCTCCAACCTCCTCAACATGCTCCTCCTGGACAAGTACATCAGCGACTACACCATCGACTCGCGCCTGAAGATCCGCGGCATGCCGAGTCTGGCCAAGATCCGGCAGGATCCCGAGAAGCTGGCCCATGCTCCCCATTATCTCTCTCTCGCCATGCGCTTCATCCTTCTCAACCAGCTCGAGGAGAGCTTTCGGCATCAATTCCGCTCCGAGTTCTTCGTGCGCATGCCGTACAGCCGGTTCACCCTGTCGCTGCTGGCCGCCCTCAAGCTGCACAACCGGCACCAGGCGGAGCTGGACGCGGCTCTGGAGGAGGTCTGCACGTTCGACGGTCCTTCGCCGCCGGCATCAGGGAGGGATTACTTCGATTATTCTTTTCGCGCGGTCCAGATCGCCCATCGGTTTTACCGCAGGCACTCCCTCGAGGCAGGCTTCATCGTCCGGGAGATCCTGCTCGAGCGTCAGCATGGAATCGTCCCCATGGGCGCCGAGCTGGAGTTCAGCGACTTCGGCCGCCTGGCGACGCGGCCGGAACGCCCGCCGGACCTCCGCCACAACCATTTCCGCTACTTTTATGACTACGACCTGGAGCGAAGGTCGTGGAAGCTGGGCGGACATGTGGACGATCACAAATACTCCCTCGTGCGCGACCAGACCGAGGGCGGGTTCCTCGAGTATTCGTTGGGCAAGACCGAGATCCTGGAGAGGCAGTCGCAGCCGGTCACGGATGACCCCCGAGTCCTGGCCGGCCTGATCGAAGAGCTGATCTCCTTCACCAGGATCCGGCCGCACAGCCTTCATCTCTCCTTCCAGGACCTCGAAGACAAGCCCTGGCGCAAGGACAACGATCCCGAGATGCTCCAGTGCCTCCTGCTCCTCGGGGGCGATTTCGGCTGGAGCCGGGGATGGGAGCTGGTCGAAAGGAGGATTCACGACGAGGAGACGGTCGATCCGTGGGGCAACCTGCACGTGATCCGCGAGAACTTCCACTCCCTGATCGGCTCGGAAGAGGGGAACCGGCCCTTGCGGGTCATGGAATACCAGTTTCCCCGCCTCAGGGCCCAGCGCAGATACGAACCCCTGATCGTCGCCCTCAAGGGGTTTCATCTCGGCTACCGCCCGCGGCCGATGAGCTCCGTCGCCACCTGCCAGTACCATGACGCCGCGGCCCAGGAGATCGAGACCCTGCGGCGCTGGGCATCCTCGGTCAGGCCGCTGGCCCCGCACACCCTCTCCGCGTTCGTCGGCTATCTGGAAAAAGGGCTCGAAGGGGAAAAGCGGGGAAAGAGGGCCCACGCCAAGCGATACATGCACCGGATGCTGTTCGAGATCGAGCGGGCCCTTTTCCTCCAGAACGCCTGGATCCGGGAGGAGCTGGCCCGGAAGGAGCGGCGCGAGCCGGAGGGGATCCAGGCGGGCGAGGAGTCGCTTGCGCTCTGAGGTGCATCCGCGCACGCGCCAGGACCGCACCCCCGGACAGACCGAATCGAGTGCCCCGTGACAAGTCGAAAGGAAAAGTAAGATGGCGAGATTCTCGGATTTCCGAAAGTTCCTGCCCCACCGTCAGAAAGCGGTCAAGCTCGAAAACCCGACGAAGCCCAATCTATATCGTGAGATCTTTCCCTTCGTCGAGGTGCCGCGCATCGACTTCGACTTCGTCGTCGTCCCCTTCGACCCTCCCGACGAGATCTTCATCACCGACACGACCTTCCGCGACGGACAGCAGTCGCGCCCGCCGTACAAGCCCGAGCAGATCGCCGCGCTCTACGAGTTCCTGCACCGCATGGGCGGAGACCGGGGCGTGATCCGACAGAGCGAGTTCTTCCTTTACACCGACAAGGACCGGCGGGCGATCGAGCTGTGCCGCGCCAAGGGCTACCGATATCCGGAGATCACCGGCTGGATCCGGGCGGTCAAGAAGGACTTCCAGCTGGTCAAGGACATGGGTCTCAAGGAGACGGGCATCCTCACCTCCATTTCGGACTTCCATGTCTACCTCAAGCTGAACAAGAATCGGCACCAGGCGATCGAGGACTATCTGGCCATTGTGAAGTCCGCACTCGACCTGGGGATCGTGCCCAGGTGCCACTTGGAGGACATCACGCGTTCGGACTTCTACGGCTGCACCTTGCCCTTCGTCCAGAAGCTCATGCGCCTTTCCGAGGAAGCCAGGATCCCGGTCAAGATCCGCGCCTGCGACACCATGGGCTACGGCGTGAGCTACCCGGGGGCTTCCCTGCCGCGCAGCGTGCCGCGCATCATCCACGCCCTCGTCCACGAAGGGGGCGTGCCCAAGCAGCAGCTCGAGTGGCACGGCCACAACGACTTCCACAAGGTTCTCACGAACGCGGCCACGGCCTGGCTGTACGGGTGCGCAGGAGCCAACGGAACGCTGCTGGGGTTCGGCGAGAGGACCGGAAACGCGCCCATCGAAGGACTGCTCATCGAATACGTGGGCCTGACCGGGGAAAGCACGGGCCTCGACACGCGAGCGATCACGGAGATGGGCGAGTACTTCGCCCGGGAGCTGAACGTTTCGATTCCGTCCAACTACCCGTTCCTCGGCTCCGAGTTCAACACCACGCGGGCCGGGGTGCATGCGGACGGTCTGCTCAAGAACGAGGAGATCTACAACATCTTCGACACCGAGAAGGTGCTGAACCGCCCCATGGACGTGGGGATCACGGACAAGAGCGGCGTGGCCGGAATCGCCCTGTGGATCTCCGGGCACGTCGCCACCGGCAGGAAGAAGCGCATCGACAAGCGCCACCCGGGCATTCTCAGGATCTACGAGTGGGTCCACCGGCAGTACGAGCAGGGCAGGATCACTTCGATTGCCCCGGAGGAGATGATGGAGCAGGCGCGGCGGCATCTTCCGGAGTACTTTTGACCTCGGGCTGCGCCTGCTTACCCGGGCCCGGCTCCTTGCCTTCGTCTGGTTCGATCTTCTCGATTCTCGAGAGGCCCGCCCGGGCTTGATCGGCGCTCGGGTGCTGGGGGTAGTCGGCCGTGAGCTTCCGGTACGCGTCGGCCGCCTGCTCGAGCTTTCCGAGCTTCTCTTGAGACCGGGCGAGCCCGAGCAGGGCGTCTCCGGGATGGAACGAGGATGCGGCCCGGCTCGCCTTCTCATAGCAGGACGCCGCCTCCTCGTAGTTTTCCTGCGCCTCGTAGCAGTACCCCAACGATTCCCAGGCCAGGGCCGTCAGCTCCGGCACATCACCGTCCTCGTCGAGAAATGCCTTGTAGGTATCGATGGCCTTGCCGAAGTCGTTCTGGCGATAGTACAGTTCGCCGAGCAGCAGGCGTGCCGTCTGGGCCGCCCGGGTCCCGCCGTAATCCTTGACCAGTCTCTGGAGCACCTCTGCAGCGGCGGCCTCGTTCTGCCCCGAAGCGTTCTCTTCCCTTTCCTGGGAGATCGCACCCAGCAGCTGCTGTGACTCGGCCAGCAGCTCCCTGGCCTTTTTCTCCTGATTCTGCGCGTGCACCCTCCAGACCGAAATCGCGACTGCCAGGACCATGACGCCCGCGAGCGCCCAGAGCGCTTCCCTCCCGTGCTCTCTCGCGAACTCGATCGCGCGTGTCGAGAGGGTGATGAACTCGTCGGGTTCTTTGATTTCCCTGCGGGTGATCTTCTTTCTCGTTGACATGGAAACGGACTTTCCTCCCTCCCGTTCGATCCGCCCATACGCCCATCCAAGCCCTCTCAAAGGGAGCGGGCGGTGTTCTCGAATTGCCGGAGCCGCTCCAGGACCTCCTCCAGGTCGACGGAACCGGCAAACAGATCCGAGCCGGTCACGCGGTGCGTGAGCGCCCGATACATCTCCTCCATGGTCCGCCGAAAGTCCTCGTGCAAGCGCTGCGGAGACCGTCCGAGCGCCTTCAGCACGCGCCCGCGGATGCCCTTGGCGGAAGGGCCTTCGGCCTTGACCCGCTTCACCGCCCCGAAGAACTCCGGGTCCTGTTGCTTGTAGAACTGCCGGAGCGGCTCCTTGCTGATCTGCGTTCCCCGGCAGGTGATGCGCAGCTCGTCCGGAGTGATCGTGTCGGCCAGCAGGATGCCCTCCCGCGTCTTGACGAACTCGACCTTTCCGTCCCATAGGTCGAGACCGCGGTCCTGAAACAGGGCGAACAGGAAGATCGCCACCAGAAGGGTGCGGTCCAGGAGCTCCGCGAACTGTTTCCCCTCGAGCCCGCAGAAGTTGAAAGCGGTCTCCAGGGGCAGGTATCGGTCCGCGGGCTCCAGCTTGGTCGAGAACTCGAGCACCGGCCGGCTGAGCCAGTCCCCCTCGGCCGGCATCCGGTCGAGCCCGAGCTCCGCCGCATAGCCCGGGTTCTGGCGGATCCTGTCCAGCAGCGAGCTTCCCGCGGGCAGGCCGAACCGGAACACGTTCTCCAGGGGGATGAGATACTGGGGAACGCCTGGGTGAAGCGCGTTGTAGTCCCACAGGTGGCGGCCGTCCACGGTTACGGAAGCGGGCGGCAGGACCGGCACGGCCTTGACGAGAATCCGGTTCGTCGGCTCCCCGAGCTCCTCGAGATTCCGCGGCCGACCCTTGCGATCGATCATCCCTTCATAGTGGGTCTTCATCCCCAGTGAGAGTGTTTCCCTGCCGGCCGGGGACCTGAGCAAACGACGCTTGAAGACGTCTCCCCCGAACCGATCCCAGACGTCCGTGCGCCGGGCCAGCTTCTTCCATGACGACGGCCGCCCGAGCTCTTCGAACAGACAGGCGCTCATCGCGGCCAGTGCGCTCCCCTTGCCGCGCAGGGCGTCCGGCATCTTGCCGAAGTCGAACACGGAGTAATCGTCCGTGAACTCGAACACGTACTGGCCGTGCACGGCCCCTCGAGGGGGGCGCACCAGGCGCACATTCTTCACGGATCCGCGGTACACGATCGCCTGATCCGACATCGCCATGGCGGCTGCCTCCTCTTGTCGCTGCTTCCAGCCCGGCCGGGCGTTCAGTCGAATACGAAAGGAGTCTCGGACGAGAAATCCGGCACCCCCACGTGGGCCGCCTGGGGCTCCTGGATCCACAGCTGGGAGAACCCCAGCTCCTGCGCGAAATCCACGACCTCCCAGTACTCGTCCTCGGTCACCGTCCGGTCGAGCGGCGGCCGGTCCACAGCTCCGTGCAGCGGGGTGTACTGGGCCATGAGGCTGATCGACAGGCGAGGCGTGAACAGCCGCTGCAGCTCGAGGAGCGATTCCTTCGCCCCGGCAAGCCCGCCCGGGAGCACGAGGATCCTCACCAGCATGCCGCGCCCGGCAAGGCCCGTGCGCGCGTCCTCCTGCAAATGGCCGACCTGGCGGAACATGGCCGCCAGCGCCTCCCGGTTGACCTCGCGGTAGCCCCGGACGCCCGACAACTCCTCGGCCGTCGAGTTGCAGGCATATTTCCTGTCCGGCAGGTAGATGTCAATGAGACCGTCGAGCAGAGCCAGGGCCTCCCGGCTATCGTAGCCATGCGAGTTGTACACGACCGGCACGGTCAGGCCGCGCCGTCTCGCCTCTCTGATGGCAGCGGCCGCCTGGGGAACGAAGTGAGTGGGAGAGACGAGGTTGACGTTGTGACTGCCCGTCCCCTCCAGCTCCATCATGATCTCGACCAGCCTTTCCACGGAAACCTGTTCCCCCTGATGCTGCTGGCTGATCGCGTGGTTCTGACAGAAAAGGCAGTGCAGCGAGCATCCGCTGAAGAAAATCGTGCCGGATCCTCGGGCGCCGCTCAGGGGAGGCTCCTCGCCCATGTGCGAAAGCCAGCGTGCGACCCTGAGCACGGCCGACTCGCCGCACCCCCCGAGCTCTCCCCGGGTCCGATCGACACCGCACCGGCGGCCGCACAGGGAGCACCTCTTCAGGGGCGCAGCCACCCGATCGTCAAGCTGCAGGCGGTCCGGACGCAGGGTCTTCGCCATGGCCATGGGCCCCGAAGGGGGTCGCAAAAAAATCCGCCAGAAACCGGGCCAGCCGGATGGAACCGATCCGGCAGTACCACATGACCCGGGCCAGTGCGAGGAGCTGGCCCGGCTGCCCGGCACCGTGAGCGGCCAGCTCCTTCCACTGCTTCTGCTTCCAGAAGCGGAGGAAGCCGGACACGTCCGGGAGACAGAAGCCGACCGTATCCAGGGCCACTCGCACCGTCAGAAAGGGCACGGCCGCCTCAGCCGCCAGCTCCGCGACCACGCCGCTTTCCATCTCCACGCTGGCTGCCCGCCAGACCTCGCCGAGGTCGCGCTTCTCGCGCTCGGAAGCCACCACGTGGTCGACCGTGACCATGCGGCCCGTGTGACAAGCCCAACCTCGCTGCAGCGCGGTCCTCAAGGCGCGCCGATAGAGCGCCGCGTCGGGGCGGAAGCGCCTTTCCTGCGGGACCGAGCTCACCAGGATCTCCTCGGGGACGAGCAGGTCCCCGACCTTGATCTCCTCGAGCAAACCGCCCGCGTACCCTACCGAGCAGACGCCCTCGAGCCCCCCCTCCCGCAACAGCGGCCCGAGCGTGCGGCGCGCCCGCTCGGGCCCGATGCCCGTGGTCACCAGCAGAACCGGGCGCCCTTTCCAAGTCCCTGACCACGCCCGGCCCTTCTCCATCCTCTCGGGCACGGCTGCGGCGAGCTGAGCCCGCAGGATGCGGATTTCCAGGTCCACTGCTGCTGCAATCAACCAGCGCGCCATCGCTTATCCCTGGAAGTCAAGAATGCGCAGGCCGTTCAAAAAGGTCCACAAGCAAGATCATGTAGGGGCGAAAAATCTTTCGCCCCTACTCCTGTCCAGATTGCCTGGTCAGCGTCGAGGAGCGCTCCGGTTACCGCAGGCCGCTGCACCAAGGTGTCGGAGGATGGCGTCGCCCGCAACCCTGCTAGCCCCGAACAGTCCTGGCGATTCGATCCAGGACGCCGTTCAGGAATGCGGCCGTTTCCCGGTCTCCATAGACCTTCGCCAGCTCCACCGCCTCGTTGATGCTGACTCGGGTCGGGATGTCGTCGCGGTGGAGAAGCTCGAACGCGCCCAACCTCAGGATGTTGCGGTCCACGATGTTCATCCGCTGCAACTTCCAGTGGCTCGCGCAATCCTCGATCCTGCGGTCGAGATCACTCCGGTTCTGCAAGACCCCTTCCAGAAGGCTCCGCGCAAACGGGAGGCTCTGCGCCGACCCGGGCTCCTCGATCAAGAGCTCGTCCGGATCCTGCTCCCAGCCGTTGAGCAGGTCGGCCGTGTAGAGGCCTTGCAGCACCATCTCACGGGCTTTTCTGCGCGCTCCCATCGGGAAAGGACCTCGCTAGCGGATCGCGGTCAGCCATCTTCCTCAAGGATTCGACCTGACGAGGTTGACCATTTCGATGGCGGCCTCGGCCGCCTGCCATCCCTTGTTTCCCATCTTCGTTCCGGCCCGCTCGATCGCCTGCTCCAGGGTGTCCGTGGTGATGACGCCGAAGGTGATCGGAACTCCGGTATCCAGCATGACGTTGGCGAGCCCCTTGGTCACTTCGGCGCTGAGGATATCGAAATGGATGGTTCCTCCACGGATCAACGTGCCCAGGCAGATGACTGCATCGTAGTCCCCCGAGGAAGCCATCTGCTTGGCCAGCAGCGGGATTTCCCACGATCCAGGCACCTTCACGATCTCCAGATCGTCCTCCTCGGCGCCGTGCCTGCGGAGCGCGTCCAGAGCCCCGTCTGTCAACCTTTCGGTGATGAAGTGGTTGAAGCGGCTGACGATCAGCCCGAAACGGAACCCTTTGGCGTTGAGGTTGCCTTCCCGAATCTTGGCCATTTCGAACCTCCCTTATGAGCTCTCTTCGGGCTCGTAGAAGCCGTGCCTGGCGAGAAGATCCTTGCTGATCCCCTGCTGCGGGCCGGGCCCCACCCCGTACCTGCCCAACATGCGTTCGACGTACTTACCGATCAGGTCGGCCTCGAGATTCACGCGGTCCCTCACCTGCAGGAGCTCGAGCGTCGTCCCCTTCAGCGTGTGGGGGATCAGGTGCACCGCGAAGACGTCGCCTTCGCAGACCCCGAGCGTCAGGGAGACGCCATCCACGCAGATCGAGCCCTTCTCCACCAGATAACGCGAGACGGCGGGCTCGGTCCGGATGCGAAAGCACACGCCCGCCCCTTCGTTGTCCCTGCCGATCACGGAGCCGGTTCCGTCCACGTGTCCCATGACCAGATGGCCACCGAGCCGGTCGGAAAGACGCAGGGACCTTTCGAAATTCACCCGCCTCCCCGCTCGCAGTGCGCCCAGGGTCGTCCGCGTCAGCGTCTCCTGCGAGACTTCCACGGTGAGCGCATGGGCCGAAAGCTCGACGGCTGTCAGACAGGCGCCCTGGATGCAGAAACTGTCTCCGATCCGGGACTCCGACAAGTCCAAGGGAACTTCCAGGCTGATCGAGCGGATCCCCCTGCCCGGCCGAAGCGCCCGGATCTGCGCAGTGCATTCCACAAGGCCCGTGAACATCTTCTCCATCCGCGTCGGAGCGATCTTCAACTTCCCGGCGCCAGCCCGTCAACTCCTCAGGGCTTCGCCTGCCTCACCCCCGGGCATCCCGAAACAGCCTCTCGAATCGGGCGGGTTGGGACAGGCCCGAGATAACCTTCGAGCAAAATGTCCCGGTCCGATTTCAGGGCCCGCATTTCCCGCACCGCATACGCCCGAGCGGGATCGTCCGCTCCCTGCCCGGAAAAAAAGCTCGGGGCCTCTCTCCCGCCCAGGAGCAGAGGCGCCACGAAGAGCATCAGTTTGTCCGCGACCTTCTCTTCCAGCGCCGCGGTGTGGACTTCTCCGCCCCCTTCGATGAGCAAATGCTGCACCTCGCGCTGCCCCAGCCGAGACAGCAGGGCGGCCAGCGGGACCCGGCCCTTGCGGTCGGGTGCGAAGACCTCCACGCCGATTCCCCTGTCCCGGAGAAGACGGACCTTTTCAGCGGGGGCCTGCTCGGTCGTCGCTACGAGCGTCGGCGCTTCCGGTCCGAGGACCCTGGCCTCCAGAGGGATCCGCAGCCGCGAATCGAGCACCACCCGCAGCGGCTTCGCACGTCCCGGCACGCCCCGTACCGTCAGGGCCGGATCGTCCTGCAGAACCGTGCCGATTCCGACCAGGATGGCGTCCGCCTCCGAGCGGAGGCGATGCACCCGCTTGCGGGAGGCCTCGCAGGAGATCCATTTGGAGCGGCCGCTCCAGGAAGCGATCTTGCCGTCCAGGCTCACGGCGGCCTTGAGCGTCACGAAGGGGCTCGAGGTCTCGATGAACTTGAAGAACACCTCGTTCAACCGTCGGCAGGCGGCTTCCCTGACCCCGCAGGTCACCTCCACCCCATGGTCCCGGAGCATCCCCATGCTCTTTCCGTTTACCTTCGGGTTGGGATCCAGAGTCCCGATGACCACCCTGCGGATCGAGCTGGCCAGGATCAGATCCACACAGGGCGGAGTCCGGCCGAAGTGCGCACACGGCTCCAGGTTCACGTACAGGGTCGATCCCTCGGGTCGCTCGGTGGCGTTCCGGATGGCGATGACCTCGGCGTGGGGCAAACCCGGCCCCTTGTGGTAGCCGGTGCCGATGAGGCCGCCATCCTTGACCAGGACTGCCCCGACCAGCGGGTTCGGCCTGGTCTTGCCCTTCCCCCGCAGGGCGAGCCGGCAGGCGAGGGCCATGAGCCGCTCATCGTCGGAGCCGGAAGAGAGCGCCTCATCCATCTTCGCGGGGACTCCCCTTGATGAACTTGCTCACTTCGTTCATGAAGTCGGTCACGTCCTTGAAGTGCCGATACACGGAGGCGAAACGCACGTACGCCACTTCGTCGATCTGGTGCAGCTCCTCCATGACCCTCTCGCCGATCCGCTCGCTCGGGATTTCCTTCTCGCCCTTCTCCTGGAAGCTCTGCTCGATCTTCTCCACGGCACGCTCGATCGTGTTGATGCTGATGGGGCGCTTCTCGCACGCCCTCTTCATCCCGGAGATGATCTTGGCACGATCGAAAGGCTCCCGCCGCCCGTCTCTCTTGATCACGAGGGGGAGGACTTCCTCGATCCGTTCGTAGGTCGTGAAGCGCTTGGTGCAGCCGAGACACTCCCGGCGTCTCCGGATCACGTTGTGATCCTTGCTGAGCCGCGAGTCGATGACTCTGTTCTGCAGGGACGCGCAAAACGGGCACTTCAAGAGCGGTCTGCCTCCGGGAAGGTTTTCGTGCCGGCCCCCTCCTCCGCCTCCACCTGCTGGATTTCCATTCCGGCTTCCCTCAACATCTGCTCCGACAGCGGGTCCGGATAGCCGTCCATGTAGTATATGGCCCGGATGCCCGAGTTGATGAGCATCTTGCTGCAGATGACGCAGGGGAAATTGGTGCAGAAGAGCGTGGCGTCCTGAATGACGATGCCGTGAACCGCAGCCTGGATGATGGCATTCTGCTCGGCGTGCAGTCCGCGGCACAGCTCGTGCCTCTCTCCGGACGGGATCCCTTCCTTTTCCCGCAGGCACCCGATGTCCAGGCAGTGGGCGACGCCTGAAGGCGCTCCGTTGTAGCCGGTGGCCAGGATCTTCTTGTCCCTGACCAGGACGGCGCCGACCTGCCTGCGCAGGCAGGTCGAGCGGGTCGAGGCGAGCCGTGCGATCTGCAGGAAGTAGGTCTTCCAGTCGGGCCGCTTTCTCGGGGGGATTGCCCTCATGTTCTTCCTAACGCTCCTCCGACCGGGGGCTGCCTGCGGTCGCCTGCCGCACTTCTCTCTCGATCGCGCCGATCTTTTCGACCCGGCGCTGGTGGCGGCCTCCTTCGAACTCGGCCCGCAGCCAGGCCTCCAGGATCGCCGCGACCTCCGCGCGCTCGAGCCTCCAGCCGGGCAGGACGAGCACGTTCGCATCGTTGTGCTTCCGGCACATCTCGGCCGCTCGCGGCTCGGCGACCAGCGCCGCCCGGATGCCCGGGAACTTGTTGGCTACAATGCTCATGCCCACGCCGGACCCGCACACCAGAACGGCCTGCTCCGCACGGCCGCCGAGCACGGCTTCCACCGCCTTGCGCGCGTAGTCCGGGTAGTCGACCGAGGCTTCGGAATCGGTCCCGAAGTCGAGCACCTGATGCCCCATCCCGCAGAGGATCGCCTTGGCCTCCTCCTTGACCCGCAATCCCGCGTGGTCCGACGCGAGGGCAAACCGCCTGCTCATGGCTCATCCTCCGTAAGGCTGCCGATAACGGCCATCCGCGGCGTGGCGCGCCGGCATCCGGCCATTTCTCACCAGCCTCTCCGCAGGGTGCTTTATGACACCCTGCCGCAAGGGGGGCGGGGCCGAATGGGCCCTGCTCTCTACGGCGCCCGCGCCACGATGTAATCGATGGCCTCCTGCACCGACTGGATCTTCTCCGCCTCCTCGTCCGATATCTCGGTGTTGAACTCTTCCTCGAGCGCCATGATCATCTCCACGATGTCCAGTGAATCGGCGCCCAGATCGTTCAGGAAAGTCGCCTCGCCCTTCACCTCTTCTTCCTTCAGCCCCAACTGCTCTGCAATGATGTGCTTGACCTTCTTGGCCACCTCTTCCGACGACATGCCCATGATCGCTTGCTCCTTTCTTCTCTTCCGCCTCGTCCGATGCAAGGCATATGGGGGAAGGCGGCTCCTGACGTGCTGTCGAAAAACGCCCATCCAGGCATTCTGGATCAGCCTGTTCGGAGCCGGTTCTTCAACGGGCGCTCCTAGGCGTACAGGCCGCCGTTCACGTGAAGGACCTGTCCGGTGATGTAACCGGCCTCCGGAGAGGCCAGGAAGGCCACGGTATCGGCGACTTCTCTGGGCGAGCCGAGCCTCCCCATGGGAATGGCCGCGAGAATCTGCCGCCGCACGGGCTCCGGCAAACTGGTTATCATGTCGGTCTCGATAAAGCCAGGGGCCACGAGATTGATCGTAACGCCCCGGCTCGCGTACTCGCGCGCCGCGGACCGGGTGAGCCCGACCAGGCCCGCCTTGGCGGCGGCATAGTTGGCTTGGCCGGCGTTGCCGGTGAAGGCCACGACCGAGCCCACGTTCACGATCCTGCCATAGCGCTGGCGCGACATGGCGGCGATCGCCTGACGGGTGCAATAGAAGGAACCGGACAGGTTCGCATCGAGCACTTCCTGCCATTCGCAATCCTGCGTCCGGACCAGCAGCTTGTCGCGACGGATGCCTGCGTTGTTGACCAGAATGTCGATCCGCCCCGCTTCCCTGAGGATCGCCTGAATGCCCGACTTCACTTCGTCGGGCCGGCCGACGTCCATCTGCAAACCCACGGCCGCCCCGCCACCGCAGGAGATCTCTCGGGCCGCCGCAGTCACGGCCTCCAGGTTCCGGGCGCACAGGTAAACCCGTGCGCCCTTGGCGCAGAGCGCTTCGGCAATGGCCTTTCCGATGCCGCGGCTTGCCCCGGTCACCAGGGCAACCGAGTCTCCCCAGAGCATAGGTCAGACTCCACAGGGTGTTGCATCCGGGCACTCTTGGCCCGTCTGCGCAGAATCCGGTGCTTCAACCGGCTCCCCAACGTGCCGGGCTTCTCGGGGCCGGAGAACAGGCTTTCATTGCGCGGACCGGGCACGCAACCCTTCCAGGTCTTCCAGGGTATCCACCGAGTCGCATCGGGCCGTACGGTCGATGCGTCTGCAGAGTCCCTTGAGCACTTTGCCCGGCCCCAGCTCGATGAACTGCTCGATGCCTGCGCTCAGCATCGAGCGCACGGAGTCTTCCCAGCGCACCGGAGCACAGACCTGCACGGCCAGCAGGCGACGGCACTCCTCCGCAGTGTGCACCGGCTGAGCGGTCACGTTGGAGACCCAAGGCGGATCCGGACACCGCATAGGGGTCCGGTCGAGGACCCTGGAAAATCTCTCGGAAGCCGCTGTCATCAGGGGCGTGTGAAACGGGGCGCTCACCGAAAGCCGGATCGTCTTGGCGCCTTTCCCCCTCGCCTCTTCGGAGGCTGTTTCCAGCGCTCGCTCCTCCCCCGAAATCACGAGCTGGTTGGGTGCATTGTAGTTGGCCGCAACCAGAATGCCGATCGTATCGGCGATATTGCAACAGATCTGCTCCACCTCCGTGCGCGGCAGCCCGATGACCGCGACCATGCCGCCTGCCCCCCGCCCCGCAGCCTCGTCCATCAGGGCGGCGCGCTCGCGGACCAAGTCCAATCCGTCCTCGAACGTGAGACTGCCGGCCGCCACCAGAGCGGCGTACTCTCCGAGGCTGTGTCCTGCCACCAGAGCGGCCGACAACGGGGACGCTTCGCAAGCCGCCCGATGCGCTGCCACGCTGACGATGAAGACCGCTGGCTGCGTGTAGCGGGTAGAGTTGAGGCGCTCCTCGGGCCCCTCGAAGCACAGCGTACAAAGGTCAAAGCCCAGCACGGCGGAGGCGGTTCGGAAAAGATCCCTGACAGCGTGGGAATGTTCCCATAGGGACCGGCCCATTCCCACGTACTGAGAACCCTGGCCGGGAAACAGCAGGGCGGTTTTCATTCCTCACCCCAGTCGCAGGGATCTATTTGACCTCGATCACCCCTTCCTTTTTGTAAAAGCCGCAGTGAGGGCATACATGGTGGGGTCTGCGAGGTTCGTTGCACTGGGGGCAGGGAACAAGAGTGGGGGGCACCAGAGCGTCGTGAGAGCGTCTCTTGTCTCGCCGTGTTCTCGAGGTCCTTTTCTTGGGAACTGCCATGCCGTTTCCTCTCGTTAACTCTAGGATTTATCACTTATCAAATACAATTTCCTTTAACTTTCCAAAGGGTGAGGAATGACCGTTCCGAGGACAGCGGCAGAGGGATTCGTTGAGATTGGCTCCGCACTTCGGACAGAGTCCCTTGCATTCGTCGAAGCACAGAGCTTTCATGGGAACGGCGAGCACGATCTGTTCCTCGATGATCCGGTTGAGCTCGAAAGCGTCTTCCTCGTAGGTACCGCACTCCAGGTCCTCGGCCTGAAGCTCCAGCTCGTTCGCGGAAACGACCTTCCCGTCATGGGGGCGCAGGGTGTGGCTGAAACTCAGATCCAGCTCGTGGCCGATCCGCTCCAGGCAGCGGCTGCACTCGAGCCGCAGGGTGGTCCGGACGCGACCCCTCACAAAAACGTTGCGACCCACCCTGCCGATCCGTGCATCTCCTTCCGGGAGAGTCTCGAACTCGAGGCCCTTCAGGGCTTCCCGGTCCAGGCCGGCTCCGTCTACCGTAACGGTCAGGCCCCCTTCCGGGATTTCGGATACGCAGATTCTCATGACCTACCCTTCGCTAAATAGAACATACTATGTTCTTTCCACTACTTTTGCAAGCCATTCAAAGACTTGACGTGATTTTCCAGGCTGCCGATACTGCTTCCAGAGGGGAGCCCCTCACTTCCGGCTGGTAACGCTCATGATCCGAGAGCCCCGATTCGCTCATGACTGGTATCCGGGTACGCCCGACAGGCTGCGCTCTGCACTGCAGACCTACGTGGGGAGCGCGCTTTCGGACCAGCCGGTCTTCGGAGTGATCGCCCCACACGCCGGCTACATCTATTCCGGTGCGGTCGCAGGCGCAACGTACGCGAGAATCCGGGTGCCCGACCTGGCCGCGGTATGCTGCGTCAATCACCGGGGCATCGGACCCCGGGTTGCCCTCATGTCCTCGGGACAGTGGCAAACCCCGCTGGGTCTGGTCCCGATCCGCTCCGACTTCTGTCGAGATCTCCTGAAGAATACACCCCTGGTTCAGGAGGACATCACGGCCCACCTGAAGGAGCATTCCCTCGAGCTTCAGCTCCCTTTCCTTCAGTACCGGAACGACAGAGTCTGCCTGGTGCCCATCTGCCTGCAACACCTCGATTACGCGGAATGCGAAATCCTGGGCGAAGGGATCGCCAGGACGATACGCTCGTCCGGGGAAGACGTGCTGCTCGTGGCGAGCACGGATATGACCCATTTCGAGCCCGAGCACGTGGCGAGGGAACGGGACGACTTCGCCATCCGCAAGATCCTCGATCTCGACCCTCGCGGATTGTACGAGATCGTTCAAGAGAAGGACATCACGATGTGCGGAACCGTGCCGACCACGGTCGTTCTTTGCGCCTGCAAGGAGTTGGGAGCCAAACACGCCACGCTGGTTCGCTACTCGACCTCCGCCGATGTGACGGGGGACCGATCGAACGTGGTGGGCTACGCAGGCATCCTTCTCTTCTGAAAAACCGTGGCCGCTGTGCAGCTTTCCTCCGCTTTCCCGGCCGGCGCGCCTTGACAACACCCCACATCCGGAACGTATAATGGCGCTCCATGGGAAGCGCGGCGGCGTCCGTGCCGCCGCCCACTGGGGGATCGTCCAGCGGCAGGACTCCAGACTCTGGATCTGGCTACCTAGGTTCGAATCCTAGTCCCCCAGCCATCATTTCAAAGTCTGTTTCAGGCGCAACAGGTCCCATCGTCCAGCGGCCTAGGATACTGGCCTCTCACGCCAGAGACGAGGGTTCGAAACCCTCTGGGACCGCCAGGGAAATCAGGGGTTAGCGTGACGACGCTAGCCCCTTTGTCTTTTTGTGCTGCCCTCCTGCGGTGCGTGCGTCAGGACGGCCGCACAAGCCGAGACCCGTCTCGCTCCGTCACGTCCTCCGCCGCCACTCGTCGCGCCGGCGATGCCCGAAGTCCGTGCACGGAGGTTCCGGTTCACTTGACATGCAGGATTGCCTTCCTCCATACTCCCGGCCGGTAATGATCTTTTTTTAAACAAGGGGGTAGTCGATGAAACGCTTGTCCTCTGCTCTGATCGTCCTTTCATTACTCATCTGTGCTCCCGCATCAGCTCAGATAAAACCCTGCGACGAGCTGAAGGATGAGATCGACGCAAAGCTGCAGGCCAAAGGTGTGGTTAATTATACCCTCGAAATCGTCTCTGCAGGCGAGGTTACAGATCAAGAGGTAGTTGGTTCGTGCGACGGCGGCAAAAACAGAATCACTTATTCAAAGGAAGAACCTAAGAGGGAAGGACCTGAAGGCGAAAATTGAGCCAGCTCGGAGGCTGCATAGCAGCACTCGCACTTGGCCTCTTGCGCGCGTTCATCTTTCACGCTTCCGCTGAACCCGAGCACGAACCCGGCCATGTCCCTGCCCACATCCCTTCCACCTTGGGCTTGCCCCCAGACCTTCCCGTGACCATGGGCGTCGATGTCCGCGGCACCAGTAATGTCGGACCAAAGACTGCCACCACGATTATCGCATCCGGTCGCCATGGCTCGACGGCGAAATCTTTGATCATCCCGATCCACATACAAGTCTCGGAAGGCCTCCATTCGACCTGCTCAGTCAGGCAGACTGGCAGCGTCGAAATGAAGCCCTCACGATCTGTAGAAGGATTTTCTTGACTCGGCACGAATACCGAGTTTAATATCCTTTCCGGACGAGAAGCCAGCCGGCCGCATTCCCTGTTTCTACCCGTGGCCGCAGAAGACCAGCATGAGCTTGCTGGGAACGAGCTCTTGGCCGCAAGAGATCCGCAGGCCGTGACGTCAGGCCTGCGGATCCGAAGAACAACGATGTCTGTGTAGGAGAAGGACCTTTCCTGCACCACGGTCGGGACTCACCTCACATCCCCGCAGGAGGGTCCGCAAGGATGCAGAAATTGCCGGAACAGTCCCTCACGGAGAGCGATGTAAAGAACTTTCAGAAAAGTATCCTCGAATCGTGGAGCCGGTGCAAGACCAGGGGGCTCGACCGATCCGGACCACATCTGCCCCCGGTCCTGAGGGCTGACGAGATCGAGGCCCGCATCCGATCCAACCGTGCGTACATCGACATTGCAGTGAGGACACTGGATGCGACATTTGGCAACCTTCGGGATCAGAGCATAGGCTGGGGCGTCCTCGATGCAGACGGCATCACCCTCCACGCGAATACGAACGACCAACATTTCTTCGACAGGCTTCGTTCTTTGAATCTCTGGAAAGGTTCCCACCTTGCGGAAGAAAAGGTCGGGACCACGGCTCCCACTCTGGCCATACGAGACGGTGCTACCCACAAGGTCGCAGGGCACGAGCACTTTTGTGCGCTCTATTCCTGCTTTTCCTCGGTGGCATCACCCATCCGGGACAGAACCGGGAAGATTCTGGGAGCCATCGATTGCTCGTCTCTCTACAGGAAATATTCATCTGAAGAAACCCTCGACTATCTCTCCTCCCTGCTCTTGCGAGCTGCTTCCGCCATCGAGACGGAGCTCAGATTCGCCGAAGATCTCTCCACCCTTTGCGAAGCCGTTTCTCACCCCAGGATCGCTTCTCAACTCTCGACCACCGGCATTCTCATCACCAACAGAGAAGGGATCGTGATCTTTTGCAGCCCCGCGGTTGAGTCCTTCACGGGGCTCAAGATGATCGACGTGATCGGAAGGGATGTCGGGGCCGTGTTTCCCCAGATCCGTACAGATACTGCTGCAGCCCCGGGGCAATCCTGCCCAAGGGTGTTCCGCGTGAAAGGGCACAACCGAGAGGAGTGTCCACCCATCCGCTGCTCACCTATTTACGACTCCCTGGGCAACATCTCCGGCACGAGCATTGTGGTGCATCCCGCCAAGCAGATCCCCGACGGCGGCATTCAAAGAGACGGACATGTTGCAGGATATACCTTCGAGGACATCGTCGGCGACTCGCAAGCGATCCAGCAATCGATCCGATGGGCGAAGACCTCCTCCCGGCACTCCTTCACCGTCTTGCTGGAGGGAGAGACAGGGACCGGCAAAGAGCTCTTTGCAAATGCCATCCACAACAGCAGCTCCCGTTCGGGGGGCCCGTTCGTGGCGATCAATTGCTCGGCCATTCCCCGGGACATCGTCGAGAGCGAGCTTTTTGGCTACGTCGGGGGGGCCTTCACCGGATCGCGCAAGGAAGGCAGTCGAGGAAAATTCCAGATCGCCGACGGAGGGACACTGCTCCTGGATGAGATCAATTCCCTGCCCGTCGAAATACAGGCAAAGCTGTTACGCTTCCTGGAAAGCGGAGAAGTCATTCGCGTCGGGGAAGCGAAAGTGCACAAAGTCGACGCCAGGGTCATTGCGTGCACGTCAGCCAGGTTGGAGGAAGGGGTAGAGAGAGGGACCTTCCGGAGCGACCTCTATTACCGGTTGAACGTGTTGAGGATCCGGATCCCGCCCCTGCGTGAGCGAAAAGAAGACATCGTGAGCCTGGCCAACCACATCCTGAACGAGCTCTCAGGAACAAGAGCCGACCTGGAGAGTCCGCCGGACCCTGGAGTCTCGGCGATCTTGCTGGCACATGACTGGCCCGGCAACGTCCGCGAGCTTCGGAACTGCCTCAAACATGCCGTCGCCATGGCGGGCAGGAGGGAAATCCAGCCGGGAGATCTTCCCGCGTACCTGCAGGGAAATGCCCGCCCTCCCTGCGCCGACGTTCAACCCGAAAAGCCCTTCCTGAAGATGGAGAAGGAGCTTCTGCTCTACGCACTGGAAGAGACCCAGGGATTGAGAGAGGAGGCCGCCAGGTTGCTTGGGATCTCCAGAGCCACCATTTACAGGAAAATGAAGAAGCACAACCTGCCGAGGAAGAGGTCCTGACCCCAGGGACGCGTCCCGATTCCAGCCTTTTTCAAGACAGCGCCCTCGCGACGATGAGCTTCTGGATCTGGGAAGTCCCTCCGCCGATGGAGAAGAGCCTGGCATCCCGGAACCAGCGCTCGACCGGAAACTCCCGCGTGTGGCCGTACCCGGTCTTGCTGCCGTTGAGGACGTAATGGTCCCCGTTCCTTGCAGCCCTTGTCCTGAGAGAGGCCACGTCCGAGCCGGCCTCGGGCTCGGTGATGGCCATGCCGCCGATCCACTCGCCGCCGGCGAGCCGCGGCAGGTTTTCCCCCTTCTGCTCCGGGGTGCCGTACTTGTCGATCTAATGGGTGCAGAAGACATGGCCGGTGGTCGAGGTGTAGGTGCGCCGGCGCAGATCTTGGCGATCTCTTCGGCCACGATCGCCGTCCCGATCACGTCGTGGTGGCCGGCACCGCCGTACGCCTCGGGCACCATGAGCGCGAGAAGTCCGAGCCCTGCCAGGCCCTTGAAAACCTCCATGGGAAACCGCTCCTCCCGGTCGATGTCGGCAGCCATGGGAGCGAGTTTTTAGGCCAGGAACCTGCGGGCGGTCTCCTGGATCATGCGGTGCTCGTCGTCTCTGCATAGTCGATCGGCTGGAACTGCATCGTGTGGCGTCCCCTTCTTCTCGCAGGCGGCTGGGAATGGGCTTGCCGGACGGCCGGCTACAAGGGCCGGAAATCGTCGATGTCCAGGATGTTCCCGGGACTCGTGTCCGAGTAGACCGCCTTGACCCGCATGCCGACTCGGACCGCGACGTGAGCGAACCCCTCACCGCAGCAGCATCGCCCCTGCTCGTCCGGCAGCCCTCATGGTATCGAATTCCATCAGGTTCGCAGGTGGCTTCTCGTACTGCCCCCCATGCATCCTCACAAGAGTCATCGCATCCGAGGGGCAGGTGGAGGTACAGACTCCACACCCGATGCACCGCTCGCCCAGCACACGATAGCCGCTCGGCTCTTCTACAATGGCGTCCATGGGGCAGCGATCTGCGCAAACCCCGCACGAAGAGCAAGCCTCAGCGTCGACTCTGCACACGAAACCGCTCCCGGCCATCAGGTACGGAGCCTCCAGGTTCCTCACCGCTCTCAGGCCGATGCAGCAGCAAGGGCAGCAATTACACAGGAACATCACGGGATTGCTTTGCACATTCACCGTGAGGTGGACCAAACCGTCCCCCCCGGCATCCTCCACCACTTCGAGCGCATCCTCCTTCGACACCAGCCTCCCTCGGGTATACTTCAGGAATGCATCCTCTTCGCTCGAAAACATGAGACATGTCTCCAGTTTATGTCTGCACGGCTTGCCGAGGAGCCCCATCTGCTTGCGGCAAAGGCACTCCACGAGTTGGAAGCATTTGGCCTCCTTGATCATGCGGCGAACGTCCTCATGGAGAAGCACCTGCTGCTCCGCCCGAATGCCGGCGCGGACGGGAATCGTCCGTATCAGGCGCGGTTCATAGCTGCCCAGACACGACATGATCCTCGGGTAATACTCTTCAATCAGCCGAGCCAGCTCCTCGTCCATCCGCTCCGACTGAAATTCATAGATTCCGGGAAGAAAGGGAAAAGCCGCATAGATCTGCTGCCCGAGCAACTTGAACGATCCGATCTGCCCCTTCTTCACCATGGTGTCGAGACGATCTTGAACTTCGGGAACTGGTCTCCCGAGCCTGTCCGCCACCTGCTCAACTGTCTCAGGAGTCGTCTTCATCCTCAACCATGTCTCGGCCTCCTGCGGGGTGAAGATCTTGCGCAGGATCTTCAGCTCCACACCACTCTCAGTTGCCGGAAACCGATTCGGCATCTCGTCCAATCTTCTTGCCAGACGTCTGTATACATCCACCATGGTGAGAGCCCTCTCGATTCTTCTTCTGTACGTGTCGCCCGCAGGGCAATCGAATCCATTTGGCTATTTCAGAGGCAACACCTGCGTCTCCATGAATTCAGAAACCTTATTCCGTACCTCCTCCATGGGAACTGGCCTGGGATCGAGCGGGTCATACTCGACAAACAACACCGGCACATTCAGTTCGCGGCACGCTTTTCGCACGAATCCGTGCAAGGCCTGGGCATGCTTGCACGGAATGACCAGAGGAACAACGGCTGCATCGACGCTCCAGCCCTTCATGACCCACATCAAGTCATCCATGAACGATTCATAAGCGCCCCTGAGCTGCCGGGTCATGGCCGTGTTGAGCATCTTCCATGCCCACCCTCGCACGATGGATTCAGGAGTGCTCGGATCGATCAGGGTCTGCGTTGCATGGCCGAACATGGTCATGACCGTGATGGAGCTGTACTCATCCTCCAGCCAGTCGTGGAGCCCCAAATCATGGAGCGGGTCCGGATAGTACCAGGTCATCCGGGCCCGTTCGTTGGCCACGGCTCCCCGGCCCTCGGCAGCCAGCCTCTTCGAGTCCTCCACGATGAACCTGCTGACATCCCTCGCTTCGGATGTTCCGGCCGCAGCATAGTTGAGGATTTGCTGTATCGTCCCTAGTTTCCCCGGATGCGGACAGGGGATGAGCTTCCGCATCTCGTTCTCTTCGATGAAGCTTTCCAATGCCTCGTTGGCCAGTATGACATTTTGCCTGCACCTGTCCCAATCCAGCCTCGTATGACACACCTCCTCGACCGATCGGATGACCTTCCATATGTGGTGGCTGAGAAGATCGACGCCCCTCTCATCCTGCCAGTACGGCACTTCCAGAAACAGGAACGGGGCATCGATCACCTTCTCGAGCACCTGGTGCCCGCAAATGAGAGAATCGCACGGGGTGGTCGGCGTGATGATGACATCAGCCGGGGGGTTCACCTCCTGCAGGCTGAAACCGAGGAACCCCTTGTCCAGGCAGCATACATCAGGAGGCATACCGAGGCCTTCTGCGATGTCGATGAACTCGTTGGCGTGCTCGGGATCCAGAAACGAATGGATCACGAAGGGAATCTCCATCGCGTAAGGATGCACGTTTTCGAACGCGAGAAAGATCTCCGGAGACAGAAGGCCGCAGTGGAACAGGATCCTCTTCCCGCTCTCGACTGCCGCGAAGAGATCTCTCAGGTACTTTTCGAACACCTTCATGACCTCGATCATACAGACTTCCCTCGGGTCTCCGACATCCGTCATCGCCGCATTCATCCCCTCGATTCCCTTCAGGAGGCCGTTGAATACGTCGAAAAACTTCTTGGCGTTGTATTTCACAGGAGCTGTCATATGGATCTCCTCCTCTCTGGCTCACTCCATGCTCTCCAGAAACGCCTGAACCCGGGTCCGAATCTGACCGACCCCGCCCAGCACGTACTCACGGTCCAGCCACAGATTGGGTATACCCGTCTCCCTGCTTTCCATCTCGGTGGCAACCCTCTCGGCGCCCCAAGGCTGGCAAAACATGAGCCGCTCGCCGATGAGCCCATCGACCTTCCAGTCCCGGATCACCTCCCGCACTCGCTTCTGCCTTCCCTTCCGATCCGTCACGCGCGGGCACGGCCATCGCGTGTAATATCTCCTCGCGAGCGCCGCCATAGGCTCGAGTGACTCATCGACGAGATCCCAGAACATGCGAGCTCCGAAACAGAGTCCGTCCGCAACGACGATTCCACCTTGGTCCTCGATCACCTGCACCCAGGAAGGATCGTCCAGCTCACTTCCATACAGGAAGATCCTCTTGCGGTATTTCGGCACGGCCACCCGGCCTGCCAGGCCGTTCAGAAGCGTCTTCAATTGCGCAATGAACGCATCCTTGGGCATGCACGAATAGGCGATGGTAATGGCGAGGGACTCCGCTCCGCTTACCGGCGGCACGTCGGTCTTTCGCAGAGCATAGAGCTCATGCAGCAATCTCCTCGCATCATTCACCCTCTTGATGGCCTCTCTCAGCGCCTCTGCGGTGATCTCCACACCGGAAAACTCCTCGATCTTCTCCTTCATGCGCGTCATTTCACCCTTGTAGTACTCCTCCGATGCGCTATCGAACGGGACCCGCGGCGCTCCGATGAACTCCGTCAGGAAGCAACGCTCTTCGATGCGCTCCTTGAATGCGGCGGCTCGGAAGATATCACTGATACGCCTCATCTGGTCGCAGCCGTTGGTCCCCACAAAACCGTCCAGGAAGTCATATTTCCCTCCCAAGGCCTCGCTCACCAGATGCCGGCAATAGCTGCAATTGAGGTACGTCAGGTACCGGTCCGACTCGCTGACTTCCCTGCTTTCCGGCGCTCGAATGCGGTACGGCAGCATGCCTGCAGCAAGGATGATCTCCTCGGGCACGTTGGTGCACACATACCCGATGATCTTCTTTCCGCTATTCTTCCAAGCCTCCATCGTCGGGTTGAGTGTCTTCTTCACACAATCCATGAAGATGGCGAGCTCTTTCATGATCTATCCTCTCTCCTCTCCTTCGTGACCAAGATCGACTTCTCCTGAACGCAGCCAGAGCTTCATGAGGGGCTCCCCTTCCATTTGGCCCGGGCGATGACGGCTGCGCCCAGCGCGCCGACAATCTGAGGGTCCTTATTCAACCGGGCCACCCTGACACCCACCTTCTCCTCGAGGATCTTGATCAATCCGATATTTTTCGCACATCCGCCGCATACCGTGAGATCCTCCTCGATCCCGACACGCTTGAGCAGACTGTTCAGCCGGCTCGCGATCGCGACATGTAAGCCAGCGACGACGTTCTCTATGCTGTTTCCTTCGTTGAGCTGCGTGATCACTTCGGACTCGGCGAATACCGAGCATTGCGCGGAAATCACGGCGGCGCAGGTTGCCCTTCCGGACAACTCGGATAGCTCGTCGATCCTCACCCCCAGAACTCGCGCCTGGCCTTCCAGGAAGCGGCCGGTCCCGGCCGCACACTTGTCGTTCATGACAAACTCACGCACTTTCCCGTCGTCACGCACGGCAATGACCTTGCAGTCCTGGCCCCCGATGTCCACGACGGTTCTCACCGTCGGCCGAAGCCACTTCGCCCCGGTAGCGTGGCAGGTGATCTCGGAAACGTTCTCGTCCGCAAACGGTATCTTGATCCGGCCATACCCGGTTCCCACGCTGTAGGCGATATCCTTCTCCTCCGCGCCGGCAGACCTCAGAACAGATTCGAGGCACATCCTGGCGGTCTTCTCCGGCGACGGTGTCGCCTCCATGATGGTCGTCCCCATGATCCTGCGATTGCCGTCGATCAGTACCGCCTTTCCGGTCGTCGACCCGATGTCAATCCCCGCAAAGCAAACCATTGCGGCTCCTTTCCCCGATCTGCACCCCGCAATTCCACCTACCTCTCGTCCGCAAAGACCGTATCGACCCTGGTCGCGTTGCTGATCATTCTCATGGCGAATTTAGCCTGCTTCAAAATCGTGAACTGACTTCCCTTCACCAATTTCAGCTTCCGGGTCATGATGGCGCGCAGAGGGTCCAGCTTTCCCTGAACCACCCCTTTCCAGACAGAGTACTTCCCGGTAATCACATACTCGGCATCCGGCTCCTCATCCAGGGAGGTCATGGCCTTGGCCTCCTTCGCGTCACCCTGGTCCACCCACAGGAAAAGGTATGCCGGCCGCTCCAGCTTCCCCGGCTCTGTCTCGATCTGGAAGACGAATTTGCCCATGAAGTCACCGCACGAGCTCCTGAACCCATCGTCCGCGCGACATACCGCCTGCAGACCCTTGATCCACTCGTCACTTGGATAGAGAGCACTCATGGGTTCTTCCTTTCTTTTATATGCGAGTCTGAACCTTCGAGCAGAGCCCCTCTAGGAGGCTGTCCATAAATGCCCATCTGCGGCGTTGCGCTCATCCTTCGTCATTGCGGCGTACTCCCATGTACGCCTCATTCCTCAGGATTTCGCGCGCCTTGCATCTGGACATTTCTGAACAGC
>JBFLZG010000047.1:0-20537 GCA_040756235.1 bacterium | reverse complement strand
TGCTCCGGGATCGCGGGGACGGGCGTAGCAAGCAGCGCCCCTGCAAGGCCTCTTTTCCGTCATTCCGGCGCAGGCCGGAATCCAGTCCGTGCTCCCCGTGATTCCAGGCTGTCGCTGAGCGCGCTTCCGGATCCCGGCTCACACGCGCTGCGCACATGGGCCGGGATGACGGAAATGTAGGGGCGGCGCATGCGTCGCCCGTGTCGGAGGCTTTCAATTTCCTTCGGGGGTCTCGTCCCTCTCGGCGGGCGCCTCGGGGAGCGGCGGTGCGTCGGGGCACGGCGGCGCCCCGCACGCCTGGGGAAAGTGGAGCCGGAACACGGTGCCCTTTCCGGGCGCGCTGGAAACCGAGATGTTGCCTCCGCTTTGCGTGACGATCCCGTAGACCGTGGCCAGGCCCAGGCCGGCGCCCTTCCCCAGCTCTTTCGTGGTATAGAACGGGTCGAAGATGCGGGGCAGCGACGCCTGGCTGATGCCGACTCCCGTATCGCTCACGGTCAGGCATACATAACGGCCGGGAGGCGGGAGCCCGTCGATCTCGAGATGCTCCTCCAGAATGAAGTTGGCGGTCTCCACCACCAGCTTTCCGCCCGCCGGCATGGCGTCTCTTGCATTGACGACCAGGTTCACCAGGACCTGCTCGATCTGGCCCGGATCCGCCAGGATGGGTGCGGCGTGCGGGTCCAGAAGGGTCGCGAGCTCGATCTCCCGGCTGAGGAGCTGGCGCAGCATCCCCTCGATACCTGAAATCGTCTCGTTCAGATCCATCACCCTCGGCCGGCGGACCTGCTTGCGCCCGAAGGCCAGGAGCTGGGCGGTCAGGGAGGCCGCGCGCTTGCCGGCCTTCTGAATCTCCTCCACGTTTTTTCGCGCCGCATCGTCCGGGCCCATGCTCGACAGGAGCAGGTCCGAAAAGCCGAGGATGGCGGTCAGAAGGTTGTTGAAGTCGTGGGCCACGCCACCGGCCAGCCTCCCGAGCGCTTCCATCTTCTGCGCGTGCCGGAGCTGCTCCTCGAGCTTCTTCTGGGCGGTCACGTCGCGCACGAAGTTGAGCGTCGCCGGCCTCCCTTCCCAGTTGATCAGCACGGCGTTGATCTCGACCCAGAAGACCTCGCCCGTGCCGGCGATCACGCGAAACGGGTAGGTGCCCGGAAAACGTTCCCCCTGCAAGCGGCGCAGGTGCCTCTCCACGACCATGTCTCGATCGTCCGGGTGGATCATGTCGACGAAGGGCCTCTTGGGCAGCTCATCGGACGAGGTCCCGACCATGTTGGAGCTGATCGGGTTGGCGAACTTGACCACGCCGTCCTGGGCGACGAAGATCCCCTCGGTGGCGTTGTCCACGACGAGCCGGTACTTCTCCTCGATGGCCTTCCTGCCGGCTTCCGCGGTCGCGGCCTGGATCACCTGGGACGTGGTCCGGGCAAGGTCCTCGAGCATCGCGGCGTCCCGGGGAAGGATGGGAGCCTTGCCGTAGGCGCCGAGCACGCCGGTCGGCCTCCCGTCCGTGGAAAGGACCGGGAAACCCGCGAACGAGGCCAGGCCGAGCCTCTTGGCCCAAGGGGATTCCGGAGAATCGGAATCGCAGCCGACTTCGCTGCTCAGGACCCTCCCCTCCAGGCCGGCGGCGGCGCGGCCGATGGCGCCGGAGCCGAGCGGGACCCGGTCGTGTGGTGTCTCCCCGGGGTCTGCGGTGCGATCCGCACGGGCCGCAAGATGGAGGCAGGGATCCTGGGACCTGCAGCCGTGAGGGCCGCGCTCGGCCTGGGAGTGGATGCATCCGGATCCGCATCTGTCCCCGGGCCGCCTGAGCCAGATCCCGGAGCATTCGAGGTCGAATATGTCGACGATCCCGCGCGTGATCAGCTCCAGCTTGTCGGTCAGGGTGGAGGGCCCCAGCAGGGTCTCCTTGAGGCGATTGAGGCTCAGAATGCGCTCCTCGAACAGCTTGCGCTCCGCTACGTCCCGGACGATCGCCAGCACCCGGGTGCGGCCTCCGATCGCGATGCGCTTCAGGCTGACCTCGGCCCACAGGGTCCTGCCCGAGCTGTGCCGGATGAGCCATTCGAAGACCTGAGGCGCCCCACGAGCCGCCAGCCGGATGCGCCGCATGGCTTCCGTTTGCGTGAACGGGCGCCCGCCGCTCAGGAGGCCCACGTCCATCTTCTTCAGCTCTTCCGGACCGTATCCGAAAAGCTCGGAGGACTTGAGGTTGGCGTCGAGGATGGCCCCGGTCTCGACGTCGTGGATGAAAATGGTGTCGTTCGCGCCGTGGAACACGGCCTGATAGTCGGTCTCCGTGCTCGCCGGGAGCACGGAGACCCGGAAGCCGGGCTTTCGGCCCGGCTCGGTCTTGCGGAGCTTGGGCGCTGTCATCTCCCTCGAGGACCCCTTGGGAACCCTGGCGGGACAATCGATCGGGTCGGCCGCCCGCGCGCGGGGCCGGCCGGACAACCGCATATACCTTCCTCATCGACCGAAAGGCCGCTCGGTTTGAGTTTTTTCTGATGGCCGATGACGGAATCAGGCGGGCGATCGAGAGAGGCGCGGGCACCGAGCGGCGGGGGCGGCGAACGCGCCGGACGCCGTCCGTTCAGCACACGAATTCAGAAGTACGGTAACGTATTCTTGTTGCACATACGATTTGTCAGAACGGGGCAAACAACCGGCGGACCCAAATCCCGAATCTCGCGAGCGAGCCTTTCCACATCCGGGTTGCTCAGCTTGAACGGTATGCGCGAGCGCGGCGACCCCCCTGTAACCGCTGACCGGGAGGTTGCCGCGGCCCTCTGGGCCTCGCAATCTCCGGCAAACGGCAGGCCCCGCGTCGTGGCGGGCAAGGCGGCCCCACAGAAATACGTTCCCGTATCTGCAGTACTCAGCACTCCGCAAGGGGGAGCTTCACGGTGAACTTGCTGCCGAGGCCGGGCCGGCTCTCCACCTCGATGCGGCCGGAATGCGCTTCCACGAACTTCTTCGCGATGGCGAGCCCGAGCCCGATCCCGCGCCTGCCCGCCTTGGTCGTGTAAAAGGGCTCGAAGATTTTGGGGATCTCGCTCTTCAGAATGCCGGTTCCGGTGTCCTGGATCTCCACTTGAAGCCACTCGAAACCGAACCGGGACACGCTCACCACGAGCCTGCCGCGCCCGTTCATGGAATCGATGCCGTTGCGCATGAGGTTGGAAAGGGCCTTGGTGAGCTGCTCCATGTCCCCGTCCACCCACAGGTCCTCTTCGCAGAACTGCCTTTCCAGCTCGATGCCGCACGGGGAGGGCAGGGCCTTGGAGACGAGGTCCACAGAGTAGCCCACGAGATCCTGGATCCGGATCCTGGAAATCCTCTGTCTCTCCTCCCTGCCGAAGGCCAGCATCTCCTTGACGAAGCGCGACATCCTCTCGGTCTGGCCCAGGACCTCTGCGGAGACCGACGGCGGCAGGTCTTCGCGGTGGATGAGATTCTCGATGGCTTGCAGCGGCGTGCGGATCTCGTGGGCCAGCTCCGTGGAAAAACGGCCGAGGCTGGCGAAAGCCTGGAAGCGGCCGAGGAGCTCCACGAAATTGTAGGAAACGAGCGCCATGATCAAGATGAGAAAGGCCATGCTGGCCCAACAGAAGACGTCCAGTCCGCTGCTCTGGGGGACCCCGAAGACATTATGGCGCGAAAGGAATCCCTGGTGCTCGAGTTGGAACAGGGAGCTGTAGCAGAGAAGGACGTATGCCGAGAACATGACCCTCCCCTTTCTGGAGAGAAAGAGGCTGGCGATGGCGATGAGAAGGAGGTAGGGGAGCGGCCACATCATGGAGTAGATGCCGCCGAGGTAGTGGAGGGCGACGGTGACGGCCAGGATGTCGATCCAGAGGCTTGCGAGATTGTAGTGGAGGACCCACTCGGGTCGGGTCGAGCGAACGAAGTAGTAGAAGCTGAAGATGAACATTTCCACCAGGAGGGTGATGATCGTGGGAATCGACTCCAAGCCGAAGAACCGGAAATAGTGGAAGAAGAAGCTGCAGGCAAGCAGGGCGGCGCCGACGATGATCTTGGACCGGAAGAAGTAATCGACCAATTTCTTCTGGAAGTTCTGACGCAGGGCCTGGTTGACCATGGAGTTCCGTGCCTCGAGCTGCTCTATCATCTATAATAGTATTACCAGCCTTTGCAAGGAAAAAATCTGCCGCGCCGAAAGGCTGTCATGTTTTGTCATCCCGGCCCATGCTGTGCGGCGCGTATGAGCCGGGATCCAGAAGTCGTCCCAAATGAATGAGGGGCGCACGGACTGGACCCCGGCCTTCGCCGGGGTGACGGAAAGACGAACCGTCATCCCTCCTGGCCCATGCTGTGCAGCGCGTATAAGCCGGATCCAGGAGTCTGCACCACGAACGGGACGCAGGGACCGGATTGCGGCTTCTGCCCCGGACTCCGATTCAGGGGGATGTTCACGACTCTGATCCGGGGTTCGCCGGGAGGGAATGGATCCAAATCTCGCCCGAGGAGTGAGCTCCTCCCTTGAGCAGGATGATAGCTCCAACCCGCGTAACTGTGTCCTCGAGGGAACACAGTCTCCTGCCGGCCGCCTCGAAGCAGCAGGAACCCCTTCAATCCTGAAGGCAATTTGGCAGAGGGCCCGGTGTGGACGCCCGTAAGCAGAGCCTGCGCCCCGGGTGTGTTCGGACGTCTACACTACGGACCCCTTGCGCCCCGGCGCGGGCCCCTTTCCTGACGGACAGGACAGGCGGGTCGCCCCGGGACCCCTTCCGATCGCTCGCCATGGCCTCCTGTCGCCCGGATTCCGCGGTCGCCCTTGATTTCGGGGGCCCGGGGCAGGGCCAGGGCAACCCGGCAGGGCCTTGTGGCACGCAGTTTGATTTCAACTCACACGTCACCCGGACTTTTCCCGACGCCAAACCGAACGAAAGTGAACCCGCAAAGGAGACGACCCGGTGGAGCGCCTTGCCCGATTCATCCTGAACAGGAGGTACTACATCCTGGGCGTCATCGGCCTGGTCACCCTCTTCCTGGGCGCTTTCTCCCTGCAGGTCAAGCTCAACGAGCGGCCGGACGAGCTCTTGTACCGCGACGACCCCGAGTACCCCAACCTCAAAGCCTTCTTCAAGGATTTCGGTTACGACGAGATCGTGGTGGCCGTCTACTCGGCCGAAAACGTGCTCGAGAAGCGGCACCTCGAGGCGATCCGGAAGATCACGGACGAGCTGCGCCGGATCGACGGGATCACCCGGGTCGCTTCCATCGGGAACGCCGATGACGTCGCGGTCCGGGATGGTTCGATCGAGATCGGGCCTCTGCTGGCCCACCTGCCGGAAACCGCCGAGGAGCGGGAGGCGCTGAAGAACAGGATCGCAGAGAATCCGCTGTACCGGGACCTCCTCGTCACGAAGGACGGCCGCAACGCCCTCTTCGACATCACTCTGGACGCAGAGCTGAGCGCAGCCAAGCGGGACATCGTGCTGCGTGAGATCGATTCGGCGTTCGCAAGGGGAAGTAACGGGAACCGATACTACATGGCAGGGTCCCCCATGGGGAGATCGGAAGGCTTCCGATTGATGAGGAGAGACTTCAGCACGCTCCTGCCGATCGGCATGGTCCTGCTCGTCGCGTCCATGTACTTCGTGTTCCGGAACTATCTCTGTGTTGTTCTGCCTTTTGTCGCCGTAAGCCTGAGCGTCGTCTGGACCATCGGGGTCATGTATCTCACGGGCAGCGAGCTCAATTTCTTCTCGGTCCTGATCCCGACGGTGCTGTTCATCATCGGCACCTCGGACTGCATCCACATCCTGAGCCACTACCAGGACTGCCGGCACGTCTGCAGGACCAAGGCGGAAGCGGTCTTCGAAACGGTCAGGCTCATGATGCTGCCCTGTCTTCTGACCTGCGGCACGATCATGGTGGGGTTTCTCTCGGTGGCCGTTTGCAGGATTCCGGTCATTCAGACGTTCGGCATCTTCAGCGCCGTGGGGATGGGGTTTGCCACCCTGCTGACTCTGACGATCCTGCCGATCGGTGTCATAATGGCAGACACCAAGATGCTCAGCATGCAAAGACCGCTCTCCGATTCCTTGCTCGGGATACTAGAACGGCTCGCACAATTCACGCACACGAAGCGTAGCCCGATTCTCGTCTTCTCTCTGGCCGTGTTGGGCCTGGGGATCTGGGGAACGACGCGCTTGAAGCTCGAGACAGATCCCGGGAAGTTCTTTAGCGAAAAGACCAGGTTGATTTTGGACAGCAACTACATCGAGAAGGAGGTTGGAGGGGGCATTCCCTTTTTCGTGGTCGTGGAGAGCCCCGAGGAGGACCGGGTCAAGGATCCTGCCCTGCTCGAGAAGATCGACCGGCTGAGCGAATTCCTGCGAGGGCAGGACGGTGTGGATCAGGTGGTCTCGGGAGCTGACCTCATCAAGTATATGAGTTACCGGCTGGGGGATAATGATCCCTCAGAGTACCGGATACCGGGAAAGAAGAACGCGGTCGCCGAACTCCTGCTTACCGCTTCCCTCTCCGACCAGGACGGGCTGCTTTCACGTTTCTTTGACCCCGTTTTCTCAAAGACTCCCGTCGCCATCCGTTTTCGCTATCATGATTTTTACTCTTACAAACGGCTGATGGATGCCGTCCTCCCGTACCTGGAGGCCGAGTTCGACGGAATCCCAGGAGTCAGGACGTACGTGACGGGGACCAACATGATGCTGGCCCGTACCATGATCCCCATCCTTTCCGGACTGAACCAGAGTCTCTGGTTGGCAGGCATCGACATCTTTCTCGTCATGATCTTCCTCTTTCGTTCCATCCGACTCGGCCTGGTCAGCATGATCCCCAACGTCATCCCGATCTTCATGACGCTCGGCATCATGGGGCTGTTCGGCATCCCGCTCAACTTCGGGACGGCGCCGATCGCTGCGATCGCTCTCGGACTTGCCGTGGACGACACCATTCATTTCATGACCTGCTTCAAGCATGAGTTCGCCAGCGATCGAAATTATCAAAAGGCCATCGAGCGTGCCCTGAGATCCTGCGGAAAGCCCATCCTGATCACCACGGTCATCCTGTCGGCAGGGTTCCTGATCTTCCTGTTGTCCAATTTCCAGTACACCCGAAGCATGGGCATGCTGATCAGCCTGACACTCTCGACCGCCGTCTTCGGCGACCTGTTCCTCCTGCCTGCGATGCTCCTCGTCTTCAAGCCTCTGGGGAAGGGAACCGACGGGCAGGAGGACGAGATCGGGTCTTGCGAGCGAAACCTCGCTGCCCCCCTGTGAAAGTCCCCGGCCGGGCGAGCCCGGCCGAATCCTGTGCACGCCTTCTCTCATCTGTACAGAGTCTCTCCGAGCGCAGCCGCAGATCAAGTTCTTCCACCTGCGCGTCGATGATCATTGAAAGAGGACTGGTGAGGACTGTGAGGAAGAAGATGCCGGAAAGATCGGCCACGATCGTCAGCGACCTGCACATCGGCTCCCCGTACTTCTTGCGGGAGCCGTTCCTGTGCTTTCTCGAGCGGATCCCCCCGAGCCACGAGCTCATCCTGAACGGCGACGTCATCGACGATCCGCGCAGGCCCTTGGGCCTGCAGGATCAGCGAGTCCTCAGGAGGCTTCGGGAAGAATCCCGGCAGCGCCGTGTGATCTGGATCCGAGGAAACCACGACGGGCGCTACACCCTCGAGAATCCCGGCGAGATCGAATTCGCCGCCGTCTGCGACCTGGGCAAGCGGCTGCTGGTTGCGCACGGCGACGATTTCGACCAGGTCATGCCCCGGAGCCTGGCCTTCATGATGGTCATGAAGGCCCTGCACGGCGTCCGGGTGAGAATGGGGGCGCCGCCGGTGCACGTGGCCCAGTGGGCCAAGAAGTGGGGGCGGCTCTATCGCGTGCTGCGCGAGAACGTGATGAGGAACGCGGTGCGCTACGCCCGTGAGAACGGCTACGAAGCCGTCACCTGCGGCCATGCCCACTTTGCCGAGGACCGGATGCTGGACGGAATCCGCTACATCAATACCGGCTCCTGGACCGAAACCCCTCTCTTCTATTTGGTGGCGGAGCAGGAGATCTCGCTCAGGTCCCTGGATCTGCCCATGGAGGTCCTGCCTGCGCGCGAGCTCCCGCGGCGCATCGCGCAGCACCAGACCCGAGCGGGTTGAGATCACCGGCGAGGGTCGATCGGGGCCGCACTCGCAGGGGCAGGCTTGAAAGCTGCCCCTGCCTGGTTGCCGCGCCCGCCCCGGGGCGTCCGGGCCACCTCTTGTAGGGGCGCCGCTGGCGTCCCCCTTTCCGGAAACTATTGACGCCTTTGTCGTCATTTGTCATGATAAATGACGATGAAATCGACACATGGCCTGCCCGAAGACGGACTCTACATCGAGCGGCTGCTGGATCTTCCCGGACTGCTGGGGAAAAAGTCGCACTTTCTCTTCGGACCGCGGCAGACCGGCAAGACCTCGCTGATCCGCCGTAGTCTTGCGGGGGCGCGTGTTTACGATCTGCTCGACACCTCGGTATACCTTGCACTTGCACAGAATCCCGGCCGCATCGGCCAGGAACTGACGCCGCGAGACCGCATCGTCGTCATCGACGAGATTCAGCGCCTTCCGGCTCTTCTCAACGAGGTTCACCGGCTGATCGAAGAGCGCGGGATACGCTTTCTTCTTACGGGGTCCAGTGCCCGGAAGCTGAGGCGGGGAGGCGTGAACCTCCTGGGGGGGCGGGCCCGCACCAAGCACCTGCACCCGCTCACCTGCCGGGAGCTCGGCGCCCGTTTCGACCTCTTCAGGGCGGCCGAACGCGGCTTGCTCCCGTCGATTTACTTCTCACAGGATCCTGGAGCCGACCTGCGGGCCTATTCAGGCTCCTACCTGCAGGAGGAGATCGTCGCCGAGGGGACGGCGCGGAACATTCCGGCATTCAGCCGATTTCTGAAAGTTGCATCCTTCTGCAACGGGACCATCGTGAATTTCACCAAGGTGGCGAACGACGCGCAGGTGGCCCGCACGACCGTGTACGAGTACTTCGATATTCTCAAGGACACTCTCCTGCTGCACGAGCTTCCGGCCTGGCGCAAGTCCAGGAAGAGGAAGCCTCTGGCTTCCTCCAAGTACTATTTCTTCGACGTGGGGGTCGTCGCCGAGCTCCAGGGCCGGCAGTTCCGGCCAGGCACGCCGGAATTCGGAGAGGCCTTCGAAACATGGCTCATGCACGAGCTTGCCAGCTATAGAGATTACGTCTCCGGGGAACCGCTGACCTTCTGGAGGTCCACATCCGGATTCGAGGTCGATTTTATCCTGGGAGACCATACCGCGGTGGAAGCGAGAGCCAGGGAAAACATTTCGCCCGTCGAGCTGAAACCGCTGCGCGCGCTCGCCGAGGAGAAGAAGCTGAAGCGCTATCTGTGCGTGAGCCTGGAGCCGCGCAGGCGGAGCCTGGAAGGCGTGACGATTCTGCCTTACAGGGAATTTCTGGACGAGCTGTGGGGTGGGTTGTACTCGTAAAATCGTACCCCCGGCGTGTCTACTGCATCGAAGCGGAACAGGGCTGGATCCGTGACCTGCAAGGGCAGGCTGGAAACCTGCCCCTGCCTGGTTGCCGCGCCCGCCTCCGGATCCAGCAGAGTGCCCCACGCACCAGCTGGAAGTACGGGATGCATGGACTGGATTCTGGCCTGCAAGGCTGTGTCGCAAGCCGGCCAGACCCTGCTCGCTGTCTTTCCGTCCGGCGAAGGAGGCTGTGTCACAAATCCGGTCAGACCCTCGTGCGACCACTCATTCCGGAGGACTCGGAGGCGCGGCCGCATGATTTCCGTCATTCCAGCGAAGCCCGGAATCCAGCCCGTGCGCCCAGTTACCACAGCGGGTCTTGGTGCACCCTTCTGGATCCCGGCTCTGTCGCGCTTCGCACATGGGCCGGGATGACGAAATATGACACAGCCTCCTGCGCCGGAATGACCCAAAGGACTCAGGAAAGCGTCTTGCGGAAGCGCCGTGCGGCCAGCCATAGCGTGATGAACCCCATCACCGCCAGGGCAGCCATCTGGGGCCACAGGATCTCCGCGCCCACCCCCTTGAGGAACAGGCCCCGGATGATGACCAGGAAGTAGCGCAGCGGGTTGAGGTACGTCAGCCACTGCACCACCGGGGGCATGTTGGCGATGGGAAACATGAACCCGGAGAGGAGCACCGCAGGGAAGTAGAAGAAGAAGGTGCTCATCATGGCCTGCTGCTGGGTCTGGCTGACCGTCGAGATCAGGAGCCCGACCCCGAGCGTGGTCATGAGGTAGAGGGCCGTGGCCCCAAAGAGCAGCGCGAGGCTGCCCCGGATCGGCACGTCGAACCAGAACACCCCCACCGCCGTCACCAGGACCACGTCGGCAAAGCCGATCAGGGCAAAGGGCACGGTCTTGCCGAGGATGAACTCGTGCGGCCGGATCGGCGTGACCAGGATCTGCTCCATGGTGCCGACCTCCTTCTCGCGCACCACGGCCATGCTGGTCAGCATGAGGGTGATGAGCATGACGATGATGGCGATCACCCCGGGCACGTAGAAGTTGCGGCTCTCCAGGTTCTCGTTGAACCAGGCCCGGGTCTCGAGCTCGACTCGCGGCGGAGCCAGGGCAGACCCTTTGAGCCGCGTGTAGCGCGTTTCCAAAACCTTCCGGGAAAACGGCCCCACGATCTTGCTGCTGTAGTCGAGCACGATGCCGGCCGTGTTCGAGTCGGTGCCGTCCACGATCACCTGCAGCGGTGCGGTGCGGCCGGCCCTCAGGTCGTCCCCGAAACCGGGGTCCATGCGCAGGATCGCCTGCACCCGGGCGCGGTCCATGAGCTCCCGCGCCTCGGCGTCGCTTCCCACATGCGCGACCACGTCGAAGTAGCCGGAGTTGGCGAACCGCGCCGTCAGCTCGCGGCTGGCCACGCTGTTGTCCAGATCGTAGACGGCCGTGACGATGTGCCGGACATCGGTGGTGACCGCGTAGCCGAAGACCAGCACCTGGATGACGGGCATGAGAAAGATGACCCCCTTCATCTTCGGGTCGCGGAAGACCTGGATGAACTCCTTCCTGAGCATGTGGCGGATGCGTTCGAACATGGCTAGGCCAGCCTCTTCAGGAATTTCCTGTTGGCCAGGACGACCATGACGACGCCAAACAAGGTCAGAAGGGCCGCTTCCAGAGCAAGGATCTCGAGCCCCACGCCCTTCAGATATATGCCCTTCAGGAGAGCGACGAAATAGCGGGCCGGGATCACGTGGGTGACGACCCGGATCGGCCCGGGCATGTTGCTGATCGCGTACATGAACCCCGACAGCAGAAAGGACGGCAGAAAGGTGAGCACCATGGCGAGCTGGCTCGCCAGGAGCTGGCTCTTGGTCACGATGCTGATCAGCATGCCCAGGGACAGAGAGCCGGCCAGGAAGATGGCGGCCATGGCGAAGAGCAGGGCCACACTGCCGCGCAAGGGAACCTCGAACAGGAACTCTCCCATGAGCACGGCCAGCGCGACGTCGAGCATGCCGATGGCGAAATAGGGCAGGAGCTTGCCCAGGATCAGCTCGCGGCCGCGCACGGGTGTCGTGATGAGCTGCTCCATGCTGCCCCGCTCCCACTCGCGGGCTACGGTGAGGGAGGTGAGCAGCGCCGCAATGACCATCATGATCACCGCAATCAGCCCCGGGATGATGTAGTTCCTGGATTCCAGGTCCGCGTTGAACCAGACGCGCGGCCTCAGGTCCACCGGGCGGTGGAGCGTCGGGCCGCCGCTGCGCCGGACCTCCTCGATGGCCACGTTCTCGGCGAAGGTCAGAGCGACCGCGTCGGCATAGCCCATGGCGATCGTGGCGGTGTTGGAGTCGCTCCCGTCCACGATCATCTGCACCGGCGCGGGCCGGCCGGCCGCGATCCGGGCCGCGAAGTCGGTGGGCAGGATGAGCGCCGCGAGCGCCGCGCGCGCGTCGATGGCCCGCTCCAGCTCTCCGTAGGAATGGACGTAGTGCCGCAGCGAGAAGTAAGGGGATCCGGTGAAGCGGCCGATGAAATCCCGGCTGGCCGGGGAAGGGTCCTGGTCCCAGACCACCAGGGGCACGTTGTCCACGTCCAGGGTCAAGGCGTACCCGAACAGCAGGAGCAGCAGCATGGGAATGGCGATCGCCATGCCGAGGCTGCGCGGATCGCGCGCGATGTGGAGGAGCTCCTTGCGGGCGATGGCCCGCACGCGCTGCGCGTTCACTGTCTGACCTCCCCCTGCGGTCGTCCGGCCCGGTCGCGCGCCTCGATGAGGGACACGAACACGTCTTCCAGGGATGGAGCGATCGCCTCGATCCGGGCCACGGCGTATCCGCGGCGCTCGAGTCGTTCGCGCACGGCCACCATCACGGCCGGGCCGTCCTGCGCGACCACGTGCAGGCCCCTGCCGAACAGGGCGGCTTCTTTCACCCCCGCCAGACCGCCGAGATCCTCCAGCGCCTCGTGGGGCCGGTCGCACCGGACCTCCAGGACGTCCTCCTGCATGAGCTCGGTCTTGAGCTTCTCCGGGGCTCCGATGGCGATCAGCTCGCCGCGGTAGATCAGCCCGATGCGGTCGCAGTACTCGGCCTCGTCCATGTAGTGGGTCGTGACGAACACGGTCACCCCCTTGCCGGACAGCTCGTAGATGAGGTCCCAGAAACGGCGGCGGCTGATGGGGTCCACGCCCGATGTCGGTTCGTCCAGAAACAGGACGGGCGGCTCGTGGAGGATGGCGCATCCCAGGGCGAGGCGCTGCTTCCAGCCGCCGGAGAGCACCGCCGTGCGCGCGGCGCGGTGCTCCTCGAGGCCCGCCATCTCCAGCACCCATTCCTTGCGCTCCTTCTTCCTGGCTGCAGGGATGCGGTAGATGCCGCTGTAGAAGTCGATGTTCTCCTCCACGGTCAGGTCCTCGTAGAGCGAGAATTTCTGGCTCATGTAGCCGATGTGGCTCTTGATCCGCTCGGGTTGGGTCAGGATGTCGTACCGGCCCACCCGCCCTCTTCCGCCGGTCGGGGCCAGGAGCCCGCAGAGCATGCGGATGGTCGTGGACTTGCCTGCACCGTTGGGGCCCAGGAAACCGAAGACCTCGCCCCGACCGACCCGGAAGCTCACGCGGTCGACCGCGACGAAGTCGCCGAAGCGCCGCTCGAGATCTTCGACCACTACGGCATAGCGGTCTTCTTCACCCTGATCATGCCCTTGCATGGCCCGCCCCCTCTCTGTCTCCGGCGAGGACCGAAACGAACACGTCCTCCAGGGCCGGCTCGACCGCGCGCGCCCCCAGGAAATCGAGCCCCTCGGCCTCGAGGACCCTCTGCGCCTCGGAGGCCGCCCGATCCGGCTCCCCCGTGACCACGTGCACGCGGTCCCCGAAGAGGGTTACCGCTGCGCCGGCAAGCTGCCGGCGCAGCACGGAGCTCGCCTGGCGCGGCCGCGAAGAGCGCACCTCGAGGATCGTGCCCCGCATGAGCGTCTTCACTTCATCCGGTGTGCCGAGCGCCAGCAGCCTCCCGTTGTGGAGGAGACCCAGGCGGTTGCACCTTTCCGCCTCGTCCAGATAGGCGGTCGAGACGAAGATCGTGACCTTCTCGCGCAGGAGCTGATAGAGGATGCGCCAGAAATCGCGGCGCGAGACCGGATCCACGCCGTTGGTCGGCTCGTCCAGCAACAGCACCCTGGGCGTGTGGATCAGGGCGCAGGCCAGGCCGAGCTTTTGCTTCATTCCTCCCGATAGGTTCCCGGCCAGGCGCTTCTTGAAAGGGGTCAGGTTGCTGAAGGCGAGCAGGCGGTCGATCTTTTCCTGGCGGCCCTTGCGGGGGACGCCGTAGATGTCTGCGTAGAAGTGGATATTCTCCGCCACCGTCAGGTCCGCATAGAGGCCGAAGCGCTGGCTCATGTAGCCGATCTCTTCCTTGATCGACTCACCTTCGCTCACGATGCTGCGGCCCGCGACCCAGGCCTCGCCCGCGGTGGGCTCGAGGATGGCCGTGAGCAGGCGCATCACGGTGGTCTTGCCTGCGCCGTCCGGGCCCACCAGGCCGAAGATCTCGCCTTCATGCACGGAGAACGTGAGCCGGTCCACGGCCCTCACCTCGCCGAAGGACTTCGTCAGCGACTCGGTGCGGATCGCTTCCATCGCCTCCATCAGGTCCCCTCCTCCTGCCCCGCGGCAGTCAGGATGTCCGCATCTGCGGGCATGCCGGGCTTGAGCTCCATGGCCGGGTTGGGAATGTCGATCTTGACCCGGTATACGAGCTTGACCCGCTCCTTTTCCGTCTGCACGTTCTTGGGCGTGAATTCGGCCTGGGAGGAGATGAAGGACACGCGCCCGTCGTAGGTCTTGCCCGGATAGGTGTCGGTGGCCACGCGCGCGCGCTGGCCGACCTTCACACGGCCCAGGTCGGTCTCGTTGATGTAGGCCCTGAGCCACGCGTGCTCCAGGTCCCCCACGGTTACCACCGGCGTGCCGGGCGCAACGTACTCGCCCGGCTCCACGCTGTCGGAGAGCACCACGCCGGTCAGAGGCGAGACCAGGGTGGCGTAGCTCAGCCGTGTCTCCGCCAGCCCAAGGGCCTCACGGGCAAGCTGCAGGCCCGCCCGGGCCTGTTCGATCTTCTCCCTGCGCGGCCCCTTGCGGGCGAGCTCGAGCTGCTCCTGAACCTCCTTGAGCCGGCCTTGGGCCATTTCGTAAGCGGCCTTGCTCACCTCATATTCGCGATCCGCTATCACCTGACGCGTGTGCAGCTCCCTCTGCCTGGAGTGGTCGAGCCGCAGGCGCTCCAGCTCGGCGCCTGCCGAGGCGACCGCGGCGGCGGCCTGGGCGATCTCCTCGGGCCGCGAGCCTGCCTCGAGCTCGTCCAGGACGGCCTGGGCGAGCTGGACCTCGGCTTTGCGCAGCGCTACTTCCTGGGCCAGGTCCTGACTGTCGAGGCGCGCCGCGAGCTGGCCTGCCTCTATGATTTCGCCCTCGGAGACCAGACGCTCCTGGACCCGGCCGGCGATCTTGAAGCTCACCTCGGCGTCGGTGACTTCGATGTTGCCGGAGACGCGGATCACGTCGGGATCATCGACTATCCGGGCGTCCCGGTAGCGCTGGAACGCCACAAAGGCGGCGACGGCGACCGGGATCACTAGGAGCAGTTTCTTCCGTCTTTTCATTTCAGCGCTCCCTGTGATTTTGCATTCACACCTGCAGCCTGAAATAAGGCCTCGCTGCCGAGGCCCTGCTCTGAGAGGCTGTCGATAAACGCCCATCTGCGGCGTTGCGCTCATCCTTCGTCATTGCGGCGTACTGCCATCGCCTCATTCCTCAGGATTTCGCGCGCCTTGCATCTGGGCATTTCTCACCAGCCTCTCGGAGAGGGTGTTGCTTGACACCCTCTCCGGCACAGATGGAGCTCTTAACCGACCCCTCTCAATGGCCGTGCTCGGCGTGCTGGTGCTGCTGCTCCTGAGCGGGCGCCGCGTGGCCGTGCTCCTTGGGCGCCTCACCGTGCTGGTGTTCCTGAGCCGCCTGCGCGTCCGCATGAGCATGCCCGCCGGGTCCGGCGGCCATTGCCTGCAGCCCCTCGGCATAGTGGACGTACTGCACGTAGGCCGCCACGAATTCCCGGCCTGCGGCCACGCTCTCATCTGCGTGCTTCCTGGCCTCTGCCACCTTGGCGAAGCGCGTGCGAACTCCTGTCTCCACAGTCCCGGCCAGCTCCCTGGCGAGGGCGTCCGCCGATCCCGTCTCCAGGGCCCTGTCCGCCTCCTTCACGATCGGCTCGACTGCTCCGGCCGGCGCGAGCCCGGTGTAGGGCGCTCCCTCGCCGGCCCGGTGGATCCGCACCAGTGTTTCGAAGAAGTAGTTGTCAGCGAGCTCCTTCGCCTCAGGGCCCTTCGATCGCACGGCGAGCGCCTTCGTGAAGGCCGCCCGAACTTCCGGCTCGTTTTCCTTCATTACCCATTTCAGGACCGGGGTCACGTCTCCTTTCTGCAGGGCCAGCCTGGCATCGGTAATGACCGGGCCGTCCAGGGTGTCGCAGTGCGCAAGAGCCTGCCGGGGCATGGCCAGCGCGACCGCCAAGATCGAGACAGCAGCCAGCAGAACGGTTCCGAGTCGCTTGTTCTTCTCCATCTTGTCTCTCCTTTCATGTTGAGGTGCCGAAACGCACAAAGAAATGCCCTGCTGTTTTCTGCTCCGGCTCAGGCGTCCAGCCGGATGGTCGACAGGAAGACCTTCCAGGCCGCCTCCGCGTGCCGGGCCACGTCGAAGGCGCCGTCGCTCACGTGCCACAGGATCGCCGCCGGCTGGATCATGCCGAGGAACATGAGAGCCGCGGTGGACGGCTCGATCCCGGGGCGCAGGCGCGCCGCCGCCTGGCCCTCACGCACGATCTGGCCGATCCTTTCCAGGTAAGTCCTGATCATCTCGTACACCTTGGCCCGTCTTTCCGGCTCGCCGCCGTATACGTCCTCGGAGAAGATGATCCGGGGAATGGCCCGATTCTCGACGATCAGCCCGACGTGGCGGACCAGGAGCCGGTGGAGCCGCTCGATCGGATCGGATGTCTCCGTGCAGACCGTCCGGACGTTGGCCAGCAGGTTCTCCCGGATGAGATCGAGCATGGCGTCCAGGATCTGGTCCTTGCTGCCGAAGTGTCGGTAGATGGCCGAAGGGACCACGCCCACGCGCTTGGCGATCTCGGAAATGTTCAGCGCCCTTGTCCCCTTTGCCGTTACGAGGTCGAGGGCCGCCTTGGCGATCTGTTGCTTGCGGACTTCGGTATCAAGCTTTTCGAGACTCATGAAGACTGCTCCTTTTGTGAATTTTGATTCACCAGATTTGGAGAAGGATTCAAGGGAGGTGAAAAAAACAAGGCGTCGTCCATCAGGCAATTTTGTAATTATTCGTGGAGATAGAAGGGTGCAGGAGATCGGATGAAACCGTTTCTCCTCCTGCCGAATCCAAGAATACGGATTCACATACCTCAGGGGGTTCCCATGGAAAGCGCAAAAGTAAGAGCGGTCTTGCTGTTCATCCTGGTCGTGGCCTTCGGCGTGCTCGTGTTCGGAGGCCATGTGATCAACAAGCACAAGCCGCCGATTCCGGAGGCGGTGAAAACCCAATCCGGCGAGCTGCTCATTGCCGGCTCCGCGATCCGAGACGGCCAGAACCTGTACTTCAGCCGCGGGGGCCAGCACATCGGCACGATCTGGGGACACGGCTCCTACCTGGCGCCGGACTGGTCGGCCGACTTCCTGCACCGGATGGGACTCTTCCTGGCGGCGCGGCACCATGGCCTCACTCCTGCGGAGGCGGAACGGTTTACCCAGCAGGATCTCGAGGCGCTGGACGGCCCGACGCGGGCGCGCCTGAGCGCCCTGGTCGAAGACGAGATCAAAGCCAACCGCTACGAGCCTGAGACCGGGTCTCTGGTCTTCACTCCTTTTCAGGCCGAGGCCTACCATAGCCTCGTGCGCTATTACACGGATCTCTTCCGGAACGGCTATGAACGGATGGGGCTCCAGCCCGGGATCGTGCGCGGCGAGGAACAGGGCCGCATCCTCACGAGCTTCTTTGCCTGGCTCGCCTGGGCCGCAGGCGCCGAACGGCCCGGAGCAGGGTACACCTATACCAGCAACTGGCCTTACGATCCGCTCGTCGGCAACCGGCCCCTGCCGGACGCCCTGATCTGGTCCATCGTGAGCGTGATCCTGCTCATCCTGGGGATCGGCGCGGCGCTGTTCGCCTACCTGCGCTGGATTCCGAGGGAGGACTACGAAGCCAAGCTCGCCACCGACTTCCGGGAGCCCAGCCCCACGGCGAGCCAGAAGGTGACCCTGGCCTACTTCCTGGTGGCGATTCTGCTGTTCGTCGCGCAGATCGGCCTGGGCGCAGTGACGGCCCACTTCACGGTCGAGGGGACGCGCTTTTTCGGAATCTCGCTGGCCAACATCCTGCCCTACGCCGCCTCCAGGACCTGGCACCTCCAGCTCGGCGTCTTCTTCATCGCCACCTGTTTCCTGGCGGCCGGCCTGTTCATCGGGCCCTTTGTCGGCCGGGAGCCGAAAGGCCAGCGCGCCCTGGTGGCGGTCCTGTTCGGCGCGGTGGTCGTGGTCGTGCTGGGGGCGCTGGGCGGCACCTGGCTTTCCGTGGCCGGAGTCTTCGGCCGCGACGGCTTCTACCTGGGCCATCAGGGATACGAATACATCGAGCTCGGCCGGGTCTGGCAGCTTCTGCTCATCGCCGGCATGCTCATCTGGCTGGCCCTGGTCCTGCGCGCCATCCTGCCCGCCCTGCGCCAGGAGAAGGACAGCGGCGGGCTCACCCATATGCTGCTCTACAGCACGGTGAGCATTCCCCTCTTCTACATGGCCGGGCTCATGTACGGAAAGGGCAGCCACATCTCCAACGCCGAATACTGGCGCTGGTGGGTGGTGCACCTGTGGGTCGAAGGCTTCTTCGAGGTTTTTGCCACGGTCGTGATGGCGTTCCTGCTCTCCCATATCGGCGCGGTGAGCAAGCGCTTCGCCACCACGACGATCTACTTCAGCGTCTTTCTGTACCTGGCGGGCGGCGTCATCGGGACCTTCCATCACCTCTACTGGACCGGCACGCCGACGCCCATCATCGCCCTGGGTGCGGTCTTTTCGGCCCTGGAGATCGTCCCCCTGACGCTGCTCGGGTTCGAAGTGGTCCACAACCTCAGGGTCATCCGGGCGGGCGGCCGCGATTACGCCTACAAGTGGCCCATCTATTTCTTTGTCTCGGTCGCCTTCTGGAACCTCGTGGGCGCCGGGATCTTCGGGTTTCTGATCAATCCGCCGATCATGCTGTACTACGCACAGGGGATCAACACCACCCCGATCCACGCGCACACCGCGCTGTTCGGCGTGTACGGGCTGCTGGCGATCTCGCTGCTGCTGTTCTCGGTGCGCCACATCGTCAGGCGGGCTGCCTGGTCGGACCGGCTGCTCAAGTGGAGCTTCTGGGGGCTGAACGGCGGACTGGCGGCCATGACGGTCTTCAGCCTGGTCCCTTCCGGTTTCTATCAGCTCTACTACGCGGTCCGCGACGGCCTCTGGTACGCGCGCAGCCCGGAGATCGCCTCGGGTCCGGTGATCCGGTTCTTCAGCTGGATGCGCCTGGTGCCGGACTTGATCTTTGCGGGGGGAGCGCTGCTCCTGCTCGCTTTCCTGGTGCGGGCAATCTGGCTGTCGTTCGGCAGGAAACGGGCCGCCATCCAGGCATCCGAGGCCGTGCCGCTGCGGGCCGGCGGCGGGGCCAGGGCCTAGGAGCCGAGCCGGGCGCTCGGCAACATCGGCAGGGCTGCAAACCGGAGTGACCTGAAAGAAAGGAAGCCGGCCATGAAGGAAGAAGGCAAGAAAAGTGAATCGGAGAGCAGCAGGCTGCCGGCCGCCCAGGCGGTGCGGTTGGATGCGCTGCTCGACTACGTGCCCGGCTCGGTGGTGAGCCGCACACTCGTGAAGAACGCTGCGGGCACGGTCACCCTGTTCTCCTTCGACCAGGGGCAGGAGCTGAGCGAGCACACCGCTCCTTTCGACGCTCTCATCCAGGTCCTGGACGGAAAGGTGCGGTTGACGATCGGGGGCAAGGCCGTCCGGGCATCGGCCGGCGAGACCGTGCTCATGCCCGCAAACGTGCCCCACGCGGTGCAGGCCGTGGAGCGCTTCAAGATGCTGCTCGTTATGGTGCGGGGGTGAAGCCCGGGGGCGCACAAGGGGGGGCGGAGCACCTCTTGTAGGGGCGACGCATGAGTCGCCCTCGAGCATGGCCACCTCCGTGCACCCGGAGGCTGCCACACGGACCTGCGGTCCTCGCAATTACCGAGAGTTGCTGTCAGTCGCCACGTCGCTGGCGGGCAAAGCAACCCCGCAGACCACGTCACGAAATCCATGGTTGGGGAAGCCGTCTCACCCAGGCCAGACACTGGGCCATGGGCATGGAAGCTGCGGTCCCGGTCCTGCTGGCCGGCGTGCTCTGGCTGGTTGTGCCTTGGCGGCTTTGGCCCGGCGGTGCTCAGGAAGGTTCGAGCCTGAAATTCGTGCGAGCAGCTTTCCTTTGGCTGGTTGTCTCCCTGGTCATGCTGCTGCTCATGCCGTTCTATAACCTTGCGATCGGCACCCTGCTCCCTGTCTTTCCGTCACCCCGGCGCAGGAGGCTGTGTCATAAATCCGCTCAGACCCTCGTGCGACCACTCATTCCGGAGGACTCGGAGGCGTGGCCGCATGATTTCCGTCATTCCGGCGAAGGCCGGAATCCAGCCCGTGCGCCCAGTTACCACAGCTGGTTCTGGTGCACCCTCCCGGATCCCGGCTCCCACGCGCTCCGCAGTTGGGCCGGGATGACGGACAGGTCAAACGGCCCGCGACCTCTCGGGTCGACTTGGGGGTCATGCGCAGGGCTAGCTAGAGGCTGTCCCAAAACGCCCATCTGCGGCGTTGCACTCGTCCTTCGTCACTGCGGCGTACTTCCATGTACGCCTCGTTCCTCAGGACTTCGTGCGCCTTGCATCTGGGCATTTTTGAAC
>JBFLZG010000046.1:0-22457 GCA_040756235.1 bacterium | reverse complement strand
CTCCTTCCCCGGAATGACGGAAAGCATGTGGCCGCACCGCTGAGTCCTCCGGAATGAGTGGCCGCATGAGGGTTTGCCCGGCTTATGACACAGCCTCGAAGGCCGGAATCCAGTCCCTGCTCCCCGTAATTGCAGCCTCATACCCACCACCGTCCCGAGGGGCAGGAGGAGGGCCGCAAGCAGATGGATGGCCTTGGAATCTGCTGCCGAGGACGTACCGCTTGCCGCCGCCCCTGATGCCTCTGCCTCTGCTGCGGTCCAGGCAAATTCGTCCGGGGTAGTCGGGTCGCAGTCGTCATCGATCCCGTTCCCCTGGATCTCGGACCGGCCGGGGTTCACGTCGGGGTCGGCGTCATTGCAGTCAGCCTCCGGGTGCGAGCAGCCCGGGCTGGCCGGGTCCCCGTAGTGATCCCCGTCGCCGTCGAGGCATGACTCCGGGACACGCGCCTGCGCCGACTCCGGGTCGACCATGAGCGAGGACTCATCCACGGCCTCGAAGTCCGCGCCGGTCACTCGCCCGAGCTCGTCGACCAGGACATCGTTGTTCCAGCGCGGGTCGGGCACGCCGGAGATGTACCAGGACGAGCCGTTGTCCGCAAGGATCATCCCATAGCGCTTGAGGGCCCTGAGAATGACCTGCACCTGAGGGGAAAAGCCGGAGACCTCGAAGCTCGCCCTGAGCCTGAACCGCTGCCCCATGGGCGGATACTGTGTGCCGGTGAGGCTCGAGGCGTAGTGACGGGCCGGCCAGACATAGGCCCGTCTGGTCTGCGATGCCGTGAACCGCAAGGCATGGGTGATCTCGCCGGAAGCCACCTCCTCATAACGGACCAGCCCCGGGAGAACGGGCAGCCCGGCTGCGTCAGAGGACGTCCACCCTTGCGGCCGCAAGCCATTCGATCGCAGGTCGAAGAACGCCCCGGAGCCTGCGTGCCAGGATCCGCCAGGTTGGGGATAGGCGGACCATGTCTCGTAAAGCTTGCAGGCATCTTGATCCACCACCAGCACGTGCCGATCTCCTGTTGAGTTGCTGCCGCCCTCGATGGCAGGTTCAGGCGGTATGGGGTAGGGTCCGGGGTCGCTCTCGTCATCATAGTCAAAGGAGATCGGCACCTTGGGCTGCGATCCGGGAACGACGTTGAAGGGGATGCCGATCGGGCCTCCGTCCCATGTGCCTGAGCCGAAGTCCGGATGAACGCCCTTGCTGGCCCCGATGGTGGCGACATAGGCTGATGACTGAGGGTCGATCGGCATCGTGTCGACGGCGGTGTTCCAGACATTGTCGGAGGGGAACACGGGGCACCCGGATACCACCGGCGCGGCGCGGCCCTGGGCCGCCGTGCTGGAGGCGATCACGATGAGCAGAGCAACCAGATGCCGAGCGCGATTCAGGCCTTGTCGGGTGGAGACGCTGCAGCTCATTCCGGCTCCCCAACTCGCCCGGTGTCGGGCTTGCACCTGGCACACGGCCACGCTCCATCCGACCGGGACCGAGTCCTAAGCGTCCAGAGATACCGACTGTTGAATCGAGCAGAGTGGCAGCAACCTCTGTGCCAGCCCCCGATGGCGGGAAAGTTGCCCGGATTTGATGAAAGCTCTTCTCCTCTTCCGGCCGAGCACCCGTCCTGCTTACAGAAAGCGGAATGGGAGTTACGAATTTGCCCTGGCGAATTTCTGAAAATGGCTGTATATGGAAGAGCGGGAAGGACGCCGGAAGATGCGCTTGCGCGGTACCATGAAAGGGTTGTTCGGCTCCCGCGGAATCCTCCTCGCGGGAGCGCTCCTGGTGACGGCAGGTCCCCTCCCGGCAGAGGAAGACGGCGGAGCTCGCATCATCGCGGACCCCGGGAAGCGCCCGTTCGCATCGAACCGAGAGGCTGCCATGGACGCGGAAGACAGCTACCTCAGGGCCCGGATTGCCGAGTACGGCGCGTATGTTCCGCAGGAGGCGGTCGAGGACGCGAACAAGGATATCGCCCGGGGAAAGGTGAAGGTCTTTTTCCTGGCCCTGGAGGAGTCCTCCCGCCCGCTGTCCATCCAGGGACCGGTGCAGGGGCTGCCGGAATCGGAGAGCGTGCCGATCGGCGCCGGCTGCATCGACCCGGTGCACTCCGAGGACTGCCCGGCCGCGTACCGGCAGGCGCTGCGCAACGCGGTGCAATACGGAATCCTCTACAACGCTGAAATCGCCCGGCGCCGAGGTCTCACCCCGAGGGTGGAGGATCTCATCGACCTCGGCCTCGAAAACGAAACTTCGGTGTTCCTCGGGGACCGGGCCGACTGGGGGCGGGTGCGGGTGGAGCTGCGGGACTTGCAGGGGCCGTTCGGGGGACGGGACATCCTTCTGGCGGGCTCGGGCGCGGTGCTGGTCCGCGCGGTCCGCGGAGAGGGCGGGCAGCTGGTGGAGCGGCGCTACCGGCTGCGGCTTCCCGATGCGGAGGTGGGACGATCGTTGCGCGCCCTGGCGGCATACGACCCGCTCGCGGTGCGGATCGACGAAGCGCCGGCCGAACCCGACACGGCCCGGCCGGAGATCATCCTCACGAATCCCTGGGGGAGGCGGCGCTGCATCTCGTTTTTCCAACAGCCGGTCCCTCCGGCCGCGGACCCTGGTGATCGCACCCCGGCGCAGAGGATCGATGCCGCGTACCGCGAGATCCTCCGCTACGAGCGGATGGCGGAGGAGGGTGCCCCGGCGCTGTATTCCGGCGCCTTCACCGGTGAGGGGGGGTGGAAGGAATTCGTCGAACAGGCCGGTCGGGAGTAAGGCCTCGATCGAGGCCGCGATCAACGCGGAGCGTCCGCGACACATTACTGCTGCATCGTACTTCCATCCATTTCAGCAGTACTTCCTCTGACAGACTCCAGCCTGTTTGCTATATAGTGTTCAAGCTCATTACACTAGATGCAATGTCCTTCCCGTCCGGTCGATGCAGCCGGAGCCCGCTCTTTACGCTCTGAAATCCACTCGAGCCGGATGCGCGAAGGCGCCACGCCATCTGCCGGCAGGGGCCCGCCGAGGGCGGGTCCGAGGGGACGCACGCCCCGGCAGACGATTCAGCTGAATCGTCTGCGGCCTCGTGATCCGAGACCCGATGGGAGGCGACAAGGAATCCGGGAGCGTTGATGCGGGCCGCGATCGGGGATGAGGAGCCGGGCCTGCACGGCCGGAAGTCACAGCTTGCCTTCGTCCAGGAGCCTGCACCCTTCCATGAGAACGAAATCCGTGGGCGAGGTCACGTTGTCCGGCGGATAGCGGTTGACGGACTCGAGCCGGAACGAGCCTTCGTCCCGCCAAGCCATGATCCGGTAGACCGCCTCCTCGCCGGACGCAGCGCCGCATGCGGCAAAGCTCACCTGCCCCTCCCGCAGAAACAGACTCGCCGTCTCGCCGCCACGCCTTGCCAGGTGGACGCGCACGTTGCGCTGGCTCACCGCCAGGGCTTGCACGAGGTCGACGAACGCGAGCTCCCGGAAAGAGCCGGCAAACCCGTGCTGTCCTGCCATCAGGGCGTCCTGGTGGGCCAGGCCGGCCAGGGCGTTCTTGATCCGGGTGACCAGGATGTCGTAGTTGAGCGGGGGGACGAAGACGTCTGAGAAGCCGCAGTCGAGAAGGCCGAGGACGGCGGCCGGGCCGGCCTTTGTCGTGACCGCATAGAGCAGGGTCCTGGGGTCCTTTCTTGCCAGGCGGCTGAGCTCGGCAGCTTCATCGGGGTAAACGTCGTAGTCCACGATGATGCTGTCCGGACGTTTGCGGTCGTAGAGGTGCCGGACTTCGGCGGGCTCGGCCGTCTCCACAAGGCGGAAGCCGGCCTCCCGGAGCCGCTCCGAAAGACGCCTGCAGGTGCTGCCCGGCTCGCTGAGGACGAAGATGCTGTCCGGCGCGCCCGACCAGGCCTTCTTGCGCTGCTTTCCGAGAAGCCGAATGTACGCCTCCACGGCCTCGGAACCGAGAGCGGATCCTCGGCCCTCCGCGTGTCCGCCCCGCAGGGCCTCGATCACCTCTTCCGGCGATCCCTTGCCCAGGGCCGCGGATGCGTGGCGGAACCAGGCGAGGGCCAGGATGCGGGCGCCGAAGAGCAGCTCCCGCTCTTCCGGGGCGGGGGAAGGTGCCCGGCTTCCGGAGAGGAGCTGAAAGAACGCGCGCAGACAGGCTTCCGTGTTCCAGGGGAAAAGGAGCGAGCGGGCGGTGGAGAGGGAGAGCGGGATGTCGGCAAAAAAATCGACGGCCAGCACGAAGGGGTCGAGCCCGCGCCGGCCCGCAGGGTGCCCGGCCGGGACGAGCATGAGAGAAGCGATCTGGAGCCCGTCCACCGCCAGGCGGTTCAGATCGAGCGAGCGGGCCAGCTCGCGGACGTCCCTGCAGATGTCTGCATAGGGAGGCGTCCAGTCGAGGCCGGCCGAGCGGTGATCGGCCAGTTGCATGAGCGACTGCAGCAGGCTGGCCACCATCCTGTCGTAAGGGACCGCTTGGTCCAGCAGCGAGCCGCTCACGCTCGATACGGACACCCTCTCCACGCGGGGCAGGGAGACGCGGCCGCTCCGTTCCCATTCGGCGAGCTCGCCCTCCAGGTCGCCCCCCACGAGGATGTGGTCCGGCCGGCGTTCCTGCAGATAGGAAGCGAGAAGATCCGGGTCGCCGATCACGGAGAGGCTGCACCCTTCACGCTCGAAAATGGGCACGAGGAAGGTCTTCAGGAAAGAGGTCCGGGATACGAGGACCACGTCCCGCTGGGGGATGGGAGACGGCAGGGTGTCGTCCCGGCCCGTCTCGTCCGCTCCGGCTCTCTCCCTGTCCGTCTCCACGAACAGCTCCGGCAGCTCGACGATCTGCGCCGTCGCGTCCTTCCAGGACCCCTTGCGGTAGTGCACCTGAATAGCGGCGTGCAGGGTGCTTTCGGCCGCCACGTAGACCCGGGCCTCCCTGGCCATGGCCGCCCGTCGGGCCTGGTCCACCGCCGCCGGGTTCTCGGGATCCACCACGGCCAGGTGCAGCGTCCGCGTGTCCACGTCGAAGCCGAAGGGGAACACGAGACCTTCCAGCACGATCTTGTCGGGCACGGCCCGGATGACGTCTTCCGGCACCTGTCTGCCGCCCAGCTCGATGCCCGGCACCCCGAAGTGCTGTTCGAGCGCTTCGATCAGCTGCTTCTCACTGACGAACCGCAGGTACAGCAGATGCGTGCCGAGCCTTCCGCCGTGGGACTTCTGGCGCATCAGGGCCTGGCGGATCTGATCTTCCGTGACCAGCCCTCGGGCCAGCAGGATCTGGTCGAGTCGCTGACGGGCCATCGGTTCGACCTCAGGGAGCGGTGTTGGCGGAAGCCGCCGCAGGCTTGGCCAGGCAGAGCAGCGCCTGCGGGTTCTCGACGAATCGGGCGGCCTCTTCGACGGTCACCAGGTTGCGTCCGATCAAATCTTTGAGATGCTGCTCCATGAGCTGCATGCCTTCCTTCTTTCCGGTGAGAATGCAGTTGTTGATCTGGTGGGGCTTGTATTCCCGGATGAGGTTGGCCACCGCGTGATTGCGCACGAGGATTTCCAGCGCCGCCACGCGCCCGCTGCCGTCCGTCCGCCGCAGCAGCTGCTGGGAGCAGATCCCCACGAGCACTTCGGAGAGGATCAGGCGGATCTGGGTCTGCTGGTCCACGGGGAACGCGTCGACCAGACGGGTGATGGTCTGGGCCGCCGACTTCGTGTGCAGCGTGGCCAGGACGAGCAGGCCGACCTCTGCCGCTGTCAGGGCCAGGGAGATGGTCTCGTTGTCGCGCATCTCTCCGACGAGGACGACGTTGGGGTCCTCCCGGAGGGCCGAGCGCAGGGCGTTGGCGAACGAGCGGGTGTGCTCGCCGACCTGGCGCTGGTGGATCAGGCAGTTCTTGTTCGAGTGGACGAACTCGAGCGGGTCTTCCAGGGTGATGATGTGCTGGTTGCTGTGCTCGTTGAGGTAATCCACCATGGCGGCCAGGGTGGTCGATTTTCCCGAGTTGGTCGGCCCGGTGACCAGGACCAGCCCCTGCCTGTGGTGGAGCATCTTCTTCAACGTTTCCGGGAAGCCGAGGCCCTCCAGGGTCGGGATCTGCTCCGGAACCATGCGGAAGGCTGCGGCCAGCCCGGTGTGTTTCCTGAAGAGATTCACCCGGAAGCGGCCCGTGCCCTGCAGGGTGTAGGCGAAGTCCAGCTCGCCCATCTTCTCGAAGGTCTCGATCTGGTTGTCGGTGAGGAGCTCGTAGAGGAGGACCTTCGCCTCTTGCTCACTCAGGTCCTTGTACCGGGCGCTTTCCAACACGCCGTGGATCCGCAGCATCGGTGCACAGCCGTTCCCGATGTGCAGGTCCGAAGCCTTCACGTCCTGCATGATCCGAAGAAAGGCATCTATTTTCGGCATCGCGGCGCTTCCTCGCCAGGGCCGGAGGAGGGCGGAAAGATCGTGCGCAAAGGCCCTCCGAGAGGTCCCTCCGCCCGGAGGGTTTCCCTCCCGGAAAGGGGTGCTCGAGCCATCCCCAGATATCGGAATTTTTTGATGTTATTTTGAGGACGAGTCGCCAGAATTCTCTCGGCCTGTCGAGATCTCCAGCCCCCGGGGAGGAAAAGCCATGAAAAGGCGCGATTTCTTGAAAAGCTCGGCCTGTCTGGCCGCCGCCTCCGCCCTGCCCCTCCTCACGAGGTGCGGAGGGGACGACGGGGGACGCCGCCAGGCGAGCACGGGGACCCTGCTCCTCAGGAGCGCCTCTCTACTGGACGTCAGGACCGGGGAAATTCGCGAGGAAGACCGACTCCTGATCCGGGAAGGCAAGATCGCCGACCTTTTCGCCGGGGATGGGGCGGAGGCCCATGCCGAATCGGTGTTGGACCTGGGTGGCGCCTATGTCACGCCGGGCCTGAACAACGCCCGGCTGCTGGGCCTGGAGGACCGGATCGGCACGATCGAAAAGGGCAAGACCGCGGATCTCGTCGTGTTCGAGAAGAACCCTCTGGAGACCGCGGAGAACGCCTTCACGCCGCTCATGGTGTTTCAGGAAGGGCGGCTGGCATTCAGGTCCTGAGCCTCCGTGCTTCTCAGGCGGATGGCCGACCGGGTCCAGCCGCCCCCTCCGCGCGCCGTTTCTCGCTCCGGTCAGGGATCTTTCCTGTTCACTGGCCCCGCGTGAGGCGTGGCGGCATACGGGAAGACCTGGTGAAAGACCTGGTCGTTTGCCGCAACATTGTCCCCGAACAGCGTAACGGAGGAATATGCGGGCCCGCTGGCCAGGGCGGTCAGCGCGATATCCACCACATCGTCCCCCAGTCTCCGTCCGTTGGGCCAGCCGCTGGACTTGACCCGCCCGGCGCCGTCGGTGGCCGTATCCCCGCCCAGGAAGCCCAGGCGGCTGAAGCCGATCTGTCCTGCGAGTCTTACCGGAGGTGTGGTCGTGTCGACTCGGATCAAATCGGGGATGTAGAGGGCCGCCAGATCCGTGCGTCCCGCCGTTACGAAGTCTGTACCCAGGAGCAGGTTGATCAGGGCAGCGATTTCGGGGTTTTCCGCGTAGACAGCAAGAGCGGAGTCGTCCCGGGGCGAGCTGCGGTTGTAATCGTCCTTGCCGCTCAGGGGAACGAGGAGCTCATTGAAGAGGGGGTTTCCCATCCGGCTGACCGTGATCCAGGAGCCAAAGCTGACCGGGTCTTCTCCTCGCGGACGGACGGTGGCGCGGGGGCGGCTGACGGACGCATAGACGCCTACGCCGGTCGCAAGACCTGTTGCCGGGAGCGGGGTTGCAAGATCGGCAAAGACCGCGGTGTATGGTTTGCTCGGCAATGAATCGACCGGAATCTGTATCGCATAGACGAGAACGTTGTATCCCTTGAATCCGTCCACGCCGTTGCCGTCCTGCCCGAACCCGTCTCCGGTGTTCCCGTTGTTGTCGATGATTCGCGGGTCCAGCAAGTCAGAGATCCCCGGCATGTCTGCGAAAAAACCGTCCTCACGGCTCCCGGCAAAGACCGCCTCCCCATCGGGAAGCGAATGGACCGTGGTCCTGGTATACGTGTCCAAATCGGTGAAGGCGACGGCTCCGGAGACAGCTTGGCCGCTCGCCGGGTCATTGTAGAGCGGCGTCGTTCGCAACCCCACGTTGGGCGGGGGAGTCAACAGATCGCTGCCGATGACGGTGGACGTCTTTTGAGCGACTCGCGTCACCGTGTAGGTCTGGGTGTAGTTTTGCCTCGCGTCGCCGACCGCCAGGATCGGTCCGATCTCCGTTCCGACACCATAGGATAGAGCCGTGTTTGGATTCTTCAGCCCCGGGGGGGAGAGCGGATTCGCATCCGAAAATGCGAAATCGTAGCGCATGAGCGTATGACCCGAGATCGGATGTGCGATGTGGATGCTGTACAGCGCATCATCTGCGAACCGCTCGTAGACGACGCCGTCGCCCGGCTCCGAAAGAGGCCGCACGCTTGCGATGACGGTCAGCACCTTCCGAGCGGGATCGTCGTATCTCGTGCCGACAAAGGCATAGACGCCTGTGATGTCGACCTGCGGATCCTGTTTGACAAGAGGGGCATCTCCGTGGCCGCCGGCCCTGGACGCCAAAGGAGAGAGAGCAAGCATGCACATGGAAAACAGAATGCCATTTCTCAACGTTCGTCTTGTGGTTTTCATGTCGGGCGCCTCCATGTGGGATGGAAGTGAGTCTTTCGCAGGCAGGGCATGCGGGAATGCTCTGAGTATGGGATGCAGAAGAGGGCCGAGGCGGTTCCTCGTCCTATAAGGAAATTGTAACAGTCCGATGGCACTTCGGCCTGTTCGATGACGCCCCCCTTGTCGAGCAGTACGTGCAGGACTGGCCCTCCTCCCAAGAGGGAGGACTCGAGCCGTTTCTTTTCGAGGTTTTCGCCACCCGGCAAAACCCGGCCGAGTCTGCGTCTCCGCGGCTGGGGCTGCTCGTGCCGGACCCGGCGGATCCGAGCGGCTGGCGCTGGCACGATGCGGCCGATCTCGGCCCGGACATCACGATCGAACTGCCGGCCGGGACCGTGCTGCGCATCCAGACCGAGGACGAGAGTGACATGGCGCGGATCACGGCCCAGCTTGGAGCAGCAACGCTGGTCGAAACCCGGATGGACGACGAAGAGTACCCCTTCCTCATGCACCTGGATGTACCGGTGCCGGCCGGGACGACCACCCTGGATGTCCGGGCCGAGGGAATTGTCGCCGAGTCGGGGACGGTGCCCTGCCACCTGGAGATCTTAGGGGAGTTCGGCATTCTGGCTCCGGATGGGTTCAGTCCCGGATACAACGACGGGAACTTCTACGTCGAGCTGAGGGCTGCGGTGCTGCCCGCGGGCGTCTCCATCGTGGAGCCCCAGCTTCTCATCGAGCGGACCAGCTACGATACCGGTCTGGGCCTCTTGCCCCTGGGTGCCGCCGAGCAGCACTGGAGCTCCCGCTGGGATGGCGGCACGCCTCCCAGCCTGATACAGGCGGTCTCGCCTTCGTTCGAGCTCCCGCTCGGCGCCGATATCGTTCTGTACTCCAAATTGGACCAGGTCGGGGTCGTGGGCAACGTGAGCGACTCTCTCGATGTGGGCCTCAGGCTGGTCGCCGACGATCCGGCGGTGAGCCTGATCTATCGCAAGTGAGCTCCCGAGTCCGTTACGGATATCTCTGCGTCACAGAGTATGAAAAGAGGGGAAGTCAGGCTTGGCGGGGGACCCTGCACCTTCAACCAGCGGCCACGATGGCGAGCGCCTCTTTGGGACACAGGGTGATGCAGGCGCCGCAGCGCGCGCAAGCCCCCAGATCGATTCGGGGCCGCTTGTCCTCCATGACGATTGCTCCGTAGATGCACGAGCTGCACAAGCCGCAGCCGTTGCATTTGTCGACGTCCACGAGGGTTCGTAGGGACTCGGGAGGGACCGTCTTCGCCAGGAACTGGGTCATGAACTCTTCCGGGTTGTCGATGTGCGGCGCCGCCAGCCCCACCAAGTCGGAGGAGCGTTCGTAGCCTTTCCGTTCCATGAAGCGGGTCATCCCCTCGAGGATCTCTCGGAAGACGCCGTATCCGCGGTGCTGCACCGCGCTCTCCAGGGCGGCGATCGAGGCGCCGCACATCATCCGCTCCACGGCGTCTCTCCAGTTGTGGATGCCGCCGCCGCTCATCACCTGGAGCCCTGTGCCGTGGGCGGACAGATAGGCGGCATGGCAGGCGAGCCCCCTGAGCCAGCGGCCGTACCCGAAGGGCAGGGCGACCGGCGGCCTTGCGGTTTCGATGTCCAGGAAAGTCACGCGAAAATCGCTGTACGCATGAACCGCAGTCGCCCCCCAGTCCTTCATGGCTCTGATGTCGCGGAGCCAGAATACGGGGTGGCTGTAGCCCAGCTTGATCCAGAAGGGCACCCGCAGATGACCTTTGAGGGCCTCGAACACCAGCGGGATCGCCCGCTCCTGAAAACCGATCGTATCGCTTGCGCTCAGGCACAGCCCGCAGTTGCAGACGACCTCGATCGCCTCGGCGCCGGCCGCCTCCAGCTCCTGCGCCATCCTGCGCAGCCCGAGCAGGGCCGGTGGTGAAACGGGCTCGAAGGGCGGGATGCCGGTCCAGCGGCCGATGAAAAAAAAGCTTCCGATGAGCCGCGCGTCCTCCCGCTCGGCCAGCGGCTTGACCTCCCGGACGATCTCGACCGCCCGGTCCAGGGGCAGCAGGCCGGCGTAGAAATGCATCAGACCGCCGCGCTCGCCCTGCCGGTCCAGGAACCAGTTTCCCGGGCGGGGCAGGAGCTGTGTTTCTGCATCCAGCCCCACGCTCTTGACCACCACCGAGCCGGCTCCGGTTTCGATGCACTGCCGGACGGTGTAGTCGGTCGAGGTGATGGGGCCCGCTGCTGCGGAGATCGGGTTCTTGAATCGGAGTCCGGCGAATTCGGTCGTCAGGTCCGGCATGGAGTCCCTCGTTCGGTCAGCTCGCGAATCCGTACTTCCGCTTCATGATTTCGGAGATCTCACGGGTCATGGCAAAGACGCGGTCGGACTGATCCGGGGTGAGCAGCACGGTCTCACAGCTCGGCAGCACCCAGGAAGAAGCCGCCAGCCGCTCTTCATCGATCCCGCCCTTCACGAAGAGATCGATTCCCTTCTCCAGCTTGTCGACCAGGCTCTGTACCGTCTCGCCCGCCAGCAGGTCTGCCGTCACCGGAACGATGCCCCAGGCGAGGGTGCCGCCCCGCTCCAGGAATCCGTTGAGCTCCTTCGAGTAGAGCGGGACCTTGTCACCGTGCAAGTAGGCGTCGAAGTTGATCACGTCGACGTCGGAACCGGTCAGCAGCGACCAGTCGATGTTCGCGCAGCAGTGGACCCAGCGAGGGCTCGTCACTCCTGCGAATCCGCTGCCGATCGCATCGAGAACCCCCTCCCGGGATCCGCTCCCGCCGGCCGAAGTGAACAACACGAGCGTCGGCTCGGGCTGGTCGCAGATGACCTGGACCTCCGGCATCTCTTTGCGGATCCATCTCTCCATCCACCTGGACTTCATGCTCACGGTCTTGACGAGGATGTCGCGCAGGGTTTCGTGATGAAAGGCAGGATTGCCGCTCCTCTGTTTGATCGAGTCGCCGAGCACGATCGGCCCCGGGAGCTGGAAGAGGATCCACTTCAGCTCCGCGGGACGGGCCTTGCGGATCGCTGCGAGGGCTTCATAGTAGAAGGGCGCCGTGGCCGGAGTCGTGGCAAAATAGTCCAGGTCGTCCCGGTCGACCCTGTCGTAGAATTCGATCACCTCCTGCTCTCTTTCCTCCGGGGGGACCATCGAGAATTCGTTCTTGGCCCAGTCGGCCTGGAGGCAGGGCATTCCTTCCGAGATCCACGAAAAGCTGCGGGTCACCTGGGGCAGTCGCAGCGCTTCCGGGAAGCATTCGAGCATGACCTCCACGGTCCTCTTCACGTCCTGATAAGGCACCATGCCCATCATGGTGGCGGCGAATCTCGGTCTCTGCCGGAGTCTGCTCATCGGCTGTGGTCCTCCCCCTCTGCTGGGTTTGCCAGGGCGCCTGCGGCCCCTGGATCAGGAGATCTCTTCGATCGCCAGCGGAAACCTGGACATCACCTCGCAACCGTCCTTGCCGATCACGATGGGATTCTCGTACCGGAAACCGATGTCATCCTGCGGGCAGACGTACTGCATGGCAGCAATGACCATCTCGTTCTCCCCGTAGACGTGCCCGGGGTCGGTCCAGTAGGGAATGGCCTGCCCGGTCTCTGCCCCCACCTTCCATTCATCCCCCCAGAGCCCGATCCCGTGCTCCACGGCCGGCAGCACGAAGTCGAAGCAGCCGCGCTCTCGGGCCAGTTCCTGGATCTCGCCGAGAAGGCCCGCCGGGGTCTTGCCGGCCCGGTAGCTTTTCAGGAGAAGCTCGATGAGCGCCACGAAGTTGTCGGCGTGCCACCGCTGCCGCCGCGTGGCCGGCGCGAGCAGGTAGTTGTGCGAGTGGTCCCCCAGGCCCAGCCGGAACATCGAATGCAGGTCGAACATGCACGCCTCGCCGGCCGCGAGCGGCTTGTCCGTCGGGGGGGTGCAGGCGCCCAGGCCGGTGCGCCAGCCGGTCGAGATCTCGTTCAGCCCGGCGTAGTTCCATTCGGAAACGCTGCCGGCCCGGCGCATGGCAAGCGCGGCGATGCCGCCGATCTCGGTCTCGGTCCGCTTCTTGTACCCGCCGTTGCGGATTGCCTCATAGACGGCCTCGTGGCCGACATCGCAGATGCGGCCGGCCTCCCGGAAGCGGTTGATCGTCCCCGGGTCCTTTACCAGGGACAGCCGGTCGATGATTTCATGGGCGTCCGCGAGCTCGGCCTCCGGGAGGCGGTGCTCGAGAGACTCGAACTCGTATCGTGTGAGGTACCCTTCGGGCGTGTAGACCGAGATCCCGTCCTCGAAGCCGATGCGCTTCCGCCCTCCCTTCAGTCGTTCCTTGATGAACGCAGCGATATTCGCGATCGGCTCCATCCCGGGCGCGCCGTAGTAGCCGGAGATGCGGTCGGCTTCGAGCCAGGTCTCGCTGCCGATGCGCGCGCAATCGATGAAGAACGTGAAGAGGGTGGGCAGGCCCTCGTCCGGAATGGCGACGTAGCTCCGCCACGGCATGAAGGCGTCCAGGATCCAGCTCAGCGTGCGCGGCCGCGAGCCGAGGTAGACGGCGATGTCCTGCTTGTGCATCTCCGTCTGGACCCGCCGGATCCGCTCCCTGCAGTCGACGAAATACGGATTGCCGGGATCCGTGATCGCGAGTCTGCCGGCCATGATGCGATCTCCTTTTGTGAGGAATCGGGGTTGAGAGGTCCATCGGGGCAGTAACACCAATGCGAACGGAACGTTCCTCACAATACTCGAAAATCGCTGGCCCGGGCAACCGGTTTCAGGGGTGGGAGGATTTTCGGCCGAGCCTCAGTGGACTGCCGGTCAGAGCTGGGAGTGCGGCGGGTGCACCGCCCTCGATCGTCGCGGCGTGGGAGGGGTCAATGCCTCGGCGGCAGGTCCACACCGATGGGCGTTCGGCTGGTCGTAGCGTCGCGGTAGATGAGCTGGAGCTCCAGCGGGTGCTCCCGGAGGTAGCGCTCCTGGATCTTTCCCCAGAAGCCTGCGAACTCGCAGCCCCTGCCCGGTCGGCCTTCCGCGGCGGCAGGGCTCGGAAGGCCGTAGTGCAGCTCGATGAAATGGTCCCCTGCCCATGCCAGAACCATGCTGGCAGGGCCGTCGCGCCGGGAGTCCAAGGCTGTTCCCGTGAAGATCAGGCTCCGTCCGTGGTCGAAGGCGGACCGCCGCATGGTTTCCAGCTGAAGGTCCCCCGGGGACGGATCCCGGTCGCGCAGGACCTCGAGCCGATAGAGGGATTTGCGGAATTGCCGGAAATCGACCTCTCCGGCCGCCGCAAGCTCACGCGCAAGGGCCTCCAGTCGCGAGAGCAGAAAGTCCACGATGGCGTCCTTGACCTCCGGAGCGTTCTTGTCGCCGAGCAGCCACCGCTCCAGGGAGATCCCCGGGAGTCGGCCGGAGAGGAAGGCGCTGCGGGCCGCATGCGCACGGTTCTTTCGGATCGGGAGACGTTCGGTCTGCTCGGCCGCCAGGAGGCGCAGGGCCTCGTCTTCGCCGCCGGTCAGGTGTCCGAGCACGCTGACGAGCTGGGCCAGCTCTTCGGCCACGCAGGGGTCGTTGAAATCCGTCTCCAGGAGCTTGGAGAGCGCGTCGGACGAGCTCGCCTTGCGGGTTTCCCCGATGGCGAAAAGGTTGAGACAGGAGCGCAGGCGGCGGGCCGAGGGCGTGCTGAAGCCGTCCAGGAGCTCGAACTGGAGCATTCTCCCGGCTGTCTCCGGCAGGATGCAGAAGTCCTCGGGGTACTTGTTGAGATGGGTCTGCTGAAAGATGCCGCACGTGCCCGAGTAGGAGAAGCTCACGTGCTCGTTCCCCTGGTGCGCCAGGATGAATGCGCACGTCGTGAGGAGGTCCCTGGCAGACTCGCCCGGGAAGCCGCTGATGATGGGCATTCTCACCTGGATCCCGTGCTCGACGAGGCGCCGAATCGCGTCCCGTGCTTCGTTGATCTCGTAGTTCTTGCCCATGCCGTCGATCACGGCCTGACTGGCGGATTCCAGCCCCATCATCATCTCGATGCACCCGGACCGGCGCATCAGGTCGAGGGCTTCATCCGACAGCTTCACGCGGAAGCAGCCCATCGAGCGCCACCGCAGATTTAGTCCGGCGCGGATCACGGCCGTGCAGAATTCCTCCACGTGGCGGACGGTCGTGTTGAAATTGGAGTCCAGCAGCCAGAGCGAGCGCCAACCGGGGTCGTGCTTCTTGGCTTCGAGCAGCTCGCGAACCACGGCGTCGGCCTCACGGCGGCGACAGGGGGTGAAGCTCAGCCACTCGTTGCAGAACGCGCACCGGTTGATGCAGCCCTTGCTGGTGAACGTGTTGTGGACCGAAGCGGCGTGCCCGGGTTCTCCGCTGTATACGGAGAAATCCGCGATCACGGGATCTCTGCGGAGGTCGGGGACTGCAGGCGGGCCGGTGTCCACCACCTGTCCATCCTCGGCGCGCCACAGGAAGCCGGGGATCCGTGTGGCCACGCTGCCCGTCTGCTCGAGCTCCGCAAGGAAGGCGGGCAAGGCCAGCTCGGCTTCCCCTTGCAGCAGCAGGTCCGGCGCGCAGGCCTCGTCGAAATACTTGCCTGCGTAATGAGCCGGGAAGCAGTCCGCGCCGCCGAACAGCACCGGGAGCCGGATGTCGTGGGCGTCGAGAATTTCCAGGAACGAGTGAGCGAACGCGCGGCACGTCTGGTAGAGGCTCACGCCCAGGAGATCCGGCCGGTGGCTGCGGATCTCGGCTTGCAGCGTGGCGGCGATGAGGTCCTCGGCAAAGGGGAACGCCTCCCTCAGGGCTTCCTGCGCGGCGAACAGCCCGGGGCGGATGGAGGTCGCCGCAAGCACGTTCTTGTCCCAGGCGTCCCGGACGCCTTCGGCGCTCCGGAGGTACATTCGGAGATTGAGATCCAGGTAGCGGCAAGCCCAGCCGGAGCGTCGAACGATGCCGGCCACATAGGCTGCCGGGTAGTAGCGCGCCCGGGGATTCAGAAACGGCAAGGTGATGAGCAGAACGTTTGGCATTTTCCGTACCGGCCCCTTTTCGAGAAACTTCCTCTGACCGCAACCTCAGCAGTGTGTATCGGAAGAGAATAGGGGGCAGTTTAGATTTGCGGCGGCTGCAATCTTAAAAGGAATCGTCATTCCCGCGGAAGCGGGAATCCCTGCTTCGGGGGATCCCGGCGCGCGGTCGCTGCCGCGGCCTTGGCCGGCCCTGCGGCTGGACATTTCCCCGGTCGAGGTTGTATACGCAGGCCATGCGTAAAGCCTGGAGGGGCCATGAAGAACAAGCAGCACTTCGGCGGCAAAATCGTCTGGATCACGGGCGCTTCGTCGGGCATCGGCGAGGCGCTGGCGCGCAAGCTCGACGAGGCCGGGGCGCAGCTCGTCCTCTCGTCCGACGAGCCGGAGCCGCTGGAGGAGGTCCGGCGCAGCCTGGCGGGCGCATCGCGCCACTTGGCTCTGCCCCTCGACCTGGCCGAGCACCACACGCTCCCGGCCAAGGCGCAGGAGGTCCTCGGCCTGTTCGGGCGTGTGGACATCCTCTTCAACAACGGGGGCATCGGGTTCCGGGCCCTGGCCAGAAACACCCTGCTCGAGGTCGACCGCAGGATCATGGACGTGGACTATTTCGGGCACGTCGCTCTGACCAAGGCGGTCCTGCCCTCCATGCTGGCCAGGCGAGGGGGCCACATCGTGGTCACCTCGAGCGTCATGGGCCTCATGGCCGCGCCCTGGAGGAGCGCCTATTGCGCGGCGAAACATGCGCTCGTCGGTTTTTTCGACACCCTGCGCGCAGAGATCTGGGCGGACAACATCCGCATCACGATCATCTGCCCAGCCGCGGTCGCCACGAAGATCAGCTTCAACGCCTTGACCGGGACCGGTGAGAAGTACGGCAGGATGAGCGAGCTCCTCGCGTCCGGCATCTCCCCGGAAGCATGCGCCCGTGAGATGCTCGAGGCGGTCCGAAAAGGCAGGCGGGAAGCAGTGGTGGGAAAGGGTGCGCCTGTCTTCGGCGTCTACTTGAGACGCTTCCTTCCGGGCCTCTATTTCCGCATGCTGAGGCGTGCCAAGGTCCTCTGATCAAGGTGTATGTCATCGTTCGTCATCCCGGCCAGGCCGCCGGGGCGGCCGTGAGCCGGGATCGCCCTGAGCAGAGGGATTCCCGCGCCTGCCCCGGACTTTGATCCGGGGTTCGCGGGAATGACTTTGCCCGCAGCATCCGGCCGAGCCTGCTCGAGCGGAGAAGATGGACACGCACTTCCTCCTGCTGGCCCTGTTCACCACGGTCGCCTACACGATCCAGGCGATGACCGGCTTCGGCAGCCTCATCATCGCGATCACTCTCGGAAGCCATCTCTATCCGGTCGAGCTCCTGCTGGCCACCCTGGTGCCGGTGGACGTTCTGTTGTGCGCCTACATCGCCGCCAGGAACCGGGAATCGATCCAGGGCAGGCTCCTGCTGCGCGGCATCGTCCCGTTCATGGGGCTCGGGCTTGCCTCCGGGATCGCCGTCTTCCAGTTCGTTCACGGCGAAGCGCTCAAGCGGGCCCTGGGGCTGCTGGTGGTGTTCCTGTGCAGCCGCGAGCTGTACCGGCTGGTGGCCGGCAGGGGCAACCCGGCATTTCTGTCTGCCTGGAAGTATCGCCTGTACATCCTGGCGGCCGGGATCGTTCAGGGGGTGTTCGCGTCAGGCGGGCCCTTGACGGTATACGCCGTCAGCCGTTTCAACCTCCCCAAGGCGGCGTTTCGAAGCACGCTCTCCTCCTTGTGGATGCTGACGAACAGCGTCCTTGCGGCGTCCTATCTGGCCACCGGACGCCTCACCCTGGAGACGCTCCGCTTCGTCTCCGGGCTCGTGCCGTTCGTTCTGCTGGGGCTGGTGATCGGCGACAGGCTCCATCACAGGGTGAACGAGGTCCATTTTCGGATGGCCGTGTTCGCCGTTCTCATTCTTGCAGGCCTCTCCGTCCTGATCGGATGAGGTGACAACATCCTTCACGCCGAAGAATTCGTCTGCTGCCCTTCACCGGCCTTGCCGACCTTCTGCAGGACCTCGTCGGCGAGCGCTCCGACCTGGCGGTTCACTTTGCGGATCACGTCGTAGACGGCCCCGACGATCGCGTCCTGCGCGTTCTTGACCGGCTCCACGTAGGGCTTCACCCGCGGCGGGGCGGTCTGCTCGAGGTGCTTGAAGGGGATCTCCGCGATCGACTTGTGGATCTGCTCCACGGAAGTGACGCCCTTGTCCACGATCTCCTGCACGGCGTCTTTCAGTCTCTTGATGTCGGACAGCATGGCATGCCTCCTGAAGTCGGTGTGGGTTTGTCCTGCAGCGTGCCCGCCCGGGATCCGGTCTCGATGGCGCCGCTGTTTTCACACGGCTCCAGGAACGAAGACACGACCCGGAACACCTTGGGTGAAACCAGATGCTGGGCATGGGAAATCCGGGGCAGGTATATGTTCTCGGCAAAGGGATGTCTCATCGATTCGGCCGGGACGACGTAGACGTCACAGTCGGTGCAGATGGAGAAGAAGCGTCGGGGATAGCACTCGGGGTCGTCCCGGTTGAGGTCCTGAATGAGAGGGCTCTCGGGCCGCAGAGAACGGGTGAGAGGGGTGTTCGCATAGTGAGCCGCATAGGTCCCCTGGTGCATGGCGGCCAAGGTGACGAGGGTCCGCACCTTGTCGCGGAGCCCCAGGCGCTGGATGGCGTATCGGGATATGATCGCGCCCATGGAATGCGCCACGATGTCCGCCTGCCTCTCGCCCGTGGCCTCCAGCACGGAGTCGACGAAGACGGCCAGGGCTTCCGCGTGGCCTTCGATGGTGCCGGCAGCATAAGAGAACGCGTATACGCGGCGATGCCCGTTCATCCGCAGGAAGAGCCTCAGCGGCAGCCAGGCCCCGCGGTTGCCGCCAAGCCCGTGCACGAGAACCACGGGCGCGAATCCGTCGGGACGCCCGGGCAGGACCTTCTCTTTCCGGGGCATGGCCAGAGAGTAGGCGGACAGGGAAACGTAGGCGAGCTCCCGCCACACGTCCGGGTTCACCTTGGCAACCAGGCGCCCCAGCGCGGCCCCGACCTTCCCGGCGGCCGAGGCGCCCGCCTCGAGCACATCTAAAGCTTGCATCTGCAACTCTCGCAGATCACGAGGGTGCGTCCGTCGGGCGAACCGACGCTCACGTACGCGTCCTGCCCCTTGGGGACCGGGCCGCCGCAACTGGAGCAGGCCAGGTGCCGGTTGGCGGTCATGGTCTGCCAGCCGAGCACGGACTTGAGATCGCTTTGGTCCGCGCCCCGGCCCAGGGTTTCCGCGATTTCCAGGCTCCCGTCCAGGATGTTCCCGACCATGCGGGTCGAGTCCTCGAGGATGTTGCGCACCAGATTCGAAACCGGCACCCGCAGCCGGCGGGCCCGGGAAGCCAGCTCCCTGTAAAGGGAATGAGGCACTCTCGCCTGGAGCACCCGGTCCTTGCGTTCGTCCGTCGAAGCGCCGTTTCCCGCCCGTTCTCCGGTCGCCGGGTCCTGCCGCTTGCTTTGCGATTTCCGGCTTTTCTTGCTCATGGTGCCATTGTACTACAAAATATTACATTGTCAATGAGGAGGGAGGGGGGGGAAAGGGGCTTTCTTCGGATCGGGAGGACGACCGCCGCCCTTCCCGTCCGAGGGTCAGGCATGATATGAATAGACAGATCGCGAGCGGGAGCCTGACGCGCCACGCAAGAGGGCGAAGAGACCGTCGGGCTAGGCCCGCGTCATCGCATGCGATACGAACAAGAAGGGGGCCGCCGTTTGCATGAGCTGTCTCCCTTCGTCTGATGACCGGAAGGGAAGGGGAACGTGAAGAATTGCTTCAAAGCCCTGTGGATCTCTCCCGTCTTCGTCCTGCTCTTGCTCGCCTTGGCGGCGGCGGCCGAAACGGGAGAGGTCGAAAGGGATGCCGTCAAGCGGTACAACAGATTGCTCCAGGAGGCTTTCGCGGATGCGGAGAGCGCCAACGGCACCGCGCGCGAGCCGCAGCTGAAGAATCTGACCGAGCTCGCCTCCCAGCTGCTCGCGGCCGACATCTCGGATCCGTCCATCCTGCAGAAGCTCGATTTCGTTGCTTCCTACGAGGCCCTGTTCGCCCTGAACGGAAAGGAGGCCGGCGATTCCGGAGGGCTCGTCTCCCGCTGGAAAGAGCTTCTGATGCAACTGGACGTGAAAGCGCATGAGATCAACAACTCGCCGTTGCACCCCTTTGCGCGGTGGATTCTGCGCAAGAGCCTGTCCGTTTCGGCCGAGCCGACGCCCCGCATGATCGCCGGCTACATCGAACGGGAGGAGAACCTGGTCCGCATCGGGTCCGAAGGCCAGGAGTGCAGCGGATGCGATAAGGGCTGCCAGAAGCTCCGCTACGTTCAGCTCCGGTTCCTCGTCCCCGGGATCCCGGACCCCGGGAAGACCATGGAGCTGCTTCGCAGCTTCCCTCCCGAGAAGGCGAACCCGCGCGTGACGCACTACTGGGAGGTGCTCCTGGACCCGGCGAGCACGCTGACTCGAAGAAGCTACCGCGTCCGGCCCTTTCCCGGCTATTCGGGCCCGATGGAGGACTACTATCAGGTCGTTTTCCGGGACGACCGGCGCATCGTTGCCGTCGAGCAGAACGCCCGCACCGGGAGATTCATCCTGCGCTCGGACAACGCCGCCGTCTACCTCGAATCCCCCCCTCACGGCGTCACCGTTTCGTTCATCTTCTCCGGAAAATATGTGATGGAGAAGTTTTTCTACGTCCTGGCAGGAAACAAGCTGCTCGACGTGCCCGTGGAGGTCATGGCGATCCTCAGGCAATACGTCATCCATCCGGAATTGGGGGTCGAGCACGCGGTCGAAGCCGGCAGGAAAGATTATCGGGAAAACCAAGGAACGCAGTGAAAGGCAGGAGCCGCCGGGGGGGCGGAGTCGCTCCGATGGAATGGGAAAAGAGGGTCGTACCTCCCGAGGAGGTGCTCGAGAAGATCGAGCCGGGGATGAGCATCTTCCTCGGCACCGGCGTCGCCGAGCCGCGCACGCTGATCAAGCAGCTCATGGCGTCCCAGGCCTTCAATCTTCAGGATCTCGAGCTCATCCAGCTCGTGAGCCTCGGGGATGCCATCTCCTTCGAGTCGATCCGCTCGCACCTGAAATACCGCTTGAAGACCTTTTACTCGGGTTGGGTGGCGAGCGAGGCCATCAACGAAGGCCGGGTGGACCTGATCCCGAGCCGTTTTTCCGAGATTCCCCGGCTGATCGAATCCGGCCGCATCGGGGTCGATGCGGCCTTCGTACAGGTCACGCCTCCGAACGAGGCGGGTTACTGCAGCCTGGGGGCCGCCGTGGACGTGGCGCGGCAGGCCATGGAAAGAGCCGCTCTGATCGTGGGCGAGATCAACGCCGAATCGCCTCAGACCTTTGGCGACACCTTCGTGCACGTCTCGGACTTCCACTTCCTGGTCCGCTCCACCGAGCCGCTGCTCTTCTTCCCCAGGTGGCCCGTGGACGAGGTGTTCGATCAGGTGGCCGCCAACGTGGCGACCGTGATCGAGGACGGGAGCTGCCTCGCCTTCTCCATCGGACCGTTGTTCGAGGCCCTCAGCCGGCACCTGGTCCGGAAACGCAACCTGGGCGTCCACACGCCGTTCATCACCGACGCCCTGATGGACGTGATCCGGAGCGGCGCGGTGACGAACCGGCAGAAGGAGATCTTCCGCGGGAAGTCTCTGGCTTCCTACGCGTTCGGCACGCGCGAGCTCATGGCCTGGCTCGACCGCAACCCCCTGGTGGAGTTTCAGGGGATCGACAAGGTGTTCGGTCCCATGCAGATCGGCCAGAACCCCAAGTTCGTGGCCGTGCTGCCGGCCCGCAAGGTGGACCTGTCCGGCCGCATCGCCCTGCATTTCGGCAAGGGGAACGTCTCAGCCGGACCCGGGGATGCCGTGGACCTGTTCACCGGTGCCGAGATCTCCCGAGGCGGCAGGACCGTGTTCGCGCTCCCCAGCCGCAATCGCAAGGGGGAGCCCAACATCCGCATCTCCGTGGAGAGCTTCCCCAACCAGTTCGGTCTCCGGGAATCCGTGAACCTGGTGGTCACCGAATACGGGCTCGCCAATCTGCAGGGGAGGACCGTGCGGGAGCGGGCGCAGGCGCTGATCGACGTGGCGCATCCGGACGATCGGCCGGAGCTGGTCGAGCAGGCCAAGGCCCACAGGATCCTCTACCAAGATCAGATCTTCCTGGCGGATGCCGCGCGCCTGTATCCGGCCGACGTCGTCGCGCAGCAGACGTTCAAGGGGGGCGTGGAGGTCTCCTTCCGGGCGCTCAAGCCTTCGGACGAAGAGGAGATGCGCCGGCTCTTCTACCGTTTCTCCGATCAGGCCGTGTACTATCGGTACTTCAGCCCGATCAAGGCCATGCCGCACTCGAGGATGCAGTCCTACGTCAACGTCGATTACCGCAAGGCCATGTCGGTCGTGGGCGTCGCGGGCGACGGCCGTGTCGTTGCCGAGGGGCGTTACGTCCAGCCGGCGGACAGCCCGTACGCGGACCTGGCCTTCGTCGTCGATGAAGCGTACCAGGGCTTGGGCATCGCCACCTATCTCTACAAGCTCCTTGCCCGGCTGGCCAAAGAGCGCGGCATCAAAGGATTCACGGCCGACATCCTGGCCGAGAACAAGCCGATGTTGAAGGTGATCGAGAAGGGAGGCCTGCCGGCCAGGGCGCGCCTGGAGGGAGGGGTCTACAGCCTGACGATCCCCTTCGAGCCGCAGTCTCCCGCTCCGGAGAAGCCGTTCTCCTACGAATGAGACCGTGCGAACGGCG
>JBFLZG010000045.1:0-13703 GCA_040756235.1 bacterium | reverse complement strand
GTATTCAATCGCCTGTTGAATGTCCTCCCGCTCCAGGTCCGGATACCCTTCAAGAATCTCGTCGAAAGTGGCGCCGTGGGCAATCTGACCGACGATGACTGAAACCGGGATGCGCATTCCGCGGACGGAGGCTCGCCCTCCCATTATCTGCGGGTCGAATGTGATCCGGTCGAACATTGCTACTGCCCTTTCTGGCAAATCAGGTACGTCTCTCGGCGAATTCAACCTCACCTTTTCATGGATCATGATACATCCAGTGAGCAATTGTGCAAAAGGTGGGTCGGTGGACCTTCCTCGAGACTGAGACGCAGGCGAAGCAGCCCCGTCGAATGCCTGGGAGGCGCGCTCGGTAGCGCTCGCCCCCCTCTATCCCCTCAATCCCATGCCGGGCATCCTTGCCTATCGGGGCACTCCGTGTTGCAGTAGGCGACCGGCTTGGGCTTCCCCTCCCAGTTCGGGCAGGGTTTGGTTGGTTCCTGGAGAGCCTCTTCTCCCGAAGGGGAAGTCGGGCTGGAAGCTCCCTCGGAGGTCGTGTCATTAGTTTCGGGCGGGCCGCCCGCGGGGCTCAGGTGCACAGCCGGGAAGATCTCCGCCGCTGAGACCCTGCCTTCCTTGAGGGCTGTGGCCATGCCGCGAAGATCCACGATGTCTCTGGGGGTCCATCGGTCGATGGGACGGCCGCGTTCGGCCTCGATCTGGGCCTGGGTGACCCCGTACTTCGAGAAGAAATCGATGACCTTGATGCGTGCCAGGTGAATGGTCTCCGGACTGATCCCGGAGAGCACGGCCTGCTTGGCGGTCTCGATCGCCTTCTCCACGAGCCAGCCCGGCATGGCGCGCGTGATGGCGTTTCTCTGGGTCTTGGACTGGCCGATCTGGAAGACGATGTCTTCCTGGCGCTCGGCGTCCATCCGGGAGGAGAGCTTCTGATTCTTTCTCTGCCGGAAGAGCCGCGTGTAGGTGAACCCGGTCTGGAGATCGATGAAGATCCCCTTGAAGTTGTAGTGGGTGGGGGTCTCGGTCACATCCACGTCCACCGCGCAGTTCTCGTAGTTCCTGGCGAGGCTCATGGCGAGGTCGATCGACGGGCCCTCGACCGGGACCTTGCGGCCCTTCTGGCGATCCTCCACCTCCCAGTAGTAGTAGAAGCCTTCGCCGGCGAGCCGGGCTTCCTCGAGCACCTTGGAGACGACCCGCGAAATGGCGCGCGGCTTCTGCACCGCGATCGCCGTGGTGTAGCGGGTCTGGGTCCGAAGGAGCCCCTCGTGGGGTGCTTCCGGCAAGATCGTTGCCGATGCGGGCGGGGTCCTGTCCTCCGGGAGGCCGGAAAAGACCCGGATCTGATCCAGGATCGCAGGATCGATGAGCGCGAGAGGGTGCTCTTGGGCATTTACGGTTTTTCTTGCCATGTTCTTTCACCTCCCTTGTGGCTAAGAGTTAGTGCTTTGCGGTGTGTCCGTTTCCGCCCGAGGTGTACGGGCAGGTCATGTAGTAGCCGCAGTAAAGTGGTCGGCAGACCCAGTGGCTCGGGTCCGCGGGCCTGAAGACCCCCGCCTCGAGATCCTTCAGGAAGTTTCGGACGTAGCGGGCGAGAATTTCCAGGTCCTTCCCAGTCCGCCGCGTCTCGAGCTCCAGGTGGACGGGGGTCTTGTTCGGGACGATGAGGTCGAAGCGGAACCCGGTCGGCCACTGGCCGGTTCTTGCGTGCCATAGCGCGCAGTAGAAGGTGGGCTGGAGCTCGCGGTCGGCCCAGTCCTGGCTCTTTCTGTCCATGACCTTGAGATCGCTCAGGCGCCCTTCGGACTCGACCAGATCGAGGATGCCTACGACCGGAAGACCGAAGCCCAAGTCCTCTTCCACCGGAAGCTCGGTCTCCACCGGCGTGACCCGGGGCGCGATCTCGCTCCTGAAGAGTGCGGTTGCCTTCAAGGCCTCGTCGAGCGAGCGGTTGAGGAGCGCGGCTTTATCGGGAAGCAGCTCCGGGGGAAAGTACACTCCTTCGTCCCGGATGAGGCGCACGTACTCGTCCCGGCAGGCGTCGTTGAGGTCGGCAAGCGGCATGTCCTCTCCCGTGAGCTTCTTGTGGCTGTAGTTGAGCTCGGCCGCCTTGTGGACCGCGCTTCCTCGGCGGGCCGAGACTCCCGGCGGAATCCGCTCACCCTCGATGTAGCGGCGCCGGAACTGCTCCCCGCAACGGAGCCAGGTCCCGAGCATGGAGGGACTGATGTGGTCGATCATCTCTTTCTCTCCTTCGTGGGAAGCGAGTATCTGGTAAGTGAAGGGGACGAGGGAGAAGAAACAGGGCAGGGGAGGGGCCAGGCGCGGAAGCTATCCTGCCTGCGAGGCGTTCATGCAGTCGGGGTTGACGGGGACAATACGTCTTTTGGGGGCTTCTTCGGCGAGGCTCGCGAGCGTCACTGAAATCTCGGCCATCTGGTTGGAGATCGTCCTCCTGAAGAGGTCGTTGCTCCGGAGTTCCTTGGCGTCCGTCCCCGCAACGAGGGAGCGCATGGTTTCCACGATCCCGGCGAGCTCCCGGTCGTTGTTGATGTTCACCCGCTCGAAGCGCTCCATCCAGTCGTTCAAGCTCTCCAGGGACTCCTGTCTGATCCGGCGCTTGTTGCCGCTCTTCAAACACTCGGCAAGGCCCGCCACGGTTTGCGCGAACTCCTTCCTGAGGATCGCGACGGCGTTCGCTCTGAACTCCTCGATCATGAGCCCGATCTTTTCCTTCTCCCGCTCGAGCATGGGCGCGGTCATGACGTTGGCGCCCGCGTCCGGAGCCTCGAGGATCACGTACTTCCAGGTGAAGCTGAACCTGGAGAGCACGTCCTTGGGGTACTCCTCCTCGTCGTAGAGTCCGTCCGGGGCGAGCTCGGCCCTCGCCTCTTCCTTCATCCGGGGGTAGAGGGGCAGGAACTCACGCACCAGCTCCTCATGAGCGCGGAGGTGTTCCTGGAGAATCGAATCCACGGTCTCGATATTGGCCTTGGGGATGAAGCTCGCTCCCGTAAGCGGAAAGCCCGGTACGGCCCACCGGTCCCGGATCCGCTCAAAAGCCTGCTGCTGGTTCCGTCGGATGGGCTTGAGATACTTCTCATGATCGACCAGACGCTTGGTGCCGGAGACGAACTTCGGGTCCGCCGAGACGTTGATTCTGTCCTGCGGGAGCTTCTTCCGTGCGCCCCAGCAGCTCGTCTCCAGGATCAGGACCACGCCGTCGCGATAGATGCTTCCGTTCTCCATCCCTCTTTCCTCCTTAAGGGGTGTGTCCTTGTATAGCGGGTCTGCGCTGCTCCGCCTCCCCATCGGTCATGAGGCGGAGCAGCGCTCAGCGTGGGCGGTCTGGAACCTCTTTCCGTAAGGCGGTCGTGAGATCAGGCTGGTGTGTTGCCGGTACGGAAGGAAAGAAGTTCCTTGGGAAACCCTGCCGGGACTTTCAAGGTATGCAGGTTGGAAAAAAGAGAAGGGCAACCAGGTGGAAGGAGAGAATCCAGGGAAGCCACAGATTCACGGGAAATAGCGGTAGACTTCTCTTCTGTGCAGGAGTCTGACAAAGACAACGGTCTCACCTTCGAGAGTCAGACCCAGGCGATAGCTTCCCACCCTGATGCGGTAATAGGGACCCTCGGCTTTGAGCCGCTTGATGTTCTTAATGGAGGAGAGAGTTTCGGCGGCTTCGACTTCCAGAATGATTTCACGAATGCGGGAAAGTAGGTCCCCGTCTTTGCGATGTTTGTTCAGGTCCTTGCCGAAGCTTTTCCTGAACGCAGTCTTCATGCCTTGCCGTCCAGGATATTGAAGATCTCCTTCCGGCTTGCCGGAGCCGATTCCTCGCCCTCCTGGATGGCACGGATCATGGCCAGGTCTGCCATGGCTTCGACGAGCAGGTCATGGACGAGGTCCCGCTTCTCTTCCATGGTCTCGATAATGGCCTGCTTGAAAATCTCCTTGAGCTTTTCGCTATCGGTCAAGAAATCCATATTGCCTCCTCGGCTATTTTCGCAATGGTTTCCTGCAGCCACTGCGCGGCTTCATCCTTGAGGAGCATTCCTCCCGTGATTTCTCTCCTTCTTGTCGATGCTCCCTGAAGGATCACGCATTACAAGAAGTATCGCGAAGAGTCTCGCCCGGTCAAGTGGACGGCACGAGATGGAAGCCGTGCTTGTGTGTTAGAGGCGAAACTGCCAGTCATCCGCACCACGGGTTTCCGTTCACGCACTCAGGGGGCTTTTCGTCGCTCTCCCAGCCCGGGCACCTGCCGCAGAGCGCGCAGAGCACAGGGGCGATCTCCGGGGTCCACCACTCCGCCCAGACGGCGTCGGCAGTGAGCTCGATCTCGATGGTCTCCATGGGCAGGCTCCCGCTTACGATTCTGGTCACTTGCCTCCGTGCGCTTTCGAAGTTTGCTCCGCCGTGCCCTGAAAGTACTCCGGGGTCTTCCTGGTCTTGAGGACGCTCCCAAGTGCTCTCTTCAGGAGCTCGGTCGCATTCATGCAGGATTTTCCCCGGAAGCCGGTCGTCTTGACTTCTGTTGTCCCGTCCGGGTTGAACGTGATCTGGATGGTCTCGCTCATTGGCGTTATCTCCTGGTAAGAGTGAGTCTCACGCTCCCACCTTCCCGGGTCGTCTCGTACACCGAGAACCCCTGTTTTCTGGCTTCCCGTTTCGCCTTCTCGACCGCGTAAGCCTGGATGAGCTTCTCCCCCTTCTGGCCGAGTCTTTCAGTGAGCCCGCCCTGGCTCCAGAAGTCCCAGAGGAGCTCGTGGCCGGACTTTTTCCTCGCCTTCACGACCCCCACCTCGTAGCCGGCGCCGGGCACTCGGATCGCGTGGTCGCACTTGCCCAGGTCTTCCTGCGAGAAGCCTTCGGGCAGGGGATAGTCCCCTTCCCAGCGGCCGTACCACCGGTACGTCTTCTGGTTCTCCATGAAGTCGAACCCCAGGCGCTCGCATGCGGCAGCGAGTGCCGCAAGGTCCGTGATCTCGATCTCGATGATTGCCACGTGGCTCATGGTCTCGCCTCCTTTTGCTCCGGGCTTCTAGACCTGCTTAGCCCTGTCAGTTTGTGCAGACGATCCTCCTCGCGGAGGTGCTCTCCTGGAGTCTGGCCGCGCCCTGCTCCCTTCGGTGTGCCGGAACCGCCCGGCCTTGCGCCCAGTCGCGAAGGGACTGGATCTTCTCCCTCGCCGTCCGGCATACAGGGACCACGAACTGAGCGGCCTCTTCAAGTGTGGTCCCGAGCATCTTCGCCACCCGGCAGAGGGTCTTGATCTCGGCGCCTGTCCAGTCGGATAGCTGAGGTGGTGCGATCGTCTGAGGATCCACGCCGAACTTTGCACTGTGGATTGCGAGGATGGCGCTACGGGTCTCTTCGTCGGGGAGATCGACGAAGAAGATCGCGTCCCAGCGCTCCGCGCGCATCCACTCAGGGGGAAGCTGAGAGAGATCGTTACAGGTGGCAACGACGTAGGCCGTCCCCTGGGGCCGGTCCGACATCCACCGAAGAAGTATCGAGCCGACTCCGGCCTTCGCGCCCCCATCCCCCTGGTAACCGCCATAGGCGCTCGACAACCCCTTCTCGATCTCGTCGAACATGACGACACAGCGCCCCTGCGCGTCGATGATGTCGACCGTCTGCTGGGCCTTGGCCTCGGCCTGCCCCACGAGGGCCTGGCCGGCCGCCATGACCCGGTTCACGTCCGCGATGATCGTCGGGAGCCTGACGGAGTTCCCCAGGGCCTTGGCGAAGTGGGTCTTGCCCGTTCCCGCGGGGCCCAGGACCAGGATCCCGCGGTACATGTGCGAGGCGATGCTCTTCAATGCAAAATCCTTCATCCGGTCAACGCCGCGAAGCTCGTCGAAAGCCTCCTCGAAGACCCCGATCTCGAGCGTGGAAGATTGCCTGATCATGTCCGCCTTCATGTGCGCGACGATCTCAGGTGAGAACTTGCCGGAGGAGACCACGGAGCAGAGCGCGGCCGCGTTCTCCGCCTCGAAGCGCGTCAAGCCCACGGCTGCCTCGGCGAGCTCGTCCAGGAGGGCCGGCTCCTGCTCCCCAAGATTTGCGGCCGCGGCGATCTCGACAAAGACCTCCCTCAGTTCCTCCCGGGTGGGTAGCTCGAAGGGGACGACCTTGAAGAGCTTGGAGAGCTCCGGGGGAATGGTCACGATCGGGGAGACCGCGATCAAGGTCACGCCGCCTGCGGCGAGAGCCTGCCTCGCGTTCTGCAGGGCCTGGACGGTCTCGGCCCCCTCGATGAACCGGTGGAAGTTCTCGAGAAAGGCGACCGCCGGCCCCGGAATCTCGGCCAGATGCGTGACGAGCTCGGCCGGGTCCTGGATCAGTTGCCGTTCGTCCCTGTCCGGGTGAACGCCCTCGAGCCCGCGCAGGCAGTCCCAGCGGTAGACAGCCGTCCGGCTCTTTCGGTGGTCGTCCCACTGCTTGATCTCGGCCACGATGTTCGCCTCGGCCCGCTCCGGCTCCTGGGTCTTCACCCACAGGGCCGGGTAGCCGGCGTTGAGATAATGCAGGACCTTGATCTTCTTCGGAACGTCCATGGCGCCTCCGGTGCTTGAGTGGAGAATTCCTAGATGGTATGGCGGGACTGAGGTGAGGAGAAGAGAGTAGGGACGCTCTTCCCTTGCCGCCCAGTGGGAATACGGCAAGGGAAGAGCCAGGGAGTGTATTTCCCTCTGTGGACTTGTAGGCTCAGATGTGAGCTTCTGAAAGGTTAGGAGGCACGAAGGCCTGAGCAACAGGCCGCGATTCTATGCTGGTTGCCTCGACTTTCCAGTATGCTGTTGGAATACCGGCAGACTGGAACACGAACACTGGCGATCCGGTTATCGGTTTCCCACCGAGGACGCAAGAGGAGGCCGGAGGGACTCGACCTGTGGGTGAAGAATGTGAGACTTGGTACTTTCGTACGACGCGGCTATAGATTTCGCCGCTCATGCCACCGGGCGAGGGCCGCCAGCGCCCGGGCGGCTCGAGAAGCGTCGGCATAGACAGGGATCCGCCGGCGGGCGAGGAAATGATACTCGTCCGGGATGTGCTCCGGCGGTGAGGTGCAAGCCACGACCAGCGGCTTCTTGAGGGTTTCGGCTACCTCGGCAATGCTTTCGCGGAAACCAGGTGCGTCGGTTCCGATGACGAGCAGCATGTGCACCCGAGGGTCGCGAGCAACGATGCGGGCAGCCTCGGCAGCGATGCTCGGCCTGACGAGCACAGCCGGTCCGAGGTCGATCGGGTTTTCCAGGCTGCTCCCCACGGACGGAACAATGGTGTCAAGCTCCGATCGTGTTTCTGCGGACAGATCGGCAAGGTGAAGCCCCTGTTCCGAGCACACGTCGGCGGCGCCCACCGCGAGGCCGCCGGGCCCCGACAGGATGGCTACTCCACGGCCGCCGGGAGCGGAAAGATGGTAAAACGCGACGAGATCATCGATCAGCTCCTCCTGATTCCGTACGACCAGTATACCTGCCTGTCGGAATACTCCTTCCCAGATCTCCCTTGCGCCGGCAAGGGAACCCGTGTGGCTGGCGGCAGCCCGTGCGCCTCTCTCGCTTGTTCCCGCTTTCCACACGATGATGGGCTTTCGTCGGCTGACGCTCTTAGCCGCTTCGAGGAAACGGGCCCCATCCCTGACGCCCTCCAGATAGGAGACGATGATGCGGGTGTCCGCATCCTCTCCCAGATACTCCAGGAAATCCTCGGCCGTGAGGTCGCTCTCGTTGCCGCTGCTCACGAGCTTGCTGAAGCCAAGGCCTTTGGCGGCCCCGATGATAGTGAGGTTGTCAAGAAAGGACCCGCTCTGGGAAATCGCGGCCACAGGTCCGGATGCGGCCTTCACGTTCTCCATGAGGACCTTGGGAAAGGACGTGATCTTGGAGGCCGGACAGTAGAAACCGAGACAGTTGGGGCCGATGAGCCTCATCCCTCCGCTGCGGGCAACCTCCACGATCTGCTGCTGAAGCCGGCGGCCCTCTAAACCGCGCTCGCCGAAGCCGGCGCTGATGATGACCGCGCCGGTGACGCCCTTGCGTACGCAATCTTCCAGCGTTCGGCAAACCGCGGGAGCAGGCAACAGGATGATGGCCAGGTCGACCGGGCCCTCAATGGCGCTCACGGAGGGGTAAGCTGGAAGGCCGAAGATCTCGCTTTCCCGAGGATTCACGGGATACAGGGGCCGGTATCCCATGCGAAGGATCCCGTCTGTGATGATGGAGCCGAACTTGCCCGGCGTGCCGGATGCGCCGACAAGGGCGAGACCTCTTGGATAGAAGATGCGGTCCAGGCTTGCTCTCGTCTCAGCGTCCATCCGGGTTTCCCCTGCGCTCTCCAGTTGACCAGCGCCCCGCAAGCGCGGAACCTGCTACCTCTGTCTGATCCTATTGCAGCCGGCTCGAATGCACGAGGCACTTCTCGTCGCACCCGTCTGTCAGATTTCAGGACCTCCGGCCTTGTCTTCCTGTCTGGCCAGCCCGGGGAATTTCCCCGCGATGCGATTCAGCTCCGCCACCGCAAGGTCGTAGCCCAGGCGCGCCTGGAGCTCGTCTGATTCCGCCTTTTTGACGGCTGCAACGGCCCCGCTGTATTTTGCCGGGCTGACGGTGGCGGCCTTGAGCTGGTCGGAAACCAGGCGCAGCCTTTCCTGTTGCAGCGCAAGCGCCTCCCTGGCGACAGCCATCATGCTTCTAGTGCGCTCGAGCTTTCTGTATGCCTTTTCCAGTTCGACAGTTACCTGGTCACTGATCCTGTGGAGGTCTTCCTCGGCCTGCGACAGCTGGGCCCTCCGCTCGCCGATGTCGGCCCCGCGTTTGCCCCAGTCCCAGATATTCCAGGACATCATGAATCCGAACGTGCAGACATTTTCCGTCAGAAACGGCACACCATCCTGATACGCATGACTTGCGAAAAGACCGAGATCAGGGATGTACTCGTCGTAGGCCGCCTTCACTCCGCCACGCGCCTTGGTCACGGCGGCTTTGGCGGCTTCAAGCTCGGGATTGCCGGAAAGCGCCGCCTGCAGGTAGTGCTCACGAGTTTCAATGGCGCCATCCGGGGAGTCGGGCCCGGACAATTCGAGCACGGTGTCCAACGGCAGGCCGAGAATTTCATTCAGCTCGGAATTCAGGTCCGCGATCTGAATATCCGCCACGATGAGCGATTGCCTGTGTTGCAGGACTGCGGTACGGCTCTCGTTCAGGCTGACTTCAAGAAGGGTCCTGGAACGGACCCCGTTTTCGACCTCGCGCTGGCTTTCCAGGGCCGCCGACAAGCCGGCCTCAGCCGCCTCCTTTTCTTTTCTGGCTGCAAGAAGACCGTAATAGAGTTGGTGAACCGCAAGGATGACATCGTTTTCCGTCTGCCTGGCCTCGGCCTTCGTAACTTCTCGGTCGGACCGCGCAATACCCGTGGCATGGTAAATCTTGATCAGCTGCGTCAGAGGTTGACTGAGGGTCGTGGTGCTGAGAAAGAGCGTTGAAGAGCCCTGGTTGATGGTGGTTTTCTCGACCGGAAACCGCCCAATGCCGGGGACGGTCCCGAGGGAGCCAGCCGGGATGGAAACCAGTTGCTCATCGGAAATCTTGTGGAAACGGGATTCATTTGACAGGTTCGGGTAGTAGTCCGCAGAGGTGGAAGCGACCTTCTCTTCCTTTTCCTTCACTTTGAAGTGGGCAATCTTGACCGCGGGGTTCCCCCGAAGGGCGAGGTCGACCGCCTCGGGCAGAGTAAGCCGCTTCGTCTCCGCATGTGCCGGGCTCGCTAGGAGAACAAGCGCAGCGATGAGCGCCGCCGCGGCAGCCGCGGCAGGCTTCGTCTTGCGGGACTTGACGACGACGAACAGCACCGGAACCACGAGCAGAGTGATGAACATGGACCAGATCAGTCCGAATGCGATGACGCTTGCCAGAGGACTCCACAAGCTCGACCCGGAGAGGATCATGGGCAGCACTCCCGCGGCTGCGGCCATGGTGGTCAGAAAGATCGGCCGCAGGCGCCGTTCGCCGGCCTCCCTTGCGGCCTGCTCGAGAGAGTGCCCCTCTCGCCTTTTCTCATTCATGTAGTCGATGAGAACGATCGCGTTCCGCACCACGATCCCGCACAGGCTGATGAGTCCCATGAAAGCCGTAAACCCGAACGGGTTCCGTGTAATCATCAGCCCCAGAACGGCGCCGGGAAGCGCGAGAGGAATCGACGACATGACGATCAGAGTGTCCGTTGCTCGTCTGAACTGCATGAGCAGGGTGAGGAAGATGGCGACGAGACTGATGCCGAGCGCCGCCGTCATCTCGGGCGAAGTCTCCTCGCTGTTGAGCTTATCCCCTCCGTATTCAATCCTGTACCCCGGCGGTAGCGGCAGCGCCTCGATCAGCGGTCGGGTAACCTTCAGAAGTTCCGATGCGTAATGGCCGCCCTGCACGAAGCTTCGAACGGTCAGGGTTCTCACGCCGTTGCGGCGCACGATCCTGCTGGTCTGCCACTGCGGCTCGAGCGTGGAGATGGCGCGAAGCGGCACTCTGGCCTTTGTTAACGGAGAGTTTAAATAGGTATCGCGCACGTTCCCGAAAGAGGAGCGAGACGCCTGTGTGAGACGGAGCAGGATGGTCACCGACCGGTCGCCTTCCCAGAACGTGCTCACGGGTATCCCGTCAAATGCTCCGTCCACGATCTTCGATATGGAAGAATTGGTTATTCCAAGTCTGTTAGCCAGCTCCTCGTTGACGTGCAGGTCGACCCTGCAGGACTCGTTGAAATAGTCGCGGTGGACGAAAGCCGAAGAGGAGGCCCGGGCGAGCAACTCCTCCACCTGGGAACCGATGCGCTTCAATTCCTGGATGTCCTCACCTACGATGCGCACCTCGACGGGAGCCTCCAATGACATTCCCTGCTGCAGCTCCTTGACGATGACCAGCGCTTCGGGGGCCACGGATGCCAGGGATTTCCGGAGATCTTCGACCAATGCCGGGGTTTCCTTTGCGGAGCGTGTGTTTACGATAAACTGCCCGTATGCGGCATCCGGCTGCTGGGGATTGACGTTGTAGTAAAACCTCGGCGCGCTCTGGCCGACGAAGCTCGCAAAATGCTCGATCTCCTGCCTCTCCTTCATGTACGCCTCTATCCGCCGCATCACAGCGTCCGTCGCCTCGATGCGGGTTCCCTGGCCCATCCATACGTCGATCACGAACTGGTTACGTTCCGCCGTTGGGAAAAACTGCTGCGGCACGGATCGGAAAAGGAGGAGCCCGAGAGCGAATGCCCCGACTCCTAATGCCATGGCCGGGACCTTGTGGCGCATGAAAAAGGCGATGATCACCCGATAGCCGGTCTGGATCACATTGAGAATGCTGAATTTCTCCTTGCCTCCGTCGACCTTGTCGGTGCCGTGGTCGTGGAGCCCTTTCTTGATGAAGAACCTGCAGAAGATCGGTGTGATGAAGACGGCCACGATGAACGACACGGTCAGAGCTATGGCGACCGTAATGGGAAGCGCAAAAATAAACTCGCCGGCCGTTCCCGTAAGGATCACCAGGGGCAGGAAAGAACAGATGATTGTCACGGTTGCGGCAAGGACCGGAACCATGACTTCTGCCACACAGCGCCAGGCGGCCTCCGGCTTGGAGACCTTGCGGTCGAGAAGATCCACGTAATTATCGGCAATGATGATGGCATCGTCGACGACGATCCCGAGGACCATGATGAGCGCAGCGATAGAGACCTGATGCAACGCGATGCCCACGGCGTTCATCGCCCCCAAGGTTGTGCATAGCGTTATGGGAATGGCGAGCGCCGCGATCACCGCTACCCGGATGGGCAGCAGGATGATCGTGACCAGGATAACAGATGCGATGGCCAGCAGGAATTCATGGGTCAGATGCGTGATTCGTTCCTTGACGACCTCAGGCTGATTGGCGATGAGATCGATCCGAACGTCCGGCGGCATCAGGGAGTTGAGGCGGGCAAAAGCCTCCCGGATTCGATCGCCGAGCTCGACGATATTCTTCCCCTTCTGCATTTCCACAGACAGCAGCAGGCTAGGCTCGCCATCATAGCGCACCATGAACATCGGGTCCTGGTAGCGCCGCTCCACCTCGGCAAAATCGCGGATGTAAACAGGTTCGCCCGTTTGGGAAATGTCCACGAGCACATTCCGGATGTCTTCTTCCGCATTGAACAGGCCGGTGGTGCGCAGGGGAATTTTGCTGTGGTCCGCCTCAAAATGGCCGGAACCCTCTATGACGTTTCGCTCTTTGAGAGCCTGGATGAGTTGCAGCGGGTCCGCGAAGTACTGTGACAGGCGCTCCAAGTCGCTCGTGATCCAGATTTGCTCCTGCTGCTCTCCATACATGGCGAGCTTGCCCACTTCACGGATGGTGCGCAGCTCGTCTTGAATCGTGTCCACGTAGTCACGCAGCTCGCGGTAGCCGTAACGTTTCCCGTGTATGGCGAGAAGCATGGCTACGGTGTCGCCGAAGTCGGAGTTCACAATGGGTCCCCGGACGCCGTCGGGCAGCTCGGTTGCGCTGACCTCGTTCATCTCGTGGCGGATTTTGGCCCAGATGACGTCGGAGTTTCTCACGTGGTTTTCTAGCTCCACGTTGATGATGACCAGACCCGGGCGGCTGGTCGAGTACGTTTTCTCCTTGCGGACTTCCGGAAACTTGAAAATGTGTTTTTCCAGGGGTTTTGCTACCTGCTTTTCGACCTGCTCGGAAGTTGCGCCCGGATAAAGTGCGATCACCAGGCCGGTGCGAATGGTGACGTCGGGGTCTTCGGTGCGCGGCATGTAGAGGAAGGCATAAAGTCCGACCGCCACGGCCATGGCGACAAGGATCAAAGCAACTGTCGGGTACTGCAGAGATGCCTTGGCCGGGTTCATTGGCGCACCTCTCTTTCTCCCGGCAAATCCTGCGGCACCCCGGAGGCGCTTTCCCCCGTCAAGGAGACGGTGGTTCCGTCGCGCAGCTTCTCCTGTCCTGCAACGACCACGGCCTCATCCCCTGAAAGGCCGCCTGTGATGGCGACTTCCCGGCCATAGACAGCGCCCGGCACAACCCGCCGCGCATAGACGCGCTCCTGGTCGGGGTAATATACGAAAACAATCGTCGCCCCCTGCGGGTCCCTTAAGATGGTCTCGGCGGGAAGGGTCATCAGGTCGACTACCCTGTCCCCCTGGATCCTGGCCTCGGCAACCATCCCGACCCGGAGGGTATGGGCTGGGTTGGGAACAACGATCCTCGTCATGTATGTTCTGGTTTGGGGATCGGCCGAGACGTTGATAACCCGCACCGTGCCCTCGAAGGATTCCGACGGCAGAGCGGGGATTGTGACAGTTGCCGTCTGTCCGACCCTGACGAGATGAACGTCGGTCTCCGGCACGCCGACGTTGATCTCCACCGGATCGAGCTTCACGATTTCGAAAGCAGGGCTTTCCGGACTTGCAGTCTGAGCCGGTTCGATGAACCGCCTTGAAATAAAACCGGGGGCAGGAGCATGCAGCGACGCATCGCCAAGGTGCTTGTGGGCAAGCTTTTCATTTGCGATGGCCTGGTGCAGCTGCTGTTCGGCGCTCAAATAGGCCGCTTTGTATTTTTCAAAATCGTTTTCCGCAAGGCTCCTGCTTTCATACAGGAATTTCATCCGGGCGTATTCGTCTTTACTGCGATCCAGGGCGACTCTTGCCTGTCCGACCTGTG
>JBFLZG010000044.1:0-45713 GCA_040756235.1 bacterium | reverse complement strand
CCCGACCTTCTCCCCTCGCGGAGGGGAGAAGGTGTAAGAAAACCTGCAGGCGCCGGCTCACACGCGCTTCGCAGCTGGGCCGGGATGAAGGAAGAAGGATGCTCACTTTGCACCGCTGACGATGCCCTGCTGGATGCCTTTGATGATGGCCTGGGAGCGTGAAGTCACGCCCAGCTTGCGGAACAGCGTCTTGATGTGGGACCGGACCGTGTGCTTGGAGATGAACAGGACTTCGGCGATCTTCTGGTCGGACTGGCCCTCGAAGAGCCCGTTCAGGATCTCCAGCTCCCTCTGGGTGAGCGTCTCGCGTTCCTCGCTCGGGATCCCCGGCATGTCGCGCACGATGTTGATCAGGGCGCGCGTGATGGAGGGGTCCAGGTACGCCTCGTCCTTCATCACGCGATGGACGGCCTTGATCATCTCGTCCTTGTCCGCGTTCTTGACGATGTATCCCCTCGCCCCGGCTCTCAGCCCTGCCACCACGTGATCGGCGTCCTCGTACATGGTGAGCAGGATGATCTTCGCATCCGGGTATTTCTCGCAGATCAGACGCGTCGTTTCGATGCCGTTGATCCCCGGCATCTTGATGTCCATGAAGATGACGTCGGGCTTGATTTTTTCGAGCAGCTGCAGGCATTCGAGCCCCTTGCCGGCTTCCCCGACCACCGCGATGTCGCCGCTCATCTCGAGCAGTTGCCGCAGTCCTTTGCGGACGACCAGGTGATCGTCCACGATGATCACCTCAGTCGGTGCCATGGGTGTCTTCCTTTAAGGTGTAAGGGATCGACGCCTCGACCCGGCATCCGCTCCCGGGGCGGGAGGCGACGACGAGCTCGCCGCCCAGCCCCTCGATCCGCTCCTTCATGAACAGGAGGCCCAGCTTGCGGGCCTCCGCACTCGAGACGCAATGGGCGGACGCGTCGAAGCCCAGGCCGTTGTCCGAGACCACGAGCCGGACCAGATCCCGCTCTTTCTTGAGAGAGAAGTCCACGCTGGTCGCTTGGGCATGCTTGGACACATTGTTCAAGGCCTCCTGAGCGACCCGGAAGAGGCAGATCTTGGTCTTGCCGGAAATGCTCAGGTCGGAGAAGTGAGTTTCCACGTCGATCCCGGTCTCTGCCTCGAAGTTCTCCACCAGCCGCCTCAGCGCCCCGGTCAGCCCGAGGGTGTCGATCAGGTCCGGCCGCAGGCTCGATATCATGACCCGGCACTGGTCGGCGGCCCTCTTGACGATCGTGCGCAGCTCGGCGAACTTCTCCTGCAGCAATTCGGGCTCTTTCCTGAGGACCTCTCCGAAATATTGCAGCCGGTAGTCGAGAAAGACGAGGGTCTGGGCAAAGGTGTCGTGCAGGTCCGCGGCGAGCTTCTTGCGCTCCTCTTCCCGGATTTCGAGCATCCGGTTGGTCATGACCTGCAGCTCGCGCTGCTTGCGCTCCACTTCCACGAGCATTTCCGCGTTTTCGATCGCCACCGCGGACAGATGCAGGAACTGCTGGATGAGATGGGATTCCTTGAGCGTGAAGGCGAACCCCTGGGGGGTCCGGAGGACCAGCACGCCGCGATACGAGGTCGGCCCGGACCAGGGGATCACCACACACGTCTTCATCTTCGCATGGTCGATGTCCCCGGAGGTGCTTCCTGTCTCGTCCATGTACAGGGGCGCGGGGTTCCCTCCGACCTGTTCCAGGAAAGGCAATATGGCGGCCTTCTGTAAATTCTCGGGGTGATGGAAGATCAGGTGGGCGTTGGCGCCCTTCCAGATCGCCAGGATGAGTTCCCCGTCCGGAAACAGACGGATCATCTCTTCGAAGAGCCGGCGGAAGATGGCGTCGGAACGGGGCGGCTCGGCGAGCAGTTCCTGCGTGAAGTCGTAGAGCGCCTGAAGCTGATTCACCTTTTCATTGATCAGCTCCTCGCGGGTGCGGATGAAGGAGAGGGCGTTCTGCTGGTAGGCCTCGATCATGACCGAGTAGAACTCGTAGACCTCCTTCAGGATGTCGGGGAACGCGAGTTGTCCTTTGGACTGCAGCTCAGCCAGCAGGTCGTACAGAACCCAGCGAAAGACATCCTGCGGTCTCAGCACGTCTCCCAGGTTGAAGCCTCTCAGGGCCCGGTCGTAGCCGGCGTTGGCCTGGTCCTTTCGGAGCGGGCTCCGATCCCCTTCCAGGGCCAGGACCAGCACCTCGCAGAAGGCTTTGGCCCGCTCGCGCAACAGGTCGGTTTTGAGGACGAAGCGCTTGTAGTCCGTGCCGGGATCCTCACCAAAGCGCTTGAGCGTCTCTTCGATGATCCGGGGCTGAAAGGACTCGAAGACCTGCTTCAGCGTGGTGAACTGCGGGAGGGTGGGGGCTCTTTGGGTTCTTTGCTTTGCCACGATTGTTGTGCCGACTTGGATAGATTGCAGGAGAAGTCTTGCGGACGGTGGCCGTTCGTACCGGGCCATTCTACTACAATACCCAACAAATGGGGATACCGAAATCCCTATTTCTAGGTGTTTACAGGACCGATCGTTTTTCGGAGACTGGGAGCCCCCGGGAAAGACGCAAGCTTCTCCCGGGCCCGATCCCGTGGTTGCGATCCTTCGGCTCGGCCGGTGCGCAAGAACTTCCGGAAAGAAAGGACGGTGTCTCATGGCGGTCCAGGTGGAAATCCATGCGTTCATCGGTGGCTACATCCGAACGGTCAAAGAGAGGCTGATCCAGACCACGGACGAACGGGAGATGGGCCGTCCCCATTGGATCCCCATTCCTTTTTACGTCGTCCGCCATGGAAGCAGCCTGGTCGCTTTCGACACCGGCATGAACGAGCGCTGCGCCCGGGATCCCGAGGGCCATCTGGGCAAGGACATTCTCGCCGTCCCGATCGTCCCCGAGATGAAACCGGAAGAGGCGTTCGACAAGCAGCTCAAGAGTCGGTTGGGGATCGAGCCCCGGGACCTGAACGGGCTCATCCTGAGCCACGGCCATTTGGACCATGCCGGCAGCGTGCACGTGTTCGCCGACACCGAGGTGCCGATCTTCGTGCAGCGCTCGGAGCTCCAGGTCATCGAGGAGGGCCAGATCGGCTACATGCCGGCCGACTACGGCGACCTCAAACGCCTCCATTTCGTGCCCGTCGACGGAGTCCTGGACGTGTTCGGCGACGGCACGGTCGTGGCTTTTCCGATGCCCGGGCACACGCCAGGGATGATGAGCCTCATGGTGACGGTGACCGACGGCCGCCGCTACGTGCTGACCAGCGACGCCCTGGACAGCATCGAGCAGCTCGAGAAGAGGATCCTCCCCTGGGTGGCCTGGGACGAGTCCAAGGTCGTCCAGGTCTTCAATGTGCTCTCGCTGCTCCGGCTTGCGGGAGCGGAGATCGTGCCCGAGCACGACCCTTTCTATTGGAAGAACAGGCCCCTTGCCCCTCACCCTTTCGAATGACCAGCCCGGTCCGCGTGAACTGAACGGAACAAAGCGAGGCAGAAAGATGGACGAGGAGAGGAGATACTGGGACATGAACGTCGAGCCGTTCCTGAACACACCCCAGATGAGGGAGGTTCAGTTCTACAAGCTCCAGCACGCGCTCAAGCAGCTCTGCCAGGGTTCCACCTATTTTCAAAAGAAGTACCGGGAAGTGGGCATCACGGCGGACAACGTGGACCGGAAGATCCGCAGCCTGGACGACTACTCCCGCATCATCCCGATCTTCACGAAAGAGGACTATCGCGATCACGCCGCCGCCTGCGACGGGGACCTGATCCAGCTCCTCAGAGAAGAGCTGCCCATCTCGGTGGACGAGCTGACCCTCATCAACAGCACCACCGGCACCACCGGCGATCCCACCCCTTACCCGTTCACGTTCAAGGCGATCTTCGAGGTTTGGGGAGAGCACCTGGCGCGAGGGCTGTGGCGGGCAGGGGCACGCAGACGCGACCGGGTGCTCGAGTGCTTCGGCCTTTCGATGCACATCGGCGGCATCGCCACGGTCATGGGGCTGATGCGGATGGAGCTGGGGGTCATTCCGGTCGGCGCGGAGACCGGGACCGATCGCATCTTCCAGATGGCCAGGCATTACAAGCCGACCATCTTCATCGGCACCCCGTCGCTCGCTTCCTACCTCGTGGACGCGGCCCCCCAGAAGCTCGGCAAGCCGGCCAGGGAGATGGGCATCCACCTGCTCCTGTGCGGCGGAGAGCCCGGTCCCGGAGTGCCGGAGATCCGCAAGAAGATCGAGGAAGGGTTCGGTGGGGTGCTGATCGACCACGGCGGGGCGCTGGGGGTCTCGTGCACCTACCCGGAGTACCAGGGCATGCACCACCTGGCCGACGACTACTGCCTCTACGAGCTGGTGGACCCGGGCACCCGCGAGCCGATCCCGCTGGAGGACGGAGCCAAGGGCGAGGCCGTGCTCACGCCGCTCATGGCCGGCAGCCTCATGCCGCTGCGTTCGAGCCTGGGAGACCTCCACGAGGTGACGACGTCTCCCTGCCCCTGCGGCGGGTCCGGGTTCCGCTACAAGATCGTGGGCCGGACCGACGACATGCTGAAGGTCAAGGGGGTCATCGTCTATCCGGTGGCGATCGCGGCGGTGCTCGAGAGCTTCACCCCGCGCGTGACCGGTGAGTTCAAGATCGTGCTGACGGAAAAGCCGCCGCGGGTGGAGCCGCCGCTCAAGATCAAGGTGGAGGTCGGCAAGGATTTCCCGCAAGAGAAGCTCCCGGACCTGGAAAAGGAGCTGTCGGACGCCTTCCACCACCGGGTCAAGATCCGGCCGAAGATCCTCTGGCAGCCGCCCGGAACGTTCGAACGGGCCATGGTGAAGAGCAAGCGGTTCGAAAAGCTTTATAAGGAAGATTGATTTCTTTCGTCATCCCGGCCCGGTTGCGCAGCACGTGTGAGCCGGGATCCAGCAGCCTGCTACAGGGAGCGGCCGGAGTCACGGGATGCAGGGACTGGATTCCGGCCTGCGCCGGAATGACCGAAAAGAGGCTCGTCTTTCCAGAAAGAAGAACAGAGGGGGGCGTGATGGTTCACGGCATGGACGGGAAAGTCGCCCTGGTAACCGGCGCCGGGAGCGGGATCGGGAGGTCGGCTGCAGAGCTCTTCGCTCGCAGCGGCGCCCGCGTGGCGGTCGTCGACGTGGATGCGAAGGGGGGCGGGGAGACGGTCCGCAGGATCGAGGCGGCGGGCGGCAAGGCCGTCTTCATCCGCACCGACGTCGCGCGCGTCGACGAAGTCCGGCAGATGGTCGCCCGCACCGTGGAGGCCTTCGGCCGGCTGGACTGCGCGTTCAACAACGCCGGCATCGAGATGGGCCGGCCGCCCCTGACCGAGTACTCGGAGGAGAGCTGGGACCGGCTGATCGCGGTGAACCTGACCGGCGTCTGGCTGTGCATGAAATACGAGATCACCGAGATGCTCAGGAGCGGCGGGGGAGCGATCGTCAACACCGCTTCCCTGGCCGGCCTTTTCGGCATGCCGCGCCACTACGGCTACGTGGCCGCCAAGCACGGCGTGGTGGGCATCACCAAGGCGGCGGCCATCGAGTACGGCCCTCAGAAGATCCGCGTCAACGCGGTCTGCCCTGCCATGGTGAACACCCCGATGACGGAGAAGTTCTGCGACGCCGAAACCCTGAAATTTCTGGCCACCATGCACCCGGTCCAGCGCATCGGCGAAGCCTGGGAGATCGCGGAGGCCGCGGTGTGGCTCTGCTCGGACGCGGCCTCCTTCATCACCGGCGTGGCCCTGCCGGCGGATGGGGGGTTTTTCGCCGGCCCGCAGGGGTGAGCCTGTTGAGGTTCTAGGAATGAACTCGCATTCGGGCTGCGCCCCCCCTCACTCCTACCCTCTCCACTTGCGGGGGCGAGGGTAGGGATTTCCTCTCCCCTCCGAGGGGAGAGGATCAAGGTGAGGGGTGACAGTTATCTCCTCATCAAATTCGTTTCAATCGTAGTTCTGGGTGATAACTGGCCACTGAAGACGGACAACTGCTGTAGGGAGAGATTCCATGCTGCACGGCTTCACGCGCAAGTTCCGTCCGCTCAAGATCCTTTCCCCCGAGGACCTCCAGGGCATCCACCGCGCGACCCTGGACGTCCTGCGGGAAACCGGCGTCCGCTTCGAGAGCCCATGGGCCCTCGACTTCTTCGAGAAGAACGGCTGCATCGTGGATCGGAGCGTCTCCCGCGTCCGCTTCCCGGAGATGCTGGTGGAGGACTGCATCCGCAAGGCGCCGGGCAGCTTCCGGCTGCACGCCAGGAATCCGGCGAGGGACTGCCGAATCGGCGGCAACACGCTCTACTTCGTGAACTCCTGCGGCATGCAGACGGTCGACCTGGACACGCTGGATCCGCGTCCGCCCACCAAGGAGGAGCATCGGGATCTCATCCGGGTGCTCGATTCTTTGCAGAACCTCCACTGGCTGATCGCCTACCCGTACTTCGGTTTCGCGGGGGTGCCGCCGGTCATGGCCATGACCGAGGGCGTGGCCCTGCAGGCGCTTTACTCCACCAAGCACCAGATGACGGCGCACCAGCTCGACTGCGAGATCTTCAACATCCAGATCGCCCAGGCGCTGGGCATGGAAGTCATCGGGGCCCTGAGCGCCTCGCCCCCGCTCAGCTGGTACGACGGGTCGGTCCTGCACGCCAGGCGCATGATCGAAGCCGGCTTCCCCCTGGGGATCCTGAACGGTGCGGTCTACGGCGGGAGCGGTCCGGCGACGCACGCCGGATCGCTGGTCACCGGCAACGCCGAGATCATCGCCATGCTCGCGCTCATTCAGCTGATCAGCCCGGGCCATCGGGTGGCGGTGATCAATTTCACCCACCCGCTGAACATGCGGACCGGCTCACCGGCGTTCAGCGAGATCGGCGCCTCCATCGTCCAGGCCATGTTCAACCAGGTCTGGAGGCACTACGACGTTCCGATGGCGGCCGGGGCCGGGGCCATGCCGCTGTCCAAGAGCATGGATTTCCAGACCGGTTACGAGAAGGCGACCGCGGCCGCGCTCGCAGCCGTCTCCGGCGCTCACTGCATCAGCCTGCACGGGTCGGTTTCCAGCGAGCTGACCATGCATCCGCTCCAGGCGATCCTGGACGACGACATCGCCGGCATGATCGGCCGGTTCGTCGAAGGGGAGACCGTCAGCCCGGAGACGCTGGCCGTGGACGTCATCCGCGAGGTCGGACCGATCCCGGGACACTTCCTGAACACGGCCCACACACGGAAGTGGTGGAGGCTTCAGAGCTACGTGCCGAAGGTCGCGGAACGAATGACCTACCCGGAGTGGCTTGCGTCCGGCAAGAAGAGGGCCCTCGATTACGCGAAAGACGTGATGGCGCAGATGCTTTCCGAGCACAAGGTGGATCCGCCCGTGAGCGCGGCCCAGGAGCAGGACGTGGAGCGTATCCTGGCGGAAGCCCGGCAGTACTATCGCAAGAAGGGGATGATTTCCGATGCGGAGTGGGAGACCTACGAGAAGGTGTGGTAGGCAATCGTGATGCGCGGGGGAGCGCACTTGAAGGATCGGAAAAACGGGCAGGTGGTCCAGCAGACCGCGCCCTACAGGGCCGTCATTCCCGCGAAAGCGGCTGTGTCATTTCGTCATCCCGGCCCACCTGCGCAGCGCGTGGGAGCCGGGATCCAGGAGGGTGCACCGTGCAAGCGGTGATTGCCGGGTAACAGTGACTGGACCCCGGTCCCTGCCCCGGACTCCGATCCGGGGTTCGTCGGGGTGACGGAAAGACAGGGAGCAGGGTCTGGCCGGCTTGCGACACAGCCTCGAAAGCGGGAATCCCGCTGTGCCCCGGGATCCCGCAATCGCCTCTGTGCAGTGGGATTCCGGATCTCGCCTCCCGACCAAGGCCGCATTGAGGCGGAGCGAGGACACGAAATGTTGGGGAACTTTCGCGGGAATGACCTGATTGGAGGCAGCGATGCTGACCAAGACGATGTCGGACTACTACGACTACATGTGCCTGCACTACGGCCACAAGACGGCGCTGGTCTTCGCAGACCGGAGGTACACGTTCTGCGACCTGCGGGAGAACGGCCTGCGGCTGGCCAACTCCCTGCTGGACGCGGGGTTCCGGAAAGGGGACCACATCGCCATCCTCATGCCGAACTGTCCCGAGGTCATGTTCCTCGATTTTGCCTGCACCAAGATCGGCATCTCGGCCACTCCGCTGGCCACCTATCTCCAGGTCCCGGATCTGCTCTACATCCTCAACGACACGGGCGCCCAGACGATCTTCTATCATCAGCTGTTCCAGGATCTGGTGACCAGGCTCCGGCAGGAAGTGCCCCGGATCCGCCGCCTGGTCTGCTCGAGCGACGACCCGGCCCTGGTCCCGGCCGAGGCCCTGCACCTGCAGCGCCTGATGGCCGAAGGCGCCGCCCGGCCGGTGGCCTCGGCCATAGGACCCGAGGACCTGTGCGTCATCATTTACTCCGGCGGGACCACGGGCAAGCCGAAGGGCATCGTCCACAACCATCGCACCTGGGCCGCCACCATCGTCATCACCAGCATGGAGATGGGCACCCAGAGGAATGATGTCTTCCTGGCGGCCACCCCGCTGACGCATGGGGCCAGGGTCTACATCATCCCGGTGCTCCTGGCCGGCGGCTCGGTGGTCATTCACCAGGGCTTCAACGCCACCAAGTTTCTGGAGACCGTCCAGAAGGAAAAGGTGACGAGCACCTTCGTCGTGCCGACCATGATCCACGCCCTGATGAGCCACCCGGACCTGAAGAAATACGACACCAGCACCCTGCGCAACGTCATCTACGGCGCGGCGCCGATCTCTCCCGAGCGTCTGAAGCAGGCGGTCGCGACCTTCGGGCCGGTGTTCACGCAGTCGTACGGACAGACCGAGGTCCCGGTCGCGATCTCGATTCTCTCGCGCGAGGACCACGTGCTCGACGGCAGTCCTCTGGACGAAGCGCGCTTCGCGTCCTGCGGCAGGCCGTCCCTGCTGATGGACGTGAAGCTCGTCGACGACTTCGGCAGGGAGGTGCCGGTGGGAGAGCCGGGGGAAATCGTGGTCAGGAGCCCGAACACGATGCTCGGGTACTGGAACCAGCCCGGGATCACGGCCGAGACCATCCGGGACGGATACCTGCACACCGGCGACATCGCCCGCAGGGACGAGTACGGCTACCTCTACATGGTGGACCGGAAGAAGGACATGATCGTCTCCGGCGGCTTCAACGTGTACCCGAAGGAGATCGAGGACCTCCTCTACGGCCATCCGGCCGTGGCGGCTGCGGCGGTGATCGGCGTTCCGGACGCCAAGTGGGGAGAGGCGGTCAAGGCGGTCGTCGTCCTCAAGCCGGGTCAGAGCGCTTCCGAGGAGGACCTGATCCGGTTCTGCAAGGAAAACAAGGGCAGCATGATGGCGCCCAAGTCGGTCGACTTCCTGGAAAGCATTCCGGCCACCCCGCTCGGAAAGCCGGACAAGAAGAAACTGCGCCAGAAATACTGGGTCGGCCAGGAGCGCCAGATCGCCTAGGAGGCTGTCCATAAATGCCCATCTGCTGCGTTGCGCTCGTCCTTCGTCGTTGCGGCGTACTTCCATGTACGCCTCACTCCTCAGGATGTCGCGCGCCTTGCATCTGGACATTTCTGAACAGCCTCCAGGAGCCTGATTGTTGGACAGGCTTCCAGGTTCCGTGAGCGCGACCGAAGGAGCGGAGCTCATCGTGCGAAAAGTCTACATCCTCGGATCTTACATGACCCAGTTCAAGAAGTGGCCCGAGAGGACCTTCAAGGACCTGGTGCGCGAAGCGTACCTCGGGGCGCTGGAGGACGCGGGCTGGGCCGACGGGGCCGAGATCGAGTTCGGCTGGTTCTCCAACATGGGCATGCACGCCTGGAAGCAGGCGAGCATCCGCGGCCAGGTCTGCTTCATCCCGCTCGTGCGGGAGGGGCTGTTTCCGCAACGCGTGCCCATCATCAACGTGGAAGGGGCCTGCGCCAGCGGGAGCTGCGCCCTTTACGGGGCGTGGCAGAACATCCTGAGCGGCCAGCACGAAGTCACGCTGGCGCTCGGCGTGGAAAAGCTCATCGACCCGAACGCCGACCCGGAGAAGAAGTTCGCCCTCTTCTCGGGCGGCACGGACGCGCTGGACTTCGGGGAGCAGCTGGAGGTCATCAGCAGAATGGCGCAGCAGGCGGGCACCCCGCTCGAGCTCGGCCCGGGCCGGTCGCCGGCCATGGACATTTACGCCATCAAGGCCGCCTACCACATGCGCCGCCACGGCACGACCCAGAGGCAGATCGCGATGGCGGCCTCCAAGGCCCATGGCAACGGGGCGCTGAACCCCAAGGCCCAGTACCGGTTCCCCATGTCCGTGGACGAGGTCCTGGCGGACCGCCTCATCTGCTACCCCCTGACCCGGGCCATGTGCGCCCCGATGAGCGACGGCGCCGCAGCGGCCATCCTGTGCTCCGAGGACTATCTCAAGGGCCTGCCCTCCAGGGCCCAGAGCCGCGCGGTGCGCATCAACGCGGTTGCCCTGAAAGGGGGCAAGAACGTCGCCATGGACGAGCCCACGGTCACGCGGGCGGTCGGCCAGGCCGCCTTCCGTATGGCCGGGGTGGGCCCGCAGGACATCGGCGTGGTCGAAGCCCATGACGCCTGCTCGTTCAGCGAGATCTTCCAGCCCGAGATGCTGGGGTTCTGCGGGGAAGGGCAGGGGGGGAGGCTGGTCGAGTCGGGCGCGACCCGCCTCGAAGGAAAGATCCCCTGGAACCCGTCCGGGGGGCTCGTGTCCAAGGGCCACCCGATCGGGGCCACGGGGCTCTCCATGATTTACGAGATCGTGACCCAGCTCAGGGGCGAGGCCGGCGAGCGGCAGGTGCAGAACCGTCCCGAGCTCGGGCTCATCGACAATGGCGGCGGCGTGATCTTTCTGGACGAGGCCATCTGCGGCGTGACGATTCTCCAGAAGGACCGATGATGCTGCAGAGACCCGCTGAAGGGAGAGGAGAGGAGCGGAAATGAGAAAGGTCTACGTGATCGGATCGTGCATGACCCAGTTCAAGAAGTGGCCGGAGAAGACCTTCAAGGACCTCGTGCGCGAGGCTTACCTGGGCGCGCTGGAAGATGTGGGCTGGAAGAACGGGGACGAGATCGAGTTCGGCTGGTTCTCGAACGTCATGATGTCCCACTGGAAGCAGTCGAGCATCCGGGGCCAGGTCTGCTTCATTCCTCTGGTGCGAGAGCGGCTGTTTCCGGAAAGGGTGCCGATCATCAACGTGGAAGGGGCGTGCGCGAGCGGCGGGTGCGCCTTTTATGGGGCCTGGCAGAACATCGCGAGCGGCCAGCACGAGGTCACCCTGGCCGTAGGGGTCGAGAAGCTGATCGACCCGAACGCGGACAAGGCCACCCTGTTCGCCATGTTCTCGCAGGGCATGGACAACATGGACCCCGAGGAGCAGCTCGCCGCTTTCCGGGCCGCGGCGCGCGAGGCCGGCCGGGACATCGAGTTCGGCCCGGACCGCACGCCCTTCATGGACACCTACGCGGTCAAGGCCGCCTACCACATGCACCGCTACGGCACGACCCAGAAGCAGATCGCCATCGCGGCATCCAAGGCCCACCACAACGGCTCCCTGAACCCCAAGGCCCAGTACCGCTTCCGCGTGTCGGTAGACGAGGTGCTGCAGGACCGGGTGGTGAACTACCCGCTCACCCGGTCCATGTGCGCGCCCATGGGGGACGGGGCCTCGGCCACCATCCTTTGCTCCGAGGACTACCTGAAGGGGCTGCCTGCCGGCATGCAGAACCGCGCCGTGCTGGTCAAGGGCATTGCCCTCAAAGGGGGCAAGAACGTCGGCATGGACGAGCCGACCGTGACCCGGGCTGCCGGCGACGCCGCTTTCAAGATGGCCGGGGTCGGCCCCGAGGACATCGGCGTGGTCGAGGCCCACGACGCCTGCTCGTTCAGTGAGATCTTTCAGCCCGAGATGCTCCGCTTCTGCGGCGAAGGACAGGGCGGCAAGCTCGTCGAGTCGGGCGAGACCCGGCTGGAGGGAAAGCTTCCGTGGAACCCTTCCGGGGGGCTGGTGTCCAAAGGCCACCCGATCGGGGCCACCGGGCTCTCGATGATCTACGAGGTGGTCACGCAGCTCCGGGGCGAAGGCGGGGAGCGCCAAGTCAAGAACAAGCCCGAGCTCGGGCTCATTGACAACGGCGGCGGGAACATGTTTCTTGACGAGGCCATCTGCGCGGTCACGATTCTCCAGAAGGATCGCTGATCACGATTATGTGGGTTTTTGTGCGGACGAGGAGGGTTCCATGAAGAACGTGTACGTGATCGGATCCTATTCGACCCAGTTCAAGAAATGGCCGGAAAAGACCTACAAGGATCTGGTTCGGGACGCCTACCTGGGCGTCCTGCAGGACGTCGGGTGGGAGAACGGCGACGAGATCCAGTTCGCCTGGTTCGGCAACTGCGGGATGCACGTAGTGGGCCAGGGCAGCATCCGCGGCCAGGTCTGCTTCGCGCCGCTGGTGCGCGAGAAGCTCTTCCCGGAGCGCATTCCCATGATCAACGTGGAAGGGGCCTGCGCCACCGGGTCGCTCTCGTTTCTCGGCGCCACCAAGGACATCCGCAGCGGCCAGACCGAGGTGGCCCTGGCGCTCGGCGTGGAGAAGCTCTACTTCCCGGACCGGCTGGCCGAATCTTTCGCGATGTTCAACGGCGGCATGGACGCCATGAACCCGGAAGAGCAGTACCAGTGGCTGACAGATGGAGCCAAGAAGGGCGGCATCGACTTCCAGCCCGGGCCCGGCCGCACGATCTTCATGGACCTCTACTCGGTCCTGGCGGCTCGCCACATGCGCAAGCACGGGACGACGCAGCGCCAGATCGCGATCAGCGCCTCCAAGTGCCACAATTTCGGGGCCCTCAATCCCAAGGCCCAGTACCGGTTCGAGCTGACCGTGGAGCAGGTCCTGGCCGACCGCGAGGTCGTCTATCCGCTGACCCGCTCCATGTGCGCCCCGATCGGGGACGGCGCGGCGGCCGCAATCCTCTGCTCCGAGGATTATCTCAAGACCCTTCCCTCCCGGGTCCAGAACCGAGCGGTCAAGATCCGGGCGATCGGCGTCAAGGGCGGCAAGTACCGCGACATCGACCTGCCCGGAACGACCTTCTACTCGGCCAAGGCGGCCTTCGAGATGGCCGGGATCGGCCCGGCGGACATCGACGTGGCCGAGGTGCACGACGCGACCTCGGTGGCCGAAGTGCTGCAGTCCGAGTGGATCGGCTTCTGCCCCATCGGCGAGGGCGGCCCGTTCATCGAGTCGGGCGCGACCATGCTGGGAGGGAAGATCCCGATCAACACCTCCGGGGGGCTCGTGTCCAAGGGGCACCCGATCGCCGCGACCGGGCTTTCCATGATGTACGAGCTGGTGACGCAGCTCAGGGGGGAGGCCGGCCCGCGGCAGGTCAAGGATCCGGAGTTTGCGCTCATGGAGAACGGCGGCGGCACGATCGGGTTCGACGACTCGGTGGTGGCGGTCACGATCCTGCAGAAGGACCGGTAGGAGGCTGTCCATAGATGCCCATCTGCTGCGTTGCACTCATCCCTCCTCACTGCGGCGTACTGCCATGTACGCCTCATTCGTCGGGATTTCGTGCGCCTTGCATCTGGACATCTCTGAACAGCCTCCAAAGGCAACCCGCTTCGGGGGCCGGGGACCATCTCTTGTAGGGGCGACGCAAGCGTCGCCCCTCCCGGATCCCCGGGCACAGGGGGGTTCCCGCGCCTGCCCCGGACTCCGATCCGGGGTGCGCGGGAATGACGAACCTCTCAGCAGGGACTGGATTCCGGCCTGCGCCGGAATGACGGAGAAAGAGGGGCCTCGTTTTTCGTCATCCCGGCCCGTGCTGCGGAGCGCGTGCAAGCCGGGATCCAGGAGCGTGGTAGGGAATGAATCCCGGCGTGCGCCGGAATGACGGAGAAAGGAGGGGGTCTCATGTTCAAGGATTACGTTGCGGTCATCACGGGGGCCGGCTCCGGCATGGCGCAGGCCGCCGCGCGCCAGTTCGTCCAAAACCATGCCACGGTCGTGGGAATCGATTTCGATCGGGAGACGCTCGAGAAGACCGCCAAAGAGCTGGGACCTTCGTTCCTTGCCCGGCACTGCGACGTGAGCAAGGAGGATCAGGTCAAGGCGGCGAGCGAATTCGTCCGCGACAGGTGCGGCCGCGCGGACGCGGTGTTGAACGTGGCCGGGGTCGTCAAGTTCAACATCTCGGTGGAGGCCTTTACCGAGCAGGACTTCGACTGGATGTTCAACATCGACGTCAAGGGGCCGATGCTCATGGCCAAGCATTTCATCCCGCTCCTGCGCAAGGCCAAGGACCCCTGCATCATCAATATCGCCTCCACGGTCGTGCGCCAGGAACTGCCGAACCATTTCCTCTACTCGACGGCGAAGACGGCCCTGGAGAAATTCACGAGGCACCTGGTCGTCGATTATCCGGGCATCCGCTCCAACACCATTTTGCCGGGCTGGACGCTGACGCCCATGGCGCACAAGAACATCCCTCCCGAGATGCTCGAGCCGTTCCTGGATCACATCCGGAAGAATTTCATTCCCTGCGGCCGCATCGCCAGCCCGGACGACATCGCCAACGTGATGCTGTTCCTCTGCTCCGACAAGGCGAGCTACGTGAACGGGGCTTCGATCTCGGTGGACGGCGGCGCCATGTGCAAGGCCAACTGGGGAATGTAACCAAAAGGATTCCATGAGAGGAGAACCGCCATGAGTCTGGCCGGAAAGACGGTGCTGATCACGGGGGGCAGCTCGGGGATGGGGTTTGCGTCCGCGCAGGCGCTGGCCGCTGCCGGAGCTTCGGTGTGGATCGCCTCCAGGAGCGAAAAGAGGCTGCAGGATGCGGCCGCGAGGCTCGGGAAGGGCACGCGGACCTCGACCCTGGACGTGACCTGCGAATCTGAAGTGAAGGCCTTCTTCGAAAAATGCGATCCCTTTGATCACCTGGTCACCTGCGCAGCCGGCACGGCGATGGGCTTCTTCGCGTTTTCCGAAACGGCTCCGGTCAGGGACTACTTCGAGAGCAAGTTCTGGGGCCAGTATCTGACCGCGCGCTACGGCTCACAGAAGATCCGGCCGGGCGGCTCGATCACCCTGTTCAGCGGCGCCGCCAACAAGAAGGCGACCGCGATGATGACGCCATCGGCCGCGATCAACGGCGCTATCGAAGGGCTGGCCAGGACCCTCGCCCAGGAGCTGGCGCCGATCCGGGTCAACGTGGTTTCGCCCGGCCTGATCGACACCGAGCTCCACGCCGGGATGCCGGCGGATCAGAAGGCGGGGCTGTTCGCGATGGTCGCCCAGTCGCTCCCGATCAAGCGCGTCGGGCTGCCGGAAGACGCGGCCCGGGCGGTCCTGTTCCTGATCGAGTGCGAATATGCGACGGGGAGCGTCGTGTCGGTGGACGGCGGCTACAGCGCCATCTGAGGCTGCGTCATATCGGGTCATCCCGGCCCGGGTGCGGACCGCGGGATGCACCCCTTTGGAGGGGTGCTGGTTCTTTCATTCCTTCTCCCCTCGTCGAGGGGAGAAGGTCAGGATGAGGGGTGCATGCGCGCCCGTCTCCCCTCACCCCGACCCTCTCCCCAGTGCACGGGGGAGAGGGTGTTCATTGTTCAACACCCTCTGAATAAGGGGGAGGCCACTGTTGCGGCGAGCAGAGGCTGCACTGCGGCCCCTGCAACGGCTCCGATCCGGGGTTTGCCGGAACAGGCAATGGCGAATCAACATCGGGTAAGTCCGGCGGAGGGTTCGGGGTCGGTTGCTGGGGGAAGGAGATCATGACCATGGACGACAAGGCTTGCCTCGTGGACCGCGACTTCGGCAAAGCGGTTCGAACGGCGACACAGTGCCACATCGAATTGAAGAGCACCTACGTCCCGGACGACGTGCGGCACCTGTCCTACGAGACGGACATCGGCGATCCGGGGGCGTATCCCTTTACCCGCGGCCTCTACCCGGAGATGTACCGGAACCGCCTGTGGCTCAAGTCGTTCATCGTGAGCTACAGCTCTCCGGAAGAAACCAACCAGGCCATCAAGGAGTACATCGCCAACGGCATGACCGACATCCGCATGAACTCCGACCTGCCGACCCAGTGCGGCATCGATCCCGACCACCCGGCGGCCTGGAACAGCATGATGTGCGGCGGCGTGGCCAGCTACGCCTTGTATACCTACGAGAAGATGCTCGCAGGGCTGCCCCTGGAGAACGTCGTCTACGAGCTGGCCCACATGGGCATCTCCAATTTCATTTACATCTACGGCCTGTTCGTGGCCATGATGGAAAACAAGGGGCTCAACCTGCACAATCTCCACGGCAACTGTATCAACGATCCGATCCGGGCGAAGCTCGTCTACGAGTGCCCGGACCTTCCGACTCCCATTGCCAGGAGGGTGTGGCTGGACCACATCGAGTATGCCATCCGCCACACCCCCCGCTGGAAGCCGTGCGTGCCGAACGGCGTGGACCCCCAGCAGAGGGGCATGGACGTCGCGCGCGAGTTGGGCGGCTGCATCGCCGTGGCGATCACGATGATCGAGGACCTGAGGCAGCGCGGGATCACGATCGACGACTACGGCCCCATGGTCTTCTCCATGGACGCGGAATCCGACTTCTTCGAGACGATCTGCAAGTTCCGGGCAGCCAGAAAGCTCTGGGCCCGGATCGCCAAGGAGCGCCTCGGGGCTAAGACCAAGAGGGCGATGCAGCTCAAGATCGGGATCCGGACCTCGGGGCTTTCGCTCACCTGGCAGAAGCCCCTGAACAACGCGGCGCGGGTGGCGCTGCAGATCATGAGCTGCGTGCTGGGCGGGGTCAATTCCCTCGATGCCTCGAGCATCGACGAGGCGTTCGGGCTGCCTTCGCTGGACGCGCGCGTGTTCAATCTGGACACCCAGCACATCGTCACCCACGAGACCAACGTGCCGCTCGTGGCCGATCCGCTGGGCGGCTCGTACTACGTGGAGTGGCTCACCGGCAAGATCGAACAGGAAACGGAGAAATACATTGCCGAGCTCGACGACCGGGGCGGCATCTTCTCCTGTCTGGATTCCGGCTACCTGCACAGCGTCATGGAAGCCAACCGCCTCCGCATCCAGAAGGAGAAGGAGGAGTGCAACCGGCTGATCGTCGGGGTCAACGCCTTCCGCAGCGCAGGAGAGGAGGGGCACATCAACAAGGCCATCCAGCACGGCTTCTACAAGGTGCCCACGGTGAAGCAGCGCGAGGAGATGGTCGCCGAGGTCAAGCAGTACAAAGCGCGCCGGGATATGGGTGCGGTGAAGAAGGGCGTTCGGGAGCTGTATCGGGCCACCAAGGCAGGGGAGAACGTCACCCGCCCGATCATCGAGGCGGCCAAGGTGGGGGTGACCATCGGGGAGGTCGTGGGCACGATCCGCGCGGCCTACGACATTGCGTACGATCCGTTCGGGCTGGTGAAAGCGCCCGGCTTCGTGAACGAGGCGATCAAGGAGTGAACGGAACATGAACCGCGGCAAGAAGATCCGGATCCTGCTGGCGAAGGTCGGGTGCGACATCCACGAACGCGGGCCCCTGACCCTGATGTGGGCGTTCCGCAACGCCGGGATGGAGGTCATCTACACGGGAAGGTACGCGATGCCGGAGGCGGTGGCCAAGACGGCGGTCGACGAGGACGTGGACCTCATCGCCTTGAGCGATCACACCGGCAGCATGCCGATCATCGCGGAAAGCGTCCTGACGGCGCTGAAGAAACACGAGGCCGGCCACATCCCGGTCATGGCCGGGGGGCTCATCCTGCCGGACGACGTGCCGGTGCTCGAGAAGATGGGGGTCAAAGGCAATTATGGGCCGGGCACGCCCATGGAGACGATCGTCGAGGAGATCCGCAAGATTGCCGGAGGGTGAGGGCAGGGCGCCGCTTGCCACGCCCGTCCCTTTCATTCCTTCTCCCCTCGGCGAGGGGAGAAGGTCAGGATGAGGGGTGAATCTGCTCCTGCTCCCCCCTCACCCTGACCCTCTCCCCCGAGGTCGGGGGAGAGGGCATGTCATGATGGAGCACGCTCCGAGCGGGCACATGGACCGGGAGGGTCATCTCCATGGAACCAGGCGGCTTTGCCGGCAAGGTGCTGCATGTCGATCTGACGTCCCAGACGATCCGGACCGAAGACCTGGACCGGGACATGGCCCGGCAGTTCATCGGCGGTTGGGGGGTGAATTACCGGCTGCTGTGGGACCTGCTCGCGCCCGGCACCGACCCGCTTTCGCCCGAGAACCCGATCGTGATCGGCAGCGGCGCGCTGGTGGGCACCCTGGCGCCGGGGGCCACCAAGGTCCTCGCCACCGCCAAGTTCGCGCTTCCCGCCACGCCTGACGGCCGGACCTACGTCACGACCGGGGTGAGCGGCGGCCGCGGGTTCGGGTTCCTGCTCAAGAAGGCCGGCTACGATCATGTGGTGATCACCGGTCGCGCGCGCGCGCCCGTGTTGCTGGAGATCTCCGATGCAGGAGCGGCGATCCGGCCGGCCGGCACACTCTGGGGGAGCCGCGACGTCTATGAAACCACCGACGAGCTGAGGGACAAGTACGGTCGTTGCGGGGTTGTCGCGATCGGCAGGGCCGGCGAGAACCTGTGCCGCTTCAGCATGGCCCTGACCGACAAGAAGAGCACCCTGGGCCGGGCGGGCTTCGGCGCGATCATGGGCGCCAAGCGTCTCAAGGCCATCGTGGTCGCGGGCAGCGGCAAGATCCGGATCGCGGACCCGCCGAGGTTCGACGCTGCGTTGAAGGCGGTGCGGCAGGAGTACGAAGCCAGGGTCAAGCCCCTGGGCAGCTTCACCGCGGCGACCTGGAAGATGGTGTTTCTGCACAGCATGAATCCGGGCGTCTGGAGCAAGGCGGAATGGGATGACCGGTTCGGGGAGCACCGGGCCGCGAAGATACGGAAGAAGCTGAGCTGCGCCCACTGCTGGATGGACTGCGGCGACGACCTGGAGATCGTGGAAGGGGAATACGCCGGCGTCCACTCGCAGACAGGACATTACCTGTGGGCGCCCATCGTAGGGCAGAAGCTCGAGCTCACGGAGATCGGCGCGTCCTTGAAGCTCATCGAGAGGATGAACCGCGACGGCATCTGCCTGACTACTGCCAGCAGCCTCATCGACTGGGTGACCCGGCGCTATCAGGAGAAGGCCGTCTCCTCCCGGCAGGCCGGCGGCCTCGCGCTGCGGCGCGATCTCGCAAGCTATCTGGAGCTGCTGGAAGCGATGGTCGAGCGGCGGGGAATCGGCGATCGGCTTGCCGAAGGCTGGTTCGAGGCCTCCAGGTGGATGGGCCGGGACGCCCGCTCCGACTACGTCGAAGGGAGCGGCATCGCCAAGGGGACCGACTGCATCTATCCGGCCCGGGCCGCCACGCTCGACGCCATGCGGTTCACCATGGGAATCACGAGCCCTCGAGGCGGGCACGGCGTCACCGGGATCACCGGCTCCGCCATCCCGGGGGTGCCGCTGGAGCAGATCCGCATGGAGGCGGCGCTGTTCGGTGTTCCGGAAGCGGCGATCGAACGGATCTTCCGGCCAGTCCCCTACTATGGCGATTTCAACGTGGCCCGCTACACGAGGCACACCGAGGACATGAGCAGCGTTGTCAACAGCCTGGGCACCTGCACGGTCTTCACCGCCTTCGGTCTGAACCACATGCAGGCCCTGGCGGAGCTCTACGCGGCGGCCACCGGCTGCGAGACCACGCCGGCCGAATTGAAGCTCCGGGCCGAGAGGGTCTTCAACCTGTACAAGATGCTGAACGTGAGAGAGGGATTCGGCCGGGCCGAGGACGCCTTCCCGGAGGTGTGGTTAAAGCCGCGCGCCACACCTGACGGCGAGCAGGCCTTGACGGACTGCTACGGCAAGCGGAAGATCACCGCTCAGGACCTGGAACGCCTGCTCGACGATTACTACGACGAGCGGGGTTGGGACATCCGGACCGGGACCCCGACAGCGGACAAGCTCAGGCAGCTCGGCCTCGAGCACATGGCGCCGGAGGCTTGAGGCAGATCTCGCAGGGGCAAGAATGCACGCCCGGGGGCGAAAGATCTTTCGCCCCTACTTCGAGATTGGAGGGCTCGGGCATGCAACGCGGCGGCTATGCCGGCAAGATCCTGTACGTGGATCTGACCACCGGGGGGACGCGGCAGGAAGATCTTGCCGCCGACATGGCCCGGCAGCTCATCGGCGGCTCCGGACCGAATTACCGGCTGCTGTGGGAGCTGCTCCAGCCGGGTACCGACCCTCTGGCGCCGGAAAACCCCATCATCATCGGCAGCGGCGCCCTGGTAGGCACCCTGGCCCCGGGCGCAACCAAGACGTTCGCCACCAGCAAGTACGCGCTTCCTGCCACGCCTGACGGCCGAACGTACGTCACGACCGGGGTGAGCGGCGGCCGCGGGTTCGGATTCCTGCTCAAGAAAGCCGGATACGATCACGTGGTGATCACGGGCCGCGCGCGCGAGCCGGTGCTGCTGGAGATCTCGGATGAGGGAGTTGCGCTGCGCCCGGCCGGCGCGCTGTGGGGAAGCCGGGACATCTATGAAACGACCGACGAGCTGAAGAGCCGGTACGGTTCCTGCGGGGTCGTCGCGATCGGCAGGGCCGGCGAGAACCTGTGCCGCTTCGCCATCGCGCTCACGGACAAGAAGAGCACCCTGGGCCGGGCGGGCCTGGGCGCGGTCATGGGCGCCAAGCGGCTCAAAGCCATCGTGGTCAAGGGCAGCCGGAAGATCGCGGTCGCGGACCGCGCCCGCTTCGACGCCGCAGTGAAAGCGATCCGGCAGGACTATGAAGCCCGCGTCAAGCCCATGGGCAACTTGACCGAGTTCGGCTGGAAGATGGTCTACCTGCACAACATGAACCCGGGCGTGTGGAGCAAGGCGGAGTGGGACGAGCTCTACGGCGAGCACCACTGCACCCCGATCAAGAAGAACCTGACCTGCACGCAGTGCTGGATGGCCTGCGGCGACGATCTGGAAATCAGGAACGGGGCATTCGCCGGCGTGCATTCCGTGACCGGACATTACCTGTGGGTCCCGATCGTGGGACAAAAGCTCGAGCTCCGCGAGGTCGGCGCATCGTTGAAGCTGGTCGAAAGGATGAACCGCGACGGCATCTGCCTGACCACCGCGACCAGCCTCATCGACTGGGTGACCCGGCGCTTCAGGGACAAGATCGTCTCCGCCCGCGAAACCGGCGGGCTCGCGCTGCGGCGCGACCTGCCGGGTTATCTGGAGCTGCTGCAGGCGATCGTCGACCGCCGCGGAATCGGCGATCGGCTGGCGGAAGGGTGGTTCGAAGCCTCCAGGTGGATGGGCCGGGACGCGCGCTCCGACTACGTCGAAGGCAGCGGCATCGCCAAGGGAACGGACTGCATCTACCCGGCCCGGGCCGCCACCCTGGACCCGATGCGGTTCACCATGGGCATCACCAGCCCGCGGGGCGGGCATTCCGCCACCGGAGTCTCGGGCACCGCGGTGCCGAAGCTCCCGCTGGAGCAGATCCGCATGGAGGCCGGGCTGTTCGGCGTGCCGGAAGCGGCGATCGAGCGGATCTTCCGGCCGGTCCCCTACTACGGCGACTTCAACGTCGGCCGCTACACCCGGCACACCGAAGATTTCACCGCCCTCATCAACTGCCTCGGGACTTGCATGATTCACTCGGGGCTGTATCTGAACCACGTGCACAACCTGGCGGAGCTGTACTCGGCCGCTACCGGCATCGAGACGAGCGCCGAGGAGTTGAAGCTGCGCGCCGAGAGGGTCTTCAACCTGTACAAGATGCTCAACGTCAGGGAAGGCTTTGGCCGGACGGAGGACGCGTTTCCGGAGGTGTGGCTGAAGCCGCTCGCCGCGCCGGACGGAGAGCTGGCGCTGACGGACTACTACGGCAAGCGCAGGATCACCGCCCAGGACCTGGAACGCTTGCTCGACGATTACTACGACGAGCGGGGCTGGGACGTCCGCGCGGGAACGCCCACGAGCCGCAAGCTGCGCGAGTTGGGCCTCGAGCATTGCCTGCCTTGATTTGCGGTCGATCCGGGGGGGCTCTGTCTTTCCCGTCATTCCGGCGAAGGCCGGAATCCAGCCCCTGGTTCCAACCTTCTTGCCAGGCTCCTGGATCCCGGCTCACACGCGCTCTGCAGCGGGGCCGGGATGACGAAATATGACACAGCCCCGGAGGCCGGAATCCAGTCCCTGCACCGCGTGATTCCACATGGTGGTGGTGTCGCCTCCGGAAAGGGCGACGCATGCGTCGCCCCTACAAGAGGTCCGGATCAGGACATGGGAAACTGCTCGGCGATGCGCACGGCGAGCGACTCCTGCGAACGGATGTAGTGCGACTGAATGACCGCCGTGTTGGACAGGGCGTAGAGAAGCCCTTCCACTGTCCTGCGCAGCCGGTTGTTGGCGAGCAGCCCGTCCCGGGCGAGCAGCCTCACGAGCCAGCGCAAGTAAGTCGGCCCCAACTTGCCGGCGAATTCCGCAACCGCCCCCTGGCCCGGATTGCGGCCGAAGAACTGGCGGATGCCTTCGTTGGCCTCTTCCACCAGGCCGCGGATCGTCATGTCCTGGGCGACCAGGCAGGCCTGGCCTCTGCTGACGTTCTCGAAATATTCGCGGAAGCTCTCCCCGGGCGCATGGGTGCGTATGGCCCCCAGATTCCTCCCGGTGTGCGTGTCGGAGCAGGCGACCATCCCCTTTCCGTGCCGTTCAGCCATCTCCAGGGCAAGCCGGTTGAGACGCGGTATGCGGCCCCGGTTGTATTCGATCACCGGGAACAGCCGGGCGATCTCGAACACGGCGGGCACGTTCGGTTTCTCCCCGCGCTCGAACCAGAACGGATGATTGTAGATGACCGGCAGCCGCTCCGCACGGACGAACTGCAGAAAATTCTCGATATCCTGGTCCTTGCTGACAAGGGCCTTCATCTCCCCGAACTGGCGCCGATCGAGCAGGAAGACGTTCACGTGGATCGTGTGGCCCACCTTCTTCCGGTCGAGGATCTTGATCTCCACGCCCGGCACGAGCCCCTCTCTTTGCCAGCCGACGCGGTCGTACGCGTCCATCGTGTCGTGGTCCGTGAACGACAGGTAGTGGAGCCCTCGCTGCCTCGCCTTCTCGTACAGGCGCAGGGGATCGCTCGAGGACACGGGGATGACGTCGTACGAGAAGAAGGTGTGAACGTGCAGATCGGCCGCTCGCCACCCCTCGGGGATCGCGCCGGCGTCGCGCGCATCTCTGAGGATTCTGGCCCTGCCGATGCAGGGAGGCGTCGGGGTCGAAGGGACCGTCTTGGATGCTCTCATTTGTCACCTCTTCGGGAAGAAAGGGCCTCTGTGGAAGAAGAGATCCCCGTGAAGGTCCGCGCGGTCGGGTCCGGTAGAGACCGTTAGACCGCTGCGGAGGCGCGTTAGTTCATTACGGACCAGGTTGACGGGCGGGTCTTTCAGGAAAATGAAAATGGCGTGACGGTTACGTGAAATCCTGCGCCGCCGCCCGGCCCATGCGCGTGGCCCGGGGGCGTTGTCAAGGCGAACCGGATCCCGTATTCTGGCCGAGCTGAACCGTCATTCCGGAGGAACCTGCAGAGAGGGCGAAAAGACAGCCGCGGTCGTCCTCATTTCGTCACCCCGGCGAAAGAGGCTGTGTCACAATTCGTCATCCCGGCCCATGTGCGGAGCGCGTGCGAGCCGGGATCCAGAAGGGTGCACCAGGACCAGCTGTGGTAACTGGGCGCAGGGACTGGATTCCGGCCTTCGCCGGAATGACGGAAAGCATGCGGCCGCGCCTCCGAGTCCTCCGGAATGAGTGGTCGCACGAGGGTCTGACCGGATGTATGACACAGCCTCGAAAGCCGGGGTCCAGTCCCTGTTCCGGTCATTTCAGAGGATCGCGTGGCGACCTCCTTCCCGGGGACTCTTGTCGGGGCGACGCGTGCGTCGCCCTGAAGCGTGGTTTGCAGGAGTGCTTCGGCATCCGGTGGGGTTGCCACGGCCGCTGCCGCGGCCTCACAACATCCGACACCAAACCATGGGATGGATCAAGGGCTCCATGGATTCCACCTCTTCGGAGAAACTGAATGCGGCTTGTCTGATCCTGGCGGGAGGGCAAGGCAGGAGGCTCAGCCCCGACAAACCGCTGCTCGAGATCGAGGGGCGGCCGATCATCGTGCGCGTGGTCGAGGTCGTCTCGTCCATTTTCGAGGAGCTGCTCCTGGTCACGAACACACCTGAAAAGTACCGGTTCCTGGGTCTGGCGCAGATCGGAGACGAGCGGCCGGGCTGCGGCCCGCTCATGGGGATATACACCGGCCTCAAGCGGATCCGGCACGAGGTGGCATTCGCCTGCGCCGCAGACATGCCCTTTCTGCGGCAAGAGATCATCCGAGCCGCCTTTGAGGAGCTGGACGACCAGGATATCGTGGTGCCGTGCCCGCGTGGCCTGCCCGAATACCTCCACGCGTACTATCGCAGGAGCTGCCTGGCCGCCATGCGGGACCACCTGGACGCGGGGCGGTTCAAGATCGAGAGCCTTCAGGAGCGTTGCCGCACGCGCCGCCTCGACCGGGAATGGTTCGCCGCTCGATCCCTGCTGGGCGCCGCCGAGTCGGCTTTCGTGAACATCAACACCGTGCGGGATTACGGCCGATGGGGGCCTCGCAAGCCCGCCGGGAGAGCCCGCGCCCGGATGAGCACCGGGGAGAGCGAGCGGTCCGTTCAGCGGACAGCAGCAGAGAGCTCTGGAATCGACGGCTCGTCCGAGAGTCGGGACGAGGGTGAGCGGGCTCATCGGCCGGGCTGGAGGAATGAAATGGGAGCGTCGGCCGACGGCCTGCTCGCCTCTTTGCCGCCGTTTCTCGTCCAGGAGATCCGGCGCCTGCTGGTGGAACACGAGACCGCCTTTCAGCGACGGGCCGTTGCGGATGCGGAGTGGTCGAGCCTGTGGGCGCACAGCGTTCGGGTGGCCAGGATCGCCCATGAGGTGGCCGAGAGGGAGGGGATCGACTCCGGGGCGGCCCTCCTCGCCGGCCTTCTGCACGATGCGGGCAAGTTCGTGGACGGCATTTACCACAAGGGCGGCGTGGCGGAAGAGGAGATCGCCGCCGTGGCGGCCGGCCCGCTGCTAGCCGGCACTCCCTACGAGCGGTACCTCTCCGAGATCCGGCAGGCGATCCTCTCGCTGTACCGGGAAGACATCGAGGCGAACGATCTGGGCAGGGTCGTCTACGATGCGGACCGGCTGGACAAGATGGGGTACATGGGCGTGGCCCAGTTCTTTGCCAAGAACGCCCTGCGCCGTCACTTCCTGGACGGCGAGCTGCTGATCCGCGCCAGCATCGAGCTGACCTATGCCCATCACGCACCGGAAGGGCTGAAGACCGCTGCCGGCAGAAAGCTCGCGCGCGCGCGCAGCGCGAGGACCCGGCGCTTCTACCGAGGGCTGCTCGAAGAGTGGGAGCAGTTCGGTCTGGGGAAGTTCTCGGTGCGGGAGGAATCGATCGAAGGGATCGACTGCGTCCTGGTCGTGTCCGAGGCGTGCGTCTGCGGAGGCCCGGTCGAAGTCGAGTCCGACATCCGGGAGTCGGTGAAATGCCGGTCCGCGGTCGTGCGGTACCGATGTCGCAGCTGCGGCGAGGTCGGGGAGTTTTCCTTTTGCCTGCCGAACGTGAAGTGGCTGCCGCCCAGGTGCGAGAAACAACACTGATCCCGCCGTTCGAACATGCGGCGCGCACGGCCGAAGGTCATCTCTGTTGTGAAGATCGTATGCGCCGAGATGAACTGAAGGCCCGAAGGATCTCGCCGGGCCCGGCCCGGCGCCCGACTCCCTGCCTAAAGGACTGCGCGCGCACCCGGAAGTATTTCAGGCTCCCGGAGCCCTCCCTCCGTGCGATTTTGCCTTGAATGCAAGGCCGAAACTGCCATACGATTGACTGGAACGGAGGTTTCGGACGTCGCAGGGAGATCCGACATGCCTACTTATGAGTACCAATGCCAAGCTTGTAAGCACAATTTCAGCTGTGTCATGACCCTGAACGAGCACGAAAAGGGAAAGGCCGAGTGCCCCAAGTGCAAGTCCAAGGAGCTCAAGCAGCTTGTGTCGCCCTTCTCGGCCAAGACCAGCCGCAAGAGTTGAGGATCGGGCGCGCTGACAACAGCGGCTTCGTCCGGAGGCGGCCAGGCCCCACTCCTCTGCCGGATAACTCCGCCGCCGGCAGTCCCTTCTGCAGACACCTCCATCCGGTACGCGCTCTCCGAGAGAGGGCCCTTTGGCCTTTGAGCAGCGGTAAGGATCGTCTGCGTCCCGGCTCCCAATGACGACTTTGTAATGAAGACCGAGAACGCAGAACAAGCAAAGACCCCTCCTGCCGAAAAATAAATACCCTTGTAGTACAGGCAATTAGGTCCTAAATAGCATTTTTGGGCACTCCCCGTCCCCGGGAGGCACGGCCCTTGCTCCCCGTCCCTCCCAAAATCCAAATCCTACACGTTCATGGACAGGGGGGGATGCCTATGAAGTTGTGCCGCTCTCATGCAAGGACGGGAAAGCTCATACTCGTGCTGTGGCTGCTCGGATGGCTGCACTTCTCCGCCACGGCCGAAGCGACCGTGTACGCGGACAGGTCGCCGCTCACCTTCAGGTGGGAACCCAGCACCGGGCCGGTCGCTCACTACAACGTGTACGTCTCTACGGACGGGGCTTCCGTGCAACAGGTCACAGAAGTCAATGCGCCCACGTGCCGCCTGGACGTGGAAGACGGAGGCGTCTACACGGTGCAGGTTGAAGCCGAGGATTCGAACGGGAATCGAGGTCCGATGTCCGGTTCTTCGGAGGTCGTGGCCGTGGCCCTGGCGGGGGTCAATCATCCGCCCGTGGCGATGGCCGAGGCTCCGGAATCGGCCGGAGTCGGGGACTGGGTGATCCTGGACGCCTCCGGCAGTGTCGATCCGGACGCGGACGACCTTATCTACGAGTGGAAACAGACGAACGGCCCCGAGGTGGTCCTGGATGACCCCTCGAACGCGGCAGTCGGCTTCGATGCACCGGCCGAGGGAACGGTGGCGTTCGAAGTGGTCGTCAGCGACGGCAGGCTGTCGAGCGAGCCGGCCGCGGTTGCCGTCGATGTCTCAGGGGAAGGCGGAGACGGCGGACCGGGCGGCGGTCTGGGAGGCGGCGGCTGCTCTGCGGTCTCCGTCGGCAGGTTGTCCTCCGGCGACAGCTGGAGCCGTGGTCTGGCTTATCTGGCGATCCTTCTCCTGCCGGCTTGCTGCTGGAACTCTTACCAGAAGAAGAGGGTCCGGCGCCTGGCCAGGGGGCACTGAGACTGAGGCGCCGAGCGCCGGGTGGGAGCCGCAGGGGCGGCCCGAGGACCGGAATGTTTTCCGGGAGCCATCCTCCCTGAAGAGCCTTGCCCGGCGTTCCTCATCCATCAGGAGTCTTCCCGCTTCTGCCGCACGGGCCGGTGCAGGGCTGCTGTTCCTTTCTTCCATCACCCTCCGGCCGGTCTCACGTTCCGCTGCAGCCGCACGAAGGGCAGATCGCCGGTTCTCACAAGAACAGGTCCCGGATGAGCTCGGCACCGGGCACGACCGCATAGCGGCCGAGATCCGTGACGCCCTCCGAGGCCAGCACTTCATCATCCACGAAGAAGTTGCCCGTCGTCTTGCGAGCGTCGCGGGTCAGAATGATGTAGGCGGCGTCGGCCATGATCTCGGGCTTGCGGCCGCGCCTCGCAGTATCCTCGCCGCCCAGCAGGTTGTGGACCGCCGCGGTATCGATAACGGTGCGGGGCCAGAGGGCGTTCACGGCGATTCCGTCGGGCTTCAACTCCTCGGACATCCCGAGCACGCACATGCTCATCCCGTACTTGGACATCGTGTACGCCAGGTGGCTCGCGAACCAGCTGGGTTCGAGCCTGGGCGGGGGCGACAGTACGAGGATATGCGGGTTCTCGGCTTTCCTGAGCCAGGGCAGACAGGCCTGGGAAGCTGCGAACGTGCCGCGCACGTTGATCTGGTGCATGAGGTCGAAGCGCTTCATGGGCGTGTCGGCGAGCCCGGCCAGGAAGATCGCGCTTGCGTTGTTTACCAGGATGTCGATGCCGCCGAAGGTTTGGGCCGCCTTCTCGACAGCGGCCTGGATCTGATCCTCACGGCGGACGTCCACGATGAGGGGCAAGGCCTTTCCGCCCACCTCTTCGATCTCCCGGGCAGCGGTGTAGATCGTGCCCGGGAGCTTGGGATGGGGCTCTGCAGTCTTGGCGGCGATGACGACGTTGGCGCCGTCGCGGGCTGCCCGCACGGCGATCGCCTTGCCGATTCCACGGCTGCCGCCCGTGATGAAAAGTGTCTTCCTCTTCAGATCCGTCATGGTCCGCTCCGGATAGGGCTCGTGAAGATGGCGCGTGGATCATGGTTTTGACAAGCTGTTTCTTTGATGTCGAGGGACGGAGGAAACGATTCCCGGAGGGCGCTCGGAGGGCGCACCGGCGCGGATGGTGGCCTGGTAGATGTCAACGGGAGGATGGTGGAGGCGCGGGAACAGCTTGCGCAAATTCCAAACGCGCAGGCAGTTCAAAAAGGTCCAGATGCAAGGCGCGCGAAGTTTGAGGAACGAGGCGTACTCTTGCTGTACGCTTGTCCTTCGGGTCGCCATGCCTTCTGCCGGGTCAGGGGTTCTTGAGAGCCTTGAGCAGGCCGGCCAGCATATCCTTCAGCTTCGAGTTGCCGGCCTTCGCTTTCGATCTGTAGGACTCGACCAGGCACTCGGCGACGGTCTGGGCCATCTCATCCATCTGGTTCTGGTCCACCGCGATGTACTCCACTCCCGTGAAGAACTCCCCGGACTTTTCCAGCTCTCTGGACCAGACGACCCTCCCCACGGCCTTGATCGGGTGCCCGGGGAAATCGACCAGGATCTCAAGCACGGAGCCGGGAGAGACTCGTTTGCCGGTGCGGATGCAGACCCCTCCGCAACTGAAGTCCTTGGTCCAGGTGCGGGCGGCTTCTCTTTCCATCTCCAGGAAGTCCAGGTTCGAAAGGTGGGTAAGCATCCGGTAGGTGACCGGGATGTGCTCGCTGATCCGGGGGAATCGGCGCCTCTCCTTGCCCTTCCATTTTTCATCCATTCTCGATCTCCTGGCTTCAAGTTTTTCCGACCTGTCGCCTGGGCCTCGTTGTGCAGAAACCCCGATGAAAAGATTCGGACCCTGCAACTCGCGTGCCTCCGCGCCGGAGGGCAGGTGAGCAGCGCAATGGGGCGCAGAGGGTCTCGCACAGCGCCGAATCCGGGTCTTCTTGCCCCGATTTTGTAGGTGCGAATTTGCGGTGTTCCAAGGAACGCGATAAATTACTTGCAATCTCCCCCCAAACCAGCTACATTCATGGAACTTTTACAGAATTTTGGAGTCTTTCAGCTGCGGTTACAGTTCCGTTCCAGGGTTCTTTTCAGAACTGGGGTGTACGATGGCCATCGAGATGCGGTGCAGATGCGGTGAAAGCGTGCGCATGTCCGAAGACTCGGCCGAGGAGGCGTGGACGTGCCCATCCTGCGGTGAGCCCCTTCCTTCGGCTGCCGAGCCGGACCTGACGCCGGACATTCCGTTGCGAGGGCCCTCGGAAGCCGGGTGCGAACCTTTTGCCGCTCGCGAAACCGGACTGCCGGCCGGGGAGCGGGATCATGGCGTGGAACAATTGAGGAGACTGCTCCGAGAACGAGAAGGGGACGACCCCGCGGATGAATCCGAGGAACCCTCCGCGGAAGGGACCCAGATTCCGAGGCAGATCCTCTGGGGAGTTGCGCTCCTCCTGATCGGCATCCTCGGGTTCGTCGTTTTGCTCAAGCCGGGCAGCCAGGAAATCCAGCAGAGCGCTCCGGAGGATCTCGCAGCTCCGGTACCACAGATCGCCCCCGCCGACGAGAAGTCGAGCGTGCGGGTCGTTCTGAGTGCGCCCGATATCCAGAACGCACAGAGCCCTGAATCCGGAGCTGCTCCTCTCGTGACCGTTGAGGAGCCCGTCGGGGCCGCAACGCTCGCGGCTCCCCCGTCATCGCCTTTGCCCGAGCAGGATGCCGGTTCGAGCTATCCCCCGTGGCTCACTCCGGTGCCTGCTATCCCTCCGACCGCCGGCGCCCTGCCGGATTCGACGGCCGGAGCGGACTCCGCAAGGGCGGCGAGCGGACAGGCCAGGGAGACACCGGCAAACGAGATGCAGCCGGAAAAGGCGGTGCGGACTGCGGCCGTGACGACGCAACAAGCGGCACCGAGCCCTGCGGAACCGGGCGCTGCGTCTGCTGTACGGCCGGCCCGGACCAAGTCCGTGAAAGACGTCACAAAACCTGCTGGCCAGACCGCCCCGGCACCTGCCGTGGCGGCCTCCAAGGGCGGCTCGAAATCCCGGTTCACCCTGAACGCGGGCTCTTTCAAAGAAGAGAAGAACGCCCAGGCATACAAGAGCGACCTCGTCAAGAAAGGCCTCGATGCCTCGGTGCGGGCGGTCGGCGTTCCCGAGAAAGGCACCTGGTACCGTGTTTCGATCGGGAGCTTCCAGACTCGCGAGGAAGCTCTGAGCTTTGCCGATTCTCTGCAGCGAAAGTGGCGACTCCAGACTTTCGTGGCTGCCGCTCCCTGAAGGGGCTGCGGCTGCCCGAGATCCTTCTTTCTTCAAAGCACATCTCAGCATAATTGCGGTGCTTCGGCACGCGCGCTCGTGCGCTTCCCGCCCTGAAACCAGCGGACCGCCCACCGAATCAAAGCCTTCGTAAACAATCTTGTTTTTTTTGTCCCATCCCTTCCGTTCAAGTCATGCATCTCGGGAGGGGATCATATGAAGGAACGGGGGAAGGAGCAGACAGATGAGCCGAGAGGCTGTGCGTCTGGCAGTTGTTTCCACAACAGGGCTGTTGATGTTCTTCCTACTCGTGACGCCGGCACGGGCGGCGCCGTTCACGTTCGACCTGGCAGGAGGCAAGAATGCAAAGCTCGCTGCAAAGGACGTGGTAAGCGTCTCCTTTGCGGAGGACGCGATGGGCCTGGCCCGTCACGGCGGCGCCGCCAAGCCGACCTACGGAATCGACGACCTGCTAGGCGCGACTTTCGTGGGAGCCGGCGTCCTGCAGCGGCTGGACGAATTGGAGCTCATCAACTTGCTCTCCCTGGATCCCGATCTTTCGCATCCCGATCCTGCGGCCGTTCAGAATCAGACTCCCCGGTACTTTCCTGGGAGATCGATGCAGAGCGGTTTGCACGAGGCGGGGACAGAGCTCGCGCTCCCGACCGAGAAGTTTGCCCTGACCGCTCCTGAACCGGCCTCCATGCTGCTGGTCGGTTCCGGTCTGTTCGGGCTGGCAGGACTCCTGCGCGTGTGGGGTCGCCCGAAGGCCGGGCTGAACGGAAAGGCGGCGCGGCTCGATCTCTCGAACGACGCCAGACACGTCGGGCGGAAAGATCTCCATCTCTCCAAACCCTCTTGATCGGTATCAGGGCGAGGGTCGATTCCATCGATCTCGTCGCCCTGGCTCTGAAACCGGAAGGGCGCGCGGCCCTCGGAGCAACGGCCGGCTCGAGCCGGCCGAAGGTGGAAGCGGAAGCGCGCAGTCCGGTGCCTCGCTGCCATGCGCAGCGGCTCGTCTCGATCAGCGGCCGCTCGTTCTGCAGGACTCCCGGCCGCCGCAGACTTCCCAACTCGAACCCTATCATCCCGGCCGCTTGATCGCCTTTCTTGACCTTGATCGCCTTTCTTGACAATCTGGGCATGCCGGTCGAAGATGGAGGCATATAGGCGAGAGCGCTTCTCGCCTTGCCTCACGCAAGGGGGGGTAAAGATCTCGTAAACTGCTGCTGGGGGTCGTATTGGAGACCAAGCGTAGAAGTCGCTCGCAGTGCTCCGAGACCAAGACAACCAAAGTCATTCCGTTTCCACCCCGCACCAAGAGCGCTGGCGGATGCCCCAGGATCTACACGTTGCGGGTCTACCTGATCCGAGGACCTTACGGAGAAGAAGCGGTCGGCAAGGAAATCTATCGGACCCTGCAGGTCCGGGGCGATCAGAGCCTGGAAGATCTTCACTACGCCATCTTCTGCTCGTTCGGCAGAGACCAGGACGAGTCTTACGAATACTGCTTCGGGAAAGACCCGTACGATCGAAGCGGACCCCGTTACGTCTGCTGGGAATCCAAACCGCCGCCCGGCACCTCGATGCGGCAGAAGATACGGGCGGCCCGCCTCTGTTCGATCGATTCCCTGACGCTCCAGGAAAACCAGTTCTTCAGTTATTGGTTCGGCGTGGAAGAAGAGTGGATGCACCTGGTCCACGTCCTTTCCATCGACACAGCCGGGCGCGAAACCGAGTACCCGCTGCTCATCGAAGAAGTCGGCCGGGCACCGGAGGCATCTGCCGACAGCCCGGCGGAGCCCGATCCGGGGGCGGACGCGGACCCTTCCGTCGTGCAGGAAGTGATGAGCTTCCTCATGAGTGAGTTCCAGGTGCGCTGGCGGCGGGAAGTCGAGAGCGCACCGCTCAAGCCGAACCTCAGGCTTTCGGCTGCGCTCAAGACCCTGCCCGTGCCGTGGCTCGAAGGGGTCTGCCAGAAGTCGGGCGTCGAAGAAAAAGCAGGAGGCCGTTCGAGAGAAGCTCGGATCCAGAGCCTGCTGGGTCTTCTGCCGGACGAGGAGCGACTGCGCAAGGTCTGGCGCTCCCTGCCTCTGCCGTCCCGACAGATGCTGGACTGGATCGTGTCGAAACAGGGCGGGTGGACGACCGTGCAGCGGCTGTCCAGGAGATTCGGCGCTGACCGGGATCTCACCTGGTGGTGGAACGAGGGGCATACTCCCGTGACCCCGCTGGGGCTGCTTCGCCTGCATGGGATCGTGTACGTGGGCAAGACGCAAAGGGAGGGCCGCAACTGCCGGATCGCATCCGTGCCGATCGAGCTGCGCAAGCACCTGCAGCGGATCGCCCGGGAGCCCGGGAGCATGGACGAGTGCGTCCCCTCCACGCCTTCACGGCAAGCCAAACCGGGCGGGTGCGATCACAGGGAGACATCGGCCAAGCGGAGAGTTCCTTGCGGCCGCCACCGGCTTCCGGACGTCTGGCAGGGCCTGGACTCTCTCAGCCTGGGCTCCTTCCTCTCCGTCTGTACGCTCCGGCGGGACACGGAGGGTCTTTACATACGCATGTTGGGCCGGATCCGGAGAAATCCGCGGAGCTTCCCGCGCGTGCAGGTGCAGGAGTTCCTGCGGCGGATGTGCCGGGCCGAGTCCGTGTGCAGCCGGTTGGCCGCGTACAGACTCGGCGCCTCCACCTTTGGTCCTTCGTTTGCGGAGCCCGGCTGCAGAGATGATTCCCCCGTGGTCCGGCAGTGGGCGCGCAGCCTGCTCGAGATCCGCCAGGAAGAGCTCTTCTAGTACGCCGGCAGTATACGGCCGGCCCTTCTTCGTCGCCCCTGCCTTGCCTCAAAGCTCTCCCCGCAGGGGAGGGACATCTGCCGATCGGCTCTTTCCTCTCCGCCTCGACGGCAAACAACTCGGATCATTTCTCTCTCACTTCCGTTCCGTCCGGAGAACCCGGTATGATGTGAGTCTCAACAAATGCGGGCAAATTCCGATTCCCCTGTTCCTATTGACAATTCGCCGGACTTTTGAGAATAATCGAAGAGCCGAAAGGATGCGCCCGGGAGGCAAACGCTCACTTCTCGACACCGCTCCGTTCCGGGTCCCGGGCGTTGCGCTTTCGATTGATCCCCAGTAGCTCAGCTGGCAGAGCAGGTGGCTGTTAACCACCGGGTCGGCGGTTCGAGTCCGTCCTGGGGAGCCAAAGAAATCTACCGCGAACGAAACGCGGCTCGTTGGTTAACGCAGGCCCCGAGGATCCCGGTTCTCGGGGCTCGCTGTTTGTTGCACGGGCGCAGGGATTTGCGCGTCCCGCTCTCTCTCGCCCGCTCACTGTTTCGAAGAGGGTTCGTCTCGCAAACCGAAACGAACAACCCCTTCATAACTTCTCGCCCTATCCCAAGGGCCAGGCCGCTCGGATCGCGGTCCCCCGGCCCGAGGCAGACTCCACGGTTAAGCGACCGCCGGCGAGCTGCGCCCGCTCTCGCATGCTGGCCAGACCCAAACCACGGCTGGGCCCTTCCCGCTTAGCCACCTCTTCCGGGTCGAACCCTCGGCCGTTGTCTCGGACCGCCAGCTCGATCTTCCGATCCTGTTGCCGGAGAGAGAGGTGCACGAGAGCTGCCCCGCTGTATTTGGCAACGTTGTGGAGTGCCTCTTGGCAGATGCGGTACATCGCAGTCTTCAAGGTCGAGGGGATGTCGCTCTCATCGGCCGCCATCTCTTGCTGGACGCGAACACGGGGGCTCCCCTTTGTGAACTCCCGGCAGAGCCATGACAGAGTGGCCACAATCCCAATGTCATCCAGAAAGGGAGGGTGAAGGGCGAGCTGGATACGCCTCACCTCATCCATGACACGCTGGATGCTGGCAACGGCATCGTTTACGGATTCTGCCATCTTCTGTGCCGCGCCCCTGCCGCTGAGCTTGGTAATGCTCTCCAGGCTGAGCTTCACGGCTGCCAGGGACGAGCCCAGGCTGTCGTGGACGTCTTGGGCGATGAGCTTGCGTTCCGTCTCCTGGGCCACCAGGAGCTGGCTAGATAGAAACCGGCAGCGGCTCTCGGATTCTCTGAGCTCTGAGGTGCGCTCCTGAACACGGATCTCCAACTCGTCCCTGGCTTTTCCCAGGGCCGCCAGCGCCTCAATGTGCTGTAGCCCCACTGAAGTCAGGTAGGCGAGCTGCTTCAACAGAAGCTCGTCTTCGACCGTGAACTCCCCTCCTTCCTTGCTCGTGGCCATGATCACGCCGTGCGTGCCCCCCTTCGGACCCACTAGCTTTGCCCCGAGGAGTCCCTCAAGCGGTGGATGTCCCTCCGGCAGACCCGACCATCGCGGATGGCTTCGAAACTCTCCGGCGTTCAGACGCAGCGAAAGCCCTTGGTCCAGGAGGTCCATGTAAAGACCCGCCTCTTGCACGGAGAAGACGGAGTCAGGCGGGCGGAGCTGAGCACCGGGCGATCGCGAGACGGCTCCTATACGGAACTCCCCATCCATGTATCCATAGCCCGAAATGGTCTGATTGGCGCGAGTGAGCACGCGGGCTGCATCCACAACTCTTTCGAGCAGTTCCTGTGTACTCCCAGCGGCGATCACGTCGGCTCCCACCTGCACGAGCGACTTCAGCCGTTGGATGAGCGCCTCGCGGTCCGCCTCGGCCCGCTTGCGCTGGGTGATGTCATCAAAGACAGCGACAAAGTAGCCCCTTGCGGGGCCGTAGACGGAGACTGACAGGTGGAGTGCCAAGGGCTTGAAATCGATTTCGAACTTCTCCGAGATGCCTGTTTTCGCGACACGGCCGTATATTTCGAATAGTTCTGGATTCAAGTCCTTGATTCCTGGGATGACTTGCGTGGCCCTCTTTCCAATCACGTCCTCCAAACCCGTAAGCCTACCGAAGGAAGCATTTACCTCAAGGTATATGAAATCGTCCGCTTGACCATGCTCGTCAAAAAGCATCTGGCAATAGGCGAAACCGTCGAGCATGTGCTCAAAGAGTGAGCGATACTTGCCTTCGCTCTCCCGTAGCGCCTGCTCGGCCCGCTTGTGCTCGGTGGCGTCAATACCGACAGACAGAAACTCCATCAGGTAGGCGGTTTCGTCGTAGATGCCGGAATTGGTCCACTCGAGCCACACGCGTCGGCCATCCTTGCAGATGTTCTCGTTGGCGTTGGAATGGAATCGGTCGGGGTTGGCCGCGATCTTGTCGACCAGGGCGGCAAGGTCGCGCCCGGTAGTCTCTCGCGGGGGAACCACCGTGCCGACAGCGTGCTTGCCGATCAGTTCGTCCTCCGAATAGCCAAAAAAGTCGAGCGCCCGCTGGTTAGCGAACGTGATCACACCGCTCGGGTCCAAGCGGAGAATGATGGCCGTGGTGTTCTCTACTACAGCGCGATATTGCTCCTGGCTCTTACGCAAGGCCTCTTCGGCCGCCTTGCGCTCGGTGACGTCATGGGCGACTACCATGGCTCGGTAAGGGTCCCCGCCGATATTGAAGGTGACGTTCAATACGGCGTCCAGCAGGCTGCCGTCCTTCTTTCGGATCCGGTATTCTACAGTGTCATTGTTCTGCTCCCCTGCCAATTGCCGGCGAGCTCGGGCGGCAAACAACCGCTGGCTTTCCGGGTCAAGCAGAGGCATCGGGCCCATTGCCAGCAACTCTTCCCGGGAGTACCCGAGGATCTCGCACATGGCTTCGTTAACGCTCAGCAGCTTCGGGCCGCGAAAGTCCAGCTCGTAGATGCCTGTGGGAGCGTACTTGACCAGGGCGATGGCCTTGGCCTCGCTCTCGCGTAGCGTCTCCTGATTTTGCGCTCGCTCGATGATATCAGCAGTCTGACGCGCGAGGATGTCCAGCAACCGCAGTGCAAGGTCGTCCGGCCTACCGGGCGCTCTGTAATGCGTCGAGAACATGCCAAGGAGCCTTCCCGACCTGCTGACGAGGGGAGTGGATTGAACCGCCCGCACTCCGGCTTTTAACTGCACTTCCAGGGCAGGGGTGCCGATGAAAATCGGGCTTTGCTCAACGTCCTCCACGATCACCCGTTCTCCCCGGTTGAGCGCTGTTCCGCAGGCCCCCTGGCTCTCAAAAGCGCTGTCCCAGAACTCAACCCACCACTTCGGGAATCCGCGCTGAACCGCGATCCTGAGGCTCGAGGACTTGGACTCCAGGAGCTGAATGTTGCCAAAATCGGCATTGGAAATGGCAATCGCCGCTTCGACTATCTCCTGAAAGACCGGCTCTAGGTTGTCTCCACTAACGAATAGCGTGCCGATTCTCTGTAGCCTCGTCATGGCATCCAGATGGGTCATCAGGCTCTTTTCGCTCTCGCGCAGCGCCGCCTCAGCCTGCTTGCGCTCGGTGATGTCCCTCACCACGGACACTGATCCGAGAATGGCACCCGCAGCATCTCTCACGGGAGCAGCATTGACCTGGCGGTGCCGCAGCTCGCCGGTTGCTGGAGTTCGAACAATTTCTTCCTGATCTCTCACGACTTCTCCCCGCAGGGCTCGTAAGGGCGGGGCTTCGTCGGCAGGACGTGGAGAGCCATCAGAACGATACACCTCAAAGCTCGCGGCCACCTTCTCCACCGGCATTCCTCCGCCAATGGTGTAACCGAACTCCTTGATCACCGCAGGGTTTACCAAGGTGAGCTTCTTGTCCACATCGGCAACCCAGATCTCTTCGGGGATGCTATTCAGGAGCGCTTCCAGGAATTCGGGTGCCAGGCCTCGCTTGACCCCTCCGATCGGTGCGTCCGCCCTCTGATTCGCCTGCAGCCTGTCCCTCAAGGCCGCCGCCTCGCGGGCGCTGCGCCCTGCCTGATCGCGAGCTTCACGCAACTCCTCGCGCAGGCGCCGGACCTCCTCAAGGAGTTGCCCTTCGGTTCTGGACGGAAGGTTCATGGGGCACCTCAGGTGTGGCCCCTCTGGGAGCTGAGGCCACCCGATCTTGTAGATCGAACCGCGCGAGAGACAAAAAAAAATTCTATGACATGGGAGTCCCGAACTTCAATCAGAAACAGGACCAGGCTGCAATCTGGATCGAACCTGAATTCTCTTCTGGCGCTCCTCATGGTTTACACCCCGTCCTTTCTGGGCCCCCAAAGCCGACACTTTTACGAACTTTCCGGTATATGAATAGATAGAGGCATTGGATTCGACTTGACCACCAGACAGCGGGCTGGCCGCGGAGCGGAAACCGTTGTGGGTGTTGCCCCGGAGGGCTGCTCACAGCGGTTTTTCTGTTCCGACCCACCTCTCCGGTCCGCAACATCCCACGGATCACCCCCAGGATTCCGCACGGCCGTCTCGCTACGGAGACGGGCTATGTACGGAATCGACGATCCTGCAGGAATGGCCCCTGAGGCGCGCTTCAGGGAGGTAGCCGCAATCCTGGCCAAGGGACTCCTTCGTTTGGCCACACGGGCCGAAATCTTGCGCCACGTGGCCGATGAAACGCAGGCCGAGGACGGGTCAGTGGAGGCTGGATCCGGCGCAGATAATCCCTTGGAATCCCGTGAGAATTGGCTTGACTCTTCCGGCGACTGGAGCGTCCATGTCACCTGGTTAACGCAGGTGAGAGGCGCTTGAGAGAGGGAGGGAGAAGAGATGCTCGACATCGACCGGGAAGTCGTAAGGCTCAAGGCCCTGAGCGTGGGCGAACTCAGAGAGAGGTACCGAAAAACGGACAGCAGCGCTGGCCGAATCCACCGTCCGGCGGGCCGGAAAGACACGGCCAACGGTGTTGGCCGAATCAATGCCAGCCGGCGCTCAGAACTTCCCGGCGTCGCTGAGCTGGGCTCACTACGCGTTCCTTCTCAAGGTTGAGAACCCGAGGCACGCGCGTTCTATGAGATCGAGGCCCTGCGCGAGGCGTGGTCGGCCCGCGAGTTGGAGCGGCAGACCGCTTCGCTCCTGTTCGACCGCCTCGCCAAGAGCCGCGACAAGGACAAGGTCCTGGCACTCGCCAAGAAGGGGCAAGCGGCCCACCCAAAGCCGACACTCTCATAACTTCTTAGGATGGATTCGTAGGTGTGACTTCTTCCGGAGGATTGTGGCCCCTACTGGATCAGGCCAAAAGCGGCGGGCCAATGGGGGTTCGAGCGGGGCGTGGAACGCCGCATCGTGCTGGAGCCCAGGATGGGGGACCGGGAGCAAGCAGGACGGCTTCCTGTCCGATCACCCGCAATGTGAGCGGACAGGAAGCCGGGTCTCTTCTTCATTTCTCCTCTTGCAAGGATTCGTTTCCAGAACTACGCCAGACGGCCGCGGCGGAAATCGGGGGAACCGCACCTAGCGGCGTTCGCTATCTTTGCACTTCGCTCAGCGGAATGCCGAGCGCGTCCGCAACGTCCTTGCCGTAAGCCGGATCTGCCTTCAGGCAGTTGCGGATGTGGGGATCTGATCCCCCTGGGAGCCTCAGGCGAGGTCGAAGCGATCAAGGTTCATCACTTTGGTCCAGGCCGCCACGAAGTCCTGGACAAACTTCTTCTGCGCGTCCGCGCTTCCGTAGACCTCGGCCAGAGCCCGGAGCTGGGAGTTCGAACCGAAGATGAGATCTACGCGCGTGCCGGTCCACTTGACTTCGCCAGTCTTGCGATCGTGCCCTTCAAACATGTCCTTGGCGTCCGATACCGCCTTCCACTCCGTGCCCATGTCGAGCAGGTTCACGAAGAAGTCGTTGGTTAGCGCTTCTGGCTTCTTGGTAAAAACGCCGTGCTGGGTCTGTCCGAAATTGGTGTTCAGCACGCGCATGCCGCCAACGAGCACCGTCATCTCTGGTGCGGTCAGCGTCAGCAATTGTGCCTTGTCAACCAGCAACTCCTCGGCTGATACGGTGTATTGGCCCTTGAGGTAGTTGCGGAAGCCATCGGCAATCGGTTCGAGCACAGCGAAGGAGACCACATCGGTCTGCTGCTGCGAGGCATCCATACGTCCCGGCGAGAAGGGAACCGTCACACCGTGACCCGCCTTTTTCGCAGCTTGCTCGACGCCTGCACAACCAGCCAGAACGATCAGGTCAGCGATGGAGACCTTCTTGCCGCCAGAGGCGGCGCTGTTGAATTCGCTCTGGATGCCTTCGAGAGTGTTCAGCACTTTCGCCAGTTCAGCCGGCTGGTTGACTGCCCAATCCTCCTGCGGCGCGAGGCGAATTCGTGCGCCGTTCGCACCGCCGCGCTTGTCGGAGCCACGGAAGGTGGACGCCGACGCCCAGGCGGTCGACACCAGTTGGGACACGGACAGCCCCGAAGCTAGGATCTTGCCCTTGAGGGAGGCAATGTCCTGCGCATCAATCAACTTGTGATTGACCGCGGGGATGGGGTCCTGCCAGATGAGCTCTTCGGCAGGAACCTCCGGGCCGAGATAGCGTGCGCGCGGACCCATGTCGCGGTGGGTCAGTTTGAACCACGCGCGGGCGAATGCGTCTGCGAACTGGTCGGGGTTCTCGTAGAAGCGCCTTGAGATCTTCTCGTAGGCGGGGTCGAACCTCAAGGAAAGGTCGGTGGTCAGCATGCCTGGCGCATGACGCTTCGATGGGTCGTGGGCATCCGGCACCGTGCCGGCGCCTGCGCCACCCTTCGGTCGCCACTGATGCGCGCCGGCCGGGCTCTTCGTCAGTTCCCATTCGAAGCCGAACAGAATTCGGAAGAAGTTGCTGCTCCACTTCGTTGGCGTGTTGGTCCAGGTGACCTCCAGGCCGCTGGTGATCGCGTCACAGCCTTTGCCGGTGCCGAAGCTGCACTTCCAGCCGAGGCCTTGCTCCTCGATGCTCGCCGCTTCGGGCTCAGGCCCCACATGGGACGCAAGGCCGGCGCCGTGGGTTTTGCCGAACGTATGGCCGCCCGCGATGAGCGCCACCGTCTCTTCGTCGTTCATGGCCATGCGAGCGAAAGTCTCACGGATATCCTTGGCCGCCGCGATCGGATCCGGGTTGCTGTTCGGGCCTTCCGGGTTGACGTAGATCAGCCCCATCTGCACGGCAGCGAGCGGGTTTTCGAGATCCCGCTCGCCTGAGTAGCGTTTGTCATCCAGCCACTTGGTCTCCGAACCCCAGTAGACCTCATCGGGCTCCCAGACATCTTCACGACCGCCAGCGAAACCGAAGGTCTTGAATCCCATCGACTCCAGGGCGACGTTGCCCGCCAGAATTATCAGGTCGGCCCATGAGATTTTCTTGCCATACTTCTGCTTGATCGGCCAAAGCAGCCGGCGCGCCTTGTCGAGGTTCGCGTTGTCGGGCCAACTGTTGAGGGGTGCGAAGCGCTGCTGGCCGGCACCGGCGCCGCCTCGACCGTCACCCATGCGGTACGTGCCGGCGCTGTGCCATGCCATGCGAATGAACAAGGGCCCGTAATGGCCGAAGTCCGCCGGCCACCAGTCCTGCGAGTCGGTCATCAGCGCCTGCAGATCCTTCTTCACGGCCGCCAGGTCGAGGTTCTTGAGCTCTTCGGCGTATTTGAAGTCCTTACCCATGGGGTCGGACAGCGGCGAGTGCTGGTGCAGGATCTTTAGGTTCAGCTGATTGGGCCACCAGTCCCGGTCCGACGTGAATCTTCCGGCTGCTTGTTCTTTATTCATCTCTGCTCTCCTTTCCTCTCAGGTTCGGGTTTGAACAGCTACCGAGGCCATAGAAAAAGGGGCACCACAAATTCGCGTGCAATGGCCTGATCACCAATAGCTGAAGATCCGCCAAAATCTGGAATGATTCCATAGAAACTCAAGATTATCGACCCTTGGCACAGGTCGCGCACATCCCGTACAGCTCGAAGTGAGGCTGAATGGCGTGGAACTGTGTGGCCTGTCTGATCTGCTCCAGGTCTACCGTGAATGCGGTCTGGTAATCCACGATCTTCCCGCAACGGACGCAGACCAGGTTGATGTGCTGGGAGAGATTGGCCTCGTAGCGATTCTCCGCGTCCGCGAACTGCAATTCGTGAATTATATTGTGCTTCGTAAGTTCCGCCAGGGTGCCATAGACAGTTGAGAGGGAAATGTGGGGAACCTTCTTCCTGACGTTCTCCAGTACCCTGCGGGCCGAGGGGTGCTCTCCCGTAGACAGAAGGTAGTCCAGGATAGCGTCCCTCTGCTGGGTGATACGGAGCCCTTTGTCCCGCATCTCCTCAACGACCTGCTCCTTGGAGCGACTGGAACGGATGACCGGTCTCCTTAATTTTCTGGAATGGTTCCAGTTTATAGAGCAGGCTGACGCGAGTCAATAAGAAAATACAAGGCAGAAGAGGAGAACTTAATCTGGGCCTTTCGAAGCCCCGTGAAGGCTCCTGCACATTGTGAAAGTCAGCGCCACAACCCTCGTCCAACCTCTCGCTACAGAAAGTCAACAGGCGGATCGAGTTGTCGTTCCAAGACAATGGCCGTGGTTTCGACGGGGAAAAGGCCTCCGTGTAGAGTTGACCCGTTTTCGTGGACAACTAAACTCTTGAGAGAGGAGGTCCACGATGCCAGAGTCCAAGCCACCGTATCCACCCGAGTTCAGGAAACAGATGATTGATATCTGCTACCCACAGACGATCCGGAGCGAATGTGGTGCAATGCAGACGGCCAAGTGGCCCGGGTGCGGTCAGGATTTCCCAGCTATGCCAACTTCTGCAATGCACGTGGATGCGACCTTCGGAAACTCAAGGAGGCCAGGGATGCATCATCCTGAACTGGAAGCGACCGAAGCGCTGAGGCGATGTTTCAACCCGAACGCAGTCGGCATTGTCGGAGTCTCGTCAAGGGAAAACAACCTGGGACACTGGATATTGAAGTCCTTGATCGATGGGGGATTTAGGGGCGCGATCTTCCCGGTCAATCCCAACGGCGGAAACATTCTCGGACTGAAGGTGGTCACCGACCTCGATGCCTTGCCGGAACCCGTGGACCTGGGAATCGTGGCTGTCCCAGGGCCGGCCGTTCCAGAGGGCGTGAGCGGACTCGGCCGCAAGGGCGCGGCCGGCGCAATCATCATCGCCGGCGGTTTCGCCGAAGTCGGCCCCGAGGGACGCCAGCTCCAGGAAGAAGTCTTGCAGGCCGCACGCCAGAGTGGAGTCCGGCTCTTCGGGCCCAATACCCTCGGATTCATCCACACCCGCTCCCGGCTGAACGCTTCCTTCTCTCCCGATATGGGCGGGTCCGAACCGGGATGCATCGGCGTGGTATCCCAAAGCGGGTCCGTGTGCGAAACCCTGTACTTCAGGTGTCAGGAGCGGGGAATCGGGTTTTCTACCCTCATCGGCACCGGCAATGAAGCCGACCTGGACCTGTGCGACTACTTGGAATACCTGCTACTGGACCCTGATACCACCGTCATTGCCCTATACGTGGAACAGATCCGCCGGCCCCGGCGCTTTATCCAACTGCTCCGCGACCGGCCCGACGGGAAACCAGTGGTCATGTTCCGCACCGGGCGGACCTCCCGGGGCAAGGAGGCTGCCTTTTCACACACCGGGGCCATGGCCGGAAACGATGCCATCATGAGCGGACTCTGCCGCCAACTCAATGTCACCGAAGCGCGTTCCTACGACGATCTCATTGACGGCGCTATTGCCTTTTCAGGCGGCCGCCGCCCCAAGGGCCCACGCTTGGCCGTCGTGACCGGGCCGGGAGCCCCGGGCGTAGCCGCCTGCGATTCCGCAGTGGAGGCCGGCCTGGAAATGGCAACCCTGAGCCCGGAAACATCCGCACAACTGGCCCGCATACTGCCCCCGATTGCCTCATGGCGAAACCCCATCGACCTGACCGGCGCCTCCGCTACCAATCCGGAACTGGCCACCCAGACCATGGAATGGGTGCTGAAAGATCCCGCAGTGGATGGCGTGATCCTGATCCTGGGAGCTCTGTCCTCCTCCCAGGGCCTGGACGACATCATCCAAATCGCACAGCACCAGCCCAAGCCCGTCCTGGCCGCCACGGTGGCTTCCCTGACGAAAAACGAGGAAAATCGAGCCATCGTGGAATACTTGGGGCAACACTGCGTGCCCTGTTTCCTGTCCCCGGAACGGGCGGTGAGAGCCTTCCAACTCCTGGGCGACTTCTTCTTATCACCTTGCCGCTTTGATCTCCCACGCAAGATGGGCGGGTCGCATCGGCCGGAAGATCCCAGATGACCAAAGGCTTCGAGCTTGTTGACGCGCCTTCTTGCCCGGCGGCCTTCTGCGAACAGTCTATCTTTCCGGGGCCCCAGAGCCGACACTTTCATAACTTTTCCGGTATATGAACATATAGAGGCATTCACTCGGCCTGAACCACCAGACAGCGGGCTGGCCGCGGAGCGGAAACCGTTGTGGGTGTTGCCCCGGAGGGGGCTGCTCACGACGGCGTTCGCTCTGCCCTACCTCTCCGGTCCCGACACCCACCGATTCTCTCAGGGTCCCGTGACGGCCGTCTCGCGACGGAGACGGAGAGATGTACGGTACCGACGACCCGGGAGAGATGGCCCCTGAGGCGCGCTTCAGGGAAGTGGCCGCAATCCTGGCCAAGGGACTCCTTCGCTTGGCCACACAGGGCGAAGTCTTGCGCCACGTGGCCAAGGAAACGGAAGCCGTAGATGGCTCCGTGTCGTCTCGGTCACCCAGCAGTTCGATACGGCTCATTCCATGGGCCGGCTGGCGCAACTTCCCCGAGGCCGCGTAATGAAGGCCTTCTCCAGGTCGAAGATTTCACTTATGACCCTGTCCCAAATCCGGGGTCCATTTCTCATTAGGTTGTTCAACCGCTCGATCATTTGCTGCGATGTTTGCAGATACTCGCCATCGCCTCGATGGCTGAGTCAATATCTTCTGCCGTGTTGAAACACCCGAGGCTGAAGCGGACCCCGCCGCGCGGACTTGTGCCTAAGTCCTCATGTATTAGTGGGGCGCAGTGGAGACCTGTACGGGCCGCAACGCCAAAATCTACATCCAGGATCGCACCTACGTCTTCCGGCTCGATGCCTCGAACATTGGTGGTTAAGACCGCCACATGATTGGAGAGGTCCTGTGCACAGTAAAGGTCTACACCCTGCAATTCAGAAAGGCCGTCTCTGAGTCTTCTCAGCAATTCCATCTCGCGGCGATGAATCTCATCCATCCCTTTCGCCAGCACGTAATCGAGTCCCGCGGAAAGGCCGATGATGCCCAAGAGGTTGATCGTTCCCGCCTCCAGTCGGTGTGGAAAGGTCTGCGTGTGAATCAGACTCCTCGATTCGATGCCGGTGCCTCCGAACCGCGTTGCCTGTATCTTGAGGTCGGGTCTGATGAGGAGTCCGCCGATTCCGGTGGGGCCGTAAAGGGACTTGTGTCCTGTGAACGCCACAATCGAGACTCCCCATGCATCCATGTCGATTGGGACGTGTCCGGCACTCTGGCTGGCATCGATCATTAGAGGAACACCGCGGTCGGCACATAATCGGCCGACTTCGGCAATCGGCTGGATCGTCCCAAGAACGTTGGAGGCGTGGCAGATGATGACGAGGCGTGTATTAGGTCGCATCATGTCCGCGACGTCACGAGGATCAATGAACCCATCGCCGTTGAACGGTACAAGATCATACTCGATCATCCCGATCTGCCGGAAATGAAAGAGGGGTCGCAGAACGGAGTTGTGTTCTAATCGGGTCGCAACCACATGATGGCCGGCTTGAAGCAGGCCTTGGATGGCCAGGTTGAGAGCATCCGTGGCGTTGTTTGCAAATATCACACGCTCCGGATCGGGCGCGCAAAAGAAGCGCGCCAGTTTCCTTCTGCTCTGTTGGACGAACTCCTCGGCCTCCATAGCGAGGTCGTAACTTCCCCGGCCGGGGGAAACCCCCAGCCGGGTGTAAGTCTCAACGATTCGCTTCAGCACTTCCCGGGGTTTGGGAAATGTCGTGGCCGCATTGTCCAGGTAGATTACTTGGTTTGCCCGATCCATAGCTAGAGCCTGTCCCAAAAGGTCGAAATTCGGTGTAAGGAAATGGTCATGATGATGACCGGCCACGCGGGCTTTGAGCTGACACCAGCGTGTTCAGCGCGATCTCACGGTCACCAAGCCGGAGATCCCG
>JBFLZG010000043.1:0-49498 GCA_040756235.1 bacterium | reverse complement strand
CGTCACTGCGGCGTACTGAAATGTACGCCTCATTCCTCGGGATTTCGCGCGCCTTGCATCTGGGCATTTTTGAACAGGCTCTCGAACTGGGGCTTGTGGGACAAGCTCTATTCTAAGGGGGCAGGACACCGATGTAAAGGCGGCCATCCCGTTTTCCTTTGGCACGACTTTTCGGTAGCATGATGCAAGAGAAGCGGTCGGTTTTCAGTTGTCAGTCTGTCAGGCCCTCCCCCGGGGCCCCGAGAGTTGGAGACCGGTAACTGGTAGCTGACAACTGGTAACTGGCAACTGACTTGAGGGTACAATGATCAAGAGGGCCTTGCTTCTGATCCTGGCTTCCGGCCTGATCGGACTCACGGCGAACAGCTTGTCCCCGAACGGGGTCCGCATCCTCGGCCCGGTCGCGCCTGCGCCGATCGAAGGTGTGCGTGCCATCGATCTGGAGGGTGCCTGGGGCCTCTTTCAGGGACGGCAAGCGGTCTTCGTCGATGCCCGGACCCGGGAGGAATATGACGCCGGAAGCATCCCGGGCGCGCTTTCACTGAGCGCCGACGAGTTCGAGGAAAAAGCTTCGGCCTTCCTCGACCTCGTGCCACTGGACGCCACGGTGATCGTCTACTGCTCGGGAAAGGGATGTGATTCGAGCCGCGAGGTGGCTGAACTGCTACGGGAGTCCGGCTATCGGGACATCCGTCTCTTCTACGGCGGCTGGGAGGAGTGGAAGCGCTCCGGGCACCCGCTTGCCGCTGACGGGCAAGCTCCGCCCGACGGGGGGCTGTTGAGCGGCCCGGCGTTCGCGGATGGGGCTCAGGGAGGAGGCCGGGCAGATGGAGATGACTGAGGAACCGAGAGAAGATCGAGGCAACCGGCCCTGGCTGGCCCGGCACGAGCGGATTCTCTTTCTGGTCTTTCGACTGTTGGTGGGCGGGGTCTTCGTGGCGGCGAGCCTGGACAAGATCCTCCACCCGGACGTTTTCGCCCGGGCCGTTGCGAACTACCGTATCCTTCCGGAACCCTTCGTGAATCTGTTCGCCGTCTGGCTTCCCTGGCTGGAATTCGCCTGCGGTGTTCTGTTGCTTGCAGGGCAGTGGGTCCGGACCGCCTCGTCGATCGTGGCCGCGCTCCTTGCAACCTTCATCGCGGCGGTGGCGATCAGTCTGGTGCGGGGGCTGGACATCTCTTGCGGCTGTTTCGGCAACGTGGCGAGCCGCAACGTGGACCTCGAGCTTCTGCTCGAGGACGTCCTGTGGCTCAGCATGACCCTTGTGTTGGTTCTGCGGACCGGCGACCGCCTGGGATGGCAGCCCTTCCTCGGAAGGGTCTACCGATCGGGTGAAAGAGGCTCCTCTGCGCGATAGCTGCCCGCTGCCGTGTTCGGCTCGTCCTTCGTCACTGCTGAAGCAAGGGCGGTGTCAGGACCGCGGCCCGCCGCCGAATTCCACGACCGTGACCCCGTCCCCACCCTCCTCGGGAGCGCCGGGCCGAAAGGAGACCGGATAAGGGGAGCGGGAGAGATAATCCCGGACGGCTGTCCGGAGGGCGCCTGTTCCGAGCCCGTGGACCAGGCTGACTCTGGACAGGTGGGCCAGGAAGGAGCGGTCGAGATGACGGGAAGCCCGATCCAGCGCTTCCTCCACGGTCAAGCCTCTCAGGTCGCACCGGCTCAGGGTCTCCTCGGATGATTCCTCCGCCGAGGCGGCCCAGGCGGCTTTCTTGCGGGACGACGACGGCGCCGGCTGCTCGGCCCGGATGGTCCTTGTCTCGGCCTTTTCTTTTCGGGCCCGGACCTGGTCGGACTTGACCTGCATGCGGAAGCCGTCGGTTTCGACCGTGAGGTTGCCCTTGCGGTCCGGCATCTTGACGATGCGCGCCTCGGTCCGCAGGGCGGGCAGATAGATCGTGTCCCCGCAACGCGCCTCGCTCCAGTCCACGGCCCGGACAGGCTCTTCTTGCGGTTCCTCATGGAAGGGGCCCGGCTCGGAGAGGGCCTCCCGTCTGGTTTCCACCAGGTCCCGATAGAGCTTCGACGGAGTCGTCGAGGCCTGCCCGGCCCCCTTGCGCCTGCGCCGCCAGCTCTCCAGCTCGCGCATGGCTTCCTGATAGGCGGTCTCGAGGCGCTGCCGATACTTGCCCTTGAGGTCCCTTTCTCTGGAAAGCACTTCTGCCTTCTTTCGCTCCAGCTCCTGCTTCAACTGTCGGGATTCCTCGGACAGGGCGCTCCAGCGCTGCTTTTCGGCTTCCAGCTCTTGTCTCGCTTCCTGCACCTGGAGAAGGAGCGCCTCGAGCTTGCCGCCTGAAGCCCCCCGCAGCGACATCGCCCTGTCCAGGACAGGGGCCGGCAGGCCGAGCCGGCTGGCGATGTGGATCGCGTGGCTGCCGCCGGGCAGCCCTTGGGACAGATGATAGGTGGGCCGGAGGGTCTCGGGATGAAAACCCAGGGAGGCGTTCTGGAACCGGGGATCCTGGGCGGCCAGGGACTTGAGCGCCAGGAAGTGGGTCGTGGCCAGACAAGTGACTTCGGCGTCTGCGAAATGCTCGAGGATGGCTTGGGCCAGCATGGCGCCTTCCTCGGGGTCGGTCGAGATGAGGATCTCGTCCAGCAAGGCGAGGCTCGCGCATGTTGCCGAGGACAGGAAACCCGCGACCCGCAGGACGTGACCCGAGAAGCTGGAGCGGTTCTCCTGAATACTCTGATCGTCCCCGATGTCCGAGAAGATCTGATCGAAGAAGGGGATGTTGGAGCCTGCGGCAGACGGAATCGGACAGCCCGCCCGCACCATGAGGGCCAAGAGGCCGACCGTCTTGAGAACGACCGTCTTGCCTCCGGTGTTGGGGCCGGTGATGAGCAGAACGCGCGTGGGAGGGGCCAGCACGACGTCGTTGGGGACCACTTCCTGCTTCCCTGCCAGGATCGGGTGTCGAGCTGCGATCAGGCGCAGGCCGGCCTCGGGCAGCATCGTGGGCACCGTTGCGCCCAGCTCCTCCGCAAGGGCCGCCTTCGACTGGATCAGGTCCAGTTCGGTCAGGAAGGCCTCCCCTCGCTGCAGCTCTCCTGCCTCCTCCAGGAGGTGATCGCAGATCTCTCTCAGGATTCTGCGGATCTCGTTCTGGATCTCCAGCAGCGCCAGCTTGTGCGTGTTGTTGAGCTCGACGATCTCGCGCGGCTCGATGAAGAGCGTGGCGCCGCTGTTGCTGCTCCCCAGCACGATCCCTTCCACGAACGACCTCTGCTGGGTCTTGATCGGCAGAACGTAGCGCTCCTCCTTGATCGTATAGAAATGATCCTGCAGCAGGTCCTGGTATTCTTTCGCGTTCAGATAGCCGGCCAGCTTCTCGTGGATCTGCTCATAGACCCGCTTGGCCTTCTTGCGCAGAGAGCTCAGCGCCGGGCTCGCCTCATCCCGGACTTCCCCGCTCGATGAGACACAGCTGCGGACATCGTAAAGGAGGTGCGAGAGGGACGGAGCGGCTTCCGCGTACCGGTACAGCAGCGGGGCCTCCTGACGGTGGATCACGAGAAATCGGCGCAGGCCCTCCAAAGCCTCGATCCAGGAGGCGACCTCGCTGAGCTCATCCGGTTCGAGGATGGCTCCCTTGCGGATGCGGACTTGATGAGGGCGTATATCGGGAGGGGCGCCGATCGGCAGGCGGTGGTCCTGCCGGAGCAGGATCCGGGCTTCTTCCACCTCCTGCAGGGCCTGGCCCGCCTCTTGGCTGTCCCGCAGCCACAGCTGTTCACCGCACCGCTCCCGGGCCGGGGCGGTCCGGAGATGGCGCCGGATCTGCTCCGCAAACCAGGGCCAGTCGAGCTGCTCCAGCGTTTCTCTGGCCGCGAACGGGGATCCCCTCGCAGGCAAGGCGTCGTGGCTGTCCGTCATGGGTCAGGGGTAGACCAGACCATCGCGATTCGGTTCTCGATATCTATTTGATGCTCGCAAAAGAGAATATACATCAAATGGAATAGGGGAGGAAACAAGGGGGAGAAGCCGGATGGACAACTCGCCAGGAAGGCATACAATATTGAGTACGGCCCATTCTCTCACCTTTGCGGGCTTCCCAGGGAAGCTGCCGCATGTGTCCCTCTGAATTCAATGGGAATCACCGTCGTACAGAAGAGTGACCTGAGCCGCCCGAAGAAGAACTCGAGGATTTGCCTGGTCCTGGCTGGCGGAGCGGTGACCGGGGGCGCCTTCAAGGTCGGCGGGCTGCAGGCTCTCGACAGCTGCCTCGTCGGGCGCAAGGTAAATGACTTCGACATCTTCATCGGGTTGAGCGCGGGATCCATCATCGCCACCCTCCTGGCCAACGGCATCTCTCCGGAGGAGATGCTGAGGAGCTTCGAGGGAGAGGAAACGCGGCTCGATCCGATCCATCCCTTGGACGTCTACCGCCCCAATTTCGAAGAGTTCCTCCTCAATCCGTTGCGCTTTGTCGCGGACGTGGCCAGCTTCCTGCCGGACTTCATCGTAGCCCTGCTGGTTTCGGCCAGCTTCCTGCACGAGGACGTGCGCAGGTCCGTGCTCGCCCTGATCCGCAGGCCGAGCTACCGAAACCTGGAAAAGCTGTTCAGCCACTACGGGAAGACATTCGGGATGACCCATCGCTTCCCCTCCCCGTCGCACTACCTGCCCAAAGGCATCTTCTCGAATGAGCGGCTGGAGCAGGTGCTGCGGAAGAATCTCTCCAAGAACCGGCTCTCCAATGATTTCGTGGAGCTATATCAGAAGAGCGGCAAGGCCCTGTACATTGTCGCGGCCAACCTGGACACGGCCGAACGGGTGGTCTTCGGGTACAACCAGAACAACCATCTCTCGATCTCTCAAGCCGTCCAGGCCTCGACAGCGCTCCCGGCGTTCTACCGTCCGGCACGGCTGAAAGGAGTCGATTACATCGACGGCGGCGTGCGCAAGACGGCGAACATCGACGTGGGCGTGGAAAGCGGGGCGGATCTCATCATCTGCTACAACCCGTTCAGGCCCTTCTACAACAGCGTGGTCTCGCGCTACTCGCAGGAGAAGGGAAAACAGATCGTCGAGGGGCGGTACCTTTCCGATCAGGGGTTGCTCTCGATCATCAACCAGGTCTTCCGCATCCTGCTGCACACGAGACTCCAGTACGCCATCGACCTCTACCGCCGAGACCCCCGTTTTCAGGGGGACATCATTCTCGTCGAGCCCACGGAGTACGACTACCAGTTCTTCGGGATGAATCCGTTCTCCTTCTGGGTGAGGCAGCAGGCGGCCAAGAGGGGTCATGATTCCGTCAAGGAGTCGATCGAGAAGCGGTACCCGCTTCTCCGAAGAATTCTGCAGGCCCACGGGATCGAGCTGAGAAAACCGTCCTTGGACGAGGAACCGCTCGCGGAGAGCCCCAAGGGTCCGCATGCGGCCTACTTCCCGGACCGGTTCGAGCAGAACGTGATGAAGCTCGCTGGGTGAGTCACGGACGGAAGGTTGCAGGTGTCGGGTCTCAGCGCGCGTGCGGAGCGAAGTGGCCACGCGCCGCCCATGCCCGATGATGCGAGCAGCTTCGGCTCGCCGTGCTCGCACAAGCGCCGGTCAGAGTCCATGCGATGGGTGTGCGCCCGAGGAGTCGAGGGCGAATCGCGGAGGCCGTCCCGAGTTCCGATAGGCCGGTGGAACGCAGCGCCGTTCCTCGAAAACCAGATCCGTCAGGCGCGTGCGTCCCGAGAACACCCGGCCCGGAACGGGGGACGAAAGGGGCGGCCCCGCCACCGCAGCTGACCGTCAAAACCTGCCCCTACCTGCGTGAATTGCGGCTCGCTCGCAAGGTCTGGCCTTGCACGCCTTCCGCAGCCCCACCTCCTGTCGCAGGCCGAGGGCGGTCGCGCCATACGTTGCCGAGTTTCCGAGCCGGTCTATCAAGGAAGTGCCGGAGCCCCTACGCGGCCTTTCCCGCCAGATGCTCCGCGATCTGGATGGCATTGAGGGCCGCTCCCTTCCGCAGCTGGTCGCCCACCACCCAGAGCCAGAGCCCGTTGGTGGTCGTCTCGTCTTGCCGGATCCTGCCGACCAGACAGTCGTCCTTGCCGGCGACCATCGCGGGCATCGGGTATCTGGCTTTCTCGGGGTCGTCGTAGAGCCGGACGCCCTTGCCCCTGCGGATCAGGGCGCGCGCCTTGTCCGGACTGAGGTTCCGGAGCGTCTCGAGGTTCACGGATACCGAATGGGAGCGGAACACCGGCACCCGTACGGTTGTAGCGGTCACCCGGACTTCCGGGTCATGGAGGATCTTGCGGGTCTCCTGCAGACACTTGATCTCCTCTTTGGTGTATCCGCCGGGCTGAAACTGGTCGATATGCGGGATCAGGTTGAAGGCAATGGGATGAGGGAACTTCTCGGGTCGGAGCACGAGCGGGCGGCTGTTGCCGGAGAAGCTCTTTCCCAGCTCGTGCAGGCTCCACTCGAGCACCTGCCGGCGCAGCTCCTCGATGGCCCAGGCGCCGGCGCCGGAGACGGCCTGATAGCTCGACATCACGATCCGCTTGAATCCGTAAGAGCGCAGGGGATAGAGACCCATCAGCATGATGATTGTCGTGCAGTTCGGATTGGCAATGATGCCTTGGTGCGCTCGAATGTCCTCGGGGTTGATCTCGGGAACGACCAGGGGCACGTTCGGATTCATGCGGAAAGCCGAGCTGTTGTCCACAACAACGGCCCCGGCTCGAGCGGCCGCCGGCGCAAAGGCCTTGCTGCGGTCGGCGCCGGCCGAAAAGAGCGCGATGTCGATTCCCTTGAATGATCTTTGCGTGAGCTCCTCGACGGCGATGGCATCACCGCCGTAAGAGAGCGTCTTGCCTGCCGACCGCTTCGAAGCGAGAAGGCGCAGTTCCCGGACCGGGAACGACCTCTCCTGGAGGATCGAAAGCATCTCCTGACCTACGGCGCCAGTCGCACCCGCCACAGCAACCCGGTAACCCGCCATTTCTTTGATCTCCGACCAAGGACAAGAAGAGCCGCATCAAGATACCGTCTGACGCGATCCGCGTCAATGGCTCCGCCAGCGCATTCCCCCGGTAGGCGGCCCGCAGGCCGTTCAAAAGGGTCCGGATGCAAGGCGCGCGAAGTTTGAGGCTTGTCCCGAGGAGCGAGAGCGACGAGGGAACCCCCGACCACAGCCGTCCGCCGCGGTAGTTGGGCCGAGGGGATTGCTTCGCTTCGCTCGCAACAGGCGCCGCAGATGGGCCCTTTTCAACGGCCTGCTAGCGGATCTTGAGGGAGGCCAGCCCGAGCAGGGCCAGCATGCCCGATATGATCCAGAGCCGCACGGTGATCTTGGTCTCGGACAGCCCCATGTACTGGAAACAGTCATGGATCGGCGCCCGGTAGAGGAACCGTTTGCCGATTCTCTGGATCCCGAGCCAGTCCTGCAAGGTCACGGAGAGGATCTCGGCCAGAAAGATGCCGCCGACGATGAGAAACAGAAGCTCCTGCTTGAGCAGAACGATCAGGGTCCCGACCACGCCGCCCAGAAACATCGACCCCGTGTCTCCCATGAAGACCTCTGCCGGATAGCTGTTGAACCAGAGGAACCCCACACAGGCCCCGACCAGGACCGCGCAGAAGATCGTGATCTCTCCGGCTCCGGGAAAGAAATCGAACATCAGATAATGGCTGTGCCTGGCGTTTCCCATGACGTACGCAAAGGCGCCGTAGACGCCGACCACGTAAGCGCAGGGCACGATCGCCAGGCCGTCCATGCCGTCGGCAAAGTTGATCGCGTTGGCTGCATAGACGACCGAGACGAGGATCACGAGGGCATAAGCCCAGGAGAGGTCGACGATCGGGTGCTTGTAAAAGGGAAGGAACAGCTTCGAAGCCATGCCTGCGGGAAGAGGGGAGAGCGTGGGATGGAGGAAGACCACGCTGAAAAGGAGCCCGTAAAGGACCTGCCCCAGGTACTTCTTGCCCCTGGAAAGCCCTCGACCGCTGTCCTGAAACCGGATCTTTCGAGAGTCGTCGAGATAACCCAGGGCGGCAAACCAGACCGAGGCGAACAGAAGGATCTGAATGAAGCGGTTGCTCAAGTCACACCAGAAGAAGGAGGACAGGAGAGTGGCCAGCAGAAGAATCAGTCCGCCCATGGTCGGGGTCCCGGCCTTCTTCTGGTCCGTGGAAGCGAACAGCTCCAGCCGCACCGTGTCCCGCAGCCCGGTCTGATACAGGGCACGGATCATGGGGCGCCCCGCGATCACGACGAAAAAGAAAGAGGTGATCACGGCGAAGATCGCTCGGCTGGTCAGATAGTTGAACAGCCTGAGAAACGAAAAGAATCCGTCCGGGTCGTAAAGCCATATATAGAATGCATGAAACATCTGCCGGCCGTCCCTCAGAGTTCCTGTTTCTCGAATTCGCGGATGTCCTCTTCGTGGCGTTCGGAAGAGGCGTTCTTGTGTGAGAGCACCTTCTGGAAGGCGTCCCACGTCGTCCTCAGCGGAAACTGCGGCGAAAACTCGACCCCCCTCATCGGAATACGATTCATCGAGCGCTGGGTCTGCGGTGACAGGCGCACCACATCTCTTTCCACCAGGTGCATGAGGCAGCGCAAGGCGGCGTGCTGGACCTTGCCGTTCGCGTTTTCCAGCCGCTTTTCCAGATCCGACAGAATGGAAGGATCGGTCGCGACTCTCCCCAGGGCGTCCAGGGAGGAGGCCACCACCTCGAACCACCGGTCCTTCAGAGCCCGCCGCAGCAGGGCCTCGAATTCCGCATCCCGTCCGATCATGTCTGCCAGCCTGCCGACGGCCCGGGCGGCCCAGGATCTGACCTCGAAGTAGGGATCGGTGAGGGCGGTGAGCAGAGCCCTGCGTACCTCCGGATCGTAACGGCGGATCCTCCAGAGCGCCTGGACCGCGTTGCGCCGGATGAAGCCCACTTGAACGAAATCGCCCCCCAGCATCCGATGGAGCAGCGGCACCCGCGTTCGATCGGTGATGAAGCGCAGCAGGACCGGAACACGCTCTTCATAGCGAATCAGACCCGCCAGCTTCACGCCGGCGTTGCGCTCCTGCCATCGAGGGGCCGCGAGCAGTTGGTCGGCCTTGTATGCCACGTAGCGGCGATCTTCCTCGCCCAGCGGGGCCGACCGCCTCCACTGTTCCTCCAGGAACAGGAGCAGCTTGTGCACGCTCCACCACTCGATGCGCATGGGGACCCGCTGGAGCCCTGCGATCTCGTCGGCGGGGAGCAGCTTACCCGTGGTCTGCATCGGTCCCTCTTCGAAGCCTCTCGCGTGCTCGAGGACCTCGTAGAACCGCTGGCTCCCCTGGGGGATGGAAAGCTTTCTGGCCCGTTCCCGCATGGCGGCCAGCAGAGCCGGGTTGTCGAGCATCGACAGGAGACTGCGGGCGAACTCGGTCCCTTCGATCTTCTCGCCCTCCTTGCAGGCGAAAGGATCCCTTCTTTCATAGAGCACGCGGGCCAGGCCCAGGCGTTCGAGAAAGCGAGCGTTCTTGACCTGGTGATCGCCGGGCAGATTCGCCTTGGGGATGAGGAGCGCGGGGTTGCCGACGGCGGCCGTTTCCCAGACCGAGCCGGCGCCGGAACGGCAAACCACGAGGTCCGCCATCCGATAGTACGTCTGGATGTCCTGAAAATAAGGCTGCCAGCGGTATCGCTGATGAATGCTCTCCGTGGCCGGGATCTGTGACAGAGCCATGCGCGCCTCCCCGGACGGATCGTAGGTTCCGTGAGAATAACCGACAGCATGGAAAATATGCAGATCTTCCCGGCGTATCCAGTCGGGCATGGCCTCCAGAACGGCCCGGTTGATGGTGCGCGCGCCGGTGCTCCCGCCGAAGATCACGACCACCTTGGCCGTGGGGGGGACGCCAAAATCCGCGCGGGTCTGGTCTCGAGCGGCACAGGAGTCCGCCGGGGAGCGCTCCATTTCCCTGCGCACCGGGTACCCGGTCCAGTGAGCCCTTCTGCCCTTCAGGTAACTCACCGTGTCCGGAAAGCTGGTGCCGATGAAATCCGCATGGCGGGACATCCAGTGGTTGAAACGTCCGGGTAATATGTTCTGCTCATGCAGGCCGAGCACGCCTTTCCAGCGCCGCACAGACCGGAGCAGGAAAGCCGCCACGAGGACCGGTGCGCTCGCATAACCTCCCGTGCCGAGGATGACATGCGGCCGGAACCGGAACAGGACGCGCGATGCCTGCAGGCAGGTCCACAGGAGCCTCACGAAGACCGCTGCCAGCAGGAGCGGAGAGCGCCCCTCGGGCAAGCCTCGGATACGGAGGGCCAGCAGCGGGAGGCCCGTGGGCGGGACAACTCGTTCCTCCGCTCCGCCTTTGGCTCCGAGATAGAGGAACTGCGCGTCCGGCTCGTGCTGCCGGATCCGCTCGGCAAGAGCGAGGGCGGGATACACATGTCCTCCGGTGCCCCCGCCGGTGAGCAGATATCGGGAAGGTTCCTTCATGCTTGCCTCGCGCCCGGGTCCGCGGCCGCCCGCAGCGGGATCGCTCGCCGGGTGGCTTACAGCGACAGGTATGATAGGAGAACGGGGCGCTGAGCGCAATATCGTGCTCCGGTCGCGTCGGAGATGCATCTATTGTCGCAGAAAAACGATTTTGACCCGAGGGTCCGTTCCCGGACAGGGGCCAGAAATTCTTGTTGACAATCTCTTTCTACAGCATCTAAGATTTTTAATAGTAAAAAGAAGTTACTGGCACTTTCCGTCTCCTCCCGCCGGCCGCTTTCCGGCGTGAGGCGAAGGAGAACCGTGCGCTTCCCGTGGCCGCGTGCTGGAACCGCACAAGAGCCAGTTCTCTGGCGTGGCCGATTTTGCCCTCGGACGGCGAGTGCCGCGAGCGCATCCGGAGCTTGGGAGTCGAAGATCCTCTTCATGGGGGGCAACACAACGGAGAACGAGAGGGCCGAGAGATGAAGATTACGGAGGTTAGAGTTTTCCCGGTCAGCGAAGAGAGACTGAAAGCTTACGCCACCATAACCTTCGATGATTGTTTTGTCGTCCGTGACCTGAAGATCATTCACGGCAATACCGGCCTTTTCGTGGCGATGCCGAGCAAGAAGAGAAAGGACGGCACCTTCAAGGATACGGCGCACCCGCTGAACAACGCCACCAGGAGGATGATCGAAGAAAAGGTCTTGTTCGAGTACCGCAAGGAATTGGATCGGCTTCGCGACACCCTGGTGGCCCCGGAAGCTTGAATCCTGACTCGCCTTGGTGTATTCGAAAGATTGGGGCTGGTCGATTCTGCTGGGGTGTCGACAAGCGGTAAGTCACAGGACTTTGGCTCCTGCATCGGAGGTTCGAATCCTCCCACCCCAGCCACGCTTGCGCCGCTGCCTGCGTCCTCGACGACATTCCCTCCGGGCTTCTTCGTCATGCAATCTGCGCCCCGGCCGGCGCGCGTGGCCGGCCTGCAGCGGGCCTCGGCGAAGCAGAGCGCCTTTACTTTTTTCCGGGTCTTTGTTAGATTACAAAATTCTTGAAATTCGCGGGAAAACCGGTGGGGAAATTGGGGAAATGAGGAAGCTGCGCATCTTCTCCGGCAATTCCAATCCGATTCTCTACCATGAGATCTGCAGGGAGCTGGGCATCGAGCCCGGCTGTGCGGAAGTGAGGGAGTTCAGCGACGGAGAGATCTCGGTCGAGATCGAGGAAAACATCCGCGGGCTGAACGTCTTCGTCCTCCAATCCATCTGCAAGCCCTCGGCGACCAATCTGATGGAGCTGCTGATCATGATGGACGCCCTGAAGAGAGCGTCCGCCAGCACGGTTTCGGCGGTCATCCCCTATTACGGCTATGCCCGGCAGGATCGGAAAGTAGCCCCGCGGGCGCCGATCTCGGCCAAGCTGGTTGCGGACCTGATCACGGTGGCCGGGGCTACGAGGGTCCTCTGCCTCGATCTGCACGCGGGGCAGATCCAGGGCTTCTTCAACATCCCGGTGGACAATCTCTTCGCGACCCCGGTGCTCCTCCCGTACATCCGGGACAAGCTGGCCGACAACCTGGTCGTGGTGGCGCCGGATGCCGGCGGCGTGGAGAGGGCGCGCGCCTTCGCCAAACGGCTGGACGCGCCCATGGCCATCATCGACAAGCGGCGGGATGCACCCAATCAATCGCGCACCATGAACATCATCGGCAACGTCCGCGACTGTCGGGCCGTCATCATCGATGACATCGTGGATACGGCGGGAACGCTGGTGCAGGGGGCGCAGGCCGTCCAGAACGCGGGCGCCAGGGAAGTCTACGCCTGCTGCAGCCACGGGGTCCTCTCCGGGCCGGCTCTGGAGCGGATTCATGCCTCCTGTTTGGAGCAGTTGGTCATCACCAACTCGATACCGCCGAGTGAAGAGGCGGCGAATTCGGGCAAGATCAAGGTGCTGTCGGTCGCAAGACTGCTGGCAGAAGCCATCAAGAGAACCTATTTCGGCGAATCGGTCAGCGGGCTCTTCATCTGATGAGAGCATCCGAAGCGGAGCCGCGGGAGCCTCCGAGCGGCTCCCGACGCGGAGCCTTCCTGGTTGGTCGCACGGAACTGGAAGGAGCGCCTGAAAATGGAAAATCTGGTCTTGGACGTTCAGGAGAGATGGAAAACCGGCAAGGGGATCGCCAGGAAGTTGCGCGGCGGGGGGAGACTCCCTGCGATCTGCTACCGCAAGGGCACGGAGCCGGTCGCCATCAGCCTCGATTCCAAGAAGCTGGACAAGCTTCTGCAGGGGACGGCCGGGCAAAATGCCCTCATCGAGCTCCAATTCGAGGGACCGGATCCCAAGAAGAAGACGGTCATCCTGAAGGATATCCAGAGACATCCGCTTGCCGGAATTCTCCACGTGGACTTCCTGGAAGTCCTCATGGACGAGGCCATTACCGTGGAGGTCCCACTGAAACTGACCGGAGAGCCGATTGAAGCCATCCGCCTGGGGGGGATGGTGCAGCAGCTGCGCAGGACGATCGAGGTCGAGTGCCTCCCGGCGCGCATTCCCGAGCACGTCACATTGGATATTTCTTCTCTCAACCTGGGGGACTCCCTCCACGTCCAGCAGATCCAGGTGGATCCGGACGTTCGCGTCCTGACGGACCCGAAAGAGCCGGTCGTGGTGATCTCGGCTCCCGTGGAAGAGAAGGTCAAACCCGCGGAAGCCGCGGAAGAGGGTGCAGCAGAAGGGGAAGCGAAGGAGACGAAAGAGGGAGGCGAGAAGGCATCCTGAGTTCCCTTTCGGGCACTCTCGCACTGTGCCGCCGCAGATGGCCGTTTATCGACAGCCTCTTGACCTCAGGTGGACCGCGGGGTGTGGATCATCGTTGGGTTGGGCAATCCAGGCAAGAAATATCGGACGACCCGGCACAACATCGGGTTTTTGGTGCTGGAGGAGTTTGCGCGGCGGAACCGGATCGGCTGGAGAGAGCGAAAGTCGATCGCTCAGATCGGTGAGGGTGAGCTGGCCGGCCAGGAGCTGCTCTTGATGGAGCCGATGGTCTACATGAATCGGAGCGGAGCGGCGGTCAGGCAGTTCTGGAACAGGTGGACCGGAGCCGAGTCCATGGTCGTCGTGCATGATGACATGGACCTTCCGTTCGGCAGGATGAGGATCAAGAAAGGCGGCGGCTCCGGCGGCCACAAGGGAGTCCGATCGGTCATCGACGAGCTGGCGACAGCCGACTTTCTTCGTCTGAAGATGGGCATCGGCCGACCGGAGCTTGAGGAGGCGCCCGAGGAATACGTGTTGAGCCGCTTCTCCTCGGTCCGGCGGGAACAATTGCAGGAGTTCGTGGAGCTGGGGGCCGAAGCGTTGGAGTGCATCGTTCGGGAGGGCCCGGTTCGGGCCATGAACCGATTCAATATACAGAGACAGCATACGGAGTCAGCGGACAGGAGGGAAGAGAAGGACAACGAACGAAACGAGGATGAGGAGTAGAGGTGCATTCCAACGAGAAAACTCGAGCCAAGCGAAAGGAATGACAAGCATGAACCCTAAGAAGAGTCGGATGCTAGCCGGGTGCCTTGCAGCGCTGCTCTTGGCTTTCCTGTCGACGCCTCTCTGGGCGAGCGAAGCGGAGCTGGCCATCCCGGACCTTACTCCCGGGCAGAACAGCCTGCTGATGGTCGGATTCTTCATCTGCATTCTCGGGATGCTCTTTGGCCTCTATGAGTACATCAAGGTCAAGGCCTTTCCCGCCCACAAGGCCATGCTGGACGTGGCCGACGTCATCTTCCAGACCTGCAAGACCTATCTGGTCCAGCAGGGGAAGTTCCTGGTGATGCTGGAAGTCTTCATCGCGGTCTGCATCGCCTACTACTTCGGGTTCCTGCAGCGTACGCCGCTCAATGGCGTTCTGCTCATCCTGGCGTGGTCGGTGATCGGCATCCTCGGATCCTACGGCGTGGCCTGGTTCGGGATCCGCATGAACACCCTGGCCAACAGCCGCATGGCGTTCGCCTCTCTGGAAGGAAAGCCGCTCAAGCTGCTCGACATTCCCCTCCGGGCGGGCATGAGCATCGGCGTGCTCCTGGTCTGCGTCGAGCTCATCATGATGCTGATCATTCTGGTCTATATGCCGCGCGAGTACGCGGGAGCCTGTTTCATCGGGTTCGCGATCGGCGAGTCCCTCGGAGCGAGCGCTCTGCGAATCTGCGGCGGCATCTTCACCAAGATCGCGGACATCGGGTCGGACCTGATGAAGATCGTCTTCAACATCAAAGAGGACGATCCGCGCAATCCGGGCGTGATCGCGGACTGCACGGGCGACAACGCAGGCGACAGCGTCGGGCCGACGGCGGACGGGTTTGAGACCTACGGCGTGACCGGTGTTGCTCTCATCAGCTTCATCGTGCTGGCGGTCAGAGACGTTGCCATCCAGCAGTACCTGCTGACCTGGATCTTCGTCATGCGGATCCTCATGATCCTCACCTCGATCGCGGCCTTCCAGTTCAACAAGTCGGTGACCGAGAAAAGATACGGCGGCACCAAGGTCGATTTCGAGCACTCCCTGACCACGCTCGTATGGTACACGTCCATCCTTTCCATGATCGTGACCTTTGTGGCGAGCTACTGGCAGATCGGAGACCTTCCCGGGAGCCTCTGGTTCAAGCTCTCCGTGATCATCAGCTGCGGAACGCTGGCCGCCGCCCTGATCCCGGAGCTGGTCAAGGTTTTCACCAGCTCGAAGTCCAAGCACTGCCAGGAAGCCGTCTTCTCCGCCCGGGAAGGGGGCGCCTCCCTGGACATCCTTTCGGGCTTCGTGGCCGGCAACTTCAGCGCTTTCTGGCTGGGGACCGCGATCTACATCCTGATGTTCATCGCCTACTACGCGAGCACCTTCGGTCTCAGCGAGTTCATGGACTACTCGTCGATCTTCGCCTTCGGTCTGGTCGCTTTCGGCTTTCTGGGCATGGGGCCGGTCACGATCGCCGTGGACAGCTACGGGCCGGTGACCGACAATGCGCAGTCCATCTATGAGCTGTCCCTGATCGAAGAAAACCCGAACGCGGGAAGCGAGATCCAGGGGCAGTTCGGGTTCAAGCCGGACTTCGAAAACGCCAAACATCTGCTGGAGGAGAACGACAGCTGCGGCAACACCTTCAAGGCGACCGCCAAACCGGTTCTGATCGGCACCGCCGTGGTGGGCGCGACCACCATGATCTTCTCGCTCATCCTCCTGCTGAAGAAGACGCTCGGGATCGACCCGGAGACCATTCTCAACTGGCTCAACCCGTACACGCTTCTGGGTGTCCTGGCCGGCGGGACGGTCATCTACTGGTTCACCGGCGCCTCCACCCAGGCCGTGACCACCGGCGCCTATCGGGCCGTGCAGTACATCAAGCGCAACATCCACCTGGATGAGAGCGCGACCCTGAGCGCCTCGACGGAAAGCTCCAAGGAGGTCGTCAAGATCTGCACCCAGTACGCTCAGGCCGGCATGTTCAACATCTTCATCGCCGTCTTCTGCTTCGCCCTGGCGTTTGCCTTTCTGTCCGCTCCCGGAGACTCGCCGGCGCCGGCCACCTTCTTCATCAGCTACCTGATCTCGATTGCGGCTTTCGGCCTCTTTCAGGCTATCTTCATGGCCAACGCGGGCGGCTGCTGGGACAACGCGAAGAAGGTCGTGGAGGTCGATCTGAAGGAGAAGGGCACGCCTCTGCATGCGGCCACGGTCATCGGCGATACGGTGGGCGATCCCTTCAAGGACACCTCCTCGGTGGCCCTGAACCCCATCATCAAGTTCACCACGCTGTTCGGCCTGCTCGCCATGGAGATCGCGATCTCTCCGGCCATGCGGGGTGTGGCCCACTTCGTCGGGGTGGTGTTTCTCCTGATCGCCATCTTCTTCGTCTATCGGTCCTTCTATAAGATGCGGATCCCGAGAGAGCTTGCTTCTTCTTCTGACTCTTCGGAGAATTCCAAGCGCATGGTAGCGTAGGTTCGCTCGGGTCGACAGAACCCCCCTGCAGACTCCGGGTCTTCAGGGGGGTTCGTTTTTTGGAGTTGGGTTCTTCGACACCTCTTGAGGAAGGGGCATCAGAGCCATCGGATGCCGCCCTCCCGGGAGCACCTGCAGGAATGGGCTTCACGTGCGGAATCGTCGGACTTCCCAATGTCGGGAAGTCGACCGTGTTCAACGCCCTGACCGGCCTTCAGGCCGAGTCCTCGAACTACCCCTTCTGCACGGTCGAGCCGAACCGGGGGAAGGTCCCGGTGCCGGACCGGCGCCTGGAGACCCTCGGGAGGCTCCTGCAACCGGAAAAACGAACTCCCACCCTGCTCGAGTTCCTCGATGTGGCCGGGCTGGTGGAGGGCGCAAGCCGGGGGGAGGGTCTGGGGAACACGTTTCTCGGCCATCTCCGGGCCGTGGACGCGCTGATTCACGTGGTGCGGCTCTTCTCGGCCACGGACATCGTCCACCTTCCGGGCGCCGTGGATCCGGTCCACGACATCCAGCTCATCGAGACCGAGTTGATCCTGGCGGATCTCGAGATCGTGGAGAGGAGGATCGAGAAGGTCCGCAAGCTGGCCCGAGTGGGGCAAAAAGAGGCACTGGAGGATCTGCGCCACCTGGAGGCCGTCCGGAACGCGCTCAGCCGGGGCATCTCTCTCAGACGGATGCCGGAGACCCCCCAAGGGGACCGCGCCAGATGGCGGGAGTGGGGCCTGGTGACGGACCGGCCGGTCCTGTACGTGTTGAACATCGGCGACGAACAGACTCCGAACCCGGACCGGCTGGCACGGGAAACGGGTGTGAAGCTGAACGATCCGTCGGCCGTATTCCTGCCTCTCCACGCGAAGCTCGAGAGGGAGCTCATGGAGCTGGCACCTGAAGAAAGAGAGTCCTTTCGGATCGAGATGCGGCTGGGCCCGCCGGTGCTGGAGCGTCTGGTCGAGTCCGGGTACAGGCTCTTGGGCCTGATTACCTTCTATACGGTTGTGGGCACTGAGGTGCGGGCCTGGACGCTGCCGGCGGGAGAGACGGTGCACCAGGCAGCCGGGAAGATCCATTCGGACATGCAGCGCGGGTTCATCAAGGCGGAGGTGATCCACTTCCGGGACTTCGAGACGGCCGGCTCCGAGGACAGCGCCCGGCAGCAAGGCTTTATCCACGTGCAGGGAAAAGAGTACGTGGTTCAGGACGGGGACGTGTTGCGCATCCGCTTTCAGGGATGATGCGCGCAAACGGGGACATGCCCGCGGCATCGTGGACCAGGGGCCGGGGGCAAGGCTTGCCAGGGAAAGGGAAGCCTGTTACATTGACCCCTGAAAACTCAAGCGAGAAGCGATCCAGCTTCTCCAGCATCCCCTTACTCCAACCGATGAGCGGTTGGGGTCCCATGGCCAAAAGGAGGAGAAAGATGAGGATTCAGCGGTACGAGACTGTATTCATCCTGGAACCTGACCTCGAGGAAGCGCGGAGGCAGGAGATCCAGGAGCGGGTGGAAAACATCGTCCAGAAGGGAGGCGGCATCCTGGTCAAACGGGACGACTGGGGAGTCCGGAAACTTGCCTACGATATCCGCCGCTTCTCCAAGGGACACTATCTGCTGCTCGATTATGCAGGGCCTTCCCGAATCGTCGCGGAGCTCGAAAGACATCTGAAGATGATCGAATCCGTCCTGCGCTTCCTGACCGTGAAGCAGGAAGAGCGGGTCAGCCTGGAAGCCATGGAGAAGGTCCGGGCCGAGGAAAGACAGAAGGAGGAAGCCAGAAAGGCTGCCGTGCAGCAGCGCCGAGAAGAGGATGCCAGGGCGTCTCAGACCCAACCGCCGCCTGCGGAGGCCGGCGCGGAAGCGGCCACTGAAGGGGCGGCTGCGGAAGCGGAGGAAGGGGGAGCGGGAAGCGTAGAGGAAGGCGAGCCCGCGGACGCCGAGGAGGAAAAAGATGACCAGTAGACCTAGAGAGCAGCGCAAGAGAAGAAAGATCTACGTCCGGAAGAAGGTCTGCCGGTTCTGTGCGGACGCGAGCGCCCAGATCGAGTACAAGGATCCTCGCAATCTGCGCTACTTCATCACCGAGCGAGGCAAGATCATTCCGCGCAGGATCTCCGGAAACTGCGCGAAACACCAGCGCAAGATCACTTTGGCGATCAAGCGAGCCAGGCAGCTCGCGCTGATGCCTTACACGAACCTCGAGATCTGATCCTGGTGCGGGGGCCGCATGACGGCGGTCTGCTGCTGCGCAGCGCTCGTCCTGGTGAGCTGCCGGTGTCGGTCGTCCGTTGGCGGCAAAAAAGAGATGACGGCTTGTGCCGCACACACCGTTGCCCGGAGTCCGCTATATGCTTAATGGTTTGCGGGGCCGGGGCGAGGCCTGACAACCGAGAACGGACAGCTCTCTTCAGCGCGCCTTGCATGCGGCCGTCGTTCGACCCTCGCAGGCCGGGGGTGTCTTCTTCGGGCAGGGGCTGTCTTCAAGATCCACGCAACAAACGTGAGGAACAGAGCGGTGAAGGTGATATTGAGAGAGAACGTAGACAAGCTGGGCAGGACCGGGGACATCGTGGTCGTCGCCGACGGATACGGCCGTAACTATCTGTTGCCCCGCGGGCTGGCCGCCAAGGCTTCCACCAAAGACGTCAAGCAGCTCGAGCACCAGAAGCGCATCATTCAGTACCGGGAGGAAAAGCAGCGGTCCGAGGCCCAGGATCTGGCCAAGAGACTGGACGCTGTCGCCTGCACGCTCGCCCGCAAAGTCGGTGACGAAGACAGGCTTTTCGGTTCCGTCACCACCAGGGACATCGAAGAGGCTCTGCACCGGGAGGGAATTCCGATCGATCGGAAACGCATCATCCTGGAAGAGCCGATCAAGAAGCTGGGTGCCTACTCGATCGCGGTCAAGCTCCACCCGGAGGTGACTGCAACCGTGAAGATCACGGTCGTGAAAGAGTGACCCACTTGGCCCGCAGCCCCAATGCCTTTCTCGAACGCGTCCCTCCGCAGAACCTCGAGGCGGAGGCTTCCGTGCTCGGCGGGATCCTGCTGGAGAACCAGGCCGTTCTGAAGGTCGCCGAGGTGGTCCAACCCGAAGACTTTTATCGGGAGGCGCACCGCAAGATCTTCCGGGCCATGGTGGAGCTCCAGGAGAGGGGGGAGCCCGTCGACCTGATCACGCTCAAAGAAGAAATGAACGTGAAGGGTTGGCTCCAGGAGGTCGGGGGAGCCGTCTACCTGGCTTCGCTGGTCGATCGGGTGCCGACGGCGGCCAACATCCTCTACTACGCGCGCATCGTCAAGGAGAAGTCGATCCTGCGGCAGGTCATCGAGGCTTCCACGGAGATCGTCCGCGAGGCGTACGAGGAGCCCGCAAACGCCGTCGACTTCCTGGACAAGGCCGAACAGACCGTGCTCGAGATCGCCCGGCGGCAGCAGCGCAAGGGCTTCATCCCGCTGCGCACGGTCTTGCAGGACAATTTCCAGACGCTCGAGAACATGTTCGGCAAACAGGGGATGATCACCGGTGTGGCCACCGGGTTCGCGGATTTCGACCGCGTGACCTGCGGCCTGCAGCGGTCCGATCTCATCATCCTCGCGGGAAGGCCCAGCATGGGGAAGACGGCCCTGGCTCTGAACATCGCCCGCAACGCCGCCGTGGAGAGCCACACGCCGGTAGCGATCTTCTCTCTCGAGATGTCCAAGGAGCAGCTCGCTTTCCGCCTGCTTTGCGGCGAGGCGCAGATCGACGGGTCCAGGCTCCGGGCAGGATACTTCGAAAAATCGGCCTGGAAGAATCTGACGGCTGCGGCCGACGTTCTCTCTCAGGCGCCGATCTACATCGACGACTCGGCCGGGATCACGGTTCGTGAAATGCGCGGCAAGGCCCGACAGATGAAGCTCGAGAACAAGATCGGGCTGGTCGTCGTGGACTACTTGCAGCTCATGCAGGGCTCCGAGCGATCCGAGAGCCGGGTGCAGGAGATCTCGGAGATATCGCGCTCCCTCAAGCAGCTCGCCAAGGAGCTGGACCTGCCGGTGCTGGCGCTCTCCCAGCTCAACCGGGCGGTGGAAAACCGCCCGGACAAACGGCCCATCCTGGCGGACCTCCGGGAATCGGGAGCGATCGAGCAAGATGCCGACGTGATCGCCTTCATTTACCGGGAGGAGTTCTATTTCCCGGATCGGCAGGAGTGCAAGGGCAAGGCCGAGCTCAGGATCGGGAAACAGCGGAACGGACCGATCGACAACATCCAGCTGCAGTTCGAGCCCAGGTTCACCCTGTTCCGCACGCTCAGCACGAGAAGGGAAGACGCGATGTAGAGGGATCCGATGGGGATCGGTACGCAGGGAAGCAACGAGACCGGGCCATTTTTCGGGGATGCGGCATGAGAGAGAGAACGAGTCGGCATGAGCTGGTTAAATGGGGGATGCGGATCGTGCTGGCAGCCTTTTTGTCAGGGTGCGGCAACTCGGAACCTCCTTCGATCGAGGACCTCAGCCTTTCCTTCGAGGATCCGACCGACGGGACGAGAAAGCCTCTGACCGTGATCAACGGGGAGCAGGTGGCGGAGAGCTCGCCGGTTCGTCTTTCGGGAAAAATCACCGACAACACCGCGGTCGTCTCTCCCAAGGTGACGATCCAAGGAAAGCGACGCGATGTCGAGGACGTGGAATTCGCATGCCCGCATGGGGCGAGCGGATTCGACGAATGTCTGTTTTCTTTCACCGCCGCCGACCTCGTGCGGGGGCAGACCATCGTGCTTCGGGAAGTCGACCCGGCCGATGCGGAAACCATTCTTCAGGAAGTCGAGGTCCAAGTATCGGAGATCGAGCCGTATCGCATCCTGGAAATCGAAGAAACCAGACAAGGGGAGGGGGACCTCGCCCGATCCCTCTACTTGAGGAACTTAACGGACGGGACGATCTCGCGCCTTCAGGCCGGAGACGCGCTCCCCGGGGCCGACGGCGGGCCCGAATTCTCGCTGTGGGTCGAGACCTCGAGCGGCCGCGTCTTCTCCGGCGTCTGGCAGCGCGCTACCCTGGCGAAATGGGACGAGGCGTTCGCCTTGGACCTGGACCCCACGAGCGGCAGCTACAACGCCACCTTCCAGCTCTACGACCCGAGCCGGGCAGGGCGTCCCCTGGAAGAGGCGCCGACCTATCGGTTTACCATCTCGGCGTACGATGCGCCGGACCAGAAAGAAGACGTCGGGCGCTATTCGGAGAAATCGCGGGTGCTCACGTTCTGGCCTCCCCGGGGAGAGTTGGTGTCCGGAGCGCTGCGGGAGGACGTCCTCCCACCCGAGATCACGCTCGAGGGGATCGATGAGACGACCGAACCGATTACGGTTTCCTCTTCGACCCGCCTGATTGGCGGGCAGGTCCGGGACAATGCGGGCGAGGTGCGGTGGCTCCGGGTCCGGCTGTCGAACGGGGCGCCGGGCAGCGGGGGGAGCGGCTTCCGCGAACAGATCCTCTACTTCGACCCGGGACTGATCTCCCTGACCGGCGGCTTCGTTCTGAACCTGAGCTTCGTCTCCGACTGGGACGAGAACGGCGTCATCGACGTGCTCGAAGCAGGGAAGGGCGTGGCCAACTATCTCCAGTTGACCGCACAGGACATCAACGGCAACGAAACCTCGTACCCGAGCAGCCTGCAGTTCGATTTCGTCCCGCCTGCCTCCAGCAGCTCGGCACCCACCCTGAGCCTGGCCAGGACCTTCCCGGAGCTGGACGGGAACGAGGAGGTCTCACTGCCGGCCGGAGAGGTTCTCCGGGTGCGGGGCACCGCGACCGACGTCTCAGGGCAACCCATCGCGCAGTGGTGGGAGTGCCCGGGGTGTCCCTCTCTCCCGGAGGAGGCGTGGGACACCTTGAACGAAGAGCTGTGCCCCTGCAGCCTGAAACAGACCCTGCCCCTGAATCCCTCCGGGCAGTTTCCGGCAAACCCCTGGGACTGGATCGAAGTTCCCGCAGGCGACCTCACGAGCGGAACCGTTCACATCCTGAAAGCGATCAAGAGGGTGCGAACCGCGGGCGAGATCCAGAACGCTCCTTTCGCGGCCAGGGAGATCCTGCACCCGGAGGACCCGGACGCCTCGGATCCGCAGCTCGTGGCCGTCCAGCCGAGCGCAACCGTCGGCCCTCTGGTGAGTCTGGGCAGCGCTCCGACGCCGGCCAACGGAACGATTCTGACCGCTGACGGCCTGGGCGACTTCGTAGCCGACTTCGGGACCCTGGCAGCGAGCATCGCTCCCCAGGTCTCGCAGCTCAACCAGATTGTGGCCAGGGTGATCGGCGGCCGGATCCTGGAGGAATCCGGGAGGTGCAAGATTCCGGAATTCCGCGGCGACACGGGCGCATTCGACTGGGACCTCGGACGGGTAGAGGTCGGGGAAGAGGACCGGGTATGCGTGGGTGCCGTATCTCTTGCGGGTCACGCCACGCTCCACCTGTGGGAGTTCGAACAGGTGGCCGAAGGATTGCGCGTCCTCCTGACGATTTCAACCGACCCCGAGGACTGCCCGCAGGAGCCCCAGGTATTCCCGTGCCCCGCCGGTTCTGAGTAGACTCGTCTGCCTGCGGGAGGCGGCGGCGCCGGGGTACCCCTTCAGGTAATAAGGGAGCAGGAGACGGATCCTCGTGGCTCCTCGCTCGGATCCGTAGCGGGCGAGGACGAGCTCGAGGTGTTGTTCAACCACGGCGCGACGTTCCTCGGGGCCGGGCTCCCGGTATCCTTCGCCGGCCAGGAGCCTCCGCGTATGGCAGAAGATCCAGGGGTTGCCGCGGGCGGCTCGGCCGATCATCACGGCGTTGCAGCAGCCGTCGAGCAAGGCGTCACGAGCCGTCTGCGGGCCTGCCACGTCTCCGTTGCCGATCACCGGAATGCCACGGTCCTGGCGCAAGCGCCGGACCCAGCTCCAGTCTGCGGTCCCGGCGAATCCCTGAGAACGCGTGCGAGGATGGAGCGTGATGGCGTCGACCCCGCTTTCCTCCGCAACCCTGGCAATTTCCGGCGCTGTGATCTTGCGCTCGTCCCAGCCGAGGCGCATCTTGACGGTCAGGGGCACCTGCAGGACCTTCCGAACCGCCTCGAACAGGCGGGCCGCCCGCACAGGGTCGCCCAGGAGGGCGGCTCCGCTACCGCCCCGGCAGACCTTGGGCACCGGACAACCCATGTTGATGTCGATGAGCGAGGCGCCTCGGTCCTGGGCGAGCCGAGCCGCATCGGCCAGCACGCCGGGGTCGGACCCGAACAGCTGGACCCCCAGGGGGATCTCTTCCGGATCGAAAGACAGAAGGTCCAGGCTGCGCGGGTTGTTCCGGACAAGCGCTGCGGCGCTGATCATCTCCGTGAAGACCAATCCGGCGCCGCAGCGCCGGGCCATCCTGCGCATGCAGCTGTCCGTGTGCCCGGCCATGGGAGCCAGCAGGATCGGCTCCGCCACGATGAGCGTTCCGATGCGCAGGGGAGGAACCGAATTGGTGATCGCCACGTTTTCTGCTATCTCACCCATCTTGTTGGTTTTCTTATAAAATACAGGTCCTTCCGCCTTGACACCCAACCGTCCTTACCCTATGATGTACGGATACCGGGTGCGGGGGCAGCCGTTGCAGGGCCCGTCGCCACGGGCTCCCAGAGCTGAGTTCTCCCATGAAGCTGCACGTCAAACAGAACATCGATCATTACATCAAGGACATGTTTGCCGATATCCTGAGCGCCCAGAGCCGCATGAAGTCCGAGATCGAGTACGAAGGTCTCTTTCAGATCGTGGCCGCGGAGCTCAGGGCGGCGAAGTACTGCTGGGACGAGCTGTTCAAGAGGGCCGAGGATACGACCCAGCGGCTCCTGGCCAACGAGTACGAGATCGCTCTGCGCTCGAAGGTGGCTGCCCTGATGCACAGCGCGAACATCCTGGTGGAAACCGAGCACATGGTCGAGCAGGAGTATCCTTTCCCCAGCACCGAGTTCATCCTCGAGGTGACGTTGCGGGAGATGCGCGAGGAGTTCGATCAGCTGACCGACATCATCACGAAGACCCTGCACTCGCGCGAGATCTACCAGAGAAACAAGATACTCAAGGACTTTTTCCTCCTCTGGGACGGGGGAAGACACATGCACGCCTTCGAGTGACCCGGGAACGCGGAGGTCACGGAGGCGTCGGCTCCCCCCTTCCGTCCTTCGACGGATCTTGCCCCGGTGCCTGCGCGGACGGTCCGTCCCGCCTGCCGGCCAGGATCTCGTGGATCTTCCGCATGACCTCTTCCGGCCGAATCCTTTCCATGCAGCTGGCATCCGCACAGCTGTCCGATCTGCACCGGTCGCAGGGGGCCCCGGGTGGCAGGAGCACGTGAGCCGGCTGGCTGTAAGGGCCCCAGCGGTCGGGCAGGGCGGAGCGGAACGGGCTGAACAGGCCCAGGACCCGGGTTCCCAGCGCATCGGCGAGGTGGAGCGGCCCGGTTGAGTTCGTGACCACCAGATCCGCGCACTCCAGCAGAGCGGCCAGCCTCACCAGATCGAGCCTGCCCGCCAGGTCGATCGGCTTGCCCTCTGCGGCGGCGACAACGGTACGGACGGACTCCCGCTCCTCTTCTGTCCCCGTGACGAGGACCGCAAACCCTTCGCCACAGAGCAGCTTGGCCAGACGGCCGAAAGATTCGAGAGGCCAGTTGAGGGAAGAGCCGCCGGAGCCGGGGTGCAGCGCGATCAGCGGCCTGCCGGCATCGAGCCCTTCTTGCCGGAGAAGGCCCCGGATCTCGGCCCGGGCCGGCTCGGGCACACGGATCCCCGCTTCCAGGGTCGCTCCGGTTACGGAAAGTCCCAGGGGCCGGAGAAGGAGGAGGTTCAGGTCCCTTTCGTGCATGCCAGAGTCTTTGCGGTGCAAGGGGACCCTGAGGTTGAAAAGAGACGAATAGAAGCGGTAGCGGGTTCCGATCCGGATCGGGATCCGGGCGAGAAAGGTGGAAAGGGCCAGCCTGGGCCGCGGGTACAGATGAAGGGCCACATCGTACGAGCGCAGGTTCAGCCATCGCACGAGGTCCGGCACGCCGCGCACACCCGGAAAGCCGTCGACCCCGACTTCGCGGACCGAGCGCTGGAGTCTGGCCAGAGGCGCCGCGTACGCGCTGACCAGGAGGTCGATCTCGGCCCGTGGGTAGGCCGCCCGAAGGGCCTCGATGACCGGAAAGGAAAGGATCAGATCGCCCAGCCGGTCCGTCCGGATCACGAGGATCCGGCGCGCGTCCTGTCGGCCTCCTTCCGTGCGGAGAAGAGGCTCATCCTGTTGCCGGATCATGCTCCCGGATGTAGACTCCGGTCCCAGGGTCGCGAGAGGTGACATCTGTCCTTCGGATGGGTCGGTCCGGGCGCGACGTGGCGCGGGCTCTCGGAGGGAATGCGAGCCATGCAAAAGCTTTCCGTTGTCGTCCTATCCTACAACGAGGAAGCGGTCCTGGGCAAATGCCTCTCCTCCGTGAGCTGGGCCGGCGAGATCATCCTGGTGGATTCCTATTCGACGGACCGGACCCTGGAGGTGGCCCGGCGGTTCACCAGCCGCATCTACCAGCACCCCTGGCAGGGCTTCGGGAAGCAGAAGAACATCGCTCTGGAACATGCAACCGGCCCCTGGGTGCTCTGTCTGGACGCGGACGAGTCGGTGAGCCCCGCGCTGGCAAGGGAGATCCAGGAGGTGCTGGCAGAGGAAACGCCGACGGCCGGCTTCCAGATTCCTCGCCTGACGTGCTACCAGGGGCGTTTCCTGCGCCACTGCTGGTACCCGGACTACAAAGTGAGGCTCTTCCGCAAGGACCGGGGGCGATGGAAGGACGAGGAGGTCCACGAGATCGTCCTGCTCGACGGCCCGTCGGCCAAGCTCCGCCACCCGCTGTTCCACGATTCCTTCCCGACCATCGCGGATCACGTCGAAATCATTCAGAGATACACGACCCTGGGGGCGCATCAGCTCCTGCGGCGGGGCAAGGGCGATCCCTTCCCCCTGCATCGTCTGCTCGGGAGTCCGCTCGTGATGTTCCTGAAGCTTTACGTCCTGAAAAGGGGTTTCCTGGACGGTCTGCCCGGGTTCGTGGCGTGCGTTCTCTCCGGGTTCCACGAATTCGTCAAGTATGCGAAGCTGTACGAGTTGCGTCGCCTGCGGCGAGCGCGTGCAGGCGCGGGTACAGATGGCGAGGGCGACGAGAGGAGTTCCCCGGGTTGAAGATTGCTCTGGACGCGTCCTGCGCGGCGAGACCGCAGCCGACCGGTGTGGCCGCGTATGCAAGAAATCTCATCCGGCACCTGGCGGCCCTGGATGCGGAGAATGCTTATTGCGTGGGCTATCGTCTGTCCCGGATCAAGTACAGGGACCGATTCGTCCGACCTCGCCAGCCGAACTTCCGGGTCCGGCTTTTTCACGATTGGCCCGGCTTGCGGCTGCCTCGCGACGTCGATGTCTTTCACGGGCTCGACGCCAGGATTTCGCAAGGGAATGGCTCGCAGACGCTGGCCACCTTCCACGACATCGGTCTCATCCTCCATCCGGAGTTCGGGACAGCGCGCCACCGAGACAAGATCCTGCGTCGGTACGAACAGGTGTGCCGCCAGGCGGACTGGATCCTGGCCGTCTCCCGGCACACGGGCCGGGACCTGCAGGAGCACTTCGGCGTTCCCGAGCGCAAGATCCGAGTGATCCATGAAGGGGTGGAAGAGCGGTTCCGTCCGCTGGATCGGGCGCATTGCGCGGACGTCCTGGAGCACTACGGGCTCGCCGGGCCTTACGTGCTGTTCCTGGGCGGCCTTTCCTATCGCAAGAACGTGAGCCGCATGCTCGACGCCTTCTCCGGTCTGGACCCGAAGTCGTGCCGCGGGGTGAAATTCGTGATCGGCGGCGAGACGGGTCACGGGGCCGAGCCTTTGCTGGAGCAGATCGGGAGCCCCGACCTGCGCGACCGCGTCCGCTGGATCGGGTACGTGCCGCCCGAGGTCCTGCCCTGCCTCTATTCCCAGGCACGCGCCTTCTGTTTCGTGACCCTGTACGAGGGGTTCGGACTGCCGGTGCTGGAGGCCATGGCCTGCGGCACGCCGGTCGTTGCCGCCACGACCGGCTCGCTGCCCGAGGTTGCGGGAGATGCGGCCTTGCTCGTGGACCCGTGCGACACCGGCCGGATTCGCGCAGCGCTCCTCGAGGTCCTGGAAGATGCCGGCAGCCGGGAGAGACTGCAGCGCGCGGGCCGCGCACGAGCCCGGGAGTTTTCGTGGCGCAAAGCGGCTGAGGGAACCCTCGCCTATTACCGGGACATCTGCCGGTGCGGGCGGGGTTGAAACGGGGCGGGCAGGTTTGAAACCTGCCCCCTACCCCTGGGGGAGGTGCCGAAAAGCATCTGGATCGGCACCGTCCGGGCGAAAGGGTGTCATGTCGCTGCTCTTGCACCGCTACGTGCTGAAAGAGCTCGTCCCCTCCTTCGCAGTGGGGCTGCTGGTCTTCACCTTCGTCCTCCTCATGGACAAGATCATGCGGATCGTGGAGTGGATCGTCCAGAAGGGAGTGCCGCTCCAGGACGTGCTCAGGATGTTCGGAGCGCTGCTGCCGAATTTCCTGGTGCTGACGCTGCCGACGGCTCTGCTGTTGAGCGTGCTCCTGACCTTCAGCCGCATCAACGGGGACCGCGAGCTGGACGCCCTGAAGTCGTGCGGCATCGGCCTCTACCAGCTCTTGCCGCCGGTTTACCTCTTCGGCGCCGTCGTCTGCGCGGCCTGTCTGTTCCTGACGACCTGGGCCGTGCCCCAATCCATGCGGGCCTTCCAGTCCATGGTCGTTTCCGTGGCCAGCAAGAACATCTTCTTCGGCCTGCGCGAGCGGGTCTTTTTCGACGAGTTCCCCGGTTTCGTCATCTATATCGAGCACCTGGACGTCGAGCAGAAGAGTCTCGAAGGCATCTTCATCTCGGACGAGCACTTCCCCGACGGTCCGATCTACTACTTCGCGGAGAAGGGCCGCATCGCGGGCGAGCTCGAGGGCAAGATGACCCTTCTGCTCGAGGACGGGACCCTCCACCGCAATCTCTCCTCGAAAGAGGTTTACCAGATCGCCCGGTTCGACACCTACCGGGTGCGGATCGATCTCGGCGCCGTGGGAAGAGCTGGGGTCGAGCGCAAGCTCGAGTCCGAGGAGCTCACGCTGAGCGAGCTGGCGGACGAGGCGCGGGCCCGTGCGGCGCGCGGGCAGGACGCCTCCAAGTACTGGATCAAGTACCACGAGCGGATCGCCCTCCCTTTCGGCGCCCTCGTGTTCTGTACCCTGGGCGTGCCGCTTTCCCTGTTCTCTCATCGGAGCGGCCGCTACACCGGATTCACGCTCAGCATCGTCGTGGTGCTGGCTTATTTCATTCTCATGAAGGCTGGCATCGGCCTCGTTCAGGCTGCCGGGGCCCCTGCTTTCGTGGGCGCGTGGCTGCCCAACCTGGCTCTGGGGGCGGCGGGCGCGTTCCTGCTGGTGAGGCAAGCCCAGGAGAAGCCTCTGCGTGTCCTCGAGAAAGCGGTCGAGGGCGTCCAGTCCCTCGAGGAGGGTGTGCGCAGGCTCCTGGGGAGGAAAAAAGAAGGGGAGCCAAACCAATACAGTGAGTGAGCGCTCGGTCGTCTTGCTCCATCGGGAGGTCTCGAGAAACACCCGCTTGAGAGGCTGGTGATACATGGCCCGATGGTTGGAAGGTGAAAGGTGAAAGGTAAGAGGTGATTGCAGAGCGAAACCTCCACCTTTACCCTTTGTCCTTTACCCTGGCTGTCAGATGGCCGTTTATCGACAGCCTCTCGAGGAGGCGCCCGGATTGTCCCTGCTGAGCCGATATCTTGCTGCCGAGTTCGTCCGACTGTTCCTGCTCTGCCTCGGCGGAGGCACGACCCTGTATCTCGTGGTGGATCTGTTCGATCGGATCGACCAGTTCCTGCGGTACGGCGCCACGGCCGCCGAGGTCCTGCTGTATCTCGTCTACAAGGTGCCTCTGATGGTCTATCAGATCGCGCCCGCGGTGGTCCTGGTCAGCGTGCTGCTGACGGTCGGTCTCCTGGCCCGACGCAATGAAATCCTCGCCTTCCGGACCAGCGGCATTCCGGTGTGGCGCATCGCCGCGCCTTTTGCTTCGATATCTCTGCTCGTGAGCTTCGCAGCCTTCCTGCTCAACGAGTACGTCGTGCCTCCGACCTTCCAGCGTTCCGAGTACATCCGCAGGGTCCTCATCAAAGGCAAGACTCCGAGCGGACTGGCGGTCCGTAACCGCATCTGGTTCAAGGGCGACGAGGGGATCTACAACATCGCCTCTTTCCTTCCCGCCAAGAAGGAGTTGCAGGGGATCTCCATCCTCAGGATCGCGAGACCTTTTCACCTCGCGTATCGGCTGGACGCGGTCCGGGGAAAATGGGACGGGCAGAAGTGGGTCTTCTACGACGTCGTGGAGCGGTCTTTTACGGCCGACGGAGAAATGGAGATGATCTCTTCACCGGAGAAAGCGGTCTCGGTCTCCGAGACGCCGGCCGACTTCCAGGAGATTCAGAAGGAGGCCGAAGGAATGCCGCTCTTCCTTCTGCGCCGGTACGTCCAGAAGATCGAGTCCGAGGGATACGACCCGACGCCCTACCGAGTCGAGCTGCACAAGAGGATCTCGTTTCCCCTGCTCAACGTGATCACGGTCTTTCTGGGCCTTCCTTTCTCCATGCGGCTGCCGCGGCATGGAGGGCTCGCGCTGGGCGTCGGTTTGAGCCTGGCCGTAGGGTTCGTCTACTGGACCCTGTTCGCCATCACCTTGTCCATCGGGCAGCAGGGGCTCCTGCCTCCTTTCGTTGCGGCGTGGGCGGCCAACGTCCTGTTCGGCGCTCTGGGGGTTTTCTTGCTGCTGCGGCTGGAGGAGAAGGCGGCATTTTAGAAGAGGGTCGTTACAGTCATCAGTTATCAGGCCCCAAGACGCCCATGAAGGATTTCGGGCCTTTTCTCCTGCTGACAACTGATGACGGAGGACAGTCCACCACCGGGACTTACCCGCTCCCAGGATTGCCGAGACCTTGTCCTAGGGTATCACCTCGGCGTCATGGCCGACCGCTTGTTCAACCGGGAGTACTTGTGTGACCGCCGGAGTTTGACGGTGCCAAGGACGTGAAGATCGGTAATTCGAGCACTTATTATAGCGAATTCGCGGTCTGATCTTTCGTACCACAGAGCCGCTGACTCGAGGTGCTTCACCCTCGGCAGGGGCAGCTCCAGTTCCTCGTAGACTTCCTTGCGCTTGTCGTTCATAGAAGACCAGATCCGGCTCCCCATCGAAGAGCGAGAGCATCTTCTTCGAGACTACTTTCTCGACGGTCTCCTTCTTGTCGATCAGCCAGTCCATGGTCCGGAGCAGATGATGGTACTCGATCTTCTCCAGTTCGAGCCCGGGAAGGTACACCCCATCCAGAAGCTCATGGCGCCAGACTCCGCCTGCGCAATGGCATCGAAGACGAGCCGGTCCGTAGTGAGACCCGCCTGGCCAACCGGACAGGGCGACGAGAACAATGCCCGCGTTGACCTGCTTCAGGCGATTGTAGTCCAGACCCATCACCCGATTCCCCTGCGCTGGGAATCTGGATGATGACAACAGACGATTTTCTGAGGAGCTCGTCCAGGATCTCCTTCCCGCCGGGACGACGACAGTCCAGGGTGATGGACTTCGTGTTGGGGGAGTGATCGCCTCGTAAATGATGGCGCCGCCATGCGGAGCGAACGGACACATTTTGCGATCGAATTCACCACCCGGCCGTTCCACCCTGATGACTTCCGCGCCCATGTCCGCCAGTAGGGTCGCGCAATAGGCGATGGCAGCGACACGACCGAAATCCAGAGCCCGGGTGTCTTGGAGAACGTTTGCCATGATCCATCCCCAGGCCCGCGCAGCATTCTCGGCTCAGGGTGCTGCGTCTTTTCGTAGCCACGCCCGCCTCCCAGAACAGGAGGCCGGAGACCGGCCCTGGTCAGGAACGCAGCGCCGCACATGCGCTATGCCGTCCCTTCATAAGCGATATCCTTTACCTTTCAATATTGGACTGCAAAGTTCTCTTCCTTTGCCGGCAGCCTGCCCCCCTCTTCTTCCTGGTAAGCTCGACTGCAATGCGCCTGTGACCTCATGCTGCCGAAGCTCATGTTTTTACGCTGCTTTTTCTCAGACATGATGTACCTAATTGCAGGCATGGCGTCCGCGCAATTGATTCCGAGCCAAACTCTCTGAAAAAATTTCTTGACATTGCATACAGTTTTACTAGAGAATCAAATGTAGCATCTATTACATGTCGGTTTTATCCATCCTGGGGAGGCGGTCACATGGCTCGAGAGACGCGGGCGCCTCACCTCGATGCCAGCGCAACCCTCTTGCCGGACCGCCCGCACAAGACCGACCGCCCTGGCCAGACCGCAAAAGATCCTCCACTCCAAGTCTCGGTCCGGCCTGCAGAAGGGCAAGCCCTGAACGGGCTCGGAATGATGCTGCTCCAGTACCTCGAGCAGAATCTGCATGAATTCGGTGACAAGAGGGAAGCCGCTCAGCGGCTCCGGGGGCGTGTCTCAGTAGAGGTGGAGAGGGGCATTGCCACGACCGTGTCTTTCCTTGGAAACGCGATAGAGATCGGGAACGGAATCAGCCCGAGCCCCGATCTGCACCTGAAGGGCTCCTACCTGCTCCTTTCGAAGATTCTCGCCGGCAAGGCGAACCCGTACCTGGAGGTGGTGCGAGGCAACATCAAGCTGCTCGCCTTCCCCCGACGCCCGCTTCAGTCTGTTCGGGTTCTTGGGTTTCTGAAGATTCCGTCCGAACTGTTGCTCGAGCCCCTCCCCTCAAGAGGGAAGACCTATGCCCTCTGGGCAGTGGGCTCGCTCTTCGGTGCCGGGGCCATTGGTTTGTTGATCTATGTCTTGTTCCAAATGTCCGGCGGATAACAAACTCGTAACGCCCACAAGGAGAGGGAGACCACGATGCCAGCCATCTACAGCAGAGCATGGTACGAGGCGATGTTCCATCTGGCCAACAGCCGCGACGATATCTCGCGCAAGGTTCCGCAGGGGGAGTGGAAGATCGCCGTTGAGGTGGTGGGGGACGGGAAATCCCCGTACGTTCCCGCAGGAACGACGAAGTATTTCTTCATCCGCTTCCTCGACGGAAGAGTGGTGGAATACACCGAAGCACCGGACAGGATCAACGGAAAGGGGCTTCATTATCGCATCACGGGCCTGGCGAGCATCTTTGACGGGGTTGCGGCCGGCACGCTGGATCCGGTCGAGATCGGCCTTAACGGATCGATGACGATCCGCGGCGACATGCGTCTCCTGATGCAGCATGCGGACATGGTGAACGTGATCTTCGATGTATACACCAAGAGCGATGTGACCGAATGGCCTCTGGGCAAGCCTCCGTATTCATGATTCTGGGCGTCGGGCCTGAGACGGCAGGCTTCTGCCGGGAGGGGACGGGGAAGACTCGAGTAGAGTAACCCTAACTTGAAACAGGAGAGGTGCAATGGGGAACGATACTTACGACGCCATTGTCATTGGCGCGGGGCACAATGGCATGGCCCTTTCCGCCTATCTCGGCAAGAGCGGATGGCGGGTGCTTGTCCTGGAGAGGAGGCTCGAAGAAGGCGGCGGTCTCTCGACCGAGCACTACACCAGGCCCGGATTCCTCCACAACATGCACAGCAACTATCACACTTTCGTCGGGTTGTGCCCGGTCTACGACGACCTGGACCTGGTGGGCGAACCCGACGGAGTCACCTACGTCCAACCGCCCGTACAAATGGGCTCGATCTTCCAGGATGGCACGGCTCTGACGGTCCATACGGACATGGAGAAGACTTACAACTCCATGAGCCGGTTCAGCCGCAAGGATGCCGATACCTTCCAGCGCCTGTACAAGGAAGTGAAAGGGTTCCAGGACCTGATGATCCGCACACTTATGTATGCCCCGCCCATCGACGTGAACGACATCACGCGCGCGCTCAGCACCTGGAAGGTGGAGGACAAGACCGAGTTCTTCCGGGCCAAGCTTCGCTCCATGAGCATCAACGATTTTCTTAAGAAGCACTTCGAGAACGAAAAGATCCGCGTCATGCTGGCCTTCCACGCTGCGGTCTGCGGCTATTACACGGATCGCCCAGGACTGGCCATATCCTTTCCGTTCATGCTGGGCAAGATCGACAATTGGAAGATCGCCTGCGGCGGCTCCCATCGGCTGGCGCACGCGTTGTGGCGGCAGATGCGCCGGAACAACGTCACCCTGATTCCTTCCTCCCCTGTGGCGCAGATCCTGGTCGAGGACGGGCGCGCGGTCGGGGTGCGCACGGACGACGGCCGTGAGTTCCGTGCGGACAAGCTCGTGGCCAGCAGCGTCGATGTGAACCAGACTTTTCAGAAGATGCTGCCGCCGGAGGTGGTGCCCGCGGGGACCCTGGCAGAGGTGGATGCCTACGAGTACCAGGAAGGAAGCCTGTTCTCGGTCCACATGGCCTTGTACAAGGTGCCCACGTACAAGGCGGCCGAATTCGATCCGGACATCAACCGCGCATGGGTCTTGAACCTCGGCTATGAGACTTTGGAGGATTTCAACCGCGATTGGCAGGATATCCGCAGTGGCATAGCCCCGGAAAAGCCGAGGCTCAATGTAGCGATCAATTCCATGTTTGATCCCTACGATGCCCCGGAAGGGAAGGCCACCGGCCTGATCCGCGTGTTCGCCCCCTACTCGGTGGACGGGAAGGGCTCCGGGGTGTGGGCCACATCGTTCAAGGACCTTTACATGCGCCGTTGTATCGAGAAGCTCGAGGCCTACTGTGACGAGTTTTCGGATGCGGACATCGTTGAGGCAAAGCCTTATACGCCCCTGGACATATCCGAAAAGCTCATCAACATGGTCCGCGGCGACTGGATGGTGGGCAAGATCGCGGACACCAACCTCATGGCGAACAGGCCCAGCCGTTCCCTCAGCCAGTACCGGACGCCAATCCAGGGACTGTACCTCTGTGGTTCCACTGCCCATCCGCACGGCTTCATCACCTTCGGGCCGGCCTACAATGCCCTGCAGGTCATCGCGGATGATTTCGGACTGGAGAAATGGTGGGTCCGGATCTGAGGAGAGGAGCTCCTTGCGGACGCATCCGCCCGCATCCAACTCGTCCACATGAGAAGACAAGGACACAAACCATGGTGAAAAAAGAATACGATGCCGTCATCGTCGGCGCGGGCCATCAAAGCCTCACGCTTGCTGCGTACCTGCAGCGTAGCGGCATGCAGGTGGGGATCTTCGAGCGCAGGAACGAAGAGGGGGGTTGCATCTTCTCGTCCGAATGCACGGCCCCCGGGTTCATCCACAACCTGCACGCACAGTACATGGAGTTCATCGATTGGATGCCGTTCTACCATGATTTCAAGCTGGAGGAGCTGGGCGCCAGGATGATCTACCCTGAGGCCCAATCCGGGATTGCCTTTTCGAACGGCAGACCGCCGATCATTCTCTACAGTGTCGAGAAGGAAGAGCATTTCGCCCGCACTCACAAATCGATTGCCGTCTACTCCAAGCGCGATGCCGACACCTTCGTGGACCTCCGCAGGAAGGCCCTGGACGGAGAGGACGCTTTCGTTCAGTTCTTCTACAACCCGCCGGATTTGCCCACCGAGGAAGACCCGGACCCGCTCAATACCTTGGGCATCGCCCTGATGGAGCTCTTCGGGCTGCCGCATCATCTCTCGAAGGGATCCGGGAAGACCCTGGTCGACTCCCTGTTCGAAACCCCGGAGCTGAGGGCTCTCCTCTACCGGATGCTCGTGGAGTGGGGTTGTCCGGTCGACATGATGCACCTGGGGTGGGTTGCCGTAATGAGCCTCTTCTTCATCGGCCTGAACTGGCGCCTGTGCGTGGGCGGCACCCATACGCTGGCGCATGCCATGACGATGGCGTGCATTCGGGAAGGCGTGGACATCCACGAGACCAGCGAGGTGAAGAAGATCCTCATTCGGAAGGGAAAGGCCGCAGGCATCCGGCTCGCCGACGGGACCGAGGTCAGGGCCACGAAGCTCGTCGCCTCGGGTGCGGACCTCAAGCAGACTCTTCTCGGGATGGTCGGGGAAGAGAATCTGAGCCCCTTGTGGGTCAAGCGCACCAAGGACTTTCGCTACGGGCCCTCGTGCGTTCTGGCCTCCACCGGCATGGCTCTCCACGAAGCGCCCGCCTTCAAGAGCGCACGCCACAACCCGGACATCAACAGGACCTTCTACACAGTCGTCGGCTACGACACCCCGGAAGAGGTGCTCGAATATTGCCTCGAGGCCGAGACCGGGAAGGTGCCCAGGATTCCCGGAGCCGGCATCTGGGTCAACTCCCTCTGGGATCCGACGTACGCTCCGCCCGGCAAGCACAGCCTGTCCGGGTGGTTCTTCTTCCCCAAGGCCAGCACGCACACCCGGGCGCAATGGGAAGAGATCCGGGCCACCTACAACAATCGATTTCTCGAGAGGTTCGTCCGCTGGGCCCCGAACATGACCCGGGCCAACTTGATCGCCGACTATTTCTACACCCCCCTGGATCAAAAGGATGATATGCGCCTGGGCGAAGGAGACTTCTGCAACGGGGCCGTCGCCCCGGATCAGATGGGTTATATGCGCCCCTTCCCTGAGGCGGCCAGGTATCGAACCGAGATCGAAGGACTTTACCTCTGCAGCTCGGGCCAGCATCCGTTCGGGGGTGCGGCGGCCGGCCCGGGTTACAATGCGTACAAGGTCATTGCCGAGGACTTCGGGTTCGAGAAGTTCTGGGAGACGAACGAGCGCGGGTATTGAACCCAGACAAGCGGGGTAAGCCATGGGTTACACGATGCTGGGATGTGTGCGGAAGGATCCGGGACAGCTCGTGGTGGAGGAGAAAGAGGTTCCTGCGATCGAAGAGCCCACCGATGTTCTCATCAAGGTCAGGTTGTGCACCATATGCGGAACCGACCTGCACGTGGCGCACCTTCCCCTGCCGGACGTGATCATGGGGCACGAGGTCGTGGGCGAGATCGTTGATGTCGGTGAGGCCGTTGCAGGTTTTCAAGAAGGCGACCGGGTGGTCGTCTCCTGCACGCTGGCGTGCGGGCAATGCGCCAGCTGTCAGGGGGGCGATCAAAGCGCCTGCCTTCATCCGGAAGCCAGGCTCCAGCACGGGATGGCCCTGAACGGCTTCCAGGCCCAATATGCCCGCGTTCCCTTTGCCTCCACGAGCATGTGCAGGGTACCGGATGTACTGAAGGATGAAGAGGCCATCCTGACAGGGGACATCTTCTCCACGGGCGTTGGGGTCCTGGAACGCGCCCCCCTGCGCACGGGTGACTCGGTGGCCGTATTCGCGCAGGGCCCGCTCGGGCTCTGTGTGACGGCTGCGGCCAGGGCCCTGGGGGCAGGCCTGGTGATTGCCGTGGAGCCGAACCCGTTCCGGCGGGAAGTGGCCAGGAAGATGGGTGCCAACATCGTGCTCGATCCCGGGGAAGGGGACGTCGTTCCCCGCATCCTCGACCTCACCGACGGGTACGGCGTGCACGTGGCCGTGGAGGCGGTGGGCAAGGAAGCGACCCTGCGGGGCGCCTTTGGGACCGCGAGGATCGGCGGGGCGATCACCAGTCTCGGGGTGTATGGCCTGGAGTTCGGCGACCTGACGATCCCGGCATCCCACAATTCGATGGTGCCCGATGCCTTCTACCACCGCAGATTTGTGACCACCCTTTGTCCCTCGGGCCGCTTTCGACTCCAGCGTCTCATGGATCTGATCCGGTACGGCCGCCTGGATTTCACGCCTCTCTGGACCCACCGTCTTTCGCTCGCGGACATCCTGCAGGGATACGAGATGGCGACGGACCCCGCGGCGAAATCCCTCAAGATCGCTGTGAGGCCGTTCTCATGAAGAAGCAGGTTCTCTATATCGACGGGAGGTGGGAAGAGGGGAAGGCCGGCCGCAGCTTCCCCGCGGTCAATCCGGCTACCGAAGAAACCCTCGCCGAGGTAGCCGTGGCAGCAGAGGAGGATGTGGATGCCGCGGTCCGGGCCGCTCGTCGCGCCTTTGACCAGGGCGCATGGCCCCGGATGGATCCCCGCGAACGGGCCGCCTTCTTTTTCGAGCTGGAGAAGCGGATCGCAGAGCACAGCTCGGACTTGTCGGAAATCGAAACCCGTGATGCAGGCATGGTGATCCGAGTTTCCTCCGGCATGGTGTTGCCCCTGGTGGGCCTGTTCTGCCAGCGCTACGCCGAGATGGCCCAGCACCTCGTGGAACCGGAGTCCAAGGCCCAATCCACCTTTCCGGCCCTCTCCTGGGATTACACGGTGCGGGAGCCGATCGGCGTGGTGGCCTGCATCGTTCCCTGGAACTTCCCCCTCTTCCTGGCAACCTGGAAGATCATCCCTGCCCTGATCGCAGGCAACACGGTGGTGCTCAAACCTTCTTCCGCCGCCCCTTTGAGCCTGCTGGAGCTCACCCGGCTGATCGATTCCCTGGGATTGCCGAAAGGCGTGTTCAACCTGATCACGGGCCCCGGCGCTCAGACCGGAAACCTCCTGTCCGAACACCCGATGGTGGACAAGATCAGCATGACCGGCTCCACCGAAGTGGGAAGAGAGATCATGAGCAAGGCAGCCCGTGATCTCAAACGCGTCACCCTGGAGCTGGGGGGAAAGAATCCGGCCATCGTGCTCGAAGATGCGAATCTCGAGATGGCCGCGGACGGCGTCCTCTATGGCGGCCTGATGCACCAGGGACAGGTCTGCATGTCCGGAAGCCGGGTGTATGTCCCCAGGAGCCTTTACGCGGATTTCGCGGGCCTTCTCGTCGAGCGGGCCAGGACCCTCGTGCTCGGAGACCCCATGGACGGGGATACGGACATAGGGCCCGTGATCTCAAGTCAGCAGAGGGAAAGAGTGCTCCGCTACATCCAACAGGGAAGAAAAGAGGGAGCGCGCCTCCTGCTGGGGGGCGGTCCTCCCGAAGGAGACGCTTTTGCAAGGGGCTTCTGGGTGGAGCCCACCCTGTTCGGAGACGCGAGCCAGGACATGGTGATCTCCAGGGAAGAGATCTTTGGCCCCGTGTTGTGCCTGATCCCTTACGAGGAAGAGGAAGAGGCGGTAAACATGGCGAACGATACCCGGTACGGGCTCACGGCAGGCATCTGGTCTGCGGATCTCGATCGGGCGAACCGGATCGCCCGGAGGCTCCGGGCCGGCACGGTCTTCGTCAATGACTGGCACACCTTGAGCCCCAACTTTCCTTTCGGCGGCTACAAGCAGAGTGGGATCGGCAGGGAGAGCGGGCTCGAAGGGCTCTACGAGTTCACCGAGCTGAAGACCGTCCACATCAACATCAAGACGAAACGGGAAGAGAGCTTCTGGTTTCAGCTGCTCCTGGGAAACGCAGGGGACTGAACATCTTCTGCCGGAAAGCGAGCAAGGAGGAAGGCATGTCGGAATTCTGGAACAGCGGCGAAGAGGTGTCCAAGGCAGTGATCGGCATGTTCGACAAGTCGCTGGAGGATCCCGCGATCCGTGACAAGATGGAGAGTTTGAAGAACCTTCTGGTCTTCACCTACCATGACCCGGAGGTCAGGATCTGGATCGACTCCCGGGGAGATGTTCTCCGCTTCGGAACCGGAGACCCTCCCGGCCCGCCGGATGTGGAGATGGCCTTGTGCGCGGACGATGCCCACCGGACCTGGTCCAATCGGTTCAACGTGATGGTCGCCATCACCCGCAAGAAGATCAAGCTTACGGGCAACGCCACCAAGGTGCTGAAGCTGACCCCGCTTCTGCGCAAACTCGCCCTGGCCTATAATGAGACCCTGCGTGAGATCGGAAAGGAGTCGATCATCCTGGCCTGAACATCCCGGCCTGAACCATTGACATCCAGGGCGATGCCTCTTATAACAACTCCCGGCATGTGCCACGCGGCACTTCTGCTGCTCCAGGCCTCTCCCTGAAAACCCGGAGCCCCGTGGCGCAGGAACCCTTCAGAATCCGGCGGTCTCATGGCGAGAGTGATCTCCACCAAGAACAAGATGCGCATGAAGCGGTTGATGGCCGAGACCGGCGTCACCAAGGCCACGGTCCAGTTCTACGTGAACGAGGGGCTCATCCCGAAGCCCATCAAGACCCATGCCAACATGGCTTACTATGACGAGTCCCACGTGAACGCCATCCGCCTGGTCAAGGAGCTCCAGTCCAAGCGCTTCCTTCCCCTGTCCGTGATCAAACGGGTGATGCAGGGCGAGAAGGGCGGAATGAGCGTGGATGAAATACGGACCTTGCTGGAAATCGACGGGAAGCTGTTCACCAACCTGGAGGAGAACCCGACGCTCGAGCCATTGCACGTGAACGACCTGCCGAAGATGACCGGAGTCAGCCTGGAAGACATTCGGATGATGGAACAGCTCAAGATGCTCACACCCGCCCGCAAAGGCAACCAGAAGCTGTACGGAGAAGACGATATTCGTATCGTGGAGTGCTTCGCAAAGTTCCGCAGAGCCGGCTTCACGCCCGATCTCGGGATTGACCCGAGCCAGATGAAGCTTTACTGGGACTTCATGGAGATGCTGGTGGCCGAAGAGCTGAAAATCTTTGCCAGCTTGACAGCAGGAAAAGTCCCCGCCCAGAAGCTTCCGGCCATGGTCGAGGCCGCAGCCACGATCTCAAGTAATCTCATGGGCCTGTTCCATAGGAAGATCCTCATTGAAACAACCAGGAGGTACACGGTAGAGTTTCGCAAGAAGGACACGGAAGCGGATGCAGGCGGGGAGAGATCAACGCGAAGACGGCAGAAATCCGGCAAAGCCCGCTTCCAGGCGCCGGCCATCAAGATCACGCGAGAGAGGTCAACTCGCGGGTCAACTCGGAAGGAGGCATAACCCGTAGAAGCGGGAACGGCGGACCACGACGGTAGAGGTTGAGCGTCTGCACATGGGTCTCTTCAGACGCCGCCTGGCAATGTCGGCCGCCACGTCGGGAGCACTCAAACGGACTTGGGAGTGCCCACCTTGATCTCCCCTTTGTGAGTCAGGTGCCTGGCCAGGCGTTTCGCCATGGCCACGAGCGTTACCGTGGGGGGGAGCCCCCACGGTAACGGGATGATCGACGTGTCCATGCAATAGCAGTTCTGAATGGGTGTCTGGCAATCCTTGTCCAGCAGCTCTCCGATCCGTACCGTGCCTCCGGGATGAGCGGCGATCACCCCGGTTTTCAGAATCTCCTCGCGTTTGACCCCCGCCTTCTGGAGGATCTCCTCTGCGATCACGGCGCCCTTGTTCAGCTTCCATTGCGTGTCGTAATCGATGGGCTTTGAGAAGGATTCGTCAAGGTTGATCCTGCCGTCCAGACCGTCCCTGACCTTGATCATGATCGTGTATGTTCGATTGTAATCGTAGAGCGCCTTGGGCAATGCGGCAATGCCTTTGGGGCCGGAGTATGCCAGTAGGCCGGCATAGAACGTGGGGGTGCCGAAGATGTCGGTCAGGACGATCCCGTCTCTTTCGAGGTTGATACCCGCCGTCATGGGGACGTCGTATCGGGAACCTTGCGTCGGCCCCGGACCCACTACCAGGCACAACGGGTCTCCGAAAAAACCCTGTCCGGCATCATATACACCCGAGCGCTGCAGGATGGGCGGGGTCCCCTGACCCCCGGCGGAGACGATCACGGTCTCGGCAAGCACGTTCAGCCAGCCTTTGGGCCCCCTGGCCCGAAGACCCACGGCCTTGCCGCCTTGTGTCAGGACGCGGTCGACTGTCGTTCCTGTGAGAAGCTCGGCGCCATGCTGCCGGGCTTCTTCGACGTATTCGCGTGCCGTCCACTTCGCGCTCGGCTCCTTGCACCCGAGACCGCACTTTCCACAATTGGGTTTGCACTTGTCGGGGCGGATGAACTTGTCCAGGGGGTTCCAATCCAGCCCGATGCTCCGGGCGGCCTCCATGATCCTTTGTGCGGCAGGGCCTATCAGCCGATCCGGGAGCGGGCGAAGGGGGATCTCCCGGTAAAGCTCTTCAACTTCCTCCTTTAAATCGATGCCGTATTTCTCCTTTAGCCACGCCGGAGGCCGTATGGCTGTGCCGCAGAAAACCACGGTCGCGCCGCCCACGGTTTTGGGCCGCAGTACCCAGGTCCGCTCTTTTGAGAAAGTCAGTCCCATGCGGTCCATCATGCCGAGCAGGAGAAAGGTGTTGCCGAACCGCTTCTGGTATTGTCCTGCTTCGCAGATGATGACTTTCTTCCTCTTACGGCTGAGCTCCCGGGCCATCGTGGCTCCTCCTGGCCCCGATCCCACGATAGCCACATCGGCCTGGATGGTCCGGACGTGGTTGGACATTCCATCAATGACCTTGCCTCCCTTGGCCTTCCAGCTCTTAACGGTCGGGCCGGGCGTGGTCTTCCCGGCCTCCATGAACGCCGCCAGTTCCTTCATGGCTTGTTCTCCTTTGGGTATGCGGGCGGCGTGGCGCTCGTGCCAGGCATTCCTCAGACCGCTATGATTCTCACGAGTCCGGGTGTGCGTCAGCGCCCTTGTCGTCCGGGTAGAGGGCATCGACCCTGACACAGTTCTTCATGATATTGAGCGCCAGCCTGACGTGTTTGAGGAGCTTCAGCTGACTGCCCTTCTGCAGGCTCAGTTTTCGGGTCATGATGGCGCGAAGCGGTTCCTGCTTGCCCTGCACCCTATGCGGATCCCTCCTTCCCGCAAGGCGTTCGCCAGGCGGTTGGATCTGAGATCGAGGTCCCGATAGGTGAGAGCCTTGTCCTCGCAGATGGCCGCGGTCTCTTGGGGATATTTCCGCGCATGGGCCGTGATGAAGGAGCCGAAGGTCATTGCCATGGCTTTCCTCTATCCAGGAAAAGTATATCTTCGCTCGTGCTCTACCGTCCGGTGTGTTTTGCTGAAGTGCCCTCTTGCGCTGCTGCAGCGGACCATCTGCGCATACGAAGCCACGGCTTCTAGTTGAGCAGGTAAGTGAAGATGAAGGAGACCTGATCGCGGTCTCTGAACAGGCCGAAATTGGCGAAACTGCCCAGGATCACGCTGTACTGGAGCATGAAGCGGAAGGGCTCGTGGATGAAGTTTATCGAGGGCTGCAGCAGGATCGCTCCCTTCAGATCATACGCACAGGCGACCTGGGGTTGCAGGTTGCCCTTCAGGTACATCGAGTTGCCGATGAACGTGAAGACATGCTCGAACTCGCTCACCGGCACGTACTTCCTCAGGCTGGGATAGACCAGGGCCGGAGTCGCCATGCGCTCATCAAAGTCCGGGACCCACTGGCCGAAGTACTGGCCTGAGATGAAGAAGGTGTTGACCTTGTTCAGCGGCCGGACCCAGATCTGTTTGTCAAAACCCAGCATGTACCGCAGGATGTCCTTTCGAGGGATTGAGCCGCTCTGAGGGTTCAGGGGCAAGCCCCGTAGGCCCAGATCCCGGATGTCGACGCCCAGAAGGTCGGCCACCACATCCAAGACGGGATCGGGTAGCTCCAGTTGGGGGCCGAAGAGGGTTGAGGTGTTGACCTGGGGGATAAAGACGGGCTCGTTCCAGAACCATGCAACCTCCCCCCGGAATACGGTGTCTGTTCTGGACTCCCAATAGTTGGCACTGGCCCCGGTAATCCTCACCTCCGGGAATTCTGCCCAGAGCTGCAGGGAGTCCAGATCGGTCAGGATTGGAGGAGTTCCGACCACATGGCTTCGCAGGGTCGGCATATCGAGGAACGTCTGGTAGTGAGCCACGGACAGAGTCAGGTTGTGGGCGACGATCCCCTGCATGCGGAATCCCCAACGACTCTCCGACCACTCTCGGTCCGGTGTGATGACCCGAACCGAAGGGGCGAAGATCGCGGGCAGGGGAGCCGCATAAGCGGATCCGCGAGGCGCCCAGGGAGCCACGTGCGCATCGATCTTGCCTGGAACAAGGAAACCTTCCAGCGTGAGCGAATCGATGGGTCCCACAAGCCCCAGGTTCAGGCTGGAACGCAGCATCCACAGGGGGACCCGGCGGTCGTCGAGATCCTCGAAGGGCCCTCCGAAGGTGTTGTCCAGAGGGTTGATGCCGTCCAGGAGCCGGAATATGTCAGTCTCGCCCCAGGCAAGGTTTTGTCTGCCAAGCCGCAGGAAGAAGGGCCCGCGGGAGATGTCCGCATAACACTCCCACAGATCATAGCTTTGTTTGAACCGATCGAGATTCTCCCTGTCCATCGCCCGGACGTCCTGGAAGACCTCAGGACCATAATCATAGATGCCCTCATACAGGAAGCGGCCAACGACATGATATTTGACGTCTGCCTTCAGGATTCGGAACGGGTAGAGCAGGTCCAGATCCCTGGTCAGGCTCCTCACATCGTGGTTGATCTCGACAATGCCCAGGTTGCGGTGCTGCACCAGATCGCCTGCCTCGGCTTGCGGGTAACTGAAACCCTTGCCGCTTTGCTCGGTATCCGAGTCCTGTAGCCGGATCGTGGCCCGGGTCTGTACCTTGGCAGAGATCTCAAGGGTTTGATTCTCGTCCACATAGAAGGCCCGCACCTTATCCGTGAGCCCAACGAAGAACAAGGCCGTCCAGAAGGCCACCACTGCGCAAGTTCGCTGCTTCATCATCGTGTATACCCCTTGTGGCCTCAATGGAGATTGCCTCTTTCCTGCTCGCACCGCGGGCGGAAGACTGTCACCCGGATCATCTGAGAGCATCTCTGCGCCTTGCACGTGGGAGAGCGTGCAGAATCGTTTGCGCCTTTCTGCCGGGGTCATCTTCGGATCAGCCTCTCGTCCGGTGTGATGATCAGGCCACTCTTGCGCAGAATCGGGACGTCCGGCCCGGGACAGTGGTAGTCCGTTCCTTCCCCACAGACCTTCTGAATAATATGAGCAGGCGTCTGGGGGAGCGGGGCATCGGAATAGAGGGCGGCCACATTTCCCGGGATGTTGTACCAGCAGAATATGATCAGCTGGAAGATTGCGAGGAGAGAAAGGTAGCGCAAGCCGTCTTTGGCGGCGTTGGAGCATTTCAGCTTCTCGACGCCCCGCCAGACAAAAGGCTGACCTTTAGCGTTCGTCCAATACAGCACGTTTGCGCACAACCCGCACATGCCGCCCCATCCGACGATTTCCGGTATGGATATCTGCCATAGAGTGCCGGGGAAGATCGAAAGAGAACGGGGAGCGCCGAATTGTGTCCATCCTCCCAAAGCGGTAAAGGGGATCTCCAGAACCAGATCGTAGAGGATGCCTCCCGCCATGCCGATGAAAACCAGTCCCATCGCGCGAGTCCGCGGATGCCGCTGCTTCCACTTGCGCATCAGCCAAACGCACAGCACGATCGGATAGCCCAGTCCCCATGTATACCCCAAGAAGATCCACAAAGGCTCTCCGATCTGATCCATGGTGGGGTTGACGACCCCGGGGACCAGCGCTGTCCAATTGCCCATGTTGATCCAGTACGGACTCCACGCCCACCATGGCACGATGGCATTGGCGGATGTGTCGTGGAAGGCCATGAACGGCATGCAGAGCATCACGACGGCTGTAGTCGTCAGCCGGCGTTCGCGCCACAGCGGCTTTGCGACCGTGAAGTACAGGGTGAGAATGCCTGCCAGAACGGCAGACACCTCAATGACGCGAAATATCTTGACCAGGGCCTTGTCCTCGTCTGTAATCGGTTCAAGGACAACCGGGACTGCGGCAGTCAGGAGCCACTTTCCCCATATGTAAAGGATAAAGGTCAGGATCATGGCTCCGAGGAAAGCCCACCATTTGATCGGGGTTTCTTCAACGTTGACTTGGGAAACAGGATGGTCCGCAGGGCGGTAAGGCTCTCCTGAACTCAAGGGTGTAGTGGCCATGGGGGTGGCTCCTCTGGTTTCGGTGGGTCCATGACGCATCCTCCGATGAGTGTTAAACTACATTTGGGAGAGACTCGAGTTAGCGGCTGCTTCCTTCTTCATGGTGCTGCGCAATGGCGCTTTGTAGCCGGGGGCTCCAGGACAAAGGCCGTACTGCGTTCCTGTTGCCACGCCGGGAACGTCGCATGTGCCAGCGACCAGATGGGCCGGATATCTCGGATATGGCTGATCATAGGTGAATCCGGCCAACATATGCGGAATCTGCAGCACGATGAAAATGAGGTTGCAGGCGGCGATGGTGGCGAGCTGATTGACAAATGCCTTGCGTTTCGAGCTATATTCTTCCGTTCCTTGCCAGCTGATCTTCCAATATCGCAGATATCCAATCAGTGCACCCATGGTGATGCAAAATCCCGGTTCCAACCATCCCCAGTGGTAGGTCTGGCCGAGCAGCCCACTGATCACGGGTATATCCCATGGCATGCCGGGTCCGGCCCAAAGGTGAGTGATCATGAGAAACCCATCAATACATGTCCAGAGGGGGAAGGACGCGAGAAAGCCGATGCCGGCAAGCTTGGCGGCGGATATGTCCTGCCATCGGCGCTTGGCCCGAGACATCGCAATACTCACGAGCATGGCGCAACCCGTGACTGCGGCTGGATAAAGAAAACCAAGGAAAAGAATTGGAAATGGTGTGGTTCCGGCAATCGGGTTCTGAATCAGCGGAGCATTTCCCCACCAGTCGTTGAGGTTCACCCAGTTTGCGGTATAGAACCAGACCGGCTGAAAGAAATTGGTCGTAGTATCCCAGAAGACCGTCAAGGCAAACCCGATGTACATCATCAAATCGAACGTCATCTTGCGTTTCTTCCACGAGTCATATATCAGTTTGCCTAGGAACACGATTCCAAAAATGCTCAAACATACCTCGATGATCTTTGCGAGATAGTAATTCGTGCAGTTCGGATCGCGAAATGCGTTCACGGCATGAGGACCAGCGATAAGCCATCCGGTGAGCGTCCAAAACTGATATGCAAGCAGAGGCGCGGAGGCGAGAGCAAGGTACTGGGCAGGGCCCCACGGTCTGCGCTGCGACTTGACACAGAACTCAGCGCCCGAGGCAGGCGCGTCCTGCGGTTTTTGGCTCGTCACCTGGCTTTCCATGGAAGCACCTCTCGCTTAGTCAGGGAAGCACGTTCATTTGCATTGTTCTAATCGTTCGTCGTCTGCTTCTTTGGTGAAATCCCGAGCGTCTCCGTATGACCAGCACACTTCTACTTGCAAAATTTCTGAAAGCCTGCGAGTGAAAACTGGTTCAAGTCCAGGACAGCAGAATAGGTAAACCTGTTTCTTCTGCTTGCATGTTCGATGTAGGTAGAGTGCTGGGCGAACAGGTCGACCATCTGCTGTATGGTGATCATCATAAATCTCGTCTGCTTGTCAGCGCTTTCGATGGCCCCGCTCCCTCCCAGATAGGTCTTCCAGTGTTTCCCGGCGCGGTCCGCAATCTCTCGATATTTGGGCATGAAGTCCACCGCATCGACCCAGAGTTCCGATTTTCCGTAGTTGTAGTATGGGTTCTGGGCCGTTGCCTCAATCACCCACACGGGGGTCTTGACCCAGATGCAGTTGACCGGAGCCCAAGGAGCGCCCTTCCAGCCCTGCTGTTGATACCCGTAAAGCACGGGCGTCACGTCTTGTGTCGTTACCCATTCTCCGCGGTCGTTTTCAAGGATTGTCTCCGGCTTAGAGGCCACGAACGGCACGAGGGCCTCCTGCTTTCGGAGGAGTTTCCAGTCGAAAGCGGAGATCTTGCCGTCGTAGCCCCAGGGGTCGTCGAAGGAGAAGTCCGTACCGACAAAAGCGTCGGAGCGGTTTGCAGGGCTCATGCGGCGTGCTCTGCGAATAGCCGGGATGTAGCCCATGGTTACATCCTCTGGCTCTCCCGAATAGCGCCAGAGCAAAACGGCTGTTCCGGCTATATCGAAGGGGTCCTTTACGAGGATGAGACAGTAGCGTTCGATGCCGTTCGGATTCTGGATATTTTTGGCGCCCGGGTAACCGACCAAGGGCGCATTGATATAGCTCAGACCAGCCTCCCTCTCGAATCCCGCTGATCGGCCTATCCAGACGGCTTTGACGTTGCATACAATGTTTCCCCAAGAGAACATTTGGTATTGCCAGTTGTACATAATCTTTGGGGCCGCCTTGGGATCGTTGTGCCCGATTTCCGGAAAGGGAATTCCTGAGACGAATTCCGGCGTCTTTCCCGTTGCCGCTTCGATGATGAGGTTTTTCGCATCAAGATCATATCTGCCGATGTTGCCGGTAAGAGACCTCGAGACGTCGGGAGTGAGAAAAGCAGATCGATCGTACGTGAGCTCGCCTACTTTGAGGATGAATTCTCCGTCCTTGACCCAATCGAGTACGGACCCGGGCACGAGCCCGTCGGCCTTCTGCCAGTTTTCCCCCCCGATTACGTCTCCTGGTGTGACATCAGCGGAGACGGGCTGGGCGAGTAGCAGAAGAGCGATCGGACAAATCATCCTGAGCTTGTTCATTCCTGTTCTCCTGTGTCGCCCCTCCGTGCTGCGAGCATGGTCATCACGGGGGGGGGCTGGCAATCTCCGTGTCGGTTCACGTGTCCTGGTGGTGTCACTTGCAGTACTTCTGAAATCCGGCCAGCGAGAAGTCATTGGCGTCGACTTCGGCAAAGAACCTCCACTCGTTCCTCGGGCTCACGTCCTCGACGTAGATGGAATGATCCATGGGATCGTCGATGTTTTGCTGGTCGAAACCAGCATGAAACGCATCGCCTTGTCTTCGCTCTCTGCCCCCGCGGTGGAAATCAGCATGACCTTCCAGTATTGCCCCGCGCGGTCATGTATGACTTTGTCAATAGGGAAGAAAGTCTCAGCGTCTATCCACAGGTACTGAGTCCCATAGTTGTAGTATTGGAAGGGGTATCGGAGCCCTCCCATGGAGTAGACGTTATAGTTCTTGTCGTAGAGAAGTTGCTGACCCGCCTTTGGATCGCTCGGCTGGATCTCGGGGAACGGAATTCCTTCTATGAAGTTCGGCAGTTTTTGGGTCGCCACATCGATGATCCCGTCCTCACCGTCCAGTTCGAACTTGCCTGCATTGTTTTCAAAGGACTTCAAAGCATGGGGAGGGAAGAACTCGGCAGGTTTGTAGTCGAGCGCGCCCGTCTGGAGGATGAAGTCCCCCTTTTTCACCCAGTTCAGGACAGCCTCTGGCAGGAGACTCTGTCCCTTCTCCCAATTCGTCTTGTCGATGGTCTGGCCAGGAGAAAAGTCGGCATAGGCATGCAGAAAAGTGGCGGGGAGCAAAAGGAAAGGAACAGTGGCCATCAAGAGTCGCTGTGCCTTCATTTGCATCCTCCTGATGAAAAGCTGTTTGCCGCAGTTTGAGCCAGAATACAGAGCAAATGAACGAGCATGCAATAAGTACCTCCTGCTTTGCCGGAATGTCAAGGGAAAAATTTGGGCAAGTTGGGATTCAAAGGGAAAGTACCTCGAGAATCGTATGCCAATTATAAAAAAAATAGGCATAAACATGTAGAATTTTAAGGATGGATGGAAACTACAGAAAGAAGTTGGACTTGTGTTGGGGAAGGTGGGGAAGAACTGAAGGATGATGAAAGAAGATGAGGATCACTCCGAAACGGCATTCAGGACCAGTGTGGTGAGGATGTTGGTTAGGAAGAGGATGGACTGAGACTTTCGGAACATGATGGAGGAGAGGAGAGAATGATCGATCACCCCGAATATCATCTTGACTAGAATATAGAGGTCGCACGCAGCTCTGAACGAACCCTGGTCCTGTCCGTTCCGGATCGTACGGTAGAACAAATCTCCGAATCTGCGAAAAAGATCGTAACCTTCTATTTTATAGAAGTTTCTGTTTACATCTGAGCCCAAGCAAAACTAGAGCGACCTGAGATATTCGGTTAGAAGAAGGGAAAGTCTGAGATCCGGGCGCTCGGGTCCGTTGAGGTATTCTTCCACGATGGAAATCAGCTCCCGTCCCGGGTATTCTCGACCGGCATGATCAGCGACAATCAAAATTCCCGTCTGGCGTCAATTAAAATTCCCGTTGTGAGAAAGCAAACATTAGACTATCCGAGCACTCCAGGGGAGAGGAGGCTCGGATGGTCACGGATGCTCAGGTGAGG
>JBFLZG010000042.1:0-94013 GCA_040756235.1 bacterium | reverse complement strand
GGCGGTCCCTCCCGAGCGTCGACCTCCAGTTCATCGGTTCATCCCCGCGTGTGCGGGGAATGGTGGGGATTCTCTCGGCTCGACATGCTCAACATCGGTTCATCCCCGCGTGTGCGGGGAATGGGCGTATCCTACTGCAACGGGACAACAAGAAGCCGGTTCATCCCCGCGTGTGCGGGGAATGGTCGTCGAAGTTGATCCGGTCGACCGGTACCGACGGTTCATCCCCGCGTGTGCGGGGAATGGTCCGGCCAAGTACGGTCACATCACTTTTTTCACGGTTCATCCCCGCGTGTGCGGGGAATGGGTGTCCAACTCTTGAGCGAACAGTCCCATTTGCGGTTCATCCCCGCGTGTGCGGGGAATGGAGCTTGTGTCGCTGTGTGACCGCCCACAGCATCGGTTCATCCCCGCGTGTGCGGGGAATGGCCGGGTTAGCGTTTGGTCCGCGTCGGCGGCATCGGTTCATCCCCGCGTGTGCGGGGAATGGTGGGACGAGGCGGTTGAGCGAGAGGCCCGGGCCGGTTCATCCCCGCGTGTGCGGGGAATGGGTGCCTATATCCGCCTTGTCGTCCACGTATAGCGGTTCATCCCCGCGTGTGCGGGGAATGGGATAGGTTCCGCTGGAAGTACCGCTCGAACGCCGGTTCATCCCCGCGTGTGCGGGGAATGGCCAAGCCTGTTAGCCCACGGCACCAAGGCGGGCGGTTCATCCCCGCGTGTGCGGGGAATGGGTATTGTCAGGAAAAGAGACCGATGTTTCAGACGGTTCATCCCCGCGTGTGCGGGGAATGGGGCAAGGGTGCGGGTGTGGTCGTCCATGGTTTCGGTTCATCCCCGCGTGTGCGGGGAATGGCTTCTTGCCCGCCCCGTAGTCGGTCCCCTTAAGGTTCATCCCCGCGTGTGCGGGGAATGGGACGTGTCGATTTGCCCGGTTGCCGGATCTACCGGTTCATCCCCGCGTGTGCGGGGAATGGAAGTCCTTGATCGTCACGTTTTCCCAGGTGTTCGGTTCATCCCCGCGTGTGCGGGGAATGGGGCTGGAAAAACGCCGTCTGGGCACCATGTGCCGGTTCATCCCCGCGTGTGCGGGGAATGGACTAATTCCAACCTATGAACAATATTAGGTTTTCAAAGAGCGGAGAAAAGAACCATTATATCACAATGTTTCATTCAACTTTCCCGGGGGCAGAACGAAAAATCCTGCGGAGGCAGGAACGATACCAGCTTCACCCCGTCCAGCTCAAAAGGGATGCGTCGGTTTGCGCCGAGAGTTTCAAAGTCGAATCCTGTTTCCGTGTTGGTAGTCCAAGCCATGACCGCATTGCCATCTCCAATACCGTCCTGGACTTGGCCCCAAATCATTTCACGGACACGCCGCGAGATCTTGCCAACGTATACCCCCGCACGAATCTCCAGGAGCCATACCGCGAGCCTTCCTCGCAGGCGGGGCGGCGCATTTTCAACCACGATGACCAGCATCACCGATCCCCTCCTTGTTCGGTATCGCGATTTCGACCGCCTCCTCATGCGGCTTAACCATCGGTATCCCCCCGGCCGCCAGCACTTCCTCTATCGCGGGGATGATCCGATGCAATAGTCGCGACTCGCGAAAGCTGTCCCTGCACCCCAAGCGCACTTCGCGCTCCGGCTCGGAAGGCTTCCGCGCTGCTACCTTGAAAGCGACAGGTACCACTGTTTCGAACTTGAAGATATCAGCAATGTCGTATACGAATGATTGCGGCTTCCCTGTATGAATGAAGCCGACCGCCGGTGCGTAGCCGGCCGCCAGTATGGCAGCCTCGCAGATCCCGTACAGGCAGGCGGTAGCGGAAGAGAGGCACCGGTTGGGAACGTCACCGCTACCCCATTCGGTGTGATCGTAATTGCGGCTCTTCCAGGGGACACGGTACTGATGGGCGAGCAACTCATACATCTTACGCACGCGGGCGCCCTCGATGCCCCGGAGCTGGCCCACGCTCCGCCGAGAAGGCGGCTCTTCATGAAAACGCATCGCGTACATCTTTCGAACAACCTTGAGTCGTGCTTCGTCGTCCAGGGCGAGCTTGGCCTGGTACAGCAGCCGATCGGCTCGGGCTCCTCCAGGCTGCCCCGCCGAATAGAGGCGTACCCCGGCCTCGCCCACCCACACCAGGAGACAGCCCACTCGGGCCGCCAGAACGGCAGCTGCATGGGACACCCGCGTGCCAGGTTCCAGCATGAGGCAGGCTACCCCCCCGACCGGAACATGGGTCCGCACCCCATTCTTGTCCACAAGCACGAAGGCACCGTCCAGGACGTCGAGCTGGCCCTTCTCGACGAAAAGCACCGAGAGCCGGTCCTTGATGGGGATCGGCTTCAACGGCGGGAGTGTCGGCGTATGCATCAGTCTTCTCCTCGGGGGACTACCCCGTGCAGCGCTCTATCGCGGGCGACTCTGACGGTTTTGGCCTGACACCCGTACCGGTTCCACGGCAAGCGGGGCCTCCGAGATCCAAGAAGACGGCGCAGCGATGAGGGCGGCTTCTACGATCGTTGGATCGTCCGCACTCTTCTGGGCGAAAACGATCTCCGCCCCGTGGCAAACGACATGGGGGCATCAGGCAGGGAGTCGCGCCCATGGGCAAAATCTTCGACCTCGATCTGCCGGGTGAACAGCTCCACTGGCATTTCTCCTACAAGCAGTCGGATAGCCTCGTCCCGGCTCTCTTTCAGCCCCGCAAGGACGGGGGCTGAAGGGAGACAGGTCTTCCGGCCGAGCCAAATACCCCAGCGCGGATTCTTCATCGCGCAGTAGATCTGACGAAGCAACGAGGCCGCACCTTCAAGGAGCACACCGAAGGAGGCATCCGTTAGGTAGTGCCGGTGTGTGATATGGCAGTCCTTGAGCTTTCCTTCAGCTGTTCTCGTGTTCTGGACCGTGTGGTAATCCTGCAGCCGCCGGACGGCCAGTTCCCTGTCGCTTCCCCTGCGGGGGATTGCGATGGCGATCATCCGCACGGAGCTGAAGCCCGAGAGGAACTCCTTTTCCTCGCCGCTGCCCCGTGCATACCCAAGAGCCGCACAGCATATCCCGGCGACGGCGCTCTTGGTCGGCATCAGCCCGGTACCGCGACGGCTGTACTGGCTTTCGAACCCCCAGGACTGGAGCGGCCCCTGCAGCCGAAGAGCGAGAAACTGAACATCAGACGACATGATTGGTCACCTCTTCGAGGAAGGATTTCATGGGGACTTCCGGAATGGCTTTCTTGAAGACAGCCTTGATTCCCCAGGTCGTGGCAAGATTCTCATATTCCGCCTTGAGCAACTCGACCGATCTTGCGGCGTAGCCTTGGGTGGACCGAACCGGGGACTCGAAGGCGTTCACCAGCTGGATCGGATGCCCTTCCTCGCGTACAACACCCAGCACGTAGAGGGGCAGCGTGTTTCCGTTCATGGTGTTTCTGCGCGCACCTGGGACCGCCTTGATGGTTGCCTCGACAAAGGTGCGAACCACACTCTGCCGTTCTTCCCGGGTCATGCCCTCGAGATGTTCCGCGTCGGCGAGCATATCCAGATTGAGGGCAGCGAAACGGTAGTAGGTGGCCGAGTTGAACTCCAGCGTGCTCGTCATCCCGGCCCCGGATTCCTCTTTGGGCTGCAAGTCGTCCACTGCGGAGAAGAAATCGATCTCGTTGTCCACCTTGTGCACGGATAGGGCATGGGAGAACATCGAGCAGGCTTCCACAGCCAGGGAATGGTCGTTTGCGACCATACGGCCGAAAATCGAAATGTCAGCGGCATCCTTAAGCGATTTCCCATCGATCTTCCTCAGAGCCTTCTTGACGTCCTTTGTATCTGCGTAAGTCCGGGCGAGGGTTTCAAGTTCCATGGGAGAAAGGAAATAGAGAGTCGTCGACTTGACCCTGTCAGTCGATTTGGTATCCAGTTTCACCAGTGCATCCACGATCTTCTTCGCACCGTCCTCTGCATCAGTGGGTGGCAGGCCGGCATCTTCCATCGCCTTGTAAAGCGGCTCAAACATCAAACGTGTCCGTTCGCCCTTGAAATACTTAGGGCTTATCTCTTTCGCCATCTCCCGGATCGCCCGCTTCCAGCACTGGCTCGAAACCCGGGCGCGCTGCACGCCGCCAAAGACCGCCGTCTTCGGTGAATTGAGGTCATCGCGATTGAGGCAGGAAACCGGGACCGACTGGATGATGTGGAGCTCCAGGTGTTTCATGTTGACTCTCCTTTTCGAAATGAAGATGAGTTACAGAGCCACGGGCGCAAGCAGCAGCAGACCGAACCCGAAGCCCTTGGCACTGCCGATGCCGGCATAATATGTATCCGTGAAGTGTTCCCGACTGGTGACTTCCAGGACGCCTCGGAACTGGACGCCGCCGTGATAGGCGCTCAGCCCCTTCCTGCGGAAGTGGGTCTCGGTCATCGGACTGATTTCGAGCGGTTCCACGATCCTAAAGCCTCCCGGAACGGCTTCGCCCGACTCCTCGTCATGGCTTCTGAGGCTGCCTTTGCGAATGAGCCATGTTTTCAGTTCCTGAGGCTTGACGAGCGGCACCCGTTTACCATGCCTCCGTCTGCCGTTCGCGCCGAGCAGGATTTCACCCTTCGGGCCCCGCCGCACGACGGTCTTCACCGGGTTGGCACGCAGATCAAAGGCGTAGTGTTGGTGCGACAGAAAAGACGGGGCTATCTCTTTCAAGCCGAACTCCTCCGGTGGGCACCACTTCGGCCGGGAAAGTTTGGTCCGGGCCAGGACCCAGACCCGGAACGCCCCCTCAAGCAGATCGATACGTGTCAGAAAATCACGGTTGCCATCTGGCCTTCCGGGAAAGCAGTCCCACAGGCGTTTGTGCCAGGTGTAGCTATCCACGATGCCGGCTGCAGTCGCCGTTTCCAGACCTATTTCCATCCGGACGAGCCAGCTCATGTCCCCTCCTCCGGCACAGGGCCCGCGCTCTGCGCCCAGTAGGTTGCCGCCCATTCGGTCCGGACTCGATCGCCCCAGAACCTCAGGTCGGTTTCGAGCCGAACGTAGTTGACCGGAATCTCTTGTGACTTCGCCATGAGCACCATGCGCAGCACCCGGTCGTACAGTTCCTTACCGCGTTCAGCCGTGAGCAGTTGCTGAAACCGACGCTCCGTCGGGGTGAGCCTGCTTTCATCGTTTGAACGGTCGTGCCGCTTCAGCTCGATCGCCTTGCAGGTGGTACCGAAGTTTCCGTTTGGAGTCTCTTCGGGGTGCGTCGCGTAAAGGGCAGCTACATAGGGCCTCAAATCGTCATCGATTCTGACCCCGAGCCGGTGCAACGCCGGCCATGCTCGGTGCCTCTTGCTGTCCACAAGGATGCACCGGAGGTTCGCCATCAACCCTCGGTCGTCCTTGTGCTTGCGTAGTCGGTCCAGAAGCTGGCTCATGCATTCTCCTCCTTGCTCTTGGGGGTGTCTGCTTCAGGCTCGCCCGGCCCTCCCGCCAGTCTCTGCCAGCCCTTTGCAAAGGCGCGCATCTGGCGCGGGGTGCTCTGGCCGCAAGCGGCACGGAACGATTCCAAAGCGGCTGCAGTGAGCATCTTCCTCCATGCCTTGCGGGTGGGATCGGCAGCCTCCGTCCCGACCGCCTGGACGTGTGCCATCAGCAGCGGCACATTTCTTTCAACCGTGGTCCAGAAATGGGTGGCGGCAAGGGAGCGAAGCTTCGCTTTCAGTTCGCCCTTCCCAGGGCCGGCTGCCTTGAGGCGCCCTTCCCAGCCCTGGTCCGTTTCCTGCCGGTATGTCTCGACCGCCCATCCAAGACGGCTCGCCAGGTTCTCCGCCGTCTTAACCTCCGACTCATAGGCTGCGGCTCCCTCGGAGGAACGAAGGCGTGAGGGGACGTGAAAGACCGATTCCGTGCTGTCAAGAATTGTTGCCTTTGCCCGGTCTCGTGCGAGTGCTGCGGCAACAAGGTCACAGTCCTCGCCGTCCCGAAGAGATCCAAGACACAACGGGCCGCCGAGGCCTCCAGCATTCCTCTTGACGACCATGGCCGGGAGCTCGCGCCAGATCGCTTCCGACGGTCGGTAGGAGAGTAGGGCTCTCTCCTCATCCTTTCCCCCGCGCCTTCTGGTCATGACGGTTGCTGAGGGCTCCGGCGGAAACCCGCTCGCGAAAACCGGGTAAACAAGACCGTCCCCCAGCAGCATTCTGGCGCCGAAAGGATCCAGACGGATGAGCCGCGTCATGGGTACCAACCGCCCCACATAGGTAGCTGTCGCGTTGTCCACGGCAGCCGCATCTTCCATAGAGGCGGGCATCATCTCCCAGACGGGTTTCCCGATCGCCCGGTCCCCATAGATGAGGCGGATGTCTTCATGGGTCGGCAGATTGAGATGGATCGTTTCCTGGACCGTCGCACCCCGGAGAAAGGCATGGATCATGGATGCCTGGACACAGGGAGCATCTTTCGAGGATTTCCCGGTCACCCTGGAATTCCAGTATACCTGGGCGATCAACCCGCCCGGCGAAAAACACTGGAAAGTCAGCATCCAGAGAAGGGTTTCACCGATCTCGAACGTGCGATCCGCTGCCAAACCCGCATGATCCAGAAGAGTCGTATTGTTTCCTGTAGCAAAGGAAAAGTTGAGCTTGGAGACCAGTGTCCAGCCCCGGATCAGGAGATCCGAAGCTGGACCATCCCCGTTCTTTTCGAGCCCAGCCACCTGTAGCCACGGCCTTGTCGGATGGAACAACTCAAATGACTCTTTCCACTTCGAGAGATACTCCCGAACTGCCTCAGGCAGCCGACTCGGCACGTGGCGCCACTCGTCGTAATCCCTGGGGCCATCCAGGCCGGCATGGGATACGCAGAGAAGGAGCCGCATCAGGGCGACCCGCTCGTGGGGGCGGACCGCCAGATCGGCATACTGCCGGCCCTCGGCGAGTACGTCACAAAGGCTCGTCAGATTTTGTTCGCCCGTGGTCGTCACCACCGGTATCCACGAATCGAATGCAACGTTCATGTCACCTCCTTTGCGCCTGTTCCTCGATGACAAGACCCAGCGCGTGTGCGTATTCAAGCCGCACGTCTTTCCGGAGTCCCTCCGCATCGACAGTTCCGTTCTCTGCAACGATGCCGGCACACTGATCGCCCTGAAGATATTCGGCAAACATCGGGCAACCCGCGAGTTGGTCGAAGCAGTACCTGGGAATCCTCACCAGATTCCTGTGAATCGCCTGTGCAGTGGCGAAGTGGTACGAATTCTCCCCAATGCGACCTTGCGAATGATCCAGAAATTCTGCCTCATTCCTGCCGAGCGACCTGCAGAGCACAAGTGCAAGTGTGGGCATTTCGTTTACCCGCGTCTGCACGCCTTCCCTGTCATCAAGGGCGACCTGCCAGAGATTGCTGTTTCGGAGCGCAAGCATTCTCTTCGCCGAATCCGTCCCGAACCATTCACCGGCGAGTTGCTGCCAGGAGGCCGGCTCCGTTTCCTGTTCCGTGTACGTGGATTCAATCAAGTATCGTACTTGTGTGGGTATCGACACCTCCCCAGCTGCTTGCCAGATCTCCAGAGACCGGAGAAGGATATACGGTGCATACACCCTGGCCTTTCCCCCGAGAGCTTTCACGATCTCCTTCGATTCCATATGGCGGAAGCGTTCGAGATCCGTCTCCTCGGCGATAACCAGCATACGAGGTTCATCGGCAGCCCGCTCCCCCCGTTCATGCCGCCAGAGGCGCCCAAGCCGCTGCAGGAGCATGTCTGTGGGCGCCAGTTCAGTGACCAGGAGATCGGCATCCAGGTCGACGCTCTGCTCTACAACCTGAGTGGAAACAAGAACGGAACCGCACCGCGTCCTCCCGTCTTTTCCGAACCGTCCCATCCATTCGGCTTCCAGTTCCTCTCGCCTCCAGAAGGGGAAACGCGAATGAAGCAGGCCGACCGGGACCGCGTTCGAGGCCGATTCGATGAACCGGCGGTATTGCTGTTGGGCCGCACCAACGGTGTTGCAGATCCAGAGCACCGCCCCCCCTTTCCGGGCAAGATGCATGGCCTCTGCTGTGGCCTTCTCGACTGTCTCAAAGGTAATTCGTATGCGCTTCGACTCCGGCTGTGCCGCGACCACGGGTAGGAGGCTCTCGCCTTTGCTTCGTCCGGTAATGAGCGGATAGGGTTCGTTCAATCCCTCAAAGCCATCGCCGGACAGAGAGACGATTCTCCCGCGCCGCCTGCCGGCCAGCGTCGCGGACAGTACGATCACGGTGCAGCCCAGTGCCTCGAGGGTGGTGACGAGCTTGTCAATCAGCGTTCCCGTGTAAAGGTCGTAGCTGTGTACTTCATCGAGGACGACCACCTTGCCGGCGAGCGCAAAGTGCCGAACAAAGAAATGCCTGGCAGCCACCATGCCGAGCAGTGCCTGATCCACCGTACCGACCCCAAAGGGGGCGAGAAGCGCCCGCTTGGTCGAGAAGAACCAGTCCCTCCCTGCTCGAGCGTCGCCCGCGGCGGCGGCCATCGGGAAGGTCTCCACGGGATGCAAACTCACAGTCTGCTCCATGAGCCAGGAATTCCCGTGGATGAGACGGGCGGTCGGTGTGTGAGGAGATATCCGCTGGATAAACTGATCCATCCGAAGGTGCATCCGGTTGCTTGTGGCCTGTGTGGGAAGAGCAAAGTAGATGCCGTTTGCCTTCGCTGCCCTCAGTAGACCATATGCGGCCCCCAGAGCTGCTTCTGTCTTGCCCATACCGGTCGGAGCTTCGATCACGTAGACTCCCGGGCCGGTGATTATGCCCAGAGCCTTTTCCTGCATCTCATTGGGCGGGACATCAAAGAGAGCCTCAAACGACAGGCCCTTCTTCAGAACGGGCGGGGAAAAACTGATCGCATCGAGGGCCTGGCGGGCAAGGGTCCGAAGGTCCTCGTGCGCCGATCTCTCCTGGGGAGGGAAGAAACGTTCGTCGGACCCAATCCAGTCGGCAACAGATGTGACCCCGGCTAGCCACCAAAGGGCGGGCGAATCGTCCGTCAGCGAGGCTGAAAGCCTGCACTCGCCGAAGTGATGCCACACCGTCCTGGCAGCCGCCATCCGCTCGGCATCCCAGTCGATCCGGCTCGCGGAATCGGACATGAGCTTCTCCGGACTGTAGCCCCGGTCATCGGGACGATTGAGGCGCCCATGATGTCCGCCGAGCACGGCAGCCAAAAACTTGGCCGATTTCCGATCCCATCCGATCCCGACCAGAAAGGACTGCGCAGCCGAGTGAGAGACCTTGCCATGATCCGGTTCCATGGTCGTGTCCCAACAGCCGTTGCGGGCGACCTTCTCCAAACCTTGGCACCGAAGCCAGGCATCACACTTGCGCTGAAACCCGGGAGAGATCTTGCCGAGATCGTGGAGGGCGGCCAGAAAGGCCACCTCATCGGGTTGCAGCCGAAACCGTTCGAGGAGCCCGGGAGACATCTCAGCGACACATCTGGCCACATGCCCGACATTCAGCATGTGGTCGGCAACGGAAATGCCGGGTCTCCCATCCGCAGTTGTCTTGGCCCAGAAATGTGTCATACGACCCCCTGCACGGCCGCCCGTCCGCACGCGTGCGCCCCCTCGCCGCCGTCATACACCTTCCCGGTGCGGCCGGCCCGGTTCCGGTGATCTTTTCGCCGAATAGGGTACCGTCGACGATCTCGGTCAACAGGGAGAAGAGCCTTCATTCCGGAGTCACCTCTCCTTCAACGCAGCCCAGATCCGGGCCGTGAGCCGGGCATCGCTTAATGCACGGTGAGGCATATTCCCTTCCGGGAGTTCGCCGAACAGGTGCCGGGCAACTGTCTCAAGCCGATGGTTTGGCAGCTGCGGCAGGAGCTGGCGGCTGAGCTCGAGGGTGCACGACATCCGGTTTGCCATGCGCCAGCCGAAAAGGCTGAACTCGCGCTGCAGGAAACCGCGGTCGAACGGGGCGTTGTGCGCCACCAGCAGGGCATTCCCAATAAAGTTCCGGAAGGCCTCGAAGACCTCCCTGGGCGTCGGCTGGCCATGGAGCATGGCTGCCGAAATGCCGTGGATGCGCTGAGCCGCTTTGGTCATGTCCCTGTCGCAGTGAATCAGGCTCTGGAACTCCCCGGCGATGACTCCATCGCGGACAAGGACCACCCCGATCTCGATTACCCGGTGTCCACGCGTCGGGTGTAAGCCCGTGGTCTCAACGTCAAGGGCAGCGTATACCGTCCTCATGATGACTGTGATCATACAGTGACCGTTTGACAGATCCGGTCACAGGTCAAAAAAAATCGAGAAGGCCGAAGCAGCAGTCAGATGAAAAGATGAACCGCGTTATCCCAAGAGAAATAATTTTCAGAGTAGCAGTATACGAATGGAACGGTTCAAAGCAAGAGGATTTCTTTATCCAGCCCTTTTGAATGAACCTCTTTCTTGGGGTGACGACACTCCTGCCGTGGCCCGGGCGGACAAGAGAATCCGTTGTCCTTCGGATTCATGTGGCATTCGTCCAATGACAGAATATCGCCGGGAGAAGCTTTCCGCGTCAGCTCGACCAGGCGGTCATGGTGGCTGAAGAAGATGATCTGGGTCTTGGCGGAGAGATTTCCCAGCACCTCCCCTCCAGTCCAATTACTCGCACCGGATCTTCGTTCTGTCCGGATCGAGCCGATCGTTTTCGAGGTACCCTTCCCTTTCACCACGGTGGTCGAATACGTTGGTTCGCCCGTCGAGCACCCGGTCGGACCTCGTCACCCCCCCTGCTTGCGGCCGCAGTCGTCGTAGATGTGCCCGGTCCTCGAGCAGACGGTCCTGCTCGAGGTAGCCTCCGCAGAGGGAGCAGGGTCGGTGATGGGCGAGCGGGTCCTCTTCAACGAGCCCTCCATGGTGCTATGCACAAGTACGGTGGCGCATTCCGTGAATTGATTGCCGACATCCCGGTTACCAAGGGATCGCCACGACCGGGACTCCACCGGTACGCCAGGGTGGACAGGCCTCCGGATTTGTCCATCCATCCATTAAAGGCGGCCTGCCATTCCCGCGGAAAGCGGGAATCCCACTGCTTCGGTGGATCCCGGCTCGCGGCCGCCCGCGGCCTTGGCCGGGGATGACGCAGCGGTCAGGCCGTCTGTTGCCACGCCTCGTCGAGCGCCCCGGTCGCACCTGCCCGGAACGGGTCGCCCTGATTACGTTAGGACGAGTCGCGGCTCTCATACACCCGTTGGCAAGCCTGAATCAAAGACGACTTCTCCGCCTTGCCGAGAACCTGCTCATTTTAGAGTCGCCGGGCGAGCCGGCCGTCTTTCTGCCGCCGCTGAAAGCGGCAAGGTGCAGGACCTGCCCGTCCAGGACGAGGGCGAACCCGGTCAGCCCGTCCGCCCCGAGACGGCAGTCCGTTCCCAATCCCACGGACGCCCGGGACTCGACGCTGGCGGCCTTGCACCCGTCGAGGAGCTCCACGGCCTGGCTCTCCTCGACTTGCAGCCGCTCCTTTGCCGGATCGAGCCAGTCGATCGCGTCCAGGGCGTAGCTCGCCAGGAGCTTGCCGGACATCTTGGAGAAGGTCTCCGGATTGCCGAAGCTGTCCAGTCCGACCACCTTCCCGTTGATGACAAAGACCGCTCCCACCTGCTCTGCGACCGCCTCGAAACGGGCCGTGTATTCCTGCAGGGAGGGCACCTGTCTCTGGTAGATCTCGGACATGGCCATGCTCGGGGAGACGGCCTTCATGCGCCGCGCCTTCTCGTCGATTCCCTCCCAGATGGCGCCCTGATTGGACAGGAACTGTCCCGAGGCGCGGACCGACTCCTGAACATGCCTGGCCTTCATGGCCCTGAGATCCGCGGACATGATCCTCTGCTCGCTGTGGAAGCGGGCGCTCTTGTACGACCACCTCCCCGCCTCCACGCAGCTCACGGGGATCACGGTGGTCGCCTTCCCTGCCACGATGATCGTGGTGTTCACGATGCGGTTCTGCTTGGCGCCGACCAGCTCCTCGCCGTCGAAGATGAGCACCTTCCTGGGAGACTTGTTGAGAAGCTTGAGCTCCGGCACCGAGCCGCCCGCGTCGATCTCCGTGATCTCGATGAGATTCGCGGCCAGCGCCTCGTCCAGGGTCAAGTAGTCCAGGGTCGCAGCCTGCGCCGAAAGAAGAGGAAAAACAGTGAGGTTCTTGTAGTCCTGCCGTCCTCCGATCCTGGTCTCCTGCAGATAGCTCCGGATGACTGTCTCCATGGTGATCCGCTCCTTTCTCTGTAGATCTTATGCGCGAGTGTACCGGACGGGTTTGACAGATACGGTCACAGGGGCTCGGCGCTCTCGAGAAAAAAACTGCGGGTCTCACGCGAGGACGTGCTCTTCCCCGTACCGCCATCACTCTGTTGAAAACGGGTTTGATCTTCGTTAGGTTGGAGCAGGTTTCTTGGTTTTCACAGGAGGGGAGTCATGGCCAGGGGAGACCAGTTGGCGAGGCAGTGGATCATCATGCAGACCCTGATTTCCTCCAAGAGGGGCAAGTCCGTGGGAGAGCTGGCAGCGGATCTCGACTGCCACCCGAGAACGGTCTATCGGGATCTCGAGGCATTGCAGTATGCCGGGTTCCCCATCTACACCGAACAAGTGGAGGGCAAGAACCACTGGTCGGTGCTGGACACGCTCAAGCACCACATCCCGATCCCTTTCAGCCTGCCGGAGCTCATGGCGCTGTACTTCAGCAGCGACATACTGAAGATCCTCAAAGGCACCTTCTTCCATGATTCCTTGGAATCGCTCTTCCAGAAGATCAAGACCACGCTGCCCCCTGAGTCGCTCCGCTATCTTTCGAGCGTCGAGAAAACGCTCCACGTCGAGCTCAGGCCGTACCAGGAGTACGACAGGTTCAAGGAAACCATCAACTGCGTCAACGAGGCAGCCCTGGAGAAGAAATCGATCGACATGGTCTATTTCACCATGGGGCGCAGAAAAGAGACCTCGCGCAAGGTCGACCCGTACCGCGTCCTCTTCTTCAACGGCACGTTCTATCTCATCGGCTACTGCCACCTGCGCAAAGAGGTCAGGATCTTCGCCCTCGACCGCATCAAGATGCTGCACAAGACGCCCGAGTCCTTCGAAGTCCCGGAGGACTTCGACCTCGGCAAATTCATGAAGCCGAGCTTCGGAGTGTTTCGCGGCGAGCCCCGGAAGGTCAGGATCAGGTTCTCTGCCGAGGTCGCAGGCTACATCAAGGAGAAGATCTGGCACGAGAGCCAGCAAATCCGGGAACGCAAGGATGGCTCCATCGTCTTTGAGGTCGAGGTGGCCGGCACCCAGGAGATCAAGCAGTGGATCATGGGCTGGGGGTCGGGCGCCGAGGTCCTGGAGCCCAAGTCGCTCCGGGACGAGCTCGGGCGGGAAGCCCAGGAATTGGCGCAGATCTATGAGCCCAAGAAACGGACGAAAGACAGGACTCTGAAAAGTGCCTGAAGCGAACCGAGTCCCCCGCGGAGTATTCACGTGCAAGAGCCAGGGCCTCGCTCCGTCCCGGCTAGGAGGCTGTCCATAAATGCCCATCTGCGGCGTTGCGCTCATGCGGCATGGAGGTCCTGGGGCAGCCTGCCCCGGCGAAAGCCGGGGTCATTGCGGCGTACTTTCATGTACGCCTCATTCCTCAGGACTTCGCGCGCCTTGCATCTGGACATTTCTGAACAGCCTCCCGGAGCCGAATTCCTGGACAGGCTCGTAGGGAGCGGGATCGACCTCATGCGGCCACTGGTGCGCGGCCGTCGCGGCTCCTCAGGGCTGCCGCCGGGGGCGCCTCCTGGCCCAGGCCGGCAGGCGCACGGGCGTGACGCGGTCGGAGTGAGGCAGGTAGGGTTTGATGTCCACCAGGGGCGTACCATCGCGCGCCTGGCAACCCTCTACGACCACCTCACCGGTCTCTGTGCGGACCTCTCGGACGCGGCAGAGATCCAGGCCCACGAGATTCGGCCTCATCGGCGATCGGGTCCCGAAGACGCCGGTCAGGGGATTGGCGGGGTCCTTGCGCGGGTGGACCTTGAGCACCGAGCGCGAAGAGCGGTCGTCGTTCTCGTGAAACCAGTAGAGGACCCAGAGGTGCGAGAACGCATCCATTCCCAGCATGCCCTCACGGTACACGGGCAGGATCGTGAGGATCTGGCGGTCGTCGTCGGTCCGGATCGAGCCCACCGCCCGGAGCCGCCCGATGATTCTGTCCGCAGTCTTCTTGCGCGTCTTCATGGCCGCCTCGAATTGCCTTTTTCGGCGAATGACGGTTTACTGTGAAGGCCCATCCTCCAGTCGATTGCGACAAGAGCCAGTCTGGGAGACGAGGGATCTGAAATGGACAGCGGCGCTCGCAAGGAGCTCCTGATCGAGGCCATCCGGGACCCGGAACCGGCCCGGCGCGGCGAGGCGGCCTACGAGATGGGCCTTTCACGGGACGCCTCCTTTCTGCCTTTCCTCGAACGGGCCCTGGAGGATTCCGAGCCGAAGGTCCGCTGGCGGGCGGTCCAGGCGATCGGCAAGCTCGACCTGGCGAGCCCGCCGGCCGCGTTGTCCGGCCTCTTGCAGGACGAATCGGCAGCGGTCCGGGCCGAGGCGCTGGCAGCCCTCGGCCGCTACGGCCGCGCGGAATACGTCGATGCCTTTGCGCGGCTTCTGGACGACCCCGACCTTCAGGTCCGGTACAAGGCGATCGAAGCCCTTGGAGACATCGGCACCGTCCCGGACCTTGTGCTCGGGAGGGTCCTCTTTTTTCTGGAAGACGCCAACAGCAGCCTTCGCATGCACGCCGCCCTGACCCTCGGCAAGTGCCGCTATCGGCCGGCGGCCCCGGCTCTCGTCCGCCGGCTGGCGGACCCGCAGCCGACGGTGCGCGGGCCTGCCGCATGGGCCCTGGGACGGCTCAGGGACGACACGGCGCTCCTGCCGCTCATCCATTCCCTGCAAGACGAAGGCGAGTTCGTTCGCATTTACGTATATCAGGCCCTGGTAGACTTTGGAAAGAGGGCGATCCCCCTGCTCGAGCGGGCGATCCCGAACGCCGACCCCGGCCAGAGACAACTGCTGGAGCGGTTGATCGAGGAGATCCGGGAGGGAGAGTAAGAAAGGGTCAGGTTTCAGGTCTTGGTGTCCCAACCCCAACTCCGCCCAAGAAGACGAGGCGATGAGAGTATCTGGGAGCTGGGGCAGAGGGGTCTAACACCTAGCACCTGATACCTGACAGCTACAGTCTTCTAGTGTTTGCAGGAAGTGCAGCTGCTAGCATGGCAGGAACCGCAGTTGCTTTGTGAGGCGGGCCGGACCGATCGGTCCGCGCTTCCGAAACTGCAAACCGAGATGAGCCGCTCGACCTCGTCGGCCCGGCATTGAGGGCACTGGACCTGCATGTCCCTTCGGAGCACGAGCTTCTCGAACTTCTTGTCGCAGGAGCGGCAGTGGTACTCGAAAATCGGCATGGTGACGAACCCTTTCCGCTTCCGATGAATCGGCGCAAGCCTCTCCGGCTGAACCGTCTTGAATTCATTTTATAGGTTTTCACGGAACTCTTCCAGGGGAGCACAGGAGGAAGCCCATGAGCGGGAGCCGTTACCGAAAAATCCGCAAGGCCGGTCTCCTTTTCCTCGCGATCTCCGCCTCGATCGCCGCCTGTTGTCCCAGCGGGACTTACGAGGACAACTTCGGCGCCGTGTACCTGCTCATCACTTCTCCGCTGGGAGCAGGTGACAGCCTCGCGGTCGTGGGCACGGTCGACACGAGAGAGCTGGGCTGCGGGGTCTGGACGCTCGCCGGGACTTCCGAAAAGCCGGGAGGCGAAGGGATCGTGGACTGGGTCGTGACGAACCCCAACCCCAACCCGACGGACGCCTGCTGTTACGCATACCAGTTTTCGGGCACCGTGACCGGGTCGGGCTGCCTCTTCATATCCGGCGAGTACGCGAGCATCGGGGGCAAGTGCACCACCTCGGGCCTGATGTATCTCCAGGCGAATCCGTGACGTGGACCGTGGGGGAGCAGGAGTGGAGGCGGCACCCGGATTCGAACCGGGGATGAAGGTTTTGCAGACCTCTGCCTTACCACTTGGCTATGCCGCCTCATTCAGAGGCTGTCGATCAGCGCCCATCTGCGGAGCCCGCGTCCGAGCAAGAACGGCTGAGGCTTCAAGGATCGAGACCAGGATGAGCTTGGAGCGGGAAACGGGGGTTGAACCCGCGACCCCCACCTTGGCAAGGTGGTGCTCTACCACTGAGCTATTCCCGCGCAAGACCGGCTCCTTGCCGCCGCGCCGCTTCAGATTCCCTCTGGGACAGGCTCTATTCTAGCGGATCCAAGGTGCATGTCAAGCCGCGGACGGGCCTGCGGCGCCGTGTCTGGAGGGCGTTTTTTCAACCTGTAGCGGCCACTGCCGCGCCGTAGACCCGCGTTCCCCGCACCTCCTCGGCCCTGACGATCACGCGCCGCCGCTGCCAGGCATCTTCCCCGTCGAAGAACAGGGGAACGTAGTTGCGGCTGAACCCCCTGAGGAGCCGCGTCTCGCGGTCCCTGCGGCTCTCCACCAGCACTTCGAGATCCTTGCCGAGAAAGCGCCGGTAGAACCCGGCCCGCTTCTCGTGGCCCAGCCGACGCAGCTCCTCCGCCCTCCGCTGGATCACCTCGGACCGGACCGGGTCAGGCATGCTCGCGGCCGGGGTGCCCGGCCGGGCGGAATACGGGAACACGTGGAAATAGCTCACCGGCAGGGACCGCAGCAGCTCCAGGCTGTTTCGGTAGGCCGGTTCGCTCTCGCCCGGAAAACCGGCGATCACGTCGACTCCGATGGCGGCTTGCGGGATGCGCAGAAGCAGCGCCTCCACCAGGCGGGCGAAGTCCTCCGGCCCGTACTTGCGGCCCATGGTCTCGAGCACCGCCCGGTCTCCGCTCTGCATGGGGAGGTGAAAATGGGGGCAAAGGGAACGGGCCTCGGCGAACAGCTCGATCAGAGCCGCATCGATTTCGTTCGGCTCGATGGAGCTCACCCGGATGCGCGGCACGACGGCATCTTCGTCGAGCCGCGCGAGCAGCTGCGCAAGGGAGACGGGCGGATCCAGGTCGCGGCCGTAGACGCCCAGGTGGATGCCGCAGAGCACCACCTCCTGATATCCCCCCCTGCCGAGATGAGACATCTTCTCCAGCACCCCCTGGACCGGAAGACTCCGGCTCCTGCCGCGGGCCCGAGGCACGATGCAATAGGCGCATCTTTCGTCGCACCCGTCCTGGATCTTGAGGAAAGCCCTGGTCGTGCCGGAGTGGACCTCCGGGGGTTCTTCCTCGGGGGCGAGCTTCGGAGGGATGTCCCCGACCCGGATCTCGGCCTGCGCCCGCTTGACGCACGTCGACAGCCAGGCGCCGATGCGCGCTTTCTCCGAGTTGCCGAACACGTAGTCCACTCCCGGTATGGCGGCGATCGGCTCGGGCTGCACCTGGGCGTAGCATCCCGTCACGACGACGACCGCAGAGGGGTTCCGCTCGATGACCTTGCGAATCAACTGCCGGCCCTTGTAGTCGGTCTTCCCGGTGACCGTGCAGGTATTCACCAGGATCACGTCCGCCGCGGCCGGGTCGGGCACCACGCGATGGCCGTTGAGCTCGACCGCTGCAGCCAGGCTGTTGCTGTCGTACTGGTTGATCTTGCACCCCAGGGTGACGATCGCGACGCGGCGCTCCGCCGCCGCGCTGCGCGCGGGATCCGAAAGGGGCAACGGCCGCCCGTCGTGCCGGCCTTTCGGGAAAACGGCGGGGGCGCCCGTGCAGGACTCTCTGCGCTTCATGGCAGCAACGAGGACCTCAGGACAGCAGGTTCGAAGGGGATATGTCTCGAGACCGTGTCGGCAAGGGGAAAAACGCCCCCTTCGGGCGGCGAAAAACAGATGCAAGAGCGGAGCCTCTCCACGGTTCCCCGGCCGATCCCGTCGATGGCGACGAGATCCGCTTCCGAGGAGAAGGGGCCCCTCTTCTCCCGAGCGAGTCGCATCCGTTCGGCCAGCTTGGGCCCGATGCCGGGCAGGAGGGACAGCTCCTCGGCCTCGGCCCGATTCACGTTGAGGCGCATCCCCATCAGAAACCGCTCCCGCTCGGAGAGGGGCTCCAAGGCGAGGGATCCCGCCGTGCCGGCCCTTCCGGGGTCGAGCCTCACCTGAAGACCGCCTTCCAAGGGCCGCTGCAGGCATGAGGGGGGCAGAAGAGCGAGCGTCTCCGGAGCCGCTTCTTCGAGGAGCCCGCCCAGCGGCTCGCCCCGCCGCACTCGGAAGAACCGCGTCTCCCGGCCGGGGACGTCGACCCGGACCCAGTCCGGGCTCACGCTCCCGGCAGGCACGGCTGCTTCCCGTTCCCGGCGCAGGTCCGCGCGAACCTGGAGCAGACCCACGGCCAGAAGGACCAGGAGGAAGCTCGACGAGGTCCGAGCCAGAAGCCAGGGCGGCCGGCCGCTCGGCGTTGTGCGCCCGTTTCCTTTCATCGCTCCGTCTGCAGCTTGTACTGGATCGCGTCGGCAAGGGCCTGCCAGCTCGCCTCGACGATGTTGTAGGAGACCCCCACCGTGGACCACTTCCGCCGGCCGTCCCCGCTCTCGATCAGGACGCGCACGTGGGACCCGGTACCGGCCCCGGCCGGCAGCACCCGGACCTTGTAGTCCAGCAGCCGGACCGACGCGAGCTCGGGGTAGAACTTCTCGAGCGCCTTCCTCAGCGCGTTGTCCATGGCGTTGACCGGCCCCCGCCCTTCCGCGGCGGTGTGCTCCACGCGGCCGTCGACCTCGATCTTCACCGTGGCCTCCGAGTAGGGCGGCTCGTTCTCTTTCTTCTTCTCGTCGACCACGCGGAATCCGAGCAGGCGAAAGAACTTCGGCCTCTTCCCGAGAGCGCTCCGCATGAGCAGCTCGAAGGAGGCCTCCGCGCCTTCGTACCGGTATCCGCGCCTCTCCATCTCCTTGAGCAGATCCACGATGGCCTGGACCGAGCCGTCCTTCTGCGGCAGCTCCAGCCGGTACTCCCTGGCCTTCTGCATCACCGTCGACCTGCCGGAGACGTCGGAGATCAGGATGCGGCGCTGATTGCCGACCGACTCGGGAGCCACGTGCTCGTACGTGGCCGGGTTCCTCGAGACCGCGCTCACGTGCAGCCCCCCCTTGTGGGCGAAGGCGCTGTCGCCCACATACGGCTGCTGGCGGTTGGGGATCTGGTTGGCCAGCTCGGCCACGAAGCGCGCACAGGCCCTGAGCTCGCGGAGCTGCTCCTCGGGCAGGCAGAAGCGCCCCAGCTTGAGTTGAAGATTCGGGATGATGGAGCAAAGGTTGGCGTTGCCGCAGCGCTCGCCATAGCCGTTGATCGTCCCCTGGACGTGCGTGGCCCCCTCCTCCACGGCGGCCAGGGTGTTGGCCACGGCCAGGTCCGAATCGTTGTGCGCGTGGATCCCGACCGGCAGCGCGACCTCCTCGAGGACCTTGCGCACCACCTGCCGCACGGTGCGCGGGATCATGCCGCCGTTGGTGTCGCAAAGGACGATGGCGTCGGCGCCCGCTTCGGCCGCCGCGCGGATGCACCGGACGGCATAGTTGGGGTTCGAAAGATAGCCGTTGAAGAAGTGCTCGGCGTCGAAAAAGACCTCTTCGAGACGCCCCTTGAGATAGCGGACCGAATCGTGGATCATGCGCAGGTTTTCGGAGAAGGAAACCCGCAGGGCCTCCTTGACGTGCAGGTCCCAGGTCTTTCCGACCAGGGTTGCGGCGCGCACGCCGGAACGCAGGATGCCCCCAAGGCCGCTGTCCCTGGAGGCCGTCCGGCCCGGGCGACGCGTCATGCCGAAGGCCACGAGCTTCGCGTGACCCAGCGGCAGCCGGCGCGCTTCCCGGAAGAACTCCGCATCCTTCGGATTGCCTCCGGGCCAGCCGCCCTCGACGTAATCCATGCGGAAGGCATCCAGCTTCTCCAGGATGCGCAGCTTGTCTTCCTTGGAAAAGTGGATCTGCTCGGTCTGGTCCCCCTCCCGCAAGGTCGTATCGTACAAAACGACCTTTGCGCCGGGGGCCTCAGGCTTTTTGGAGTGCAATCGGTCGATCCTTCCTGAGGGGAGTTGTCAGTTGTCGGTTGCCGCTTCTTCGCTCTCCGGGGCCGCAGCGGGGAAGGCCTGATGACGGACCGCTGAAACCCGACGGCTCGCTTTCGGCTAGAGTCTTTCCTGGCTCACCGTCCCGCCCTTCTCCCCGAGCTGGAAGGTGTCGTGCAGGACCCGGACGGCAAGCTCGGTGTACTTGCTCTGGATGATGCAGGAGATCTTGATCTCCGAAGTGCTGATCATCTGGATGTTGATCCCCTCCTGAGAGAGCGCCTCGAACATCTTGGCCGCCACCCCGGCGTGGCTCTTCATGCCCAGGCCGATGATGGATACCTTGGAGATGTTCTCGTCGGTGAGGATCTCGGTCACCTGCAGCTCGTCCGCCGTGGGGCGGATGATATCGAGCGCCCGCGCCAGCTCCGACTTGGGGACCGTGAAGGTCAGGTCGGTGAGACCCTCGCGGCTGATGTTCTGGAGGATCATGTCCACGACGATGCTGGCTTCGGCCAGGGGCGAGAACACTCTGGCCGCCACGCCCGGCCGGTCCGGCACGTTGCGCAGAGAGACCTTGGCCTCATCCTTGTTGTACGTCACGCTGGAGACCAAAACCTGTTCCATGGCGGGTTCCTCCTGGACCACGTAAGTGCCCGCCTTTTCCGCGAAGCTCGAAAGGACGTGAACGGGCACGCTGTATTTCTTGGCAAACTCCACGGAGCGGGTCTGCAGCACCTTGGCGCCGAGGCTGGCCATCTCGAGCATCTCGTCATAGGAGACGCGGTCGATCTTGCGCGCGTTGGCGCAGATGTTGGGATCGGTCGTGAACACGCCTTCCACGTCCGTGTAGATCTCGCACATGTCGGCGCCCAGGGCGGCCGCAATGGCCACCGCGGTCAGATCCGAGCCGCCCCGTCCCAGGGTCGTGACGTCGCCGTTGGAGTCCAGGCCCTGAAAGCCGGCGATCACGGCCACCTTGCCGTTCTCCAACGTGGCCCTGAGGCGCGAGGACTCGATGTCGAGGATCCGCGCCTTGCTGTGCACGCTGTCCGTGAGAATGTGGAGCTGATGGGCCATGAACGACTCGGAGGGCACCCCCAGGGCTTCCAGGGCGATGGCCGTCAGCCCGATCGTGACTTGCTCACCCGTGGAAACCACCACGTCGTATTCCCGCATGTTCGGCCGATCGCAGGTCTCGCGCACCAGTTGGATGAGCCGGTTCGTCTCCCCTGCCATGGCCGAAACCACGACGGCCACCTTGTGGCCCCCTCTCCAGGTCCCGGCGACGCGCTGGGCCACGTTGCGGATCCTTTCGACGCTGCCGACCGAAGTCCCCCCGTACTTCTGCACGATGACAGCCATCTCCTCTACTCCTTCTCCTGTCGACGATGCCGCTCACCGGCTGCCTGTCGATGCGTCGCCCCTGTCAATTTCTTCTCGAGGCTTTCCCACCGGCTCGCGTAGCTCTCCCCGACCGCCTCGATCTCGATGCGGCGCCGGCTCTCGCTCTCGTGGGCCAGCGACACGCGCACGTAGGCTTCGGGCAGCCACTCCGAGATCTTGTCCGCCCATTCGATCACGCAGACGCCCTCGGCGCCGAAGATCTCCCGGACGCCCAGGTCCTCCAGCTCGCTCGCGTCCCGGATCCGGTACAGGTCCAGGTGGTAGACCGGGAAGCGGCCGGGGTACGTGTGCATGAGGACGAAGGAAGGGGACCGCACGTACGCAGCGTCGGGTACGCCCAGCCCCTGAGCGATCCCCTGGGTCAGGCAGGTCTTACCGCTTCCTAAATCGCCTGCAAGCGCCACGAGGTCTCCCGGTCGGAGCCAGCCGCCCAGGGCGGCTCCGATCCGGCGAGTCTCGTCCTCGGTCTGAGTCAGGAAGACTATTTTGCATGATTCCATCGTCGATTGACAACCGTCCCGGAAGCGAAACTCGACGGGCACCTACGGAGAAACGCCGGGGGAGACGCGCACCACCACGCGGTCCGGAGCGCTCTCGGCGCGGATCCCAGCGACCGGCACCTGCACGAAGACCCGGAGGGTCTGCACCGGTGCGGGGACGTCGGGAAGGACCACGCGCGCCGTGACCTCGCCCGGCACGACCGATCGGATCGCCGCCGCAGGGCCCTCCAGCGTGATGTCCACGGCAGGGGGCTGAATGCTCACGGCCGCTCCCCCCGGGCCTTCGGCGACGACCCTCGCCTGCGGCAGCGTCTTCTTCACGATTCGCTCGACGATCTGGATCTTGGCAAGCACCGTCTCCTGATTGGGGGCGAGCCAGACGTGAGGACGGTTCAGGGCAACGCGGACCCTCGTCTCGAAGCTCTTTTCCCGGCCGCTCACGTCGATCGGCTCCGTGTCCACCCGGTACAGGTTCTGCAGCTCGCTCTGGGCTCCGAGGACCTTCACGCGGCTCGGAGTCACCTCGATCCCGTCCAGCGAGTAGCCTGCGCCGGGATCCCCGGCATGATGGGGCTGGATCGGAACCTCCTTTTCGACGATCGACTCGAACTTGAACTGGATCGTATCCGGCAGGAGCACGGTCGCGCTGAGCCCGGGCGGCAGAGGGATCATCTTCTCATTGATCTGATAGTTGCTCAATCCCACCTTGGCATCGGCCAGATCGAGCACGACCGGGATCCTCATCGGATCGAGGTTCGAAAGGATGCGCTGCGGGCCCTTCACCTGCACCCGGATGGAGTCGGTTGCCGCGTTCGTGATCTCCAGATAGCTGGGGATGTTCTGCCACCGGACCGGGACCTGGCAGACTCTTTCCGCCGTCGCCTTGAGATTCACGAAGATCCAGAGACTCACGGCGAAGAAGAACGAAAGGACCTTCAGGCTAGCGTTCCGGACGAACAACTCCTTCAATCGTTGCATCTCGGCCCAACTTTCTTCTGAGCGATCTCTTGGGCTTGGCATAGGGGAGACGAGGGGAAAAGAGCCTCGTCAGGCTCTCCTGCAGCTCCGCGGGCTGCATCCCGTGCTGCAGCTCGCAGTCCACGGCCATCGAAATCGATCCGTCCTCCTCCGACACCACGATCGCCACCGCGTCCGAGCGCTCGGTGATGCCGATGGCTGCCCGGTGCCGCGTCCCGAACGACTTGCTGATGTCGGTGCGGTTGGTGAGGGGCAGGAAGCAGCCGGCCGCGTGCACCCTACCCTCGTGGAGGACCGTGGCGCCGTCGTGCAGGGGAGAGAGAGGATAGAAGATGCTGGCCAGGATTTCGCGGCTCACCTTCGCGTCCAGCACGGTGCAGCCTTCCAGGAAGTCGTCCAGCCGGGTCTCGCGCTCCAGCACGATCAAGGCGCCCACGTGCCGCTCGGACATGGCGACGGTGGCCGCAACGATCTCCTGCAAGAGCTTGCTTTCCTCCTTGGGGTTCATGCCCGTGAAGAGCGGGTTTCGACCCATGCGCGCCAGACCCCGGCGGATGTCCTCCTGGAACAGGACGACGACGATCAGGACGATGGAGCTCAGGAAGGCGTTGAGGATCCAGTGGAGCGTGTAGAACGGCAGGATCTCGCTCCCCACGTAGGCGCTGAAGACGATGGCCAGTCCGGTCAGCATGTGGACCGCCCTCGTGCCTTTGATGAGCAGGATCATCCAATACGTGACGACGGCCACCACCAGGATGTCCAGGAGGTCCACCCAACCGAAGTCGAGCCAGTCGAAATTCGGGATCCCGCTCATTGGGGCCTCGACGGTCCGGGTCTGCGGAAAACGGTCATGAGGAGGTTTCCTGCCCGCGCGCGCAGGGCGGAGCCGGACCGGCCTCCGCACGCCCGTCCAGGCTCTGACGCATATCGGTCTCGCGAATCGCTTGCACCATGGCCAGGACCTCGCGCGCTTCCGCCACGTCGTGCACGCGCATGATGTGGGCCCCGTTCCAGGCTCCGATCGCCAGCGTCGCCAGTGTGCCCAGCAGCCGTCCGCCCGCATCCCGCTTGAGCACGGCGCCGATGAAGGCCTTGCGGGAGGTCCCCAGGACGATGGGACGCCCGCAGGCGCGCAGCTCCCCCAGGTGCTTCAGGAGCAGAAGATTGTGGACCAGGGCCTTACCGAAGCCGATCCCCGGGTCCACCAGAATGCGCTCCCGCAGCACGCCCGCCTCGGTCCAGGCGCCGATCCGCTCGTCGAAATACTCCACCAGCTCCGAGAACAGCGAGTCGTAGACCGGGTCCTGCTGCATGGTCTTGGGTGTTCCCTTCATGTGCATCAGCACGACCGGGACGCCCTCGAGCGCGGCCAGGTCCTTCATGGCCGGATCCATGCAGCCGGCGCTGATGTCGTTGATCATGTCGGCGCCTGCATCCACGGCCGCACGCGCCACGCGGGAAGAAGGCGTATCGACCGAGATCCAGCCGTTCCAGCCCTCGCGGATCTCCCGCAGCACCGGCAGGAGGCGCTCTTCCTGCACGCTGTCCGGGACCGGATCGGAGCCGGGCCGGCTGGAGGCGGGGCCCAGGTCCAGGATGTCGGCCCCTTGCGCGATCATCTGCGAGGCGCGCTCGACCGCCCGCTCGAAATGCAGGTACCGGCCTCCGTCGGAGAACGAGTCCGGCGTGATGTTGAGCACGCCCATGATGAGGGGGCGGCCCGAGAAATCCAGCCGTTTGCCTTGGTAATCGATCGGAGCCGGCGCCGGGGAGGTCGCGTCCGCCACCCTGGAAAGAGGGCCGGCGGCACGGCTTGCCGCCCCCTTGTTCGTTTCATCCCGTGCGGCCTTCTGCAAGCCCGCGAGAATCGACTCCAGGCCTCCCGTGAGCAGAGCGGCAGCGCCCCCCACCCCGGAGCGCCCGCCCGGCAGGAGAACCCCTCCGCCCCCCTCCCGCTCGACCCTGCCGACGAGGGAGGCGGCCACAGGCTCCGGAACGCCTTCCAGAAAGACGGAAACCGGAAAGATCCGCAGGGCCACGGATCTGGCCCTTGCGGGGGGCAAGCCCTCGGCTTCCAGAAAGGCGCTCAGATCTTCCCGGGTCGGAAAGCAAGGACAACGCACAGCCAATGGGGTTCCACTCCGGTCCTGGGCGAAAGCGAACAGCCGCATGCGCGGCCGGAACTAGGCAGTGAGGCCATGACGGAGGCTTTCCAGAGCTTGTCCCAAAAGCCCTGGTTCCAGAGCCTGTTCAAAAATGGCCAGATGCAAGGCGCGCGACAATTCCGCAGGACAGCGGAATTGGGCGCATCATCCGCCAGGATGATGCGCCCGCAGGGCGAGCGCCATGGACGGCGCGAGTCAAATCCCGAGGAATGAGGGGTACCTGGGTCACAGGAGACCCCGGCCTGCGCCGGGGCAGGCTCGCCACGCCCTCCCTCCGCCATGAGCGCAACGCCGCAGATGGGCGTTTTGGGACAGGCTCTATCCGGCCTCGCGTTGGCCCCGCAGGCCGATGGGAGGTATGCCAAGCTTTTCTTCTTTCCCTCTTTCCTTGGCGGGCGGAGGTCCCTCATGCGGGGAGTCACCCTTGGGTCCGCCTTCACGGGAAATGCCCAGAAGCGGATCGGCCACGCGGGCGCGGGGTTCTCCGCACAGAATCACTTCGCGGATTTGCTCTCCATCGAGCGACTCTTTTTCGAGCAGCGTCCGGGCGAGCAGGTGGAGCCTGGCGATGTTCTCCTCGATGATGCTCTTCGCTCTGTCGTAGCTGTCCAGAACGATCCTGCGAATCTCCTGATCGATCTGGAGGGCCGTGGCCTGGGAGTAATCGGCCGGGTAGGCCAGCTCCTTCCCCAGGAAGACTTCGTGGTCTTTCCTGCCGAACGTGAGCGGCCCGAGATTCGCGCTCATCCCCCACTCGCACACCATCTTGCGGGCAAGCTCCGTGGCCCGCTCGATGTCGTTGCCGGCGCCGGTCGTCATCTCACCGGAAACGAGCTCCTCGGCGGCCCTGCCGCCGAACAGGATGGTGAGATTGTTCATGAGATAGCTCTTCGGATACGTGTGCTTCTCGTCGATCGGAAGCTGCTGCGTCAGCCCCAGAGCCATGCCCCTCGGGATGATCGAGACCTTGTGGATCGGGTCGGCGCCGGGGATGAGAAAGGCGACCAGGGCGTGCCCCGCTTCGTGGTAGGCGGTGTTGCGGCGCTCCTCGTCACTGATGATCATGCTCTTGCGCTCGACGCCCATGATCACCTTGTCCTTGGCCCGGTCCAGATCCACGCGCTCGATCTGGGACTTGTTCGCCCGGGCGGCCAGCAGGGCCGCTTCGTTCACCAGATTCTCGAGATCGGCGCCGGAAAAGCCGGGGGTCCCCCGGGCGATCGTGTCCAGCTCCACGTCGTGGGAGAGCGGCATGCCGCGAGTGTGCACCGCCAGAATGCCCGTCCTCCCTTTGATGTCCGGCTTGGGCACGATGACCTGACGATCGAACCGGCCCGGCCGGAGCAGCGCCGGATCGAGGACGTCGGGGCGGTTGGTGGCGGCGATCAGGATGACGCCCTCGTTGGTCTCGAAGCCGTCCATCTCCACCAGGAGCTGGTTCAACGTCTGCTCTCTTTCGTCATGGCCTCCGCCCAGCCCGGCTCCGCGATGCCGGCCGACCGCGTCGATTTCGTCGATGAATATGATGCAAGGAGCGCTCTTCTTCCCCTGGATGAACAGGTCCCGGACCCTGGAGGCGCCGACGCCCACGAACATCTCCACGAAGTCCGAGCCGCTGATGCTGAAGAAAGGTACGCCGGCCTCCCCCGCGATCGCCCTGGCGAGCAACGTCTTGCCGGTGCCCGGCGGACCCACCAGCAGGACCCCCTTGGGGATCCGTCCTCCGAGGCGCGTGAACTTCTTGGGGTCCTTGAGAAACTCGATGATCTCCTCGAGCTCTCCCTTGGCTTCGTCGATGCCGGCCACGTCGGCAAACGTGACCCGCTGCTGCGATTCGGTCAGCAGGCGCGCGCGGCTCTTGCCGAAGCTCATCGCCTTGCCGCCGCCGGCCTGCATCTGGCGCATGAAGAAGACCCAGACCCCGATCAGCAGGATCATGGGAAACCAGGAAGCCAGAAGCGTCACGTACCATTTGGTTTGCTCGTCCGGCTTCACGAAGATCTCCACGTGATACTCCCGAAGCATGGGCAGAAGCTCCGGATCGTCCGGGAAATCGGTGTCAAAGGTCTTGCCGTTCACGGTCTGCCCGGTCAGGTGCTTGCCCTGGAGGGTAACCTGCATGATCCTCCCCTCGCGCACGTAGGAGAGGAACTGCGTATAGGAGAGCGTGAGTTTCTCGGAGTTCTGATCTCTCACCGCGCTGTACAGAAGCATGAAGAGCAGGATGATGGTGAGCCACAGGGCGAGACTCTTATAGAATTGACTCACTTCGGGGGGCCCCTTTCGTGGGTGGTTTGAGGAGGCTCTTACTCCTGCATTGATCTTACACTGGGAATCGGCACATTTCAATAAAAATTGAGAACTTACGGCCCATTCAACGCAATTTGTCTCATCTTTTTCCCGCCCCCTCGGGACTGCGCACCGCTTCCAGGTGGACGCACTCCCGCGTCGCAGGGGTGATCTTGAAACGCTCCGAGATGCGGTATCCCACCACCCATGCGATCCGTCCTTCCACCTCGAGCAGGGGGACCCGGCGCCTGCGGGTGCGGGGCACCTTTTCGTCGACGAAGAAATCCTGCAGCTTCTTCTCCTTTCCTCCGAGCCCGAGAGGCAAGAAGCGGTCTCCGGGACGAAAACAGCGCAGCTTCATGGCGCCCTCGAGCAGGGATGCATCCAGGAAGGCCTCATCGTGCCCGCTGCGGATGGGCGTAAGAGCGTCCCGCGCGATCTTGCGCGACCTCACGGAGAGGCCGATCGCCGGAATCTCGCAGCTCTGGCCGACCGTGAACGGGCAGTCGTAAGGTGCGGGCTCCCGGAGGTCCGCTCGGGAAAGGCGGAGCTCCTCCTGACTCACGAAGAGACGGACGCCGCCGGGGAGGCAGTACGTGCGCTGCCGGGCCGGGCTCGGCCTGGCCGGCCCCGTGCAGACCCTCGCGAGGTGCGCGCACGAGAGGCCCGAGGAGGAACCATGCAGCCTTTCGTAGGCCAGCCGCAGGCAGCGCCGCTGCAGGACGGGATGCAGCGCTCCCCATGCGGTTCGAGCGAGGACGACGTCTCCCTCAAGTGAGGCGGGCGCCGCGATGCGGTCGAATGCGTGCCGCGCCAGCGCGTCCAGGTAGGCGTCTTCCTCCTGCTGGAGGTCGGCCAGACGGGACAGGGCCTGCGCCAAGCCGGGGTTCACCTCCCGCCGGATCCACGGCACGAGCTCGTGGCGGATCCGGTTTCGCAGGTAGACCGACAAGCGATTCGAGGAATCCTCGCGGCTGGGGAGACCCCTGCGCCGGACGTACGCCTCGATCTCGTCCCGAGTGACGGCCAGCAGCGGTCTGATGAAGGTCCCGGCGCGAACCGCAGGGATGCCCGTGAGCCGTCCGGCACCGCGGAAGAGTTGCATGAGAACGGTCTCGGCGTGGTCGTCGCAGTGGTGCCCCGTGGCGATGCGCTGCGCGCCCCAATGGCGGGCGACCCCCTCGAAGAAGGCGTAGCGCAGGCCCCGCGCCCGCTCCTGTAAACTGCCCGACCCGGCAAAATCCTCTCGGGACAGCGCCTCACCCCTGAAAGGAAGCCCCCTGGCTTGCGCCTGCCCCGCCACGAAACGCAGCTCGGCTCCTGATTCCTCCCCTCTGAGCCCGTGGTCGAGGTGGGCAACGACGAGCTTCAGGTTCCAGGGCTCCGCCAGCCGACAGAGCACGTCGAGCAAGACCATGGAATCCTTGCCGCCGCTCACGCCCACGACGACCGTGTCCCCTTCCCGGAGCATGGAATGGCGCCGGACGGTATCGACGACTTTCTCCAAGAAAGGGTCTCTGCCTCGGGAAGGGATGTCCTTCAGGTATGGATTCGGCACGCGGAACACCTCTCCTGGTCGCGGCGGCGGTCACTCCTCCCGCTCTCGATTTCGAAACCGGACCGACCACGGCTGTCGGTCCGGCGCAAGATCGGGCCGGCGCGGCGGCGGCTGCCTTGACCGGCTTTCAGCGCCTTTGATATAGTCCTTACCCAGAAGGCTCTCGGATTACACTCTACCATGGGAAGGCCCACATGAAACTGTCCACACGGGGCCGATACGGAGCTCGGGCTTTGATGGAGCTGGCCAAGCATCACGGCGGGGGGCCCATGTCGCTGAAGGAGCTGGCGGCCCGGCAGCAGATCCCGCTGAAGTATCTGGAACAGATCGCCATCATCCTGAAGCATGCCAAGCTGATCAAGAGTACGCGCGGACCGCTCGGAGGCTACCTGCTCACGCGGCCTCCGGACAAGATCGACCTCCTGGAAGTCGTCGAGACGCTCGAAGGGCCGTTCAGCTTCGTCGGCTGCGTCAAAGACCCGTCTTCCTGCGAGAGGGTCGAGACCTGCGCGTTCAACGAGCTTTGGAGCACCATCTCCAGCGAGGCCTCCCGCATCCTCCGCTCCGTGACCCTCGCCGATATGGTGAGAATGGATTCGGAGAAGAACCGTCCCGACAGGCGCTGCCTCGCTAACGGTGCGGGCTCACGGTCTCTTGCGGCGGACTCCCGCCGGCCTTCCGGTCAGCGGCGCTCGCGCAGGCAATCGGCCGCCAGCGTGGCAAAAGGCTCGAAGTCCAGCCGGACGTGCCAGCTCTGATTCTCCTCGTACCAGTGCTCTTCCCACACGGCATCCTGCACCGTGAGATCATCCCGGGCATGGCTCGCCACGCGCACGTGGACGACCGCCCTCTTCGGGTCCCCGGTCCGGCGGATCTCGTGGAACTCGTAGTCGATCACCCGCACACGCCGCTGAAAGCAGCCCAGGAGCTCCTCCGCCCGATCCTCGCCCCCGGATGAGAGGAACCGGCTCGCATCGACCGTCTCCTGGTTCGTCAGTGCCAGATGGAAGGCATCGATGGAGCTGCGCAGCACGTCTTCCTTGTGGATCGAGGAGCGCAGGGAGGAGCAGCCACCGGCCAGCACCAGCAGCAGCACGAGGGCTCCGGGGAAGGCACCTCGAGCGGGCCTTCTCCGGTCAGCCGGCCGCTCCCGGCGGCCCGGGAGGCTCCTCGGATTCCCAGACGGCATGAGCGACGGCGACACGGGAAGTGTGGGAGATGGACAGGAGCAGCTTTCCCCCACCCCTTTCCCGGAAGACCTCGAGCGCCTTACCATGCAGGAACACCCGAGGCAGACCTGTTGCCTCATTGCGAACCTCTACGTCCTTCCAGCCGATCCCACCCGACCAGCCCGTGCCCAAGGCCTTGAAGACCGCCTCCTTGGCAGCGAATCGGGCAGCCAGGTGTTCGGTCCGTCTCGCCTTACCCACACAGTACTGTAACTCGGCAGAGGTGTAGACCCGCGCCAGGAACCGTTCGTGTCCGTTCCCCCCCAGGATTCTGGCGATCCGATCGACCTCGACGACATCCACGCCGATCCCTCTGATCATCCCCGGGTTCCTGGGCTTCGCGAGTATCCAGAGACTGTCCCAACAGGCTCGAATTTCAGAGGCTGTTCAAAAATACCCAGATGCAAGGCGCACGAAATCCTGAGGAACGAGGCGTACATGGAAGCACGCCGCAGTGACGAAGGATGAGTGCAACGCCGCAGATGGGCGTTTTGGGACAGCCTCTGCCTACTTCACGGTTTTCCGGACAAACTCCACGATGTCTTTCAACTGCGTGCCCGGGGTGAAGATCTCCGTGATTCCGGCTTTCTTCAATCCCTCGATGTCTTCCACCGGGATGATGCCACCGCCGAAAACGGTCTTTTCGTCCGCCCCCTTGTCGCGCAGCAACTCGACGACCCTGGGGAACAGATGGTTGTGAGCGCCCGAGAGGATGCTCAAGCCGATGGCATCCACGTCTTCTTGGATGGCGGTCGCAACGATCATTTCCGGAGTCTGGTGCAGTCCCGTATAGATCACCTCGAATCCCGCATCCCGCAGGGCCCTCGCGATGATCTTGGCTCCGCGATCGTGACCGTCCAAGCCGGGCTTCGCGATGAGGATTCGTTTCCTGTTGTCCGCCATCTTCCCTTCTCCTGTAACAGGCTCCTGTGCCGGGGCCGGTTTTTCAGCGGGCTCCTCTCGAGCATCAGAAGTATGCCGGATCCTCGTAGGTGCCGAAGATGTCCCGCAGGGCGTCGCAGATCTCGCCGACACTGCAGTAGGCCTTCACCGCCTCGAGGATGTGGGGCATCAGGTTGTCCTGCGACCGGGCCGCCGCTTCCAGGGACTTCATGGCGCGGCCGGCATCGCGCGACGACCGGGAAGCTTTCACCTCCTTCAGTCGGCGGATCTGCTCCTGCTCCTTCTCGGGCGGGATCTTCAGGACCTCGATCGGTGGCTCTTCCCCCATGACGTACTTGTTGACCCCCACCAGCGTTTTCTCGCCGGTCTCGATCGCCATCTGGTAGCGGAACGCCGCGTCCGCGATTTCCTTCTGCGGATATCCCAGCTCGATGGCCGGGATGATCCCGCCGAGCCGGTCGATCTCCTGGATGTACGCGAGCGCTTCTCGCTCCATCGTGTCGGTCATGTGCTCGACGAAGTAGGAGCCCGCCAGCGGGTCGATGGTGTTGGCTACCCCGGTCTCCTCGGCGATGATCTGCTGGGTCCGCAACGCCACGGTCACGGCCTCTTCCGTGGGCAGGGCCAGCGTCTCGTCCATGGAGTTGGTGTGCAGCGACTGGGTGCCGCCGAGGACGGCGGAGAGGGCCTGCAGGGCGGTACGCACGACATTGTTCATCGGTTGCTGCGCGGTCAGGGAGCAGCCGGCGGTCTGCGTATGGAACCGGAGCTTCATGGAACGAGCGTCAGCGGCACCGAACCGTTCCTTCATGATGCGCGCCCACATCCTGCGGGCGGCCCTGTACTTGGCGATCTCTTCGAAGAAGTCGACGTGTCCGTTGAAGAAGTAGGACAGCCTGGGGGCGAACTCGTCGACTTTGAGACCGGCCTCGATGCCAGCCTGCACGTAGCCGATGCCGTCGGCCAGGGTAAAGGCGAGCTCCTGGACGGCCGTGGAGCCCGCCTCCCGGATGTGATAGCCGCTGATGCTGATCGTGTTCCACCTGGGCACCTCCCGCGTGCAGAACACCAGGATGTCCTGAATGATCCGCATGGATTCCCTGGGAGGGTAGATCCACGACTTCTGGGCGATGTACTCCTTGAGGATATCGTTCTGGATGGTGCCGCCGATCTTCCTGCGGCTCACGCCCTGCTTCTCGGCCACGGCGATGTACATGGCCAGCAGGACCGAAGCCGGCGCGTTGATGGTCATGGAGGTCGTGACCTGATCGAGCGGGATGCCGTCGAACAAGATCTCCATGTCGCGCAGCGTATCCACCGCCACCCCGCACCGCCCCACCTCGCCTCGCGCGTACTCGCTGTCCGAGTCGCGCCCCATGAGCGTGGGCATGTGAAAGGCCACGCTCAGGCCGGTCTGCCCTTGAGACAGGAGGTACTTGAAGCGGCGGTTGGTGTCGGTCGCCGTTCCGAAACCGGAAAACTGCCGCATCGTCCAGAGCCGGCCCCGGTACATCGACGGCTGTACGCCCCGGGTGAACGGGTAGACACCGGGGTAGCCGAGATCCCGGTCGTAACGCAGCTCGCAAATATCCTCGGGGACGCACAGCTCGGGGATCTCCATCCCCGAAACGGTCGTGTACTTCTCCAATCGGGGCGGCATCTCCCGGAAAGCCTCCTCCATCTCCTCCCGCCACTTCTTCTTACCCGAATCCATGTTGGATTCCTCCCCGGTCCGAGCTCCCATATACGCCTTATTCCTCAGCGCTTCGCCTGCCTTGCACCTGGGCATTCTTGAACAGCCCGTGTCGGAGCCGATCTTCCAACGGGCTCCTGATTGAACCAACCCCGCATCACTCGTACGTGTAGAATCCCCGCTTCACTTTGCGGCCGAGATAGCCGGCCTCCACGTATTTCTTCAGCAGCGGGCAGGGTCTGTACTTCGAGTCGCCCAGACCCGTGTGCAGCACTTCCATGATGGCCAGGCAGGTGTCCAACCCGATGAGATCGGCCAACGTGAGAGGACCCATGGGCTGGTTCGTGCCGAGCCTCATGGCCGCATCGATGTCCGCGGGCTTCCCGACTCCTTCATACAACGCATAAACCGCCTCATTGATCATGGGCATCAGGATCCGGTTGACGATGAACCCGGGGAAGTCTTGCGCCTCCACCGGCGTCTTGGCCACCTTGCGCGTCAGCGCCTGAATGCACTGGAAGGTCTCTTCCGACGTCCTCAGCCCGCGAATGATCTCGACCAGCTCCATGAGCGGCACGGGATTCATGAAATGCATGCCGATGACCCGGTCCGGCCTGGCCGTTGCGGCACCGATGTGCGTGATCGAGATGGAAGAAGTGTTCGTGGCCAGGATGGTCGCGGCCGGGGTGATCTCGTCCAGCTTGCGGAAGATCTCTTCCTTGACTCTCACGTTCTCGGTGGCCGCCTCGATCACGACCTGAGCCGTCCGCATCTCGGCCAGGTCCAAGGTCGTGCGCAGGCGGCCGAGGGTTTCCCGCTTCTGGTCCTCACCCATCTTTCCCTTCTTCACGAGCCGGTCCAGGCTCTGCCGAATGCTGTTCAGCCCGTTCTCCAGATAGGGCTGGCCGATGTCCTGAACCACCACCGAGAGGCCCGACTGTGCCATCACCTGGGCGATGCCTGCCCCCATCTGTCCGGCCCCGATCACACCGATCACCCGGATGGCTTGCGCCTGCATCTGAACGCCTCCTTGAGGACCCAGACTCGTCTGTTCTGCTGGCAAAGGTACAAGAGGGAGAAGGCGAGGATCTTGAGAATGACACTACAAAGGGGGAAGGGAAATGTCAATTCCGGAACGGTTCGGCAAGGTGCGGAAGCGCGCGCTCCGCATGCGTCTGGCGCACGGCGCAGGGGCCGAGGGATCCGCTGTCGGTCTTCAGCCGTCTATCGTCGGGAAGCGAAAGAGAGCGCCTGGCCCGGCGCACGAAGTCGCGACAGGAGGGACCCGATGCCGGCGGGGAGCTCTTGCGCTAGGTTCGGCAGCGGATCCGGCGAGCCGATACCTTTCGCAACCGGAGCACCCAAAGAGGTACGGACGCCAGCAGCACGATCCAGCCGGTGAGGCTCGCCCGCAGACCGTCGCCGGAAAGGCCGGGCATGGACCGGCAGCCCGGCGAAACCGGCCCTACCTGGGCATCTTCCGAGGGGATCCTCTTCTCGTTGGAAAAGGAGCTCTCGTTGCCTGCCTGATCGACCGCGGTGACGGAAACCCAGTAAACGGCGGCAGGATCCAGGCCGGTGAGTCGGTAACGGAGGACGTTTCCTGACCGGACGCACGCGTCCTCGGGGACCTGGATCGTGTCCGCGTACCCGGTGAACGCCTGGGAGTACCGCGAGACCGGCCCGATGTGGATCTGGTAGGCCGCAACATCCTGTTCCGGCGCAGGCGACCAGACCAGCGTGGCTTCACCGGGCAGGGCTGCCGCAGGTCGATGGAACCCGAAATGGCCCACGGCCATGATCGAAACGACGAAGAAGAGCACCCGGGGGAAGCTCCTCCCCGGCTTTTCACTCGACCCACGCCCCTGGTGCATGGCAGCCTCCTGGAAACCTCTCGACGAGTGCCCTACCCGCTCATCGGCCCGGCAGGGGTGAAACTCATTTCCATCCTCTTTCATCCTCCGAGAGTCTGCAACTTTTCTGCCAGCGGTCCGTCGCAGGACTCGCCCCGGCCCGGCCAGAATTAGACAAAGCCTGCATGTTCAGGATGTTACATGAAGCCTTGCAAGCATCGTGCGGGCCGCCGGGCAGTGCGGCTTGGAAGCAGGATGCGGCGCGAAGACCCGAGTTCCAGCGGATCGTTGCCCCATTTCGTCACGGCCCGTCATCGATTGCGCACCCAATTGGGATTCCGGATGCCGAACTTTTGGATCTTGTAGTGCATGACCCGCCTCGAAATCCCCAGGAACCGGGCCGCCTCCTTCTGCACCCAGTTCGCCTTCTCGAGCGCATCCAGGACGAGCATCTTCTCCATGTCGACCAGCCGGACCCCGTCGGAAGGCAGTTGGATCTGGTGGCCTCCGTTGTTGTCGTTTGCCGACCCGTCGTTCCAGCAGAGGAACAGGTCCTCGGCACGCACGGTCTCCTGCTCGCACAGCAGCACCGACCTTTCGATGGTGTTGCGCAGCTCGCGGATGTTTCCGAGCCATCCGTAGTTCTCCAGGACTCTCTCCGCGTCGGGAGAAAACCCCTTGATCTTCTTGCTGAGCTCCCCGGAGAAGCGCCTGAGAAAGTAATACGCCAGGGGCAGGATGTCGGCCCTGCGCTCGCGCAGGGGCGGGATGTAGATCGTCACCACGTTCAGCCTGTAGTAGAGGTCGTCCCGGAATTTTCGGGTGCCGATCAATTCCTTCAGGGCTTTGTTGGTGGCGCTCAGCACCCGCACGTCGACCTTGATGGTCTTCGTCCCCCCGACCCTTTCGAACTCCTGCTCCTGCAGAACCCGGAGCACCTTGGCCTGGGTGCTGGCGCTCATGTCCGCGATCTCGTCCAGGAAGATCGTGCCGAAGTTGGCCTGCTCGAAGCGGCCGACCCTTTGCTTGTCCGCCCCCGTGAAGGCCCCCTTTTCGTGCCCGAACAGCTCGCTTTCCAGAAGCGTGTCCTGGAGGGCGGCGCAGTTGACCTTGATGAAGTTCTTGTCCTTGCGGGAGCTGTTGTAGTGGATCGCCCCGGCGATGAGCTCCTTTCCGGTGCCGGTCTCTCCCTCGATCAATACCGAGGCGTTGCTGAAAGCCACCTTCTTCACGATGGAGAGGACCTTTTTCAGCTCCGGGCTGTCCCCGATGATGTCGTCGAAACGGTAGATGAGATCCTGGGTCCTGCGCAGATAGAAATTCGCTCCCACGAGGCTGCGATAGTCGAGGAGGCGGTGCAGGGTGATCCGAAGCTCCTCCTTCTGGAACGGTCGTTTGATGTAGGCATCCGCTCCTTTCTCCATCGCCTCCAGCATCACACCCATGTCACCCGAATCGCACAAGCAGATCACCAGCCCGAAGGAATTGACTTTGCGCGAGTGCTCCACCAGATCGAGGACGCCGTTTGCGGGCAGCTTGGTCTCATAGATCATCACATCGTAGATTTCCTGGTCGAGGGCCTCCCGGCATGCTTCCTCGTCGCCGACCCGGCAGACCGTGTGCCCGTCGGCAACCAGAAACTCCCGGATCTCCTCTCCCGCCTTCTCTTCAGGCTCCAGCAGAAGAATCTTGACCTTCGACATCCTTGGGGTCCTCGTGCATGGAATGGCCAGGGGTCGCTCGCAAGGGTGCGAGAACGGGCACGATGCCCGGGGGTGCCCTTCTACTTGATTTCGGTCTGTGGGAGGAAATTCTTGAGAAGAGGTCCGAATTTTGCGGTCTGTTCGGTCGGCAGGGGTCCCCGGTTCAAGGGTACCGGGGGCAGGCCGGCAGAATTGTCAGGTTTCAGAGGTGCAGGCGGCGCCCGGATCAGCCGGGTCGGCCGCAGACGGGCGTTTTGGGACAGGCTCCGGCTAGCTCTCCAGACCCGTCTCCTTGATCTTGTACAGCAAGGCCTTGTAGCTGATCTGCAGCAGATCCGCAGCCTTCTTCCGGTTCCAGCAGGTCCGCTGCAAGATCTTCCCGATGATCTCCCGCTCGGCGCGGCGGATCGCCTCTTTGCTGAAGGTCTTGAGCGCCAGCCGATCTCCATCCTGCCGGGCCGACCTCTTCGCCTCCGCAGGATCGTCACCGTCGGCTTGACACTTTTTCTTGAGCTCGCCGCGGACCGATCCGTCGCTGCCCAGGATCACGATCTTCTTGAGCACGTTCTCGAGCTCTCGGATGTTTCCCGGCCAACGGTAACGCTGGAAGAGATCCAGCAACTCCTCGGAAAGCCGCGGAGCTTTGCGCTTGAATTCCTGGGTATACTTGGCGGTAAAGTACGCGACCAACACCGGGATCTCCTCTTTGCGTTCCCGCAAGGGAGGCACCTGGATGTTCACCACGTTGAGCCGGTAATAGAGGTCTTCCCGAAACGTTCCCTCGGCCACGCTTCTGCCCAGGTTCTGATTGGTCGCCGCGATCACGCGCACGTCCACTTGGATGTCTTCCTTGCCCCCAAGGTGGGCGAATTGCTTGTCCTGCAGAACCTGCAGGAGCTTGGCCTGCAGCGGGGCCGCCATCTCGCTGATCTCATCCAGGAAGATCGTGCCGCCGTCGGCCAGCTCGAACTTGCCGGGCTTGCGGCTGTCGGCCCCGGTGAAGGCGCCCTTCTCGTAGCCGAACATCTCGCTTTCCAGGAGCGGCTCGGGCAGGGCCGCGCAGTTGACCTTCAGGAAGGGCTTGGCGCGCCTGGAAGAGAGCATGGAAATGGCTTTGGCAATCAGCTCCTTGCCCGTGCCGCTCTCCCCCTGGATGAGCACCGTGATGTCCGTGTCCGCCACCTGCTCCACGATCGACTGGACCTCCTTCATCTTTTCACTGTTGTGAAAGAGGCGCTGGAATTCCCCCTTTCGGTGAATTTCCTCGCGCAGCAGCTTCGCCTCACAGATCAGATCCCTGCGGTTCATCTGCTTGCCGATCGTGACCAGCAGCTCGTCCTGGTCGAACGGCTTGTGGAGAAAATCCATCGCTCCCATTTTCATCGTGGTGACGACCGCCTTGGCCAGGCCGTTGGCGCTCATCATGACCACGTGGATGTCTTCCGGGACCTTCATGATCTCCTGGAGGGTCTCGAGCCCGTCCTTGCCGGGCAGGTTCAGATCGAGGAGCACGACCGCAGGCTGGACCGTGCGGACCAGGTGAATGGTCTTGTCGCCGGTGTCCGCGCAGTACGTCCGGTAACCGAGCCGGCTCAGGAAATCGCGCATGTAGAGCAGCAGGCTCTTGTCCCCGTCGGCGATCAGAATGCTGTTCTTCTCCATGCAGCCAGAACCTCTTCAGCGCCTGTCCGAGTCAGAGCTTGGCCGCCCGCAGTTCGCGGCCCGGCTCAAGCGAACCCGCATTCCTTGATCTTGTAAAGGAGGGCCTTGTAGCTGATCTGCAGAATCTCGGCCGCCTTCCGCTTGTTGCCCCGCGTGTGCTGCAAGACGCGTGAGATCAACGCGCCCTCGGCCTTGCGGGCCACCTGCTTGTCGATCTCCTTCAGGGCCGTCGGCCGCCCGCTCTCGATGAGCTCGGAAAAATCCAGATCGATCTCCTCGATCACCATGGGCGAGCTGGCGGCCAGCTCATTGTGGATGATCCTCTCGTCCCGGAGCACGACGTAGCGCTTGATCATGTTCTCGAGCTCCCGGATATTGCCGGGCCAATCGTGTCGCTGGAAGGCATCCAGGAGCGTGTCCGGCAGGCGCGGGACCTTCTTGTTGAACTGGCGCGAGAACTTCTTGAGGAAGCTCTCGCAGAAGACCGGGATCTCCTCCTTGCGCTCCCTCAGCGGAGGGACATGGAGGTTGATCACGTTGAGCCGGTAATACAGGTCCTCACGAAAAGATCTTTCTGCGATCATCGCTTCGAGGTTCTTGTTGGTCGCCGCCAGCACCCGGACGTCCACCCGCAGGTTCAGCTTGCCTCCGAGGTGCGCGTACTCTCCGTCTTGCAGGACCTGCAAGAGCTTGGCCTGGGTGGCCAGGCTGATCTCGCCGATCTCATCCAGAAAGATGGTGCCGCCCTCGGCCAGCTCGAACTTGCCGGGCTTCGTCCGGGTCGCACCGGTGAAGGCTCCCTTTTCGTACCCGAACAGCTCGCTTTCCAGCAGGTCCTGCGGCAACGCGGCACAGTTCACCTTGACGAAAGGGCGTGCGGACCTATGGGACAGGGCATGAACCCTGCGGGCCACCACCTCCTTGCCGACGCCGCTTTCTCCGTGGATCAGCACGGTCACGTCCGTTTCTGCGACCTGCAGGATCACCTCTTCGACCGAACGCATCTTCTCGCTGAGGAAGATGCCTTCCTCGCCATCGTCTCGCTCGAGCCGTTCCCGCAAGCGCCGGATCTCCTCCACCAGGCCGGCCCTCTCGAAGACATTCTTCAGTGCGATCTCGATCTCTTCCGGCTCGAAAGGCTTGACCAGGTAGTCGCTGGCTCCCAGGCGCATCGCCTCTACGATCGTCTGGGTGTGGTCCACTCCCGTGAGCATGATGACCGGCAGCTGTTCTCTCATGGCGCGAAGCTTCTTCAGAACCTCGACCCCGCTCAACCCTTCCATGATGATGTCCAGGATGACCAGGCTCGGATCCAGCCCCTTCTCAAAGGCGCCAAGAGCTTCCTCCCCGGAGGCGAAACAGCTCACCTGATAGCCCATCGATTGCAGGAGGGTCTCCAGGTAGGCACGAAAGCTCCTGTCGTCGTCGATCACTGCCAGATGCTTTCGGCTCATGCCGGCTGGCCCTTGCGCACGCTGTCCGCTTCCTGCGGAGCCGGCGAAGTCCGATCCGCCTGGAGCGGCAGACAAAAGAGGAAAGTGGACCCCTGTCCTTCCCGGCTTCTCGCCTCGATGCGGCCTCCGTGCGCCTCGATGATCCGCTTGCTGATCCCCAGCCCCAGCCCCACCCCCATGCTCTTGGCCCCACCGCGCTCGCTACTCTCGGCAGAAAAGGGGTACAGCCCATCGAACACTTTGTTCAGCGACTCCGGGGGCAAGCCGCTGCCGGTGTCGGAGACGGCGATCTCGAACCAGCCGGACCCGGGGCCTCCCTTCGGCGCGGCCGCAAGGCTGATGCTGCCTCCCTCAGGAGTGAACTTGATGGCGTTGCTCAGCAGATTCACGAGCACCTGCTCGATGCGATCCGGGTCGAAGAACAGACGGGTGGGGCCTTCCGGCAGATCGAGGTCGAAGCGGATGCCCGCGCGCTCGGAGATCATCTTCATCTGGCGGTACACCCTTCTCAGCAGAGGCACGATGTCATCCTCTCTCTGCTGGAGCTTCCACTTACCGCTCTCGAGCTTGGTGAAGTCGAGCATCTCGTTGACGATATTGAGGAGCCGCTCGCAGCTTTGGACCGACTCGTCCAGGATTCTCCGCTGCTCTTGTTTGAGAGACCCGAACTTCTCCTGCAGCAGAATGCGGTCGTATCCCAGGATGATGCTCAGCGGCGTGCGGATCTCATGGGTGGCGATGGCGAGAAAAGCCGTCTTCATTTTGTGCAGCTCCTCCAGACGCTCGTTCGTCCGGTGGAGTTCCCGATTGCGCTGCAGGAGGGACGACCGTGCCTCCTGCAGTCTGCGGTTGGCCTTGGTGAGCTGACGCGTCTTCCCCTGCAGATGTTCTTCCAGCTCCTTCTCCTTGGTTACATCGCGGAAGAAGATACAGGCGTGACCGTCGGGCGCCGCCAGCGGATGGCGCTCGAAGGAAAGGGTCTTCGTCTCTTCCCCGGGACCCTGATAGCTGAGATGATAGCGCAGCAGCTCCCCTTCGGCAGCGAGCGACTTCCGCATGCGCCGGATCTCTTCGATCCGTTCGGCCGGTACGATCTCGGCGTAGCTCATCCCCACCAGTGTTTCCTCCGGGATGCCGGTGATCTCGCTGGCTTGCGGATTGGCCCGGATCACCCGGTCGTTGCGGTCGAGCAGGAGGATGCCGACCGGAGCCGCCCGAAACAGGATCGAGTCCTTCCCCAAACCCGTGCCGCCCTCCTCCGGCTGCGCCGGGGTCGACCCGGGCTTCGCCGTCTCCTCGGCTCCCGGTCCCTCGCACATGCGCTGCAAGGTCCTGACGACCATTCCGAGGACGAGCTGGCACATCCTCACCTCGCGGATGTTGAAACCCTCCTCGGAGCGGCGCTTGCGCACCAGCAGGACTGCAAAGGCCTGTTTGCGGAAGACCAGCGGCAGCGACATGATGGAGACATCCCGAATCGTGCGCAGCTGCTCTTGCTTGAGAGCGTGCATCAGCGGATCCCGGGCCGGATCCTTGACGATCGTGATGGCCCCGCTCTGCACGGCCTGCAGGATCTCCGGATAGACGTCCAGCGAGATGGTCACGCCCTCGAAGTCGACCGCCTCATGGGAAATGGCCACGGTCCCGGCCTTCCTGTCCCGGGACAGGAAGATCAGGGAGCAGCGGGACGCGTCCAGGATCTCGGCGACCTTCCGCACCAGAGTGTGCAGGGCAACCCGAGGGCTCACCGCCGCCGACAAGATCTCCGTGGTCTTCAGAATCTGGATGAGATCCTGCTTGTCCAGGCTGTACAGGATGCTGTCGAAAGTCTCCAGGCGGGGCAGGCCGCCTTCGGGCCCGCTCGATCGAAAATCGGCGAGGTGAGGTCCCAACGCATCGGCGAGCATCGCCTGGATTTGCCGGTCGCTCGAACCTGCGGGTCGCTTCTGTGCGAGCATCGAGTCAGGATCCCCCCCGGACTTTCCTTCCCACGAAGCCTGCGCCGGCACCGATGCCGGACCCTTACCCTCATCCGACTCCCAAGAATCAACATCGGAAGGAGGTGGGAAAAAATTTACCATTTTTCATCAAAAAAACACACGAAAAGATGCGCCCTCGCCCTGAGACAAGGTAATGCCCACCGTGAAGGGCCGTCGGAGGCATGCCGGGGGATCGGCGGCGGGCGGCACGGAAAGAACTCGCAAACGCCCTGTGCGGGCGAGGTTTCAAAGGAGGGAGGAAAGCGGAATGCGAAGGCTTACATCTTGTATTTGCCGAAAGCGTCCGGTGACAGGCTCTCAAGAATTTCCGTCCACCGGTCCTTCTGCCCCTCGGATCCTTCCTCTGCCTTGTCCACTTTGAGGTCGGAGCGCCTGGACTTCTTGATCACCTCTTCATCAACGAAGATGGGCGAATCGGTGCGCAGGGCCAGGGCGATGGCATCGCTGGGGCGGGAATCGACCGGCACCACCTGGTTGCCCACCTTGAGGTAGATGTTCGCGTAGAACGTATTGTCGCGGAGATCCGTTACTTCGATCTTCTCCAGCTTGACCTCGAGCTTGGCCAGGATGTTCCGCAGCAGATCATGGGTCATCGGCCGGGCGAGATCGATGTTTTCCAGCTTGGTGGCGATCGCGCTGGCCTCGGCGATCCCGATCCAGATGGGAAGCGCATTGTCCCCATTCAGGTCTTTCAAAATGATGATGGGCATATTGGAGGAGGGATCGAGCGTGATCCCTGCGATCTTCATTTCTAGAAACATGAGGCTCTCCCTTTGGCGTCCGACGCGTGACAGGCGCCATTATCTCACACCCGGCACGCGAGGTGTCAAGGGATCTTTCCCGTCCCTTGTTCTTCAGAGCCGCCCCAGGAGCGAGTTCGGGCCCCCGTGCACGATCGTGACGGGCCGCATACTCCCGAAGAGCCCGACCGGCCCGGCGAAGTTCACGATCTTGTTCGTTCGGGTCCGTCCCGTCCACTGGTCCCCGGACCGGCTCCTGCCCTCCACGAGCACCTCGACTTCCGTTTGCTCCAGGCGCCGGTTCTTGGAAAGGGAGATCGCGCGCTGGGCATCCTGGAGGATTTCGAGCCTGCGCGCCTTCTCCGACTCCGGCAGGGGACGGGCGAGCAGGGAAGCCCGGGTCCCGGGCCGCGGCGAGAACTTGAAGGAAAACAGATTATCGAATCGAATGGCTCGTATCGCCTCCAGAGTGTCCTCGAAGTCCTTTTCCTCCTCGCCCGGAAAGCCGACGATGATGTCGGACGTAACGGCGATCTCCGGGACCCTGTCCCGCAGGGCGCGGATGGTTTCGAGGTATTCCTCGAGGGTGTACCCTCTCCTCATCGCGCGCAGCATGCGGTCGCTGCCGGATTGCAGCGGCAGATGAACGTGCTCGCACAGGGGGGCGAGCCGGCCGAAGCACTCGATCAGCTCCGGCCCCGTGTCCTTGGGGTGAGAGGTGGTGAAGCGCAGCCTCTCCAGACCGTCGATGCGGCACAGCATGTTCAGCAGCTCCGGAAAGGCGAAATGTTCGTCTTCCGGGCAGCGGTAGGCGGTTACGTTCTGGCCCAGAACCGTGATCTCCCGCACCCCTCGAGAGACGAGCTGCAACGCCTCCTCGCGGATCGACCGGTGAGGCCGGCTCCTCTTCCTGCCCCGGACCCGGGGGACGATGCAGTAGCTGCAGCCATTGTCGCAGCCTTCCATGATCGTGACGTAAGCCTTCAGACCGGTCTCGTCGGTTACACCGGGGCAATCCAGCTCATCCGGTCCCCCGGCGGATCGGGACGGGGCGACGAGCGTCCCGGGGCGCTGCCGGCACTCCTCCAGAAGGCGGTCCACCTCGATCACCCGGCGCGGCCCGAAGACCAAGTCCAGATCCGGCACGCGTTCCAGGAGCGCCTCTCCCTTCTGCTGCGCCAGGCATCCGGCTACCGCGATGAGGCAGCCGGGCCGCGATTTCTTGATCAGCCGGTACCTGCCGAGGACGCTGTATGCTTTGTCTTCCGCCTTTTGCCGGATGCTGCAGGTATTGACGATCAGAACGTCCGCTTCCTCGGGCCGGCTGGCCGGGCGATACCCCGCCTGGGCGAGCCGGTGCCGCATCCGCAGCGAGTCCTGCTCGTTCATCTGGCAGCCGAGAGTTTCGATGAAGAAAGTGGGAAAATCCAAGACGCTTCCTCGGACCGGAGTCGGGAGCGACGGGACAGGCGTGCGCGGGCGTCAGATCACTTCGATGTTCTCGATCATCAGCTCCTTGCCCTGAAGCAGCTCCAGGTCCACGTTCTCGCAACCCGGGCAGACGAACCGGAACTCCTCCACCTGGAACTCCTGACTGCAGCGCTTGCACTTCGCCCGGATCGGGACCGTCTGGATCGCAAGCTCCGCGCCTTCGGCCATGGAGTCCTTGGCCACGAAGCCGAAGCAGAACCGCAGCTGGTCGGGAACGATGCCGCGCAGCTGCCCCGCCCGGACCGAAATCCGTACGATGCGGCTCGCCTGGTTCTGCCGAGCGCTCCTCAGCACGATATCCAGGATGTTTTGGGCCAGGCCCATCTCGTGCATCGAATGACACCTTTCACAGGGAGCTGCAGGGCCGCGCCGTCAGGCCATCCGGTCGATGCCGGCCTGAAGCCAGGAGATCCAGCGATCCAGGCCTTCTCCGGTCTTGCAGGACATGGCCAGATGCTCGAGCTTCGGGTTGATCTGGCGGGCATTCTGGATCGCCTCTTCCAGCCGGTAGTCAAGATGGGGCAGGAGATCGGTCTTGTTGAAGACGCACAGGGAGGATTCGCGGAACATGAGAGGATACTTCAGCGGCTTGTCCTCCCCTTCGGTCACGCTCAGGACAGCCACCTTGGCGTGCTCTCCCATGCGGAACTCGGCCGGACAGACCAGGTTTCCCACGTTCTCGATCAGGAGGAGCCGGACCCCGCCCAAGTCGAGCTCTTGCAGCGCGTTGTGAACCATCTGGCCGTCCAGGTGGCAGGCATTGCCCGTGTTGATCTGCACGATCTGAATACCGAAGCGCTCCAGGCGTTCAGCATCCCGGGTGGTACGCATGTCTCCTTCGATGACCGCGACGGAGGCGGGGGCCAGCCGCTCCAGGGTCCTCTCGAGCAGCGTCGTCTTGCCGGCACCGGGAGAGCTCATCAGGTTGACCGCGAACGTCTTGTTGCGGTCGAACACACGGCGGTTCTCGGTCGCGAACGATTCGTTGAACTCGAGGATGTCGTTGAGGACCTGAATCTTGATCGGCATCGAAGCTTCCTCGTTCTAGGAGGCTGTCCATAAATGCCCATCTGCGGCGTTGCGCTCATCCTTCGTCATTGCGGCGTACTCCCATGTACGCCTCATTCCTCAGGATTTCGCGCGCCTTGCATCTGGACATTTCTGAACAGCCTCCCGGAGCCGAATCCTTGGACAGGCTCCTAGGCTACGGTTCCAGATGCAGCAAATGCCCCATCTTCTCCTGCTTGGCTTTCAGATAGGCAAGATTCCGGCTGTTCGGCTGGACGATGATCGGCACCTGCTCGACGACCTCCAGTCCGTACCCCTCCAATCCGATGATCTTCTTCGGATTGTTGGTCATGAGGCGGAGCTTGCGGATGCCCAGATGGGTCAGAATCTGCGCGCCGATGCCGTAATCCCTGAGATCGGCCTTGAAGCCGAGGGCCTCGTTGGCTTCGACGGTGTCTTTCCCCTTCTCCTGCAGCGCGTAAGCCTTGATCTTGTTGACCAGGCCGATGCCCCGGCCCTCCTGGTGCATGTAGATCAGGGCCCCCTTCCCTTCCTCACCGATCATCTCCATGGCCCGGATGAGCTGCTGGCCACAATCGCAGCGCAGGGAAAAGAACACGTCGCCGGTCAGGCATTCGGAGTGCATGCGGACCAGCACGTCCTCTTCGGGGGTGAATTCCCCCTTGACCATGGCCAGATGATCGGTATGATCCACCCGGCTGCGAAACACGATGCCTCGAAACTCCCCGCCGAAAGGGGTCGGTATGGTCGCTTCCGCCACCTTTTCTACGAGCGACTCCTTCTGGAGCCGGTAGGCGATGATGTCTGCAATCGTGACGATCTTCAGGTCGTGTTCTTGCGCCATCTTCTCGAGGTCCGGCATCCTGGCCATGGTCCCGTCGTCTTTCATGATCTCGCAGATCACGGCTGCGGGCATCAGGCCGGCCAGCCGGGCCAGGTCCACCGACCCTTCGGTCTGCCCGGTCCTCACGAGCACGCCGCCCGGCTTGCAGCGAAGGGGGAAGATGTGTCCCGGCCGCACGAAATCCGCAGGCTTCGTCTGGCTCTCCACCGCGAGCCGGACCGTGCGGGCCCGGTCATAGGCGGAAATCCCGGTGGTGATGCCGGTCTTGGCATCGATGGAGACGGCGAAGGCGGTCTCGAACCGGGACGTGTTCTTCTGGACCATGAGCGGGATGTCCAGCTGCTGGAGGCGCTCGTCGGTCATGCTGAGGCAGATCAAGCCTCTGCCGTGCATCGCCATGAAGTTGATCTTTTCCGGGGTCACGTGCTCTGCGGCAAAGCACAAGTCGCCTTCGTTCTCCCGGTCCTCATCGTCGACCAGGATGACCAACTTGCCCTTGCGGATGTCCTCGATCGCGTCCTTGACCTTGGCAGGCGGCATGGGTGGCTTTCCCTTCCCTTTTGTGAAATGAGCCGATCCTGGGCAGACAAGGCCGAACGATCTGTTCCAGGCGGCCCGAGTAAGCGCTTAAGTATATTGTGAAAATGGCCTCAGCGTCAACCGGGCCGCCGGGGCCCGGCACGGGCGCATGCCGTGCGCAGCACAGGTGCAAGCAGCCCGGCTCGGCCGCATTCTCCCTGCGCCCGCCGATCCCTTTGGCGACATGACGGGACGATCGATTCGTGCTAGATTCACAGAGGCCTTGTGGCCGCTTTCCGTCAGGTTCTCGTCTCCATCCCGACCAGCAGACACAATCAGATCCGGATCCGATGCGAGGAATACGGCGTTGAAAACAGGATCATTCGAGAACGTCGAAATCGAGTCCCTCGCCTATGGAGGCGAAGGGATCGGCCATGTGCAAAAGAAGGTGATCTTCGTTCCCACCACGGCCCCCGGCGATCGTGTTCGGGTCAAGATCTCCGAAGACAAGCGCAACTACCTCAGAGGCGTCGTGGAAGAATTCGAAACCCGATCGTCCAATCGCGCCGTGCCCTTGTGCGACTACTTCGGGGAATGCGGCGGGTGCCACTGGCAGCATCTCCACTACCCGTATCAGCTGGAAGCCAAGGAGCGGACCCTCAGAGACTCTCTGGCCAGAATGGGCGCCGCCGGCACCGCTGTATGCGAGTGGCTGCCGCCCGTCGCTTCTGCGAGCCCTTACGGATACCGCTGCAGAGTCCAACTGCATTGTCAGGTCCGCAAGAGGACGGTCGTCGGATTCCATCGGGCCCGCTGCCGGGAAGTCCTTCCCATCGAGCGATGCGAGCTGTTGCCCGCCTTCCTGAACGAGATCGTCCGCAAGCTTCGCCAACTCCTGAACTCGCTGGACTACTTCCTCCCTTTCACCGAGGTCGAAGTCCTTGCCGACCCGCTGGAGGAAGAGGCGGTCCTTTCCTTCCAGAGCCCGACCGGGCTGGGCGAGTTCGTGACCGACTTCCTGAAAGCCTTGAAGGCTCACATCCCCAAGATGTACGGAGTCTCCCTGGAAACCAGGGGAGGCGAGCAGGAAAAGGTCGAAGACTTCGGGAACTGCAGTCTGCGCCTGCGATTCGCCCCGGTCGTCCCCGGCTCCGCGCAGATCGAAGCCAAGGCCCGCCTTGCCACCTTCAGCCAGGTCAACCTCGAGCAGAACCGGAATCTGCAGAGAATCGTCGGCGAGTGGATCGAGCCGACGCGGGACAAGATCGTCCTGGATCTCTACTGCGGCATGGGGAATCTGAGCCTGCCGCTGGCACCCGGGGTGAAAAGGGTCATCGGCCTGGAGAGCCATCCCGTCGCGGCGGAAGATGCCGCATGCAACGCCGCCAAGAACGGCCTGGACAATTGCGACTACCGGCTGAGCGACATCGAAATGGGCCTGGAACGCGTCCAGTCGGAGCTCTCCCGAGTCGACGTCGTCATCGTGGAGCCGCCCCGCAAGGGAGCCAAGGACATTGCCGGGAGAATCGTCTCCCTTGCGCCCGGCAAGATCATCTATCTTTCTTCCAATCCGGCCACGCTGGCCAGGGACATCGAGCTGTTCTCCTACTCGAGCTATCGTCTCAGGAGAATCCAGCTCATCGACATGTTTCCCCAGACCTACCACATCTCCTGCGTGGCGGAATTTGCCCCGTGACGGGCTGCCGACAGGCTGAAACCCACAGCTGGCAGGCGTCGAGCGGAGGAACCCGTGAGGGGCTCCCGCTATCGTGCCGCCCGCTTGGAAGCCTTCAGTGGATTCACCTTCTTGATCGGCGACTGCTCCTGAGCCTTCTCCAGGTGCGTTGCCATGTTGCACTTGCCGCTGTTCCACTTCAGCGAAGGCTCCGGCGAAACCCGGCAGTATTGACCCTGGGGAAAGGCCTCGACGTTCGAGCATCCCGAGCAGGATTCGATCACGGGGTGGCAGGTGCCGCCGTTATAGGAACAGCCCGCCTTCTTCATGAAGACGCAGGCTTTGCCGACCTTGGCGATGTTGCACGTGAGCATTCCTCGTTCCTCCTTCTCCTTCTGCTTGTACGATCGCCCCGGCTCACACGGGACAATCCCGCACAGGCACGCAAGTTCCGGGGACAAAATAATCCCGTATAATAATCCTTAGGAGAATATCTAGTCAACAGAGGCATCCGACAAAGGGGCCTGGGACGCGAGTGCGAAAGCGCATGCAAGTTCGCTCGTCGAGGTGCGCGGGTCCCCGGGGCAAGCGAACGAGACCGCTCCGTGTCCGGTCTTCAGCAGGGGAGATCTTCAGCAGAGGCGACCGGCCGGTCGCCTCTACCAGCCTCACGCTTCCGGCTCTCGGGCCGGCGGCCGTCTCTTCCCTTCCATCAGCATGCGCTTGACTTCGCGCACGTCCTCCCAGACCTGCTTGCGGACCGATACCGTGTAGTAGCGCAACACGTAGGAGGGGTGGAACGTGGGCATTACGGGGATGTCTTTGTAGGAGTGCCACCTGCCTCTCAGCTGGTGCATGGGAAGTCGGACCCCCAGCAGGCGACAGGTGGCCGAGTGTCCCAAGGTGACGATCACCTTGGGCCGAACCGCTTCGATCTGCCTCTCCAGAAATGGGAAACAGGCATCCGCCTCCTCGTCCAGGGGCACTCGGTTGTGCGGCGGGCGGCACTTCACGATGTTGCAGATGAACACCCGGGAGCGGGGAATGCCCATTCCTTTTTCGATGATCTCCGTGAGCTTTTCACCGGCCGGCCCGACGAAAGGCCTCCCGGTCGCGTCCTCTTCGCTCCCCGGACCTTCGCCGATGAACAGGACTTCTGCCCGCGGGTCTCCTTCGCCGAACACGATCGCCCGGCGGCCCTTGGCGAGGGAACATCGACGGCACTCCCCGAGCTCCTCGCGCAGCGCCCGCAGGCGACTCTCAGGATCGACCCCCGGCAACTCGGTTCCCGCACCCGCTTCCGGGTCCGCGGCATCGGGCGCCGACCTCGGCACTCCGAAGCAGACGTCCTCCAGGTCGGATTCGATCAGGTACAGGAGGTGTTCCCTGAGCGCCCTTACGATCTCGACAGCGTTCCCCATCAAAGCCTTCCCTCGAGCCTTCCGGCACCCGCTCTATCTGAAGACCGTCCGACCCGCCCATCTGCGGCCTTCGGCTCGTTCTCAGCGGAGATCTCCTTCAGGCGCGTTGCAACACCGGTCCGGTCGACGAAAAACCGCTGCCCTCTCCAGCACACCACTCGGCTGAAGTACGGACTGGCCCAGATCAAAGGCGCGACCACCAGCAGCAGCGGCAGCAGCCAAATGAAGAAATAGGTGCTGCGGTCCTTCACATAGAGGTAGTTCATTCTCAGGTGCGAGAGCGTCTCGGCCACGAGGCTCGCGCCGGCCAGGATCGGTCCGACGACCGAGAGCGGGTGCATCCACCAGTAGACGAGAGCATGCAGGAGGCCGAGCTGGAAAAGAAAGAGCGGATAAGAATGCGGAACATAGGTCCTGTAGATCACGACCATGCGGTGCATGCGCTCCAGCCACTCCGTCCAGGGGAGCCGCGCATGATGAACCGGAATCATTCTGTCCAGCAGAAGGATGCGGTAGCCCTTCCGGTGGATCGCCTGCGCCAGGGCATGAGACTCCGACACCTGATGGGAGATGCCCGAGAAGCCCCCCACCTGCTCCAGCACCTCTCGCCGGACGGCGATCGTGCAGCCGTTGGCGGTTTCCAGACGATCGAAGAAGGCCAGGGTGAAGTAAAGGCTCTGCCCCAGCAGATTCACAAGATGAGCGTTCAGGGCCGCCGGAATGGTCCTGGCGCCGAAATAAGAAGCCACCGCCGTGACCATGCCGATTTCCGGGTCCGCAAGCGGAGCGGTCACCCGTTCCAGATAATCGGGCGGGACCCGAACCGCGGCATCGCTGAAGATCAGGACGTTTCCCCGCGCGCGGCGCACGCCCTGTATCAGCTTGTTCATCTTGTCCGCGATCGAGCCGCCCGGGCCGCTGAACACCACCCGGATGTCCACCCCGGTGAATTCCAGACGCAGACGGTCGATCACCTTCAGGACCGGGTCCGTCCCGTCTTTGACGACGAAGACCAGCTCCCATGGGCCGGCGCAAACGAGCCGGCAGAAGCTGCTCAAGTTCTCGTAGTCCCCCCCCTCGAGCCCGGCGAGCGGCTTGATGATCGAAACCGACGGCGGCGCCTCGGCTCGGGCACGGAAGGAAGCAGGATAGTGCTTTATGTAAGTGTGTAAGATATAGTGCTTAATTCCGATGCCCACAAACGAGGTCGCCACGACAAACAGAAGATACACGTCCAGGAAGCGCAGCAGGTACTGCATGGGTCCCCGGATTTCGGGCGGCTGGAAGAGAAACGTGAGCATCAGTCCGGAGAAGATGGGAACGGACAGATTGTCGTTGAGCCTGGAGGAGATCAGCTCGAAGAAAGTGGCCGTCAGCGCCGCCCAGAAGGCCAGGGTGGAATCGAACATGAACCGGGCGACCGCGAAGCAGACGATGAAACAGGCGAGGCTGCCCTGCAGCGACTTGTTCAGAATGCGAATCGAACCGTAGCGGGTGCCGATGATCGCGGCGATCGGATCGCCCACGCACAGCAGCGCGATGGCCGTCACGGCGACCCGCTTCTCGAAGAAAACGGCGCAGATCAGACAGCTCAAGGCGAAATAGAAGGCGGTGTTGAGCCCCTTGCGCTCCTGCTCTCTGAGAAGCCAGGAGAAATGCCGATAGGCGATCTCGTTGCCTCTTTTCCAGTTCAATCGGATGATGTCAACGGCGAGGAAGAGGAGCAGGAACAGGAGGCTGAGGAGGATGGCCTGGGCGTAGCTGAAAAAGTGATAGTAGACGATCGGCGCCCAGATAAAGGAAAGATGCCAGATCTTCCTGTACACCTGCACGGGAAAGGCCCCTTTCTCTGAGCACATCAGGAAGACGGCATCGACAGATGCCCGATTCGGCGACCGAGCCAGTCTAGAAGAGGCGCCTGCACCGTGTCAACGAGTGCCTGCGGACGCTGCCGCGCGCAGCAGGCCTGCCTTCCCCGAGTCCCCGATAGCGAGGAACGCGCCATGCATAACTTCAGACTTGCGCTGGCTCAGATCAACCCGACCGTCGGCGACTTGAAGGGGAACGCCCGACGCATCCGCGCTTACTTGCAGAAGGCGCGGCGCGCCGGAGCCGACCTCGTCGCCTTTCCGGAGCTCGCCCTGACCGGCTATCCGCCCGAGGATCTTCTCCTAAAGCCTTTCTTCATCGAGGACAACGTGCGGGCACTGGAGAGCCTCGCCGAGGCGACCCGGGGCATCACGGCTGTCGTCGGCTTCGTGGACAAGGATCATGACATCTATAACGCCGCCGCCTTGCTCCAGGACGGCAAATGGGTCGGGACGTACCGGAAGAACTACCTGCCGAACTACGGGGTATTCGATGAAAGCAGGTATTTCCAGCGCGGAGACCGCACCCTGGTGTTCGTCTGCCAGGGGGTTCGCGTGGGGCTCTCCATTTGCGAGGACATCTGGCAGCCGACCGGCCCTCTGGCCGCTCAGGTCCTGTGCGGTAACGCCGAGCTGGCGGTGAACATTTCCGCATCCCCGTTCTACGCGGGCCGCAGGAGCGAACGGCTGCGGATGCTTTCGACCCGGGCCATGGACCACACGGTTGCCCTGGCCTACGTCAACCTGGTCGGCGGGCAGGACGAGCTGATCTTCGACGGGAACAGCCTCGTTCTGGACGAGCGAGGCAGACTCCTCGGCGAGGGAAAGCCTTTTTGCGAAGACCTCCTCATGACCGACCTCAACGTACGCAACGTGTTTCGAGCCCGCCTCCTGGACCCGCGCCGGCGCGAGGAGAGGAGAGCTTCTCAGGGCCGGTCGGATCCGGTCGAGGTCCTGACGCTTCCTCCCCTGCCGCAAACGAAATCGCGGCTCCGCCCTCTGCCCGCACCCGCTGCACGAGAAGCGCTGGGGGATACGGGGGAGATCTTCCATGCCCTCGTCCTCGGCATCCGGGACTACCTCGGGAAGAACGGGTTCGAACAGGCCGTGGTGGGTCTGAGTGGCGGCGTCGACTCCTCCATCACGGCGGCACTGGCGGTCGAGGCTCTGGGTCGGAAGAACGTGCACGGCATCTTCATGCCCACGCGCTATTCCTCTGAGCTGAGCCGCCTTGACGCCGAGGCGCTGGCCCGCGACCTGGGCATCTCCTTCCGGGTGATCCCGATCGATCCGATCTTTGCCGCCTTCCTGGAGGCGCTGCAGCCTGCATTTCGCGGCAGCGCCCCCGACCAGACCGAGGAGAACCTCCAGGCGCGGATCCGAGGGACGGTCCTGATGGCCTTTTCGAACAAGTTCAACTGGATCGTCCTCAACACCGGCAACAAGAGTGAAACTTCCGTGGGCTACTGCACGCTGTACGGGGACATGGCGGGCGGGCTCGCGGTCCTCAAAGACGTGCCGAAGACCACGGTCTATGCGCTTTGCGAGTACCTCAATCGCGTCAAAGGCAGGGAGGTCATCTCCCGCTCGGTCCTCGAGAAGGCCCCTTCCGCCGAGCTGAGGCCGAATCAGACGGATCAGGACAGTCTGCCGCCGTACGAGGAGTTGGATGCGGTCCTCCACCTGTACGTGGAGAGGGATTACAGTCTCGAGGAGATCCTCCAGAGCGGTTTTCCCCGAGATCGCGTCCGCGACATCATGCGGAGGGTGGACCGAAACGAATACAAGAGGCGACAGGCGCCTCCGGGCATGAAGATCACGCCCAAGGCGTTCGGCAGGGACCGGCGTCTTCCGATAACGAACCGCTACAGCTACTGATCTCTGTCGGTTGGCCGGACGGCCGCCGGTCGGCCGGATCAGGCTCAGGAAGCAGGGCGGGCCTTGGCCACGTACCTCTCCACGGCATGCCGGCTCCGTTCATCCAAGTCGGAGAATCGTATGCCCATGCCGCGGATGCCGGAGTTCGTCCCTCCGCCCTGAATGGACCGCACGACGACGCCGTCCGCGACGATCGGCTTGTTCATGGCAGGGAGGCAGAACTGGACCTTCAGAGTCGTGTTCACAGGGAGGGGATCGGACGTCTCCACGAAGATCCCTCCCAGGGACAAATTGTGGATGTAGTCCGTGAAGAATTGGTCCGCCGCTTGATAGCGGATTTGAATCCGGGTGGGGACACGGGGGTGTTTGCGTCTCTCGGCGAGAACTTTGGCCATCCTCGGCTGAGCACTCCTCAGAAAAGAGGAAGAAAGCTTGCCGCGGCTGCGCTCCGATGGCTTCCTGCTTCCGACGGGGATCCCTTTTCGCGCGTCGTACCGAGAGTCGCTCAGAAGGCCTGGCGGATCCCTCTCCCCTGGCGCCGCAGCCCGGAACCGCTCGCAACAGAAAACTGGAGCGGGCAACGGGACTCGAACCCGCGACAGCCAGCTTGGGAAGTCGCTCCGTTGCCGAAACAGCATATACCATGACACACGAAAATAAAGCAAATCAAGAGTTTGCCTGTTTGGTGATTTATGGTCTTTTACCCTGTTTTTTGCTGAAGTGGTAGCAAAGTGGTAGCAGTTTTCCGACCGATTTCCAGGGATAGGCTTCGCGGGCCGAACGGCCGGGTTCCCCGACCCGGCCTTCCCTGGCTCTTACCTTCGGGGGCGTGGGGGGCGCCATGGAAGCATCCGAGACACCTACCTTCGAGTTCGCCACTACCGCCATGGACCGGCTTGGCCTGGACCTGGTCGGCTTCTGCCTCTTCTGTGAACAGCACCAATTACCGCTTTATCAGTTACCCCCTCGTCCGCACGGCGCTGATGTGCGGCAGAGTCCATCGGGGGGGACCCGAGGGAAAGCGGCTTCCGACCTTGACCGGGAGCTTCAGTGGTCTCTTGAATGTGCCCGCCAGAAACTCTTCCTTCGGTTCGATGGCCCCAATTTTATTTACATCGGCTTTAAACCGGGCGTGGGCAGGCCAGGCCCGGGGGAAATTGTCCAAGACTCCATGGAGGTCTACCCCGGTAAATGGTGGTGGATGCGCAAACCCGAATACTGGTTTTCTAAGAAGCTCATGGTGAATCCGGCCGACGTTGAGCGGATCAAAGCGGAGCGCGGCAGAAACCGGCCGGCTCGGCAAGGCCCTACGCACAGGGAGAAAGCGTTTGCCTTCGCGAAGGAGCTCTGGGCCAAACATGATTGGATTTGGCAAGTGCATATCGCTCGTTTGTTTCTCTCGACGAACCGCGATTGCAAAAGGACGGTCGGGGCCGTCGGAAAGTGGATAAGCAAAGCGCATCCTGATCAGGACCGAAAACGAACGACCAGGCCTTCAGACAACGCACGGAACGACTACTTCCCCAAACTCCTGGAGGCACTGAACGCATACAAGGACGAGGGCTATCACTTCGCGTTTGGATCTGTCGCCGATTTGAGGCAGACCGTTGACCCACCTAAGCGAACCTCCTGATCCGTACTCGGAACGAAGGTCGCACGGAGTGGTTTTCTGTCTGCGACCTTAGTTTTTTTCTCGCCTGCCTCCTGGCTCTGAAATCCCCGTGAGTATTGATCCCTGATAATTTTCCCCGCTTCCCGAAGAAGGGTGCGAGAAGACAAGAAGGGTGCGTCGACCTTTCGACCAATGCACCAGTGCAAACGATTGGATAGAAAAGGGGCGAAACAAGGACGGGAAACAACAGACCATGCGGAGGATACAAGACGATGAACGCAAAGCCCGATTTGTTGACGCCTGAAGAGCTGGCGCGGGAACTGCGGGTGCCGAAAAGCTGGGTGTACTCGCGAACCAGGACGAACGCGATCCCAGTTCTCAGATTTGGGAAGTATTGCCGTTTTCGTCTGACCGAGGTGCTTCAGAGCCTTGAGTGTCAGAGTCAGGCGCGGCGGGAGAACTGAGCCGTGGGGAGAACCGTCGCAGAGCTTGCCGGCAACGGCCTGTCCCTCCGGGCCCGGGCAATCGCCTTGATCTTGGAGATGCTCGAGTCGGAGGAACTGAGCGAATCGGCCGCGCGGCGCCTGCTCGAGGCCTTGGAAGCCCTGCCGCGCAGGGGGGAAGATGCCAGACGTTGACGGCGGCTTCATCCTGCTCGCCCGGAAGATACTTTCAAGCGGCATCATGGAGGCCCCTGCCCTGCACCTGAAGCTCTGGGTTTGGATGCTCTTGAAGGCGAGTCACAAGAAGCACGGGGGGCTTGAGCGCGGCCAGCTTTTCACATCCATCGAGAAGATGCGGCAGGCCATGTCCCACAAGGTCGGAGCACGGATTGAACGGCCGACCAGGAAGCAAATTCGGGCTGCTTACGAAAGTTTGATGAAGGGCACGATGATAGGCACAGTGAAGGGCACACGCGGGTTGCTCATAAGCGTGCTGAATTACGACAGATACCAGACACCGGCCGCATACGAAGGACACGACGAAGGGCCTGCTGAAAAGTCAGCACAGGGCACACTAATAAACAAGAATGGACTTAACAAGAAGGGAATAGAAGAACCGCGAGTCTCTCTCTCCTCTCTCAAGGCAAGATACAACCCCGCCCTGATCGAGCAAGCATTCAAAGCCTTCGCTTCCATCCGCAAGACCGGCAAGGTTGCAGAATCCGTGCTGATCGGCTTCCTTGAGGCCTGCGCTCGGTATCCCGTCGAGAACGTGGAAGGCGGGATCCGGACATACCTCGAGAAGGGCCACACCGAGGGGGAGAGATACTGTCTCGGGATCATTCGGCGGTGGAACGGCAACGGGCAGTCTCCGGCGCCGCAAGGCCTCGAGCCTCCCTCGGATGCAATCCGCGGCGGCTTTGATATCGACACCCCTGAAGGTTGGCAGCAATACCAGGAGGCCAGGGAAGGCGGGAATGAGCGAGCCTGAACTGTATGACCGGCAAGCGGAACGGTGTCTCCTGGGCAGACTCCTGCTCGAGCCTGAGCACTATCTTAAGGTGCATGACCGTCTGGACCCGGAAGACTTTTACTTCCGGGAGCACAAGGAAACGTTTGTGGCCTTCCAGGCCGTCTACCTGCGCGACGGCAAAGTCGAGCTGCCGGCCGTCCTGGAGGAGCTGAAGGGCACGGACGTTTCGTTTGTTTCCCTCTCTGCGACTATGGAAGAGGCGGAGCTGTACCGGGCAACCGACTGGCCCCTTCGGCGCGTCCTGGCCCTCTCAAACAAGAGGCGCCTGCAGACCGGACTTCTGCGAATCGGGCAGAGCATCGGCGCGAAGGAAGAGGGCGAAATCTGCCAAGACCTGCTTGACCTGGCAATCGCGACCAGGCGGGAGAAAGGTCGAGTCTTCAACGGCTCTGAGCTCGCCGACCTGGGCTTCTTCCTGATGGAGCAGCGACGCGAGAGGGGCGGCAACCCCATCCAGGGATTCAGGACCGGCTTCGAAACCGTGGACTTTCACACGACTGGCCTGCAGGGCAGACGCCTTACTCTTATCTCCGGGCCAACCGGGCACGGGAAAAGCGGAGTCGCCGTGAATTGGTTCGCAAGCATCTGCATCCTGGGCGAGATCCCGGGGCTGTACATCACAACAGAGATGCGGGAGCAGGACGTGCTTGACCGGGCCGTGGGCATCCTCTCCGGCCAGGAGCTCCGGACCATCGAATCCGGGCGAGTCAATCAGGCCATCGGTGAGGCCCTGGAGCGGATCAGAAACAGTCCCTTCCACGTCAGCGACAACGCTTCCAGGAACGTCCATGATGCAGCGCTCCTGATTGAGAAATACGCAGTCGTCCACGGCATTCGGATATGGTGCCTTGACTACATCGGCCGGCTGGACCGGGACAACCCGAAGCTGGACGAGATGCGGGATGAACGTTTCGCCCGATGGGTAAAGAGCCTGTGGAATGTGACGCAGCGGCACGACCTGCACGGAGTCATCGTCAGTCAGGTGAACGCACAACAGGAGATTGCAGAATCGAAGAAGATCGAGCATGAGGCGGATCACTCCTTCTTCTTCAAGCGGGAGGGAAAGCGGCACATCCTCGAGTGCCGCAAGAACCGCTTCGGGCCGGTTGGATATCGCTACCTGATCGACTATGACCGGAGAACGCAGCGCATGCGGGAGCACGGAATTCTGAAGGACAGGGAGAATGAGGGAGACGGAGATGCATGAGCAGCTCTCCGGCGGCCAGGCCGATCGAAAGAGGCAGAAACGTGAAGGTTTGTTCTGCTTGGCAAACAGCGCGGGTCCTTGGAGACCGGCGGGGGGGCTCAGGGGTCAAGAAACCGCATGTGCCGGCTACATACCATAGTTTGATTTTTACGACGCACGCACACGAGAGGAACGCCAATGCCTGACTTCAAGGTTTCCCGGGCCTACCTGGCGGCCGTCTTCCAGGTTTCACCATCCACCGTGAGCCGCTGGACGAAAGACGGCCTGGAGCGGGATCCGGACGGCCGCTTTGACATCCGGGCGGCGGTCGAATGGGCGCTCGAGCGGGCCCGGGGGACAGCGGCAGAGCACACGGACGAAAGCGAAGAGGGGCAGAGGTGGCTCACGGCCCTTCGGCGCGAAAGGGCCCTGCTCGTTGGCCTGGAGCGGCGGCAACGGGAAGGCGAACTCCTTCCCCGGACCGAGATCGAAAAGGGCCATGTCGACCGGATCCTGGAGCTGAAACGCTCCCTCTTCCTCCTGAGCCGGCGCATCGGGCATCGCGTGGCGGTCGGGTCCGAGCAGAAGCTCAAGGATGTCGTGGCCGTCGTGGACGCTGAGGTTAGGCTTTTCCTTGAAGCCTACAGCAGACCGCTCCCCGCGGCCGGCCACATGATTCAAGGCAAGGCTCCGGAGGAAGGGCGACATGAAGATCAAGTGGGTTCCGGAGGAACGTGAGGCATTTCGGCCGCGCGATCATGGCGACAAACACCCCAGAAGAAAAGGACGGAACATGAAGGGAGCAAAACAGTACGAGAGGCTGAACCGGGAGGCCGAGGACCTGGCCGGCGAAATCAGGGGCTGTGAGACGCAGCGGACCGAGACTTCGGGCCGCATCTGTGAGCTGGCGGAATCGGCGGCCCGGCTCGAGGCGGATCTGTCCCGGGCCCTGGCTGCGGGGAGCGGAGCCGAGGACCTGGAGGGGAAACTCCGGGATTGTCGGGCGGCGCGCGAGCGGGAGCAGCTCATGCTCAGGGGGCTCGGGGAGAAGCTCACCGACTTGCGCGGGAAACTCGAGGCGGCTTCGGGCCAGCGGGACAGGACCTTCGCCGACCTGGCGCGGACCTGGCTGGAGCGGGAAGCCGGGCTTTTTGACGAGAAGGCTCTCTCGCTCAGGCACCATACGAAGCGGCTGATGGCGGCACACGACCTGCTGCGGGAGCTAAGGGACGGGAACCTCAGGCAAGTGTTTGTCGAAGTTCTGGGCGATTTCATTTCCGTTCTCACCACGCTTCGGATTCCGGTGATCGAGGGCTTCGACCGAACGGAGCACGCCAGGAACCCGTTCACGCACCCGGGGCGGGAAACGCTCGAACAGGTGCGGAACGAGATCGTCACAGCAAAGTGATCCTCAAACGCCGCGGATGAGGCACCGAAAGGAGAGTGTGTGATGGCGACCAAAGGGTACAACGATGAGCTGGGTTTCTACCGGGATCTGAGCAAGCTGCTTGCACCCGGAGACGTGGCTTTCCAGGCGGAGGTTGTGAGCTACTTCGGGCAGAGAATGCGGGGGGATTCGGCGCCGCTCCTCCGCCACCTGCACGAGCGGGTCACAAGCCTGCTGGCGAAGCAGGGGCCGGGCAACCGGCTCGCCGGCGAAGGCGAAATCCGGAGCCTCGGCCAGGTGGACGACGACACCTTCTTCCGGTCGATCGGAAACCCGCAAGCCTTCGCACCCCTCCCCGCGGCTCCTGCCGACAACGGCCGGGCAGTCCCGGAGCCTCAGGCCGTCCGGAGCTTCGGCGACATCACGGACGAAGACTTCTTCGGGGGCGTGAAAAACCCCAGGCTGATCTGAACGGCCTCCTGCGTCCGAGGGTTTCGACCGGGTGAGCCGGCATCCGCAACCGGCCAGGGGCCTCGGACGAAGTGCGTTTTCCTCCTGGCCGGACCGGTTTCTTACCGGGGCCGAGGTAATGCCGTTGCCCTTGCCGTGGCGGAGAACGAGGCGCCATGTTCGAAGGCTTGAGCAGCACGTCTCTCTTGCGCGGGTTCTGCCCGGGCTCGAGCCGTGGGAAGAGGAGCGGATCCGGAAGCTCGAGAAGATGGCTGAAGAGTGGGTTCAGCTCGTGGGAGTCGAGGCGGCGGCTCAGATTATCGTGCGCAACCTGGAGCTATTCGTTTGAGGTTCCCCGCGGCCGCTTTCTGGCGGATTCGAGGCGATCGCCGATGAGCCCGTGTCTTTCATCCTGCCGGCCTGAGATCGCGCGTCCAGGGCAGGAAAACGGCTTCGCTGTCGTGAGGTCAGGGCTCGGGCGAACAGTACTCAACGAGGTAAAGTTGGCCCTGCCCCCAGATGTCGTAACAGGCATCCCCGCTTACGGCGTGGTCGCATTCGAACATTTCTTCCCCGTTGATCACCCAATAGCAGTGGGCATCGGGCTTGTAGCAGCAAAGCTGCGCGGTGCAGATGCCGTATTCAGCTTCCGGTTCGCAGTCGGCGGGATGGTCGGAGGAGGAATCGGAGCCGCAGCCGAGCAGGGTAAACGTCGCCAAGGCGATCAACAACGGGGCTCTCATGACTTCTTCTCCTCAGAATTATGGGAAACATCGTATAACATCCACTAACCAGACCGGTCAAGGAGGAACCTACCATGGCCCTGCGTCACATCGATTCCTTTGACGCCTATGCAACGGCGGATCTGCCCGAGAGATACCCGGTCCGGGGCGGCTCGCCAACGATCAACGCCGGATCGGGAAGGCGGGGGACGGCCAGCTTCCGCACCTCGTCGAACAGTGCCTACCTGAGCGTGGCCCTGGATGCGCAAGCGACGTGGATCATGGGGTTTGCGTTCTACTACAGCTCTCTGCCGAATACGGCCAGGGTGCTTGCGCGGTTACTGGATGGGGCCTCCGTCCAGGCGGACCTGCGGCTCAACAGTGACGGCACGCTCCAGGTCACCCGGGCCGGCACAGCCGTAACGGATGGGAAGAGCACGAACGTTTTGGGCACCGGGGTGTATGCCTACATCGAGTGGAAGATCACGATTGCGAACTCCATCGCGGAGAATAGTTGCAAGGTCCGGGTGAATGGCGCTGACTGGATCACGGTAGCTACCGGGCAGGATCTTCAAGCGACCGCCAACGCCTACGCGAACATCGTTCAGTTCGGGATCTGTGTTTACGAGGCACAGGGGTTCGTGGTCGATATTGACGACCTGTACATCTGCGATGGCACCGGCGCTGCAAACAACGACTTCCTTGGCGACCAGAGGGTTGACGCCCTTCTCCCGGACGAGGACGGGGATCTTTCGCAGTTCACGCCTTCGGCGGGCTCCGATCAGTACGCGGTCGTGGACGACAATCCCCCGAACGAGGATACGGATTACCTCTCGAGCAACACGGTCGGGCACATCTCACTGCTCAAGTTCTCGTCCCTGACGGCTCTCTCGTCCCCGTCCATAGCCGGGGTTCAGGCGCTCGTCAACGCCAAGAAGGCAGACGCGGGAGATCGCGGGATCGGGGCGACGGTCAAGAGCGGGGCGACAACCTCTTCCGGGTCTGACCAGGCGCTCGGCACGGATTACGAATACTACACCCGCATTCTCGAGACGGATCCCGATACCGCGGTTGCGTGGACCGAGAGCGGCGTCAACGCCATCCAAGCGGGCCCGGAGGTCATGAGCTGATGGCAGGCGAAGCGATAATCACTCAGGTTGCGGTCGAGGTGTTGCGCTCCGATGCTGGCGTTGCGGGGCAGGTGACCCAGGTTGCGGTCGAGGTGTTGCGCTCCGATGCTGGCGTTGCGGGGCAGGTGACCCAAGTTGCGGTCGAGGTGTTGCGCTCGGACGCCGCGGTCGCAGCCAGGGTGAGCCAGGTTGCCCTGGAGGTGCTGAGGGCCAACACGGCAGAAGCGAAGGGCAAGGGCCCGGGGCTCTTCTTCGCGAACGGATGAGGGCCTGAGATTTCTTCTTGACTTCCTCCTGCCCTCCTTCCATCATGGGGGTGCTTGAACACGTGTAGCGGAGCCATCCCGTGAGAATGGCATTTTTGTTTCGACCGGGAAGAATTGGGCGAGTCCCCCGGCATCGCGAGGTGTCGGGCAGCTCCTACACGGGCTGAAGCAGGACTCGCCCTTTTCATTTCTGGAGGGACAGAGCATGGAAGCACGAGAAACGAGGGTGACGGTCGGAACTGTCCACGCGAGCTTGCCGGAGGAAGTCCTGCCAATCTGGTACAAGTTGGTGGAGGAAAGGGACGAGTTTGTAAGACTTAATGCGAGGCAAAAATGGGTAGCTCAGTTTCACGCGAAACGTGGGGAGCGGTGTTCCATACGGCCCTTTACCGCAGAATATATCCTGGCCTGTTTCAGAACAACCATTTGCCTCGAGAGCCGCAATCAGAACTTTCCCGAGAAGGAAACAAATGCGCTGTTCGCCCCTCTTCTTCGGCCTCTCATCACCGAAAAGTTGGGGCTGCAATCAGGGGGGATGGCTAAACGGCCCGAGTCGGAAGAGTTGAAGAGAACCGCTTACCACGAAGCCGGCCATGCGGTCCTGGCGATCATCCTTCCGTTTATGGAGGAGATTGCATCGGTCACCATAGTGCCGGCGGGGGAATATCGGGGGACCGTGCGATGGCAGACCTCATGCTATTCGGCCGCACCAAGGACAAGAGCGGAGAAGCGGACTTGGGCCGAGGCACAAATCGCCATGTTTCTTGCGGGGGAGATGGCGGCGATTGTCGGGTCTGGCTTCTCGGATGGAGGCCCCGAGGACAAGGACCACACCCATGCAAGGCAGCTTGCCGAGACGGTATACGAAGATTGGTCCGTGAGGGTGAAGTTTCTCGAACTCTGCCAAGCACGGGCGGAGGCCCTTATCCGTGAGCACTGGAAGAAGGTCGACGCCCTGGCGATCGCCCTTCTGAGGCGAAAGACGCTCACCGGCAAGCAGGTGAAGATGGTTATCGCAAGGGTTCATTGACCACGACCGACACCCCGGCGCCCGCGGCCGGGGAGGGAGGGGAGCATGGCCTGTATCGTGAAGCGACGCGGCCGGTACGTGATCGACTTCTATGACAACCAGGGCCGCAGAAGATGGGTGACGATGCCGGCGAAATCGACGAAAAAGAAGACGCAGGACAAGCTGCGGGAAATCGAGGACCAGCTTGCACGAGGAATCTATCTCCCTGCGAAGAAGATTCCGACCTTCAAAGAGGTTGCGGAGGACTGGCTGCAATTCAAGAAGCCGAACCTCCGGGAGACTTCCTATGCTCTGTGGGCCGGGTACGTGAAGAACCATTATGCGGCAGTCAAAGACCTTCGGGTTGACCGGATTGGATCGGTGACGGTCGAGAAGTTCATCTCTGCCCATCAAACGGCAGGGATGAACGTCGTCACTCTCCGAAAGATCCTCATGGTCTTCGGGCAGATCATGCAGTACGCAGTCCGGCACAAGCTCATTGACCACAACCCAGTAAGGGACGCCGAGAAACCTCGAAGCCCCGGCCGGGAGGGGCGGACCTGGAAGATGCTGGCTCCTGCCGAGATCCAGAAGTTACTGGCTGCCGAGCCGGACATGAAGTATCGGACCATCTACCACCTTGCGATCATGACCGGAGCCCGGCAAGGGGAACTTCTCGCTTTGAAGTGGACGGACCTGGACTTTGAGAGCGGCCAGTTGAGCATCCAGCGGTCTACCAAGCTCGGGAAGTTCTTCGCTCCGAAGACCGAGGCATCCGTCAGGAGGATCGACCTGGGCCCTTCCCTCCTGACGGAGCTGAAGAAGTGGAAGCTGGCCTGCCCGAAGTGCAAGCTGGATCTTATGTTCCCGAACGAGGCGGGCCGGCCGATGGAGCACAACAACCTCATGGAGAGGCATTTCAAGCCGGCGCTCACAAAGGCCTGCCTTCCGGGGGTCCGCTTCCATGACCTTCGCCATCTGAACGCGTCCATGCGGCTCGAGCAGGGCGAGAACATCAAGTACATTCAGAGCCAGCTCGGACACGCCAACCCGACCATCACCCTGAACACGTACTCGCACCTGATGAAGGCCAGGGACCCGGAGGCGGCGCGGAGGCTGGAAGAGGCAGTTTTTTCGGCAACCGGTAGCAAACCGGTAGCAGAATCGCAGTCAGAAAATGAGAAAGGGGTTACACTGTGACGCGTAACCCCTTGATTTCAGTCTGGAGCGGGCAACGGGACTCGAACCCGCGACAGCCAGCTTGGGAAGCTGGAACTCTACCAGCTGAGTTATGCCCGCTCATTCCGGCATGCAAAGCCATCGTCCTGCCTTTGTGTTTATCCAATCCGGGCCTCTTTGTCAACAAACGAGTTCGGGGCCTGCTCGGACGCCCGGGAAAACCCGACCGAGCGCCCTTGCGCCGGCCCTTCCCGGGCTCGCGGCTGCTCCCGTTCGCCCCTATCGCTCGATCCGCACCTTTCCCTGATCGGCATTCATCCAGAGGCTGTCTCCGGTACGGATTCGCTGCAGGGCACCTGCAACGTGAATCAGCGCCGGAATCCCATACTCCCGGGCTATGATGGAACCGTGAGAGAGGAGCCCGCCCAGGCAGAGTACCAGGCCTGCCGCCATGGGCAGTACAGGCGTCCAGCTCGGGTCCGTATACTCGGCCACCAGGATTTCTCCCCTCTGGAACTCGAGCAGGTCCTGGGGCCGGCGGATGACACGAGCCCTGGCGTGTGCAGTTCCCGGACTTGCAACCTCCCCGAACAACTCCAGCTGCTCGTCCTCGGGAATGGGTGGAAGCTCCGGAGCCACGGCCCCTTCGCGGATGATTTTCGGCGCGCGGATCCGGTGATAGGTCCCATAATCTGCCTTGCGTTTCTCGGCCGCTTCCCGGACTCCTTCACCCGTCGGAGACCCTTCGACTTCCTCGCGGGTCAGATAGAAGATATCCTCTTCGGCCCCGAGCAGGCCCGCCGCCTTCCAGCGGCTTCCGATCTCCAGGTAATAGCGACGGCAGCGCTCCAGGTGCATGTCCGCGTAGTAGCGCATATTCTCCCGAAGGGCGAAGTACTTCCTATCATAGAACAGACAGAGCGAGAAGAGCGCCCGCTTCAGCACTCCGAACCGGCTCCCGCGCATTCTCCGCTTGAGCTCTGCCTCCGCGTGCTCCCTTTTCTCCTTCTGAACAGGAAGGCTCCTCCGGGAGCGGTCGGCCCTCCGGTTCTTCTGGATCAGCTCGACCACCATCTGGGGCCGCTCTCGCCAGGTCGGATGGGAGAGGTCCCTGGCACGGAACCGATGCCCGTGTCTGCCCAGGAAGGTTTGAAAGCGCTGCCGGAACGCTGCGGCGCCGGGGGCGGCTGCCAGGGATCGGAGAATCTCTTCGGCGTCCGCGCAGCGGAACAGCTCCTCCAGGAAGGAGTCGGCGTCCACCGCCTCGGCCAGCGATTCGATCTCCCGATTGATCTCGAAGGTCCGGATTCCGTCGAGGCCCACGGTCAGGCTTGCGGCCAGCTGCTCCCGGGCATCGCCTGCCCATCTCCTTGCCAGGATAGCGGTCAGAGGGTGAAGGACGTAGGCGAAGATCATCCCCCAGATCACGATATCGAGGAAAGACCCGAGCTCCGAGCACGTTCTCCGGATCCGGGCCAGCAGGTCCGGAAGGTCTTCCCTCGTGTTCGAGCTCGGCCCGACCGGTCCGGCTGCGCCGCCTTCCAGCCTGCGCACAGCCCGCTGGAAGGAGCGGTAGTTGGAGAACGGGGCCCAGTCAGGGTCCAGGGCGAAGAACCGTGCAGCCATCCGGAGCGTTCTGAACGAGAGCAGAGGGACCCGCACGCCGGCGAGCCGGTCGCGGACCTCGGCCGGCAGGATCCTCAACAGCTCGGGGACGAGCAGCGCCGAGGGAACGAGCCGGCAGATCTCTTCCAGGATGCGGCAGTTGACGTACACCCGGCCGCAGGAAAGACGGAGGAACTTCTCGCGTCTCAGCTCTTTCAGGCCGGCCAGCCGGACCCCTTTCTGGACCATCCGCTCTTCGATGAGACCGCCGGCGAGGGAAAACATGAGGGGGGAGACGACGCCGCCCCAGAACTCCTCACTCAGGGCCCTGGTCCACAGTGTGGGGCTGTTGTCCGCCACCGTCTCGGCTTGCTCTATTTGCATCTGGGAGCTCGAAATGCCCTGTCGCGAGGCTGGCGAGAAATACCCACGCACGCGACAATTCCGCAGGACTGCGGAATTGGACGCATCATCCGCAAAGATGATGCGCCCATAAGGGGGAGGGACGGACGGCCCGACTCAAATCCTGAGGAATGAGGGTAACGAGAGTCGCACTGGACCCCGGCCTTCGCCGGGGCAGGCTCCCCCCGCCTCCAATCGCCATGAGCGCAACGCCGCAGATGGGCGTTTATCGCCAGCCTCTACTGGGTGGCCACAGCCTTGAGCAGATCCAGCTCATCCAGGATTTTTCCGCACCCGAGGGCAACGCACGAGAGTGGGTCCTCTGCAACGATGACCGGCAGACCGGTTTCCTCCCGCAGCAGCACGTCCAGACGCTTGAGCAGCGCGCCTCCACCGGCCAGCACGATCCCTTTGTCGATGATGTCTGCCGACAGCTCGGGAGGCGTCCGCTCCAGCGTCATGCGCACGGCCTCCACGATGGCGTTGATCGGGTCGCTGAGGGCCTTTCGAATCTCCTCGGAGCTGATCTCGATGATCTTGGGAATACCGGCCACCAGGTCCCGGCCTTTCACCAGCATGAGCTGGTCCTCATCGCCCGGGTAAGCGGATCCGATCGTGATCTTGATCAACTCCGCCGTCCTCTCGCCGATCAGCAGGTTATACTTGCGCTTGAGGTGCTGGATGAGCGCCTCATCCATCTTGTCACCGGCCACCCGGATGGAGGTGCTGTAGACGATGCCCGCCAGAGAGATGATGGCCACTTCGGTCGTACCGCCGCCGATGTCCACGATCATGTTGCCCGTGGGCTCCGTAATGGGCAGGCCGGCTCCGATGGCGGCAGCAATGGGCTCCTCCACCAGATAGACCTCACGGGCCCCGGCCGACGAGGCGGATTCCTTGACGGCCCGCTTCTCCACCTGAGTGATCCCGAACGGAACGGCCACGATGATCCTCGGCCTGACGAATGCCTTGCGGTTGTGGACCTTGCGGATGAAATAGCTCAGCATCGCTTCGGTGACCTCGAAATCCGAGATCACGCCGTCCTTGAGGGGCCGGATCGCGACGATGTTGCCGGGCGTCCTGCCCAGCATCTCTTTGGCCTCCCTCCCGACCGCCAGAACCCGGTTGGTGTTCCGGTTCCCCTTGTGGACGGCCACCACCGACGGCTCGCAACAGACGATTCCCTTCCCCCGGACGTAGACCAGCGTATTGGCCGTACCGAGATCGATCGAAAGATCATTTGAAAAAAGACCATAGAGATGGTTGAACACAGTGCTTCTCCCCCGCTCGTACAAAGGAGAAAATTAATTCAAGCAACCCCTCAAAAACCGCGCTCATCATACTGAACCGACTTCGTCGATGCAACTGGACTTCTTTTCTCTTTTCGGATAACTTTGCGAAATTCTCAAACGGAGAATTCGAGGCTCCCATGACCGCAACGAGTGCGGGGACCGCTCGGGCCGGCATCGCCCGCCACGCACGGCCTCCTGCCCCCGCGGCCCGATCCTGGCTCGTCATGGCGCTCCTGTTCTCCTCCTGCCTTCCTGTGTCCACAGGCTGTGCCCTGAGGAAGGGCCCGGAGAGGATCCCGGATGCGGGGCCTGGCTACCTGGAACGAGGGATCGCTTCCTGGTACGGGAGAGAGTTCCACAAACGGAAGACGGCCAGCGGTGAGCCCTACGATCAGTACGCGATGACAGCCGCCCATCCGACTCTGCCGATGGGGACCCGGGTCACGGTGACCGATCTTGAAACCGCCAGGTCCGTGCAGGTTCGCATCAATGACCGAGGCCCGTTCAAGAAAGGGCGGATCCTCGATCTTTCCTACGGAGCTGCCTCGGAGCTTGGGATTCTCCAGAACGGGACGGCGCTCGTCGAGATCCGTTGCCCTTACTCACAGACCGCTCTCGAGAAAGAGCTCGGGTATTGGGTGCAGGTGGGGGCGTATCGGGAACGGCAGGGGGCCGAGGGGACGGCCACGGTGCTCAAGGGCACCTATCCGGGGGTCCAAGTCTTCTCGGACGATTCCCTGTACAGAGTCCGGGTCGGACCCTACCGCAGGGAGGAGGAAGCGGCCCGAACGTGCAGCCGCCTCCGGTCCGAGGGCAACACGGCTTATGTCGTGCGCGATCTGGTGCCCCTGCGAACCAGGTAGGCGGCGGGATGTCGGTTCTGCGGCGCCCGGCCGCACTCTAGGAGGCTCAGGAGAATCCGCTCGAAGGCTTTGCGCAAGCGGACCCGCTCGCCGCGGGCGACTCTCCCTGGACGAGACCGAGCCGGGACTGGATGCGGCTCGTTTCCGGGGATCCGCAATGCGGACAGGCCGGCGGCAGCGTCGATCTCCAGGAGAGGCTGAGCTTCTCGAAGACCTTTTCGCATTTCGGGCATCTGTACTCGTAGATCGGCATGGGGCTGCTCCTGAATCCATTGAGGACGAACCGGCGCACGATCCCGTGAGACAAGGTTCTGTTCCGGTCGCATGTTGCCGGATACTCTTGACATCGCGCTCCTGAGCCATTAGCTTAACCTGCTGTTGCCGTGAGTACAACCCACCGAAAGCAGGGAAATGAGCAAAGACAAGCTGGGCAAGAAGTACGTCTGCTACAAGTGCGGATGCAAGTTCTACGACCTGCAGCGCGCTCAGCCTACCTGTCCGAAGTGCGGGGCGGACCAGAACGAGGCGCCGAAGCGGGACTTGCCGAGCCTGGGGCGGATCGGAACCGCTGCAGCCAGCGCTCGGCAGAAATTGCGCAAGCGCAGAGAGGAAGCGTTCGAGTCCGAACCGAACATCCTGGATGAGCCCGAAGCCGATCACGACCTCGGGGAAGGGCTTTCGCTGGTGGAAGAAGACGATATTCTCGACGTCGTGGATGACGACTTCCAGGACGAGACGTGACCTTTGCGGACCAGCCCGACCGGTCGACTCCTCCGCCATCCCCGCGAATGTCTTCTCTGCTGCTGCACGTCTGCTGCGGCCCGTGCGCCACTCACGCCATCGACGTGCTCAAGCCGTGCTATCGGCTCGTGGGCTGCTTTCACAACCCCAACATCCATCCCGGCCCGGAGTATTTCCGCCGACTCGAGGCCGCGGTGATCGTTTGCCGGGCCAGCTCCATCCCGATCTGGACCACGCTCTACGATCCGGCGCCCTGGCTCGACGCCGTCAGAGGCGCCGAGCAGGAACGGGAGGGCGGCGGGCGATGCGAGATCTGTTTTCGGCAGCGGCTGGAAGCCACGGCCGAGATCGCCCGTCTGGGCCGCTTTGATCTGTTTGCGACCACTCTGACCCTGAGCCCTCACAAGGACGCCGGCAAGATCAACTCGATCGGGGAGGAGGTTGCTTCCCTGTTTTCGGTCTCCTACCTGCCTTCCGATTTCAAGAAAGAGCATGGGTTCCACAAGAGCATCGAGGCCAGCAGGGGCCTGGGGCTGTACCGGCAGCGCTATTGCGGTTGCCGGTTCAGTCATCCCGATGCGAGGGGCGATCGCTAAACGGCCATCCGTGTGGGGCCTGCGGCGCGGAGCCAAGCGATCTCCAGACAACCCTGGCGGAGGTCTTGGCGCGGTTGCCTTTGCCGGAGGTTTCCCCTATCATGCGTTACCTTCCGCCGGGTCTCGGCGGAGGCCTCCGCCTGACACAGCGGCGGCTGGAGCAACGGGAAAGTCGTGCAACAGGAGGAAGAAGGATGAACGTGATTCTGCTTGGCCCCCCGGGAGTGGGGAAAGGGACGGCTGCAAAGAAGATGGTGGAGAAGTACGGGATTCCTCAGATCTCGACCGGGGACCTCTTGCGCGAGGCCGTCAAGAACAAGACCGAGCTGGGAATGAAAGCGAAGAAGTACATGGACGCCGGCGAGCTGGTTCCGGACGCCCTGGTGATCGACCTCCTGAAAGAGCGCGTGAGCCGGCCGGATTGCCGGAAGGGATTCATTCTGGACGGTTTCCCGAGGACCATCCCGCAGGCTCAGAGCCTGGACGCCTCAGGCATTCCGATCGACGTGGTCTTGAATCTCAACGCTGACGAAAAGGTCATCGTGGAAAGGCTTTCGGGCAGGAGAGACTGCCCCAAGTGCGGTTCCATCTACCATGTCCAGAACAAGCCTCCCAAGAAGCCGGGGATCTGCGACGCCTGTCAAAGCGCGCTGATCATGCGTGAAGACCAGAAGGAAGAGGTCATCCAGAACCGTCTCCAGGTCTACCGGAAACAGACCGAGCCCCTCATCGACTACTACGGCAAGAAGGGCGTCCAGAAGACCATCAACGCCATCCAGCCGATCGACAAGGTGTTCCGGGACATCCAGAAGGCCATGGGCTAATTTGTTGCGGGGGCCCGTCATGCGGCCCCCGCAAGGCCCTCCTGCGAGAATCCGATCGTGACATCCACGCACGAAACGCAGATGTCACGAACCGAGAATCTCGAGCCCTCCCTTGTCGGCAGCCTTACGGGTCCCGCTGTTCTTCCTTCCGGTTGCCCGCGGATTCCGGGGAACCGAAAACCCTCTCGAAGATGGCATCGATGTAACGCATCGACCGGTCCGTCTGGAAGATACCCTCGAGCTCCGCAGAGCTCAGGTGTCGGCCGATTTCGGGATCGTCGCGGCACAAGGCAAAAAACTCCAGGTTCTCCTGCCAGGCCTTCATGGCATTCCTCTGGACCAGCCGGTACGCATCCTCGCGCGCAAGCCCCTTGGCCACGAGCTCCAGGAGAACCTCCTGAGAGAAGATCAATCCCCGGGTCAACCCGAGGTTCTCCTGCATCCGCGCGGGGTAGACGAGCAGATTCCGGACCAGACCACGCATCCGGTGCAGCATGTAATCGACCAGAATCGTGCTGTCCGGTGCGATGACCCTCTCCACGGAGGAGTGGCTGATGTCGCGCTCGTGCCACAGCGGGATGTTCTCCAGAGCCGCGGTCGCATGGCTGCGGACCACGCGGGCGAGCCCGCAGATGTTCTCGGAGCCGATCGGATTGCGCTTGTGAGGCATCGCCGACGAGCCTTTCTGCCCCTCGGCGAAGAACTCTTCCGCCTCCCGCACCTCGGTTCGCTGGAGGTGCCGGATCTCGAGAGCGAACTTCTCCAGGGAAGAGGCCAGAACGGCCAGGGCGCAAAACAGCTCGGCGTGACGGTCCCGCTGCAGGATCTGCGTGGAGACGGCCGCGGGCCGCAAGCCCAGGGAGCGGCAGACGTGAGCTTCGATCGAGGGCGGGATCGTGGCGAAGGTGCCGACCGCACCCGAGATCTTGCCGACCGAAACGACTTCCCGGGCCCGGCGCATGCGATCGCGGCTCCGGGACATCTCCTCGTACCAGACCGCCATCTTGAAGCCGAAGGTGATCGGCTCCGCGTGAACGCCGTGGGTCCGGCCGATCATCGGAGTGTCCTTGTAGCGGAAGGCCTTTTCCCGGATCACGGCCATCAGCTCGTCGATCCCCTCCAGAATGAGGTCAGCCGCGTCCCGCAGCTGGACGGCAAGCGCCGTGTCCAGGACGTCCGAAGACGTCATTCCCAGGTGCAGATAGCGCGCCTCCCCCCCCACGCTCTCTCCTACGGCGGTGAGGAAGGCGATCACGTCGTGGTTGGTGACTTTCTCGATCTCCTCGATGCGTGCGATCGAGAAGGAGGCTTTCCGGTCGATCGCCTCCCAGGCGGACCAGGGGATGACGCCCTCTTTGGCGTAGGCCTCACAGACGAGCTTCTCGATGCGAAGCCAGCAGTCGTACTTCGCCTCCGGCTCCCAGATCCTGGCCATCCGCTGCCTGGAGTAACGCGCGATCATCTCGGCGAGACGCTTTCTCTGGAGGTCAAAGGTTCAGATCGATTCCGGTCAGGGCGTCCCGGTCCACGTCTCCCAGCACGGACAGGTTCAGGTACTCCTGGCGGAAAAGATCGACCGCGGTCCGCCGCACGTCCTCCTCCGTGACGTTCTCGATCTCCCGGATCACATCGTGGATGTCGAGTTGCCTGCCGAAGTAGATCTCGTTCATGGCGAGCTTGCTCATCCGGCTTCCCGTGCTTTCGGTGCTGAGCAGCAGGTTGCCCTTGAGCTGCTCTTTGGCCGTTCGCAGCTCCGCCGTCGAAACCGACTCGTTTTTCAACAGAGAGAGGTTCTCCATGAGAAGCTTGACGACTTCGATCACGGCCTCCCGTGAGGTCCCTACGTAGACGCCCAGGAGGCCCGCGTCATAGTAGGAGGCCTGGAAGGAATAGACGGAATAGGCGAGCCCCCGCCTTTCCCTGACCTCCTGGAACAGGCGAGAGCTGGTGCCTCCTCCCAGGAGGGTGTTCAATACGTGGTAGGCGTAACGCTGCGGGTGAGAGTAGTTGTAACCCAGCGTCCCCAGACAGATGTGGGCCTGCTCTAGGTCCTTGAGATGCAGGTGGAGCCCCCTGTGAGGGGTCGGCTTCTCGGTCGTCAGGTCGCCCGGAGAGCGCCGCGGGAAGTCGAAGAACTTCCCAGCCAGCTCCATGACCGCATCAGAGTCCAGGTTGCCGGCCACGGAAAGCAGGACCTGGTCGGGATCGCGCAGCAGGCTCGCATACGAGAGCAGGCCCTCCCGATCGACCCGGCCGATGGTTTCCGCCGTGCCCAGAGTCGACCGCCCCAGGGCGTGACCTCTCCAGTAGGCGTTCAGGAACAGCTCGTGCACCAGTTCCTCGGGCGAATCCTCGATCGTGCGGATCTCCTGCAGGATGACCTGCCGCTCCCGCTCGACCTCGTCCTCCGGGATGACCGCGCGCAGAAAGATGTCCGAGACCAGCTCGATGGCCAGCGGCAGGTGGGTGTCGAGCACCTTTGCGTGGACACAGACGAACTCCTTGCCCGTGAACGCGTTCAAGGCCCCCCCGACCGATTCGATCTCACGGGAGATGTCCAGGGCGGAGCGGGTCTCTGTGCCCTTGAAGAGCAGGTGCTCCACAAAGTGGGTGATCCCGCTCCCTTCCGGCGGCTCGTTGCGGGCGCCCCTCAGGGCCCACAGCCCCACCGATACCGATATGGCATGCGGGATGCTCTCGGTCAGAACCCGCATCCCGTTTGGCAGCCGACCGCTGCGGATCATGATCGACTCCCCCGCCCCCTTCTCGGACGGGTGTCGCTCGAAGGTCTCCTTGAAGGCTCTGCCCCTTCCGCATCCGCCCCAGATTGGCCCCCGTCTTCGAGAGCGTCCTTGCGGCTCAGCTTGATTCTTCCCTGACCGTCCACGTCGATGATCTTCACCATCACCTCGTCACCCTCTGCCAGCACGTCGGTCACCGCATTCACGCGCTCCCTGGAGAGCTGCGAGATGTGGACCAGACCTTCCGTTCCAGGAAAGATCTCCACGAAGGCGCCGAAATTGGTGATCTTCTTGACCACACCCCGGTAGATCTTTCCGATCTCCGCCTCCTGTGTAATCAGCTCGATGAGCTGGCACGCTTCCCGGGCCTTTTCCAGATTGGGAGAGGCGATCACGATCCTGCCGCTGTCTTCGATGTCGATCTTGACGCCGGTCCTCTCGATGATGTCCCGGACGGTCCTGCCGCCCGCACCGATGACGTCCCGGATCTTTTCCTGTTTGATCTGCATGGTTAGGATCCTGGGGGCGAACAGGGAGATCTCCTCCCTGGGCTGGGGCAGGACCTTCAGCATGTGGTCGAGCACGTGCAGGCAGGCCTTGCGCGCGTCCTCCAGGGCGTCCTTCAGGGTCTGCTCCGAAATGCCGCTGATCTTCAGATCCATCTGGATGGCCCGAATGCCCTGTGCGTCCCTGGCGATCTTGAGATCCATGTCGCCGAAATGATCTTCCTCTCCTGCGATGTCGGTCAGGATCACCCGGCCGTCCTCTTCCTGGACGAGGCCCATGGCGATTCCGGAGACCGGGCACTTGATCGGGACGCCCGCGTCCATCAGGGAAAGCGTGCCGCCGCAGACCGTGGCCATGGAAGAGGAGCCGTTCGAAGAGACGATGTCCGAGACGACGCGTACCGTGTACGGGAAGCTCTCGGCCGGCGGGATGACAGTGGCGAGCGCCCGCTCGGCGAGCAGACCGTGGCCGATCTCCCTGCGCCCGGGCGACCTGAGAGGCCTCACCTCCCCTACGGAGAAGGGAGGGAAGTTGTAATGAACCATGAAGCGCTTGTAAATCTCACCCTCGAGCAGCTCCATCCTCTGCTCGTCCGAAGAGGTGCCCAGAGTGGTGACCACGAGAGCCTGCGTCTGACCCCGCGAGAACAGGGCCGACCCATGGGTCCGGGGCAGGATCCCGACCTGGCCGGAAAGATCCCGCACCTGATTGGGAACACGGCCGTCGAGACGTCTCTTTTTTTCGATCAGGTGTCTGCGCACCACGTTCTCGTACATTTCCTCGCACACCGCGGCGACCCTCTTCTGTTGCTGGGCGTCGATCTCGCCGAGGGACGCCCGCACCTCCTCGACCGCGGCCGAAACCTGCTGGTACCTTTCCTGCTTCTCGAGGATGACGAGAGCCTTCTCCAGCAGAGGTCGAAACGCGTCGGCTACGCGCTTCTCGAACGCTTCGTCTCTCTCCTGGACCGGAACGAGGGCCCGCGGTTTGCCGGCGACCGCAGCCAGCCCCTCGAGGGCCGCAAAGACCGCCGCGAGCGACTTGTAGCCGGTGGAGATCGCCTCCAGGATCACCTCTTCCGGCAGCCCGTAGGCCTGCCCCTCGAGCATGATCAGCCCGCCCCGGCGCCCCACCACGACCAGGTTCAAATCACTGGTCTTCAACTGGGACACGGTCGGATTGAGACAGAGCTGGCCATCGACCCTGCCGACGCGCACGCCGCCGATCGGCCCTTGGAACGGGATCCCGGAAAGCAGGAGCGCCGCCGAGGCTCCATTCAGCGCGACGACGTCGGGATCGTTCTCACCGTCGGCCGACAGAACCGTCGCGATCACCTGCACCTCGCGAACGTACCCGCTGGGGAACAGGGGCCGGATCGGCCGGTCGATCAAGCGCGAGGTGATGATCTCCTTCTCCGTGGGCCTTCCTTCCCGCTTGAAGAACCCGCCGGGAATCTTCCCCGCTGCAAACGTCTTCTCGATGTAATCCACGGTCAGAGGGAAGAAATCCACCTCCCGCCTGGAGTCCTGAGCGACCACGGTGACCAGCACCATCGTATCTCCCTGCCGGACCACCACCGCCCCGTGCGCCTGGCCGGCCATCTGACCGGTCTCGAAAGAAATCTGCTTTCCGCCCACTTCACAAGTCGTTCGTTGAATCATTTTCTTCTCTTTTCCTTGCCGCGGTTCTGCTTCAACCGCATGGCTTATTTCCTCAGGCCGAGTTGCTCGATCAAAGTCTGATAGCGCCCACGATCTTCTCTCTTCAGGTAGTCCAGCAGCCTCCTCCTCAGGCTCACCAGCGCGAGCAAGCCGCGGCGGGAATGGTGATCCTTTTTGTGAAACTTGAAATGCTCCGTCAGGTTCGAGATCCGCTCGGTCAGCAGCGCGATCTGCACCTCCGGGGACCCGGTGTCCTTCTCGCTCCTCCTGTACGTCTGAACCAACTCCGTCTTCTTCTCCGTCTCAATGCTCATTCCAGTGGCTCCTCCTGAGACTCGCCTCCAGGCTCGACAACAAGGAAGCAGGGGTCTTTGCGGGTTCGATGTTATCGATCGATCGTTCTATCCGTTGTCGTTCTAAGCATCATCATGCCGCCCGATCCGGGACTTGGGACCGAAGCAAGCGCAGGGGCTGCAGAAAAACGCCTTGCGCGCCGCTCCGGACTTCCCCGACTCCGATGACCGCGCCATCCACCTGGATTCGCACTCTGCGCCCCTCGAGCACCGCCAGCTCCAGTGCAGAAGGGAGCAGATCCGCGGTTTCCATGGGATTGCCGTTCCAGGCCTTGCGCTCGCTCTCCTTGCGAACCTCCAGAGGCTCCAGGTGCGACAGGACGTCCTCGGGAGACAGCAAGCGATTGCGGAGGCGGCCCTGGTCGATCTCGGCCTCGGCCTGCTCCAGCCTCACGGCATCTCCGAGGCAGAACCGGCCGCTGCGGGTCCTCCTCAGCATGGAAAGGCAAGCGCCGCATCCCAGCCGTTCTCCCAGCCCGTGGACGATGGAGCGCACGTAGGTCCCTCTGCTGCAGACCAGATCGAAATCGAGCCACTCCCCCCGGCGCTCCAGAAGGTCGAAGGACCGCACGAAAACGTCACGCGCGGGCGGATCGACATGAACACCTTTGCGGGCATAAGAGTAGAGGGGACGGCCCTTCACCTTGACCGCCGAAAAGGCGGGGGGGCGCTGGCGCTGACTCCCTTCGAATTTCCGGAAAACCTCCCGCAGCCGCTCCGTCGGCAGGACCGGCACGGGCCGCTCGGCGACGATCCTGCCGGTCACGTCCCAGCTTTCGGTCTCGAGCCCCAACTGCAGGCATCCCCGGTAATGCTTCCACTGGAGATCCATGTAGTCGATCAGCTTGGTCGCCTCCCCCATGCAAACGGGCAGCACCCCGGTTGCCAGAGGGTCCAGCGTTCCGGCATGGCCCATCCGCAGCGGCCCGAGCCTGCCCTTCAGCCTTCTCGTCACGTCCAGAGAAGTCATGCCGGCAGGCTTGTCGATGATCAGCACGCCCGCGAATGCCCGCTCGAACGCCTGACGGCCCGGACCGGGTCCGGAAAGGGTTTCCGTCCTGAGTTTGGGAATAAGGCTCATCCTCCCTCGCGCTCTCAGGCTTCCATCCGCTTCGGCCTGCACTCCCGGGGAGACCCCTCAGTTTTTGGAGTCCGCAATCTGCTTGAGCAGTTGATCGATGTGCTCGGCGTATTCCAGGGAATCATCAAACAGGAACTCGATGTCCGGCACATATTGAAGCTCGAGGTTCCTGCCCAGCTCTCTCTTGATCATGCCCCTGGCGCTCTGGAGCCCTTTGGTGGCCTCCCGTTGCCGCTCGGGACCTCCCATGACGCTGAAGTAGATCATCGCAAATCGGAGATCCGGTGAGACTTTCACCGAGGTCAGGGTGACTCCCGCAATACGGGGGTCCTTGATCTCTCGCAGCAACAGCCTGGATACCTCTTCCTGGAGAAGCCCGCCCAGCCTTTGGGGCCTTCTCGTTCGGCGCATGGCTCGTTCCACGCCCTTCGACTTCGGAAAGGCTCATCAAAAATTGACGATCTCGATCCTCTCGGAGAGGATGTCCGCCACGGCCAGGCTCTCGATGAAGTCCAGGACCTTGTCCACGACCTCGTTGATGAAGCGGCGGTCCGAACCGACCACGACGCACCCCAGGACCGCCCGGGAATGGACGTCCTGCTTGTCGACCTCCGCCATGGCGACGTTGAACCGAGAGCGGGTCCTCTCGATGACCTTCTTGACCACGCTGCGCTTGCCCTTGAGGGAGCCGATCTCGGGGATCCTCAACTCCAGCTCGATCACGCCGACCACCATCATTCCCCTTCCTTCACTTGAGGCTGGGGACAGACAGCCTTCTGCGAAGCCTGTCGGAAGCAAGGCGAAGCATCCCCTGCATCATCTGCGCTTGCGCACCCCTGCTCCTGCAGGGATGGCGGTCGAGCGGGCTCTCCGCCAGGTTCATGTCACGGCAGGCCTTCTTTCCCGGCTGCGATCCTCCGGGGACTGGGACACCTGCTGGAGCGAGTACGCCTCGAGGATGTCGCCCACCTTCACGTCATTGAAGCTCTCCACGCGTATGCCGCACTCGTAGCCGGCCATGACCTCTTTCGCGTCCTCCTTGAAGCGCCGCAGCGAGGCGACCTTACCTTCGTAGATGACGACCGAGTCCCGCATCACGCGCACTTTGGCGTTCCGCTCCATCTTGCCGTCCAGGATGTAGCTGCCCGCCACGGTACCGACTTTCGGGATACCGAAGGTCTCCCGGACTTCGGCCCGCCCCATGGGGACTTCCTTGAAGACTGGCTCCAGCATGCCCTGCATGGCGGCCTGGATGTCCGAGACGGCGTCGTAGATCACGCTGTAGAAACGGAGGTCGACCTTCTCCTGCTCGGCCAGGTGCAAGGCCTTCGGCTCCGCCCGGACACTGAAGGCGAGGATCAACGCATTGGAAGCAGAAGCGAGCATCACGTCGGTCTCCGTGACCCCGCCGACCCCCCCGTGGAGGACCCGGGTCTTGACCTTTTCGTTGCCCAACCGCTCCAGGGCTCCGCTCAAGGCCTCCACCGACCCCTGCACGTCGGCCTTCAGGATGATGTTCAGATCCTTGACTTCTTCCGCCCGGATCTTCTCGTAAAGCTCGTCCAGGGACATCTTGCCACCGGCCGCCACCTCCGTCTGCCTCGCCTTCTCCATGCGCAGGGAGCTGAGCAGCTTGGCTTTCTTGTCGTCCTCCACCACGACGAAAGGATCTCCGGCCTCCGGCACCCCGGAGCAGCCGAGAACCTCGACCGGAACCGAGGGCCCCGCCTCGGAGACCCGCTCGCCCCGGTCGTTCAGGAGGGCCCTGACTTTCCCGTAATGGAGACCGGTGACGAAAGGGTCTCCGACGCGCAAGCTCCCCTCGCGCACCAGAACCGTAGCCACGGGGCCGAGCGTGCGGTCCAGACGGGCTTCGATGATCACGCCTTTGACGCGCTTGTCGGGATTGGCCTTCAGCTCCATGATTTCCGCCTGGAGGAGAATCAGCTCCAGCAGCTCCTGGATCCCGATGCCTTCTTTGGCCGAGATCTCTGCAAACAGGGTGTCCCCGCCCCAGGCCTCCGGCACGAGCTTGTGCTCGGCCAGCATCTGCTTGACGCGGTCGACGTTCGCGCTGGGAAGATCGATCTTGTTGACGGCCACCAGGATCGGCACGTGGGCCGCCCTGGCGTGGTTGATGGCCTCCAGGGTCTGCGGCATGACACCGTCGTCGGCCGCCACCACCAGCACGACGATGTCGGTCACCGTCGCGCCTCGGGCGCGCATCTTCGTGAACGCCTCGTGCCCGGGCGTATCGAGAAAGACGATGGTCTTGTCCGCGACCGACACTTTGTAGGCGCCGATGTGCTGGGTGATGCCGCCGGCCTCGCTCTCCATCACGTTGGTCTTGCGGATGGCGTCCAGGAGGCGCGTCTTTCCGTGGTTGACGTGGCCCATGATGGTGACCACCGGCGGCCGTTCCGACATCGACTCCGGCCGGTCTTGCTGCTCGTTGAGAAGGACCGTTTCCTCAGGCTGGACCCGTTCGATTTCGTAACCGTACTGACCGGCAATCGTGGCCGCCATGTCCGTATCCACTGGTTGGTTGATGTTAGACATAACACCATTTTGCATTAGCCTCTTGATGATCTCCGCCGCCTTCACGCCCATTCTCTTGGCCAGCTCGCCGACCAGAATCGATTCGCCGACCCGGATCTTTCGTTTGATCGGTTTGGGGACCGTGATGACCGGCTTGAGGGCCGGCCTTCGGAAAGAAGGCCTCCGGTCCCTCCGGACCTCTCCCTCCTCTTTCTGCGGGAGCTCCTTGTCCGGGCCGCCTTCCCAGGACGGTTCCCGCCCTCTCCTCGGCTTGTACTCGACCACCTTTCTGCCGGAGAACGGTTTGCCTTTCTTGCCCGCCCTTCCAGCCTCTTCCGCGGGCTCTTCGACCCGGGCAGGCTTCTTCAACAGCTCGAAGAGCTTCTTCCCTTTGTCTTCCCGTTCCTCGGTCCGCGCGGTCTCGGCCCTGGCCTCGGCCGGAGAGATCGGTTCGACGGGCAAGACCCTTTCCCGACCCGCCGGCTCCGCCGCCTCCTTCGCCCGGGCGCCTTCCGCAACCGTCTCGGGGCTCACCGACTCGATCGCGGGGCCCGGCATCACGACCTCGACCGGGGGCATCTCCAAGAGAGGCCCCGGCAGGACCTCGGTCGGTTTCGGCTCCGACGGCGCGGCTTCCGGCACCGCCGCCGCGACCGCAGGCTCCTCCGCGCGTTCCGTGGCGGGGGCCGGTTCGGCCGCCGGTTCCTCGGCCCTGGCCTCGACTTTCCGGCGCCTGCGGATGACGGTAGGTCTTATCCGAACCTCATCGACCTTGACTTCCTGGGCCTGGCGATACAACGCGCGGACTTGATCGACCTCGCCGTCTGCAAGAGTCGCCATATGGTTCTTGGCGTCGACGCCCAGCGACTTGAGCTTCTCCATCAGCTCGTTGTTGTCCACGCCGAGCTCTCTGGCCAGCTGGTATAGCCTTACTTTGGCCATTCAGATCCACCCCCTGGGTAGGGCATCCTGTTCGACACCCCCTGGGAATAATAATGACAACGAATCACTCTTGTAGAGCCTTGCATTATCGGGATCGTTCCCTCCCGGCTCTCCAAGAGAAAATCCTCTGCTTTCTCCGCAAGCTTATTCAACCTTCCACCGGCTCCTGCACCGCCGTTCCGGCAGGCTCCGCGCCGAGCTCCTTGCGAGCCGCCTCAAGCCACCCGTCCGGATCAAGCACGATCGGACGCCGGTAGCGGATCGCCATGCGACGCTTCTTGGACGCATCCTGAAAACACCTGCGCTCCGGACAGAGGTAACCGCCCCGGCCCTGCATCGTCTGCTGCGGATCGAACTCGAGCGTCCCGCCCTCGCGGGCAACGAATCGCAGCAGACGTCGCTTGGGAGCCTTGCGTCCGCATCCGATGCAAGTGCGTTCCGGCCGATCGTGCAAACGTTCGGGGTCCGCGTCCTTCGCCAACCGACGCCCTCCGGGGGAGGAAAGATCCTGTCAGACGTGACTCTGAGGGACCGAGTCCTCCTCTTCCTTCCTTTCCTGGTTCGCTTTTCCCATCGTCCCCTCGGCCGCCTGGGTTTCCGCAACGGGCGCCTCACCGGCCTCTCTGCCGAGGCTCCCTTCCTTCTCGATCCCGCTCTTTCCGGCCGCGGGCACCTCCGCAACTCCTTCGCGATCGGGGCCGGACTCATCGCCCTCGGGCAGGTGGTCCAGGTGCTGGCGGGCCAGTTCCTGCAGCTTCTCGGCCTTCTTGAGCCCGAGCTGGGTGGCCTGGGCCAGGCTTTCGGCGTCCCACTCCAGGATGTCCTTGGCCGAATAGATCCCGACGTTCAGGAGGCTGCGGGCCATCACGTCGCCGAGGCCTTCGATCTTCTCCAGCTTGGCCTTGGCTCTCTGGAAGGAGTCCTCCGCCTCGGTCTCCCCGTGGATCTCGATCTTCCAGCCCACCAGCTTGGAGGCCAGCCGGACGTTCTGTCCCTTCTTCCCGATGGCCAGAGAGAGCTGGTTGTCGGGCACGATCACTTCGATGTTGTGCTCGCGCTCATCGATGATCACTTTGGAGATTTCGGCCGGTGCGAGGGCGTTGCAGACCCAGGTTGCGATGTCCGGCGAATACGGGACGATATCGATCTTCTCCCCTCTGAGCTCGTGCACGATCGCCTGCACCCGCGATCCCTTCATGCCCACGCAGGCCCCGACCGGATCGACGTCGATGTCGCGCGAGTAGACGGCGATCTTGGCTCGCCCCCCCGGCTCCCGGGCCGCCCCTTTGATCTCGACGATCCCGTCGTAGATCTCGGGCACCTCGAGCTCGAACAGCTTGATCAGCATCTCGGGTCTGGCCCGGGACAGCTTGATGATGGGCCCCTTCGCGTTCTTGTCTACGTCGAAGATGTAGGCCCGGATGCGGTCGCCGATGCGGTATGTCTCCCGGGGGATCTGCTCCTTGACCGGCAGGATCGCTTCCCCCTTCCCGAGGTTGACGATCATGTCGCCGCCCTTTTCGAAACGCTGAACCGAGCCGTGCACCAACTCGCCCTTCTGATCCTTGTAGAGGCCGTGGACCATCTCCCTCTCGGCCTCGCGGACCTTCTGCATGATGACCTGCCTGGCGGTCTGCGCGGAAATCCTTCCGAAGATTTCGGTCGTGAGCTTCTTGCCGAGACTGTCTCCCACCTCCACGTCCGGGTCGGTCTTCCTGGCCTCTTCCAGGGAGATCTCCGCATCGTTGTCCTGAACGGCATCCACCACCACCTTGAATTCGAAGAGCTCGACCTCACCCAGCTCCGGGTTGTAGTGCGCTTCGACGTCGTGTTGGGCCCCCAACTTCTTCTTGGCGGCGCTGAGCATGGCGGCTTCAAGAGCTTCGATCAGAATCTTCTTGTCGATTCCCTTGTCCTTGCCAACCTGCTCGATGATTCTCTCCAGCTCAGAGGCCATTGAGAAAACCTCCTTTGAATGTACCATCCGGGCTCGGGAAGCTCCTTCGCCGGATATCCGGTCTGGTTGGACGGGTGCGTGTCCGGTGCCGGAGAGGTCGTTCGCCTGGAATCAGCGACCGAGATCGATCTCCAGCCTGGCCTTTTCGATCAGATGGAGGGGCAACCGGATCACATTGCCCTGCAGGTCATCCAGAGCGAGCACACCTTGTTCGCATCCAACGATCTTGCCTCTGTAATTCCTTCTCCCCGCGAGCGGCTCCCGTGTCTGCACACGCGCCTTCTTGCCTGAAAACCGCTGAAAATCTGCCTCCTTCTTGAGCACCCGGTCCAGCCCGGGCGAGGAGACTTCCAGGCGGTAGCGGTGGGCAATGACGTCTTCCACTTCGATGACATCCCCGATCTTGTGGCTGATCCTCGTGCAGTCATCGAGGGAGATGCCTCCGGGCTTGTCGATGAAGACCCGCAGCACCCACGATCCACTATCCCGAAGAAACTGCACGTCGACCAGATCCATGCCCTCGCGGTCAAGGATGGGGGAGACGATCTTCGAAACCGTCTCGGGAACTGCCCTGGAATTCACGAAAAAGGCTCCCTCGGCGGCCGGTTGCTTGTTGTCGCCCGTGCCTGAAAGAAATCAGGATCTGATACAAAAAAAGCGGGACGCGCCCACTTTCCAAGAACCGCAACCGAATCATGTTATTTTATAATAGGTTGGATTCAAAAAATCAAGCGGGATCTTTTTCAGCCCACCAGGCTCGGGTTTTCAGGCCGCGTCGGATTGCGATTTCGTCACTCCGGGCCGTGATCCGCGACGAGCCGGCCCGAAGTCGTTCCGTCCCCCGGCTCGTCAAACCAGAAGATCTTCTCCCCCGGGTAAACGTACCCATATTCCTCCCGGGCCGTCTTCTCGAGGTAGGCACGGCTGTGCCGGAGCAGGTAGATATCTTTCTCCATGGCATGGTTCTTCGCCAGGAGCTCCAGATTCTCCTTCTCCAGCCGCTCCCGGGTCTTCTTCATCTCCGAGAATGAAAGGAGCCCGTGCGTTCCGGAAACGGCGCTCCAGAGGAAATACCCCGACAGAGTCAAAAAAAGAGCCCAGAGGAGGATCCGTCTGCCGACCTCGCTCCAAGCCGCGCGATGCGCCGCGAGGCCGCGGACCGCTTTGGACACGTAAGCCCGTCCCTGACTCATTCCGGACGCATCCCTCGGATTCACCCCGGCCCCGCCCACCTTTGCGGGGCGTCGAGAAAAACCTCCATGCTCACCCGCTCCTCCTGGCCCGAGCTCATGTCTCTGACGACCAGGGCGCCTCGGTCCAGCTCGTCGGGAAGGAACAGGACGACCCTCCCCGGGCGGGATCGGACCGACTCTCGAAGAGCCGCCTTGAGCTTCCTTGTACCCAGGAGAAGATCGACGGCAAAGCCTTTCTTCCTCAGGTCCCGAGCCACCCGCATCGAGACGGAACGCTCCGCCTCCGAGAAGGGTACCAGAAAGAAGTCCATCCTTCTATCGGGCCACGGTTGAAGGGTTCGGGCTTCCAGCAGCTCCTGAATGACCACGTCGCCGAACCCCAGACCGGCCGCCGGAGAGGGCTCGGCGCCGAACACCTCGAGAAGACGGTCGTAACGCCCTCCTCCGAAGACGGCCCGGAACCGGCCCTCCCGGTCGAAGCACTCGAACACCGTTCCCGTGTAGTAGGGCAGCCCGCGGACCACGGACGGGGCGAACTCACAGTAGTCTCGGATCCCGTATGCTTCCAGGTAACCGAAGAGAGCTTCGATCTGAACGATCGTATCCTGCCCCAGGCCCTTCGGCTCGAGTAAAGCGCGGAATGCATCCAGATCGCCTCCTTCCAGCAGCGACAGCAGACCCCTCAGCCTGGCCTCCGGGATCCGGAGCGCCAGCAGGAGCTTCCAAAGCGACTCCTCGGATTCCTTCCCGCGCTTGTCGATGATCCCGAGCAAAGACGGCCACTGTCCCGGGGCAATCTCCAGCGCTTCCAGAGCGGCTGTCAGCAGTCCCCTGTGGCTGATGCGCACGACCAGGTCCGATTCCCGCAATCCGAGCCGTTCCAGCACCTCGATCGCGGCGGCCAGCAACTCCGCTTCGGCCGTCACCTCGGGCACGCCCACGATGTCCAGGTTCCACTGGTAATGCTCGCGCTTGCGGCCCCTGGCCATGCGCTCATATCGGAAGCACTGGGCGATGGAAAACCACTTCAACGGCCTGGGCAGAGTGCTCCCTCTTGCCGCGATCATCCGGGCCAGGCTCGGGGTCATCTCGGGTCGCAGGGCGACGCGGCGGCCTCCCTTGTCGGTAAAGTTGAACAGCTGCCCCACGATCTCTTCGCCGGACTTGAGGATGTAGAGCTCCTCGTGCTCCAGCACACAGCTGTCGTACTCTACGAACCCGAAAGCCCCGGCAACGTTGCGCCAGAGCGAAAAGAGGCCGTTGCGCGGCCGCATCTGTTCCGGGTAGAAGTCCCGGGTGCCACGGGGAGGCAGAAACTGCGCCTTTTCCGGCATCCCGACCATCCTTGCTGCAGCGATTTTTCCGTTTCTCCGGGGGCAGGCGTACCCGTCCCCACGATCCGGCCTCCGGCAAGGCGTCCGCGGCCCTGCGACACCTCTCCAGTCCGCAAACGCTAGCAAGAAGAAGGAAATCCTGTCAACCCGTTGCCGCGGAAGCTTCGTCTGAAACATGAGGGCCGGGCCCGGCAAGGCTCAGTCCCAGCCTCGCCCGAGCACCGGATTCCGGCGCCGGCCCTTGATGGGTTGCCCGCGTCCGCTTAGAATCGGACCCTGTGCGCTCCTTCGGGGAACCTTTCGGATGAAGATGCTTTCCGCCGTGCGATACCGGGACCACAGGCAGACTCTGCGGGTCTTCCTGCTGTGCTTCCTGACCGCCGCCCTGTACGGGCTGGCCTCTCCCGATATCCACTGGCACGCCCTCTGCTGGATCGCCCTCGTCCCTCTGCTGCTGGCCCTGGAGGAAGCGGACTCGAGGGCCGGATTCTTCATCGGCTGGCTGTGCGGGACCATGATCCATCTCATCTGCTTTCCCTGGATCGTAGGCACCGTACAGAGATACAGCGATCTCAGCTCCATGCTGAGCATCCTGGCCTGGATCTTCTTCAGCCTTTACTCCGGTCTCGCCTTCGGCGGCATGGCTCTGGCCTACCTGCTTCTCACGAGGCGCAGGGGGCTGCCCTCCCTGCTGGTTCTCCCCGTCTCGTATACGGCCATGGAGTTCCTTTTTCCTTTCATCTTTCCGTGGCACCTCGGAGCGGGGCTCTATGGCGTCGTTCCCCTGATCCAGATCAGCGATATCTTCGGAGTGTTCGGGGTCACCGCCCTGCTGGTGGCCGTAAACGCGGCCCTGTTCGAGGTACTGCGTTTCTTCCTGAAGCGACGCCCCTACCCGCTTGCTTCCAGCCTGCTGGCCCTCTTGTTCGTGGCTGCCGCTCTGGCCTATGGCTACGCTCGAACGGACTCGATCCGGGAACGGCAAGAAGAAGGCCGCCCCATTGCGGTGGGGATCGTGCAAGCCGACGTGCATATCGAGGACAAGCAGTCCGCCGGTTACGAGCAGAAGTTCTGGCGGCGTTACCGGGCACTGTCACAGGAGGCGGTGAGACAGGGCGCCGAGTTCGTCGTCTGGCCCGAGTCCGCCGTGCCGTTCCGCTACGACCCCCGGGGAGGCCCCCGCTCTGCGAGCGGCCTCCTGAGCCGGATGGTCGAGTCCTTCGGCACTCCGGTGCTGTTCGGTTCCTGGTCCATCGGAGCCGAGGGGCCGCGAAACTCGGCCTACCTGCTCAACGGGAAAGGAGCGCTCCAGGGGCGATACGACAAAGTCCGCCTGCTGGCATTCGGCGAGTACATGCCTTTTTCGGACTGGATTCCGCAGCTCAAGAACCTCGTCGGGGGCGTGGGCGACTTCCGGCCGGGTGAGAGGCTCGGGCCCCTCTGCTGGGACGCTCGTTGTTTCGGCCCTCTCATCTGCTACGAGGCTATCCTGGGAAACCTCTCGCGAGTCATGGTCAACTCGGGGGCGAAATTCCTGGTGAACATCACGAACGACGTGTGGTTCGGCGACACGAACTGCCCGGAGCAGCACCTGATGCTCGCCTCCTTCCGTGCCGTCGAAAACCGCGTGTGGATGGTACGGGCCGCAAACACGGGGATCAGCGCCTTCGTGGACCCCACGGGCAGGATCCTGAACCGCACGGACCTGTTCTCCCAGGCGGTCCGCGTCTCTTCCATCGAGCTCCTGGACATTCCCACCCTCTACAAGTCCTGGGGAGACTGGTTCCCGACCGCCTGCTCTCTGCTCGTGGCGTTCTTCCTCCTGGTGAGCCTCCGGGAGGAAATTCAAAGGCGACTGGCACAGAGAGGAAGAGCAGGAGCATCGGCCGCACGCCCCGACTCGGCAGACGCGGGCCCTCGAAGGAGCCTGGGACGGAGTTGCTGACAGCTGGCAGCCGACGATCGGCAACTCACACTCACAGGATGAGCGCAACGCCCCCAGATGGCCGTCTATCGACATCCGCTCGACAGATGCGGGTGGAAGGCCTGGCACGCAAACCGGGCCATCTCTTCCTCTCGACCCCAGAAGAAGTGGTCGACCCCCTGCAGAATCCTCCATTCCTTGACAGCCTCGAGCAGGGGGAGCAGAGCGTCCCGGGAAGCAGCCGGGCAGAAGGGATCCTCGTTCCCGGAGATGGCGTAAAAGGGGTGCTTGCAGCCTGCGAGGAACTCGAACGAGTAGAGACCCGTCGGAGGCGCCACGGCGCCCAGGCACCGGACCCGGTCTCCCCGGGCGGCGGCTCGCAAGCCGACCCAGGCGCCGAAGGAGTATCCCCACAGTCCCAGGCTCTCCGGCCGGACCCAGGGCAGGCCTTCAAGGAATCTGATCGCCCCTTCCACGTCGCCCGCCTCTCCCTCCCCATCCTCGTACCGCCCCTCACTCCCGCCTACGCCCCGAAAGTTGAAGGCGAGCGTCACGTACCCTGCCCGCGTGAAGGCTCGAAAGAGCGCGCTGACCACGTTGTTGTCCATGGAGCCCCCGTACAGGGGATGGGGGTGGCAGAGAACGATTCCCGAAGCCGCGGCGATCCCCGTGTCCCGGCCGAGCGACCCCTCCAGACGCACGGATCCCGCGGCGGATGAAAACGTCACTTTTTCCACGAGCACGGGCATGGTCCTTTTCCTCCCGGAGGTGAAGAGCCACCGGACCTCTCGGGGCAAGGCCGGGCGCCGTACTCCTGATTCTTGATGAGGACAACGAGAACCAGGGGTTCCCCTTTCGGATGACTTGGCGCGGTCACGACAAGAGGCAGATCGCGAAGAACTTCATCTGGTAGGCGCTGGCGGAGAAACGTCCGGACGGTCTGCCGGAAATGGTCGCCCGCGCCGCCCCCGGCAGGAGCTGCCTGAGCGCGCCGTCCGCACGTCGCGCCGACCGACCGCTGCAGAAGCTGTGGGACACGGATCTCGCGCAAGCTTTGCTGGGTGTCTCTCTACTTCGAACTTGTCCCGAAAGCTCCAATCCGAGAGCCTGTTCAAAAATGCCCAGATGCAAGGCGCGCGAGATCTCGAGGAATGAGGCGTACATTTCAGTACGCCGCAACGACGAGGGATGAGCGCAACGCCGCAGATGGGCGTTTTGGGACAGGCTCTACTTCTGCTGCTGCTCGGCCTCGTACTTGGCCACGATGGTCTTCTGGATATGGGCGGGCACGACATCATAATGGTCGAATTCGACCGTATAGGAACCCTCTCCGCCCGTCATGGACTTCAGATCGGCCTGATAGCTCTGGACCTCGGCGAGCGGAACGAGCGCATGGACGACCGAGAGCGGGCCTTCCGTGCTGGTCGTCAGGATCCGTCCCCGCCGGCTGTTCAGGTCCCCCATGACGTCCCCGATGTTCGACTTGGGCACGACGATCTCCACCTTCACGATGGGCTCGAGAAGCACGGGATCGCACTGGATGAAAGCCTTCTTGAACACCTCCCGGCCTGCGATCTGGAAGGCGATGTCCTTGGAATCCACGGGATGGGTCTTGCCGTCCACCAACTTCACGCGGACGTCCACGACCGGGTAGCCCGAGATGACCCCCTCGTTCATCTTGGCCTGGATCCCCTTGTCCACGGACGGGCGCAGCGACTGGTCGATCACACCGCCGAAGATCTTGTCCTGGAACTCGTATCCGCCCCCCCTCTCGTTGGGCTCCATGTCGATGTAGACCTTGGCGTACTGGCCCGCCCCTCCGGTCTGCTTCTTGTGGGTGTATTCCACGTACTGAACGCTCTTGGTGATGGTCTCCTTGTACGGGATCTTGGGGGGCGCCGTCTCGACCTCCACCTTGCGTCTTCTCTTGAGCCTCCTGAGCATCAGGGAGAGGTGCAGATCCGACATGCCGCTGACGACCAGGTCTCCGGTCTGGGGGTCGGCGAAAACCGTGAAGGTCCGGTCGTCCTGAGCCAGCTCCTTCAGGGCCGTTCCGATCTTCTGCTCGTCCCCACGGCTTTTCGGCTTCACGGCCTGCGAAACCATGGGTGTGGGGAACTGGATCTCGGGGAGCCGGACGTCGGTCTTGTCATCGGTCAGCGTGTCTCCGGCCAGCATGTTCTCGATCTTGGCGACCGCGACAATGTCCCCGGCCCCGGCGTCCTCGAGGTTCTTCTGCTCCTTCCCCAGGACGCGCAATAGGGGGCCCAGCCGTTCGGTCTTGCCGGATCGGCGGTTGACGAAAGAGCTGTTCGAAGCGAGCCGCCCGGAAAGGATCCGGATGGTGGAGATCCGGGTGACGAACTCGTCCGCCACGGTCCGGTACACGAAACCCACGAACCCGTTGGCAGGATCGAGAGGGATCTCCGTCTCCCCCTTGAGGGCCTTCCTCCGGAAGCGGTCGGGAGAGGGCGTGAGCGAAGCCAGGAAGCCGAGCGACTCGTCCACGCCGATCTGGCGTTCCGAGGATACGACCAGAACCGGGAACAAGACCCGCTCAAGCAGCGCCTTCCTGAAGGTTTCCCGAAGCGTTTCCTCTTCGATCGCCTCGCCCTCGAGGTATCTTTCCATCAAGGCGTCGTCCGCCTCGACCACCGCCTCGATGAGCTTCTCGCGCTGGGGCTGGACCTCCTCGGGAATCTTGCCGTCCGCAGGAAACACCGGCGCCACCTTGCGGAACCCCCCGGCGGATCCGTCCGGCCACAGCACCGGGATGCAACGGTCTCCGAAGTGCTCCTGGATCTCGGCGAGCGTCTTGCCGAACTGCGTGTTTTCCGCGTCCAGCCGCGTAATGGCAAAGCAGCACGGCAGTCCGATCCGCTGCGCCTCCACCCACATCCTGCGCGTGTTCACCTTCACGCCGCTGGTCGCGTCGACGCAGATCAGCGCACACTCGACGGCACGCAGAGCGGTCAGCGCCTCCCCGATGCAATCCGGCGAGCCCGGCACATCGAGGAAGTTGAAGTGCACCCCCTGGTGGGAAAAGGACAGAGTGGAAGTCATGAACGATTTGCCCGAATCCCGCTCATCCGGGTCGAAATCGCTGACCGTATTTCCCTCACGGATGCTCCCCATCCGGCTCGTCAGGCCAGCCCGGAATAAAAAAGCCTCGATGAGGGTCGTCTTCCCCGACCCTTCGTGACCCACGAGGGCGATGTTGCGGATCTTCTGGATGTCTAGCACAGCCATAGATTGAGCCTCTCCGTTACCTGGAATGAGCGGACGGACCCCGCGCACCATGGAGCGCCGGTTTCGCAAAAGAAGAATTTTTTATTGATATCACACGGAGACCACAGTGTAAACCTTGAGCGGAACCTTCGAAATCGACACTCCGCCCGAGCTCGTTCCGCGCGCTTCCCCAAGCCCCTCTCGGTCAGGACCTCGCGAGAACACCCCTTGAGAGGCTGGTAAGAAATGGCCAGATACCGTGCGAAGTCCTTGGGCCTCTTCCGAGGAGCCGTGGCGACGAGGAAACCCGCGGCCACAGCTCACGCGCGGGGGTACTGGGAGGTTGCTTCGCAGAGCCTCGCGATCTCCACTTCCCTCGCTCGCAACAGCCGCCGCAGATGGCCGTTTATCGACAACCTCTCAGGGGAAGAGCTGGTGAAACGCCGTAGCGCCGGCATAAGTTGCCTGTGCCCCGAGGCTCTCCTCGATCCTGAGGAGTTGATTGTACTTGGCCAGTCGGTCGGTCCGGGAGGCCGAGCCGGTCTTGATCTGGCCGGCGTTCACCGCCACCACCACGTCCGCGATCGAGGCGTCCTCGGTCTCGCCGCTTCGATGGGAGACCACAGCCGTGTACCGGGCCCGGTGAGCCATCCGGATCGCATCGAGCGTCTCGGTGACCGTTCCGATCTGGTTCAGCTTGATGAGGATCGAGTTGGCGACGCCTTCACGGATCCCCCGCGCCAGGCGGCTCGTGTTGGTCACGAACAGATCGTCACCCACGATCTGGATCTTGCTTCCGAGGCGCTCCGTCAGGATCTTCCATCCGTCCCAATCGTCTTCGGCCAGCCCGTCCTCGATGGTCAGGATCGGGTACCGTTGGACCAGATCTTCGTAGAAGTCGACCATCTCCCTGGCCGCGAACTCCTTTCCCTCGGATTTCAGCTCGTACTTCTTTCTTTTTTTGTTGTAGAACTCGCTCGCCGCCGGGTCAAGCCCCAGGAAGACCTCGACCCCGGGTTTGTAGCCGGCCCTCTTGATCGCCTCCACGATCACGCTGAGCGCTTCCTCGTTGCTCCCCAGGTTCGGGGCAAAGCCGCCTTCATCCCCGACGGCGGTGGAATACCCTTTCTTGCTGAGCACCGATTTGAGCTGATGAAACACCTCGGTGCCCATGCGGATCGCCTCCCGGAAGCTCTCAGCCTTGACCGGCAGGATCATGAATTCCTGCAGATCCACGCTGTTGTCCGCGTGCTTGCCGCCGTTGATCACGTTCATCATGGGTACGGGCAGCACTTTCGCGTTGACCCCTCCCAGATACCGGTAGAACGGCAGCTCCATGCACTGAGCCGCTGCCTTCGCCACCGCCAGGGAGACCCCGAGAATGGCATTGGCTCCGAGGTTTCCCTTGTTCTCCGTGCCGTCGAGCGCAATCATGCGCTGGTCGATCCAGACCTGATCGGTTGCCGAGCGTCCCAGCAGAGCAGGCGCGATCTTCTCATTGACGTTGAAAACGGCTTTTTCCACGCCCTTCCCGCCGAAGCGCTTCATGTCGCCGTCCCGCAGCTCGATGGCCTCGTACTGCCCGGTCGAGGCGCCCGAGGGCACGGCAGCCCTTCCCTCAGCCCCACACTCCAGCACAACGTCCACCTCCACCGTCGGGTTCCCCCGGGAGTCCAGGATTTCTCTGGCGACGATCGACTCGATCCGATCCATGTCCTACCTCCTTCTTCGTGGCTACTCGCTCTGCTTCGGCTGCAGCTTGGACAGAACCGTCTTCCCGCTCCGATAGAGCTCGACTTGCATCGATTCCTTTGACTCCTTCTCCTCCAGCACCGAGCGCAGCTCCCCGACGCTCTCGATCGGATCCCCGTCGATCGCCACCAGCAGGTCCGCCTTCCGCATGCCGGCTTTGTCGGCGGCACTCTCCGGAGTGACCTCGGTCAGGAGTACGCCCTTCTTGCCTTCGAGCCTGAAATACTCGGCCAGCTCCGATGAAAGATCCTGGGCGCCGAATCCGAGCCGCAGCTCGACCGGCGCGAGGAAAGGGGAGTCCTGCAGGCTCACGAAGGCCCCGGTTTCGCGGAGTTTGCGGGACACGTAGATGGGAGCCTCGGACTTCAACGCGAGCGCGATCGCGTCGCTCGGCCTGCTGTCCAGATCCCAGTGCTTGGATCCGGCCCGCAGTGAAAGGACCGCGATATAGGTATTCTCCTGCAGATCGGTCAGCACGACCTTCTCGACCCGGGTCTCGGACAGATCCAGGATCTGCTTCAACAGATCGTGCGTGAGCGGACGGGGCGGCGCGACGCCCTGCATCTCCATGGTGATGGAGCGAGCCTCGTTCATGCCGATCCAGACCGGAAGGCCGCGGCCCGACTTCTCATCGACCAGAAACAACACCGGAGAGCCAGTTTGCGGGTCCAGCATGACGGCCTTGACCTTCACCAGGAGAAGATCGGGTTCCGAGGACTTGCATCCCGGCGTCGCCAGCCACCCGAGGAGAAAGAGGACCAAGACCACGAGGACTCTTGCACGCATGTTCCACTCCCGGCAAGTCTGTGTGGATCGGATTATCCTTCCCAGCCCTGTACGCCGATGAGAGGCACGAAAACACATCCGGTTACAGCCTCCCTGCGATGGCCCGCGGCCTCTCGAACGACCTTGTAGAGGGTCTGGTGGTAGGGGCTGCCGATGGGTATCACGAGGCGGCCGTCCACGGCGAGCTGATCGAGCAGAGCCGCCGGGACCTCCGGCGCGCCGGCGGTAACGAGGATGCCTTGGAAGGGGGCTCTCTCAGGGACACCCAGCGTCCCGTCGCCGACCTGGAGCCATACGTTCCTGTAGCCGAGACCGGAGAGCAGAAAAGACGCACGGTCCGCCAGCTCCGCAAGCCTCTCAACGGAATGGACCTCCCTGACCAGCTCTGCCAGGACGGCCGTTTGATAGCCCGAGCCCGTTCCGATTTCCAGAACATGGTCCTGGGGTTGCGGATCGAGACATTCCGTCATCAGAGCGACCATATAGGGTTGGGAGATCGTCTGCCCTTCGCCGATCCCGAGAGGCCCATCCTCATAGGCGTAATCCTGCAAAGCCTCGGGCACGAACCGGTGCCGCGGCACACGGCTCATGGCTTCCAGCACCCTCTCGTCCCGTATCCCCCTGCTTCGGAGTTGATGCTCCACCATGGAGCGGCGCCGCCGGGCCCACTCCCTCGCCTTGTCCCCATTCTCACCCGAAATCTGTTCACGCTCAGTAGACGACTTCAAAGGAAGAGAATTCTCCCTCCCGGACCGGCTCCTCCCGGACGAGGACGTCCTGCACCCGGGCATACGGGGGCCCCTCCCAGCACGAGGCCTCCAACAGGCGAAGCTGCTCGGGGGTCCCTTCCGCAACGACCTCCACTCTGCCGTCCGGAAGATTCCGGACCCACCCTGTGATGCCGATCCTCTCCGCCTGCTCGCGCGTATGGTGCCGGAAGAACACTCCCTGAACGCGGCCCGACACGGTCATCCGAATCCGCCGGACCTCTCCCGCAGACTTGCGTTCACCAGACGCCTTCATGTCAGATTCCAAACGGGTTTGAAACCGGGATGTTCCTTTTAGAACTACCACAACCGGGCTGCTGCTACAATACGCCGGCACGACGCCGCGCCGATCGCCCGCCGAACCGGTTGACACACCTTTTTCCCGTGGTATATGCAATAAGTTAGAAACGGTTGCCTTTTTTTTCGATTCTCATCCAGGCGGCCCTTCTGCATTGTCCGGGCTCCGGAGGAGAAAAGACCATGCGCGCTCTTTCCAGAAAGCTCCTGGCCGTTGCTTCCGTCGCGACGTTCGCTGTTTCGTCTCTGGCGCCCTTCCCGGGCTGGACGGCCGACGAGCATCCCTCCGCCCGGGACATCATGCTGAAAGCCCGGGAGAAGCAGTTCCCCGCGAACTCGATTTCCGACCTCACGATGACTCTGATCAGCAAGGGCGGTGACCGGCGGGTACGTAAGATTCTCACCAAGAGGAAAGAGGACGAGAGCGGGAAGTCCATGAGCGTGGCTTACTTCCTGTCGCCGGCCGACGTGAAGGGAACCGCCTTCCTCGTGTGGGAGCACACGGGTCAGCCGAACGACGTGTTCATCTACCTGCCCGCTTTGAAGAAGATCCGGCGGATCGCCTCGGAGCAAAAGCACGAGAGATTCATGGGGAGCGATTTTTCTTACGCGGACATGGAGAACGCGGATGTCGATGAGGCCGACCACCGGATGCTGGCCGAAGAAGAGGTGGGTGGCAAAGTCTGCTGGGCCGTCGAGTCCGTCCCCAAGCCGACGAGCGATTCCGAATACAGCAAGCTGGTCTCCTGGGTCCGCAAGGAGGACTTCATCCCCCAGAAGATCGAATTCTACGACAAGCAGGGAAAGCAGTACAAGATCATGGAGGTCCTCAAGGTCGGACCCGTGGGAGATCAGGTCCTGCCTCTCCAATTCACCATGCAGAACGTCCAGAAAGAGCACAAGACCGAAATCCTGCTGGAAAACGTCCAGCTCAACCAAAACATACCGGACGATGAGTTCACCCACCGCGCCATCCAGCGCTGATTCCCTGATCGTCAACGAGATCTTTTCCAGCCTGCAGGGGGAGTCTTCCTTCGCCGGTCTGCCGTGCACCTTCGTGCGCCTGACCGGCTGCAATCTGCGCTGCTCCTATTGCGACACTTCCTATGCCTACGAAGAGGGGCAGCCGATGACGCTCGCGCAGATCCTGGGCGTCGCGCGCTCTTATGGGGTCGGCCTCGTCGAAGTGACCGGTGGTGAGCCCCTGCTCCAGCCCCGGTGCCCGGAGCTCGTCCTAGCCCTGCTGGGAGAAGGCTACACGGTCCTGGTGGAAACCAACGGAAGCCAGGATATAC